>NZ_JAQGNT010000115.1 GCF_028291725.1 Hydrocarboniphaga sp. | reverse complement strand
CTGCCCCATGCCAATGCACATGGTGGCGAGGCCGAACTGCGCGTCCTTCTGGTTGAGGATATGCGCCAGCGCGCCGGTGATGCGCGCGCCGGAGCAGCCCAGCGGATGGCCCAGGGCGATGGCGCCGCCCTTGATGTTGATGTGGTCCATGCGGTCGAGCAGCTTCATCTCGGTCAGCACTGCCAGGGACTGCGCGGCGAAGGCCTCGTTCAGCTCGAAGTAGTCGACATCCTTGATATCGATGCCGGCGGCCTTCAGCGCCTTCTGCGTCGCTGGCACCGGGCCGATGCCCATGATCGACGGATTGCAGCCGGCCGCGGCCATGCCGATGATCCGCGCCAGCGGCTTCAGGCCCAGGGCCTGGGCCTTGCCCTCGCTCATGATCAGCGTTGCCGACGCGCCGTCGGAAATTGCCGAACTGTTGCCGGCGGTGACCGAGCCTTTGGGGTTGAACACCGGCTTCAGCGCCAGCAGACTTTCCAGGTTGGCATCGGGGCGCACGACCTCGTCGAAGTCGACGATGATCGGCGCGCCGTCGGCGTCATGGCCCGGCGTGCCGACCATCTGGCCCTTGAATTCGCCATTCTTCCAGGCGGCGTAGGCCTTCTGGTGCGAAGCGAGCGCGAACTCGTCCTGGCTCTTGCGATCGATGCCGTGAGTCTGCGTCAGCATTTCCGCGGTCAGGCCCATGCTGCCGGCGGCTTTCGCGGTAAACACCGACAGCTCCGGCGCGCCGTCGAAGCCGAAGGCCATCGGCAGATGGCCCATGTGCTCGACGCCGCCGCAGATGAAGGTGTCGGCGATGCCGGCCTGGATCTGCGCCGCGGCGATATGGATCGCCGACATGCTCGAGCCGCACAAGCGGTTCACGGTCTGCCCCGGAACGCTCTGCGGCAGGCCGGCGAGCAGCAGCGCGTTGCGCGAGATGTTGTAGCCCTGTTCCAGCGTCTGGATCACGCAGCCCCAGATCACGTCCTCGACGTCGCTCGGCTTCACTGCCGGATTGCGCTTGAGGATTTCCGCCATCAGATGCGCCGACAGCGCTTCTGCACGCACATTACGAAACACACCCGCCTTGGAACGGCCCATCGGCGTGCGGATCGCATCGACGATAACGGCATAAGTCATGTTGCCACTCATGTATT
The DNA here is from genome assembly GCF_028291725.1 of Hydrocarboniphaga sp. Taxonomy (GTDB): domain Bacteria; phylum Pseudomonadota; class Gammaproteobacteria; order Nevskiales; family Nevskiaceae; genus Hydrocarboniphaga. The sequence goes on along the minus strand of NZ_JAQGNT010000115.1, from coordinate 16,954 downwards.
GCTCCAGCGTGAGCGCGAGGGCTCACTTCGAATAGAAAGTCTTACCTTCAGCGGCCATCTTCTTCATCGAATCTGTGGGCTGATACAGCTTGCCCAAGTGCGCGTATTTCTCGCACTTCTCCAGGATGGTCTTCAGGCCGATGGTGTCGGCGTACTTGAGCGCGCCGCCGCGGAACGGCGGGAAGCCGACGCCGTAGAGCAGGCCCATGTCGGCCTCGGCCGGCGTTTCGACGATGCCGTCGTCGAGGCAGCGCACCGTCTCGATGATCATCGGCAGCATGTGGCGGTCGACGATGTCCTCGTCCGACATGTCGACGATGCCCTTGGGCTGCGCGGCCTTGAGCAGCTCGTAGGACTCCGGATCTGCGGTCTTCTTCGGCTTGCCCTTGGGATCGGTTTCGTACTTGTAGAAACCGAGGCCGTTCTTCTGGCCATAGCGTTTGGCGTCGAACATCACGTCAAGCGCGCTCTTGCCTTCGCCGTGGCCCATGCGGTCCGGATAGCCTTCGGCGAGCACGTCGCCGACGTGGTGGCTGGTGTCCATGCCGACCACGTCCTGCAGGTAGGCCGGGCCCATCGGCCAGCCGAACTTCTCCATCACCTTGTCCACTTTGACAAAGTCGGCACCATCGCGGATCGCGCCGAAGAAGCCGAAGAAGTAAGGGAACAGGATGCGGTTGACCAAAAAGCCCGGGCAGTTCTTGACGACGATCGGCGTCTTGCCCATGGCGCTTGCGTAGGCGACCGTCGTCGCGATCGCCTCCTTGCTGGTCTTGCTGGCGTAGATGACCTCGACCAGCGGCATCTTGTGCACCGGGTTGAAGAAGTGCATGCCGAGGAAATTCTCGGGGCGCTTCATCACGGTGGACAGCTCTTCGATCGAGATCGACGAAGTATTGGAGGCGATGATCGTGTTCTCGCCGACCACGGCTTCAACTTCGGCAAGCACGCTCTTCTTGACCTTCGGATTCTCGACTACAGCCTCGACGATGATGTCGATATCCTTGAATTCGCTGTAGCTGAGCACGGGCCGGATCGCGGACAGAATCTGCCCTGCCTTTTCGGGCTTGAGCTTGCCGCGCTCGACGTCCTTGGCCAGTAACTTGTTGGCCGTGCTCATGCCCAGGTCCAGCGCCTTTTCGGCGATGTCCTTCATCACGATCGGCGTGCCCCTGGACGCGCTGGTAAAGGCGATGCCGCCGCCCATGATGCCGGCACCGAGCACCGCCGCGTGCTTGACGGGTTTGGCGATCTTGCTCGCACCCTTGGCCTTCTTCTTCAGGAACTGGTCGTTCAGGAAGATGCCGATCAAGGCATCTGCCACGCTGGTCTTGGCGAGCTTGGCGAACGCGGCACCTTCGATCTTCAGCGCGTCGTCGCGGCCCTTGGATGCGGCCTTCTGGATCGCCTTGACCGCTTCGACCGGCGCCGGCATGTTCGGGCCGGCCTGGCCGGCAATGAAACCCTTGGAGGTTTCGAACACCATCATCGATTCGATCTGGTTGAGCTTCAGCGGGCCCTTCTTCTGCTCGCGGCGCGCCTTCCAGTCCAGCTTGCCCTCGATGGCGAGATTCAAGGTGCGGAGCGCGGCGTCGCGCAACTTGTCCAGTGGTGTCACACCGTCGACGGCGCGGACCTTCAGCGCTGCCTCGGCCTTCTGCTGGCTGCCGGACGCGATCCACTCGATCGCGTTGTCGGCGCCGGTCAGGCGCGGCATGCGCACCGTGCCGCCGAAGCCCGGGATGATGCCAAGCTTCACTTCGGGGAAGCCGACCTGAGCGTCCGCCGCGATCACGCGGTAGTCGGTAGCCAGGCACATTTCGAAGCCGCCGCCGAGCGCGATGCCGTTGATCGCGGTAACGCTAGGGAACGGCAGGTCCTCGATCGCGTTGAACGCCTGGTTGGCGTTCAACGCCCAGGCAGCGAGCTCTTCTTCGCTGAGCTTGAAGTTCTGACCGAACTCGGTGATGTCGGCGCCGACGATGAACACGCTCTTGGCGCTGGTGACCAGCAGCCCCTTGATCGAGCTGTCCTTGCCTAGGGCGGCGGCAGCGGCCGCCAGTTCTTCGACGGTGCTCTTGTCGAACTTGTTGATCGCGTCCTGCTGGCGATCGAAGCACAGCTCGGCGATACCGCCGGGGAGCACCGTCACGCGGATGGATTGGCCTTGGAACATGGCGGGAGCAGACTCCTTTGGTTTTTGAATTCGGCCCGCTGCGTTAGCGTCCGAGGGCGCCAAACGCAGCCATACTCAGCGGTATGGAACGGGCCGGCATCATAGCTCCGGGCCGCTACGCACGTAAACAATGCGGGTTTCGCCGAGCTCGACCGAAGGTGACGGCGCTGCGCTCTTGCACCTACACTCGGCCTTCATCGTCGTGTCATGAAGGAGTGAGCCTTGAAAGCAAAACATCGCCTGGACCAGCTGAAGAAACAGTTCGATCGCATGCGCAAGGATTCGCTCGCCGCGGTCGGCACCGCCAACGAAGCGGTCTACAAGGGCCTGCAGAAGTTCGCCGACAAGGAACTGAAAGCGCTGCACGACTACTACGACGGCACGCTGGCCTCGCTGCGCTCGCACAGGAAAGGCGGCATCCAGGCGATCGTGCAGACCCAGTTCGACCTGATGCAGGAAACCGTGACCCGGCTGATCGCGCATGCGCGCGAGTCGGTCGCGACCGCGACCACGGACTCCAGGCCCACACCAGCCCCGGCCGCAGCCGCCAAGAAGGCCGCTCCGAAGAAGGCAGCCGTGAAGAAGGCCGCCGTGAAGAAAGCCGCTCCGGCCAAGAAGGCTGCCACCGCGAAGAAAGCGCCGGCGAAGAAGGCGGCAAGCAAGAAAAAGACCGGCAGCTGATTTTTTTGCGCCGTCCCGTCAAGCCCGCCCGCGCCCGGCGCCGGCGGGCTTTTGCGTACCCATCCTCATTTGCTGAAACACTTGGCTAAAGCCATCCCATGTCACTGTCGTTAGAACAAGGCACCGAACTTTGCCGCTTGCTGGCCGATCCGAGCCGCTGCCGCCTGTTGCTGCTGCTGGAAGCCTATGAGCTGTCGGTAGCCGAGCTCACCGACATCACCGGGCTCGCGCAGAGCCGGGTATCCACACATCTTTCCCGTCTGAAGCGCGCCGCGCTGGTGCAGGACAAGCGCGTCGGCAGTGCGGCGCTCTACTCGGCCAGCGGCAACGGCGGCGCCGCCGGTGAGCTGTGGTCGCATCTGCGCGCCCAGATCGACGACCGCCAGACGCGCATCGATCGCGAACGCGCCGAAGAAGTGGTACTGGCGCGCAAGCACGGGCAGACCTGGGCCGAGTCGGTCGCCGGCCGCATGGAGCTGCACTACTCGCCGGGCCGCACCTGGGAGGCGACGGCAAGAGCCCTGATCGGGCTGCTGGAACTCGGCGACGTACTGGACCTGGGTTCCGGCGACGGCGTGCTCAGCGAGCTGATCGCCAGCCATGCGCGCAGCGTGACCTGCGTGGACGTCAGCGCGACGGTCGTCGCAGCGGCGCGCAAGCGTCTGGCCAGCTTCAGCAACGTCAGCGTCGAGGAGGGCGACATGCATGCGCTGCCTTTCGATGAAAGCCGCTTCGATCATGTGTTCGCGATGCACGCGCTGCCGTATAGCGCACATCCGGACGTGATGCTGAAGGAAGTGGCACGGGTGCTGAAGCCTGGCGGACATCTGATCGTCGCGACCCTGGGCGAGCATCATCACGAGGAAGCGATGCGTGCCTACGATCACGTGAATCTGGGCTTGTCACCGGAGGCCTTGCAGCGTTTGCTGAAAGACGCCGGCCTGAAAGTCGAGAGCTGCCGCGTCACCTCACGCGAAACACGTCCGCCATATTTCGAAGTCGTCACGGCGCTGGCGACGAAGTAGTCGTGTAGGTTGGGGTGAGCTTGCGAACCCCAACAGTCGTCCGCACTGATGTTGGGGTTCGCTGCGCTCACCCCAACCTACACGCTGCGACTAATGCAGCTCGCCACCCCAGATCAGCTTGCCACCCGACTTCTTCTCAATCGTCTTCAAGCGATCCTGGTGCGCGGCCACTTCATCGTCGGTCGCCACCACGACCACCAGCGGCAGATCCGCAGGCACGCCGAGCAGATCAACGAAGCGTGAACGACGGACGCTGCTGCTGCGCGAGCTGTCGTCCAGCATCAGCGCCGACTGGCCGCCGGTCATCACCAGGTACACGTCGGCGAGCAGGCCGGCGTCGAGCAGCGCGCCATGATGCTCGCGACGCGAGGCATCGACCGCGTAGCGCTTGCACAGCGCGTCGAGGTTCACTTTCTGGCCCGGATGCAGGCGCCGCGCCATCGTCACGGTGTCGATGACCGTGCACACGTCCAGCAGCTTGGTACCGACACCGGCGCGGCGGAATTCCTCGTCCAGAAACCCGATATCGAACGCGGCGTTGTGGATGACCAGCTCGCTGCCCGCCAGATAATCCCAGAGCGGCTGCGCCAGCTCCTTGAACTTGGGCTTGTCGGCCAGGAACTTCAGGCTGATGCCGTGCACTGCCTCAGCGCCGGGGTCGATCTGCTTGTCTTCCGGATGCACGTAGTGGTGAAAATTCTCGCCAGTCGGCCGCCGATTGCGCAGCTCGACGCAGCCGATTTCGATCACGCGATGGCCGAGGCTGACTTCCAGGCCGGTGGTTTCGGTGTCGAGTACGATCTGGCGCATGATTCCGGCGTGGCTGATGACGGCAAGGCGCCTCAGCTTAACCGGATCCGCTCGACCAGAAAATCCAGGAAGACCCGGACCCGCGCCGGCTGGTGCCCACTGCGGCCGCGGTAGACCGCGTGCAGCGGCTCGATGTCACCGGGATTGCAGCCCTCGAGCAACACGGCCAGCCGGCCGGCATCGATATCCGGCTGCACGTGGTAGCGCGACAGCCGCGCGATGCCGGCGCCGGCGACCACCATCAGTCTCAGACTCTCGCCGTCGCCGGTGCGCGCGTTACCGCCAACCGGCAGCTGCGTCAGCGTCCCGTTGCTGTGCCGGAAAGGCCAGCTCTCGGTGCTGTGAGGGAAGTTGAAGCCGAGCCGGTTGTGCTTCTCGAGCTGCTTCAGATTGCGCGGCGTACCATGGCGATCCAGGTAGGCCGGCGCGGCGACGACCACCTTGCGGCTGTCGCCCAGATGCCGCGCAACCAGCTCCGAGGCCGGCAGCTCGCCGTGGCGGATCGCGACGTCGGCGGGTTTGTCGTGGAAGTCGATCACCGCGTCTTCCAAGGTCAGGTCGATGCAAACCAGCGGATGGCGTTCCAGAAAAGCCGGCAGCAGAGGCGCCAGCAGCAACAGGCCGAACGGAACGCTGCAGTTGACGCTGACCCGGCCGCGCGGCTCGGCGCCGAGCGCCGCGCCGCGCTCGGCCTCGTCGATGTCGCCGAGGATGCGCGTGCTGCGCTCGTAAAAAGCCCGGCCTTCCGGCGTCAGCTGCAGCTTGCGCGTCGAGCGATGGAACAGCCGCGCGCCGAGCCGCGCTTCCAGCCTCGACACCAGCTTGCTGATCGCCGACGGCGTCATCCGCAGTTCGCGCGCCGCGGCCGAGAAGCCGCCGCGCTCGACCACGCGCACCAGGGCCTCCATTTCTCCGGAGCGGTTTACGTCGATTCTTGGCATGTGATTTGAACTCATCAATCTTTTTACTTGCGGAATGCTAGTCAGGTAAGGCTTCCGGCCACAAGCTGGTCGGGCCGCAATCCGCGGCGCATCACCGCGAAAGGAAGGCCGACATGCCCGTCGCGCTCTATGCACTCACCGCCGGCGCCTTCGGCATCGGCGTCACCGAATTCGTGATCATGGGTCTGCTGCTCGACGTCAGCGTCGATCTCGGCGTGTCGATCTCCGCCGCCGGCATGCTGATCTCCGGCTACGCGCTGGGCGTGGTCGTTGGCGCGCCGCTGCTGACGGTGGCGACGAGTTCCTGGCCACGCAAGACCGTGCTGCTGGCGCTGATGCTGATCTTCACCATCGGCAACGCCGCCTGCGCTCTGGCGCCGAGCTACTCGATGCTGATGGCCGCGCGCGTACTGACCGCTTTCGCGCACGGCAGCTTCTTCGGCGTGGGCTCGGTGGTGGCCGCCGGCCTGGTCGCCAAGGACAAGCAGGCGTCGGCGATCGCGATCATGTTCACCGGCCTGACCGTCGCCAATGTGCTCGGCGTTCCATTCGGCACCTGGCTCGGGCAGCATCTTGGCTGGCGCGCGACGTTCTGGGCGGTGGCCGCGGTGGGCGTCCTTGCGCTGTCGGTGATCGCGCTCGCGGTGCCGCGTGACCGCGCTGCGCCAGCGCCCGGCAATCTGCGCGAGGACCTGCGCGTGCTGGCTCGCGGTCCGGTGCTGCTCGGTTTTGCGACGACCGCGCTCGGTTTTGCCGGTCTGTTCGTCGTGTTCACCTACATCGCACCGCTGCTGACCCGGATCAGCGGCTTTTCGGACCAGGCGGTGTCGCCGATCCTGCTGATCTTCGGCGCCGGCCTGGTGATCGGCAATCTGATCGGCGGCAAGCTCGCCGACCGCAACCTGGCGCAGGCGATTCTCGGCAGCCTGCTGATGCTGACCCTGGTGCTGGCGGTGATGAGCTTCGCGCTGCACTCGCAGATCGCGGCGATCCTGTTCGTCGGCCTGCTCGGCGCTGCCGCTTTCGCGACGGTTCCGCCGCTGCAGATCTGGGTACTGAAGCAGGCCGAAGGCGCCGGCCAGAGCCTGGCGTCGAGCTTCAACATCGCCGCGTTCAATCTCGGCAACGCGCTCGGCGCCTGGCTCGGCGGCACGGTGATCGATCACGGCCCAGGCTTGGACGCGGTACCGTGGATCGCGGCCCTGCTGCCGCTGGCGGCGGCCGCGATGTGCGCGCCCTTACTGCTGCGCAAGTCGTCCGGCCGGCTGGCTCCGGCGGTGTCGTGATGCGCACGTCGAAGCCGGTCGCGCTGGTCGTCGGCGCCCAGGGCGTGATCGGCGGCAATCTGGTCACACAGCTTCAGAGCACCGGCGACTGGGACGTGATGGGCGTGTCGCGGCGCGGCGGCGATCCGAGCGAGCGCGTCCGCCACATCGCGGTCGACCTGCTCGACGCCGACGACACGCGCAGCAAGCTCGCCGGACTCGATCAGGTCACGCATGTCTTCTACGCCGCCTATCAGGACCGCCCGACCTGGGCCGAACTGGTGCCGCCGAATCTGGCGATGCTGACCAATGTCGTCGATGCGATCGAGTCAATCGCGCACGGTCTGCGGCACATCAGCCTGATGCAGGGCTACAAGGTCTACGGCGCGCATCTCGGCCCGTTCAAGACGCCGGCGCGCGAAACCGATCCGCCGCATATGCCGCCGGAATTCAATGTCGATCAGCAGCAGTTCCTGGAGCAGCGGCAGATCGGCAAGGCCTGGAACTGGTCGGCGATCCGGCCGGCGGTGGTCGGCGGTATCGCGCTCGGCAATCCGATGAATCTGGCGATGCTGATCGCGGTGTATGCGTCGATCTGCAAGGAGCTGAATCTGCCGCTGCGCTTCCCCGGCAAACCGGGTGCCTACGACAAGCTGCTGGAGATGACCGACGCCGCCCTGCTGGCGCGCGCAACGGTCTGGGCAGCGACCGAACCACGCTGCGCAAACCAGACCTTCAACATCAACAACGGCGATCTGTTCCGCTGGAGCGAGCTATGGCCGCGCATCGCGCGCTACTTCGATCTGGATGTCGCGCCGCCGCTGCCGATGTCGCTGAGCGCGGTGATGGCCGACAAGGAGCCGCTATGGAAGGCGATGCGCGAGCGTCATCGGCTCGCGCCGCATGCCTACAGCGCGGTCTCGTCCTGGGGCTTCGGCGATTTCGTGTTCTCTTGGGACTACGACCTGTTCGCCGACGGCAGCAAGGCGCGGCGCTACGGCTTCCACGAATTCGTCGAAACCGAGGCGATGCTGTTGGGCCTGTTCGACGAGATGCGCAGGCTACGCATCATTCCGTGATGCCGCGGAATAACCACCAGCCACGTAGGTCGGCAATCCCTTGCCGACGTGCACGCTCAATGCGCAAGCTAGGCCTCACGTCGGCAAAGGATTGCCGACCTACGCATTCTCAGCCGCCGCCAACTCGCGCCGCAGCCTGAATGCAGCCCTTGTTGGCCAGCTGATCCGCCAGCTCGTTGCCGGGATCGCCGGCGTGGCCCTTGACCCAGCGCCACTGAATCTTGTGCTGCAGGCAGGCCGCGTCGAGCTTCTGCCACAGATCCTGGTTCTTGACCGCCTTGCCGTCGGCAGTACGCCAGCCGCGGCGCTTCCAGTTCGGCAACCACTCGGTCAGGCCCTTCATCACATAGGTCGAATCGGTGTGCAGCAGCACCTCGCAAGGTTCGCGCAGCGAGTCCAGCGCCTCGATCGCGGCGGTCAGCTCCATGCGGTTGTTGGTGGTGCCGGCTTCACCGCCACAGAGTTGTTTTTCGATGCCTTGATAGCGCAGTACCGCGCCCCAACCGCCCGGCCCCGGATTGCCCTTGCAGGCTCCGTCGGTATACATCACAACAGACTTCACTGAGACGGAGTCTCCACGGAATTGACAGAAGAATTGGCGGCCGAATTGGCCGCGGTGCCGGCACCGACCGCACCGATCAGCGGTTTGACCTGCGCACGCTGCGCGCGACCGACGAAATTGACCGGCAGCACGCGCTTGCGGGCCACCAGCAGATACGATTCGGCCAGCGGCGCCAGCAGGCTGCCCAGGCTCCAGGCCTGGTTCTGCGACTGCGATGCGAGCCACGGAAAGCCGACGCCGAAGCGGCGCACTTCGGTGACTTCGAAATCGAGCAGCTCGAGCCAGTCGCGCAGCCGGCCGATGCCGTAGTAACTGGACGGCGGCGGGAACGCGCGATAGCCGAAGCCCAGGCGCTGGCGCATCACCCAGCCGCCCAGCGGATTGAAGCCGATCACGAACAGACGGCCGCGGTCGGTGAGTACACGCGCGACCTCACGCAGCACATTGTGCGGCGCGTGAGTGAATTCCAGCGTATGCGGCAGCACCACGCCGTCGACGCTCTTGGTCGCGATCGGCAGTTCTTCCGGCGCCGCCAGCGCCTGCGCACCGAAATCGGCGACCGTGCCGATCACCGCGCGATGCAGGGTCTCGGTCGACTGCAGCAGCTCGTCGCCGCGGCCCCAGGACCCGATCTGCAACATGTGCCGGCCGAACACTTCGGGCAGCACGCGCTCGAGTTCCTTCTGTTCCAGATCGAGCTGACGCTTGCCGCGCGCGGAGCGCAGCCAGATCGACAGGGTGTATCGATTGAATGGGCGGCTGGAGCGGCGGCCTAGGGAGAGCGGCATTATTGACTCGTGCTGCTGGGACGCCGACCATCTTAACCATGTCCAAGCCTATCCGTTCTGAATCGCCCGCCGGCTCCGGGTTGCAGGTCCGCGCCATACCGACGTTCAGCGACAACTACGTGTGGTTGTTGCAGCGCGGCATGCGAGCCGTGCTGGTGGATCCCGGCGAGTCCGGCCCGGTACAGCGCGTGCTCGACCAACTCGGTCTGACTTTAGAAGCGATCCTGGTGACGCATCACCACAGCGACCATGTCGGCGGGATCGAAGCGCTGGTCGACGGCCGCGCCATCCCGGTGCCGGGGCCCAAAGCCGAGGCAAGCAAAATTCCGACGCTGACCCGGCATCTGGTCGACGGCGACGAAGTCCGGGTGCTCGACACACGGGCGCAGGTCATCGCAATTCCCGGCCATACACTGGGGCACATCGCGTTTTATTTTGCGCAGGAAGGCTTGCTGTTCTGCGGCGACACCTTGTTCTCCGGCGGCTGCGGCCGCCTGTTCGAAGGCACGCCGGCGCAGATGCTGGCGTCGCTGGAGCGGCTTGCCGCCCTGCCCGAAGACACCGCGGTCTACTGTGCGCATGAATACACGCAATCCAATCTGGCCTTTGCTCAGACCGTCGACAAGGGCAACCGCGAACTCGCCGACTATCGGATACAAATCGACGCCCGTCGTGCGGCGCAGATGCCGAGCCTGCCGAGCAGCATCGGTGTCGAACGCGCAATCAATCCTTTCCTGCGCACTGGCCTGGCCAGCGTTCGCAACGCGGTGACCGCGCAGGCCGGCGCTGCACTGGTCGATCAGACGGCGGTATTCGCGGCGCTGCGCGCATGGAAGGATGATTTTCGTCCACCGGCGGTGGCGTGATCCGCCTTCGTTGCAGCGCCGCGGGCTTGCACCGCTTGGGCCGACGCTTTGCCGATCGGCCCTGCTAAACTCCGTCAAACGACGACAGCCTACCCCCTGATGCTTTCATTTCGCGGTCATAAGACCCTGAGACTGACCCTCGCTGCGCTTGTGCTGGGCCTGGCCCCGGGCACTGCCGCGTGGGCGGACACCGAAACCGACGCTGCGCTGCAGCTCGATCAGAACATCCAGGTGCTCAAGGACGAGGCGCTGCAGTTCAGCCGCGACGCGCAGCTCGCCGACGAGGACTTCAACTATCCGCCGTATTCGCGCGTCGACGTCTATGTCAGCGTCGAGACCGCCGCACTGCTGATGCACACGATCAGTATCAGTATCGACGACGCCAATACGGTGCATTACGACTACAGCGAGACCGATGCCAAGGCCCTGCTCAAAAGCAAGGGCCTGCAGCGCATCGGCCGCTTCAACGTCATCAAGGGCAGCCACAAGCTGCACGCCGAGTACGTCGGCAATTATGCAGATGCCAAACCGGGCGAAACCGCATTTGCCGACCGCATCGACGTAGTCTTCGACAAGAGCCAGACACCGGTCACGCTGGAACTGATCGTCGGCAAGGCCAACCGTGGCGGCAAGCCGATTCTGCGGCTCAAGGAATGGAGAGCGTCCAAGTGAGCGGCCCGAATCTGCGGCGACTGGCGGCCGGCCTGACGCTGGCGCTTGCTTGCAGCGGCACCGCGCATGCGGCGGTCGCGACCTATACGCCCGGCGACCAGAACGACCCGCGCGTTCGGGCAGCCCGCTTCCTGGGCGAAGACAAGCGCCACCTCTCGGCACTGACCGAGCTGCTCAAGATTCAGGAAGACGCACCGACGCCGAGCGCCGCCCAGTACCCCTGGCTGCTGGCCGATAACTATCTGTCTTTCGGCCTGCGCGAGCGTGCCGATGTGATTTATCAGGGCATGGGTTCGAGCACGGCCGACCCGCTGCAGTTCGATCGCGCGCAGCTCAAGCTGGCGCAATTCGAATATACCCGCGGCTATCTGCCCGAAGCGCGCGCGACGCTGCTGAAGCTGCGCGAGAACCTGCCCAAGGAACTGCTGGTCGAGTGGCAGGACCTGAGCGCCCGTGTGCTGATGGCGATGGGCAAGGACGCCGACGCGATCGACGTGTTGACCGCGCCGAAAAACGGCAGCGACCAGACCGAGTACACCCGCTACAACCTGGCGATCGCGCTGTTGCGCGACGGCCGCACCGAACAGGGCCGCACCTTGCTGGAAAAGGTCGGCAAGCTCGACCCGACCGACCGCGATTCGCTGGCGCTGATGGACCGCGCCAACATGACGCTGGGCTGGAACTTTCTGCAGAGCCAGCAGGGCGCGGCGGCCAAGCCGCTGCTGCGCAAGGTACGCGTCGAAGGCCCTTATTCCAACCGCGCGCTGCTCGGTCTCGGCTGGGCCGAGCTGACCATCGACGGCGAGCGCGCGCGGCGCGACAACGTCGACGATGGCAGCACCGGTGCCAAGAGCCCATTCGCATCGTTCTCGACACTCGGAGTGCTGCTGCGCCGCGGCCTGGTCGACGATCCGGCGCCGCTGCGCAGCTTCCGCCGCATCGCCGGCTCGTCCGACAAGGAAGAAGCGCTGAAGGCCGCGTTGCCGGCCTGGCTGATCCTGATCGACCGCGATCCGCAGGACCCGGCGGTACAGGAAGCCTGGCTCGCCGTGCCCTACTCGCTCGACCAGATCGGTGCGCACGAGCAGGCGCGCACGTTCTACGAGCAGGCGGTCGAGCGGCTCGAGATTGCGCGCAAGCGCACCGACCTGGCGGTCGAAGCGCTGAAGACCAATCGCATGGTCGAGACCATCGTCAAGCGCGACCTCGACGCCGAATCCGGCTGGAACTGGGAGCTGAAGGATCTGCCGGACGCGCCCGAAACCTATTACCTGCAGACCTTGCTCGCCGAGCACCGCTTTGCCGAGGCGCTGAAGAATTATCGCGACGTGCGCCTGCTGGCGCGCAATCTCGACGCCTGGGACCGGCGCCTCGCCGATATGGAAAAGGCCTACAACACCGCCGAACGCGCATCGGTTGATCCGCGCGTGCTGTTCGCGCGGGCCAGCGAAGGCCGTGAGCTGGCAAGCGGCCCGATCGCAATCACGCTGGCCCTCGACGCCCATCTGGCCGAGCCCGGCCGCTACGGCGCGCCGCTGGCGCCGGCGGCGCCGGTGCGGCCTCAGCTGCGGCTGGCGCCGCTGCCTTCCTCCGGCGATTTCTTCGGCACCTTTGAGCGCATCGGCGACCTGCGCAAACGGCTCGCCAACCTGCGGCCGAATCTGGCCAAGGCCGGCGATCAGCAGGGCCGCTATCTGCAGCAACTCGGCACCAAGGAACTGAAGGCGCAGAAAGACCAGATCGAAAAGTATCTGGTCGAAGCCCGCTTCGCGCTGGCGCGCCTGTACGACCGCCAGCCGACGGCCAATGACCCCGACGAATACGAGATCAAGAAATGATCCGCCTGCGACGCGCATGGAAGCCTGAAGCGGCGGCACATCAGCTCGCGCCCCTGCTTGGCGCCGCCTGCGCCGGCCTGATCCTGGCCGCCTGCGGTACGGTACCGGCCGAGGTCAAGAACTCGGCGCCGTCGATCCGCGAATCGATGAAGAAGGAAGCGCCGGTGGAGCAGCAGCTCAAGCTCGACCGCAGCGATCCGGTCGCGCCCGATCCGGACAAGGCGCTGGAGAACTATCGGCAGCTGCTGGCGCTGAATCCCGACGACAACACGCGCGCCGAAGCGCAGCGCCGTATCGCCGACCTGCAGGTGCAGACCGACGATCTGAAGGGCGGCGGCGACGACAGCGCGACGGTGCTCGACAAGTCGATCAAGACCTACCAGCAGCTGTTGCTGGAACGCCCTGGCGATCCGAACAACGACCGCGTGCTGTACCAGCTCGCCCGCGCCAACCAGAACGGCGGCAACACCGAAGCCGCGATCGACACGCTGGCCCAGCTCAACAAGGAGTTCCCGAACTCCAAGCTCGGCGGCGACGCGCACTTCCGCCGCGCCGAGCTGCTGTTCGGGCGCCAGCGTTTTGCCGAGGCCGAAGGCGAATACAAGATCGTGATGGACCTGCAGGACCGCACGCCGTTCTTCGAGCCCGCGCAGTACAAGTACGGCTGGACGCTGTACAAGCAGAGCAAGTACGACGCGGCGATCACCAGCTTCTTCCAGATCCTGGATCGGGAACTACCCGCCGGTGACGTCACCAATGTCGACGCGGTCGCCGGCGTCAAGAAAGGAAAGAACGATCTGGTACGCGATTCGCTGCGCGTGATTTCGCTGTCGCTGGTTGCTCAGGGTGGCGGCCAGGCGGCCAACGACTACTTCAAGAAATACGGCGATCCGCGTTTCTATCCGCTGATCTACGATGCGCTCGGCAAGGCCCTGATCGAGCGCGAGCGTTATACCGACGCGGCCGAAGCGTTCGCCGCGTTCCCGCAGCGCTACCCGACGCATCCGCTGTCGCCGACCTTCCAGTCGCAGGTGATCGGCGCCTATACCGACGGCGGCTTCAAGGATCTGGTGATCCGCGAGAAGGAACGCTACGCCGTCACCTATGATCCGCAGGCCAGCTACTGGGGCGGCAAGCCGGCCACGCCGGAAGTGCTGACCGAGCTGCGCAAGCACATGGAAGATCTGGCGCGCCATCATCACGCGCTGGCGCAGGCGGGCAAGGCCGACACCACCAAGTCCAGGCCGGAATTCATCGTCGCGGCCAACTGGTACAAGCGCATTCTGGAAGTCTTCCCGACCGATCCGAAAGCGCCGGACATCAGCTTCCTGTACGGCGACGCGCTGCTCGACGGCGGCCAGACCCGCGCAGCCGCCGAGCAGTACGCACGCACCGCCTACGACTACAAGCAGAACCCGCGCACCACCGATGCCGCATTGGCCTCGTTCCAGTCCTACGAGAAGTACGCCAAGGAAGTACCGGCGGCCGAGCGGCCGGCCGCACTGCGGCTGGCGGTCGACAGCGGCGTCAAGCTAGCCGACAGCTTTGCGTATCACCCTGCGAAGCTGCCGGTGCTGACGCAGGCGGCGCAGGATCTGTACGAGCTGAAATCGCTGGACGAAGCGATCAAGGTTTCGCAGCGCGTGCTGACCAATACGCCGCCGGCCACGCCCGAGCTGCAGCGCATCGCCTACAGCGTGATCGGCGACGCGCAGTTCGAGCAGAAGCACTATCCCGAAGCCGAAGCCGCGTTCGCCCAGGAACAGAAGCTGACACCGGCCGGCCCGGCGCGTCATGAAGTCAGCGAGCAGCTCGCCGCGTCGATCTACAAGCAGGGCGAAGCCGCGCGTGATGCCGGCGATCAGCGCCGCGCGGTCAACGACTTCCTGCGCCTCGGCGAAGTGGTGCCGGATGCGAGCATCCGCCCGAACGCCGAATACGATGCGTCCGCCAGCCTGATCCAGATGGAAGACTGGCCGACCGCGGCGCACACGCTGGAGAATTTCCGCACGCGCTTCCCGACCAACAGCCTGATCCCGGACGTCGACAAGAAGCTCGCCGTGTCCTATCAGAAGGACAACAAGCCGGCGCAGGCCGCGGCCGCTTACAACCGCATCGCGCAGCGTCAGACCGAGTCGCCGGCGGTGCGCATGGAAGCCGCGTGGCTGACCGCGACGCTGTACGACGAGGCCAAGCTGCCGGCGCAGGCCGGGCCGGCTTACCAGTATTACGTCGGCGCGTTCCCGCGGCCGATCGACCGCTCGATGCAGGCGCGTTCGCGGCTGGTCGACTATGCAAAAGCCGGCAACAACACCGAGCAGCAGCTGTTCTGGCTGCGCGAGATCGTCAACGCCGATGCCGGCGCCGGCGGCGAGCGCAGCGACGCGACCAAGGCGCTCGCGGCGAAGTCCAGCCTGGAAGTCGGCCGCATCACCGCGGCGCAGGCCAAAACGATCCGCATCACGCTGCCGATCGAGGCCTCGCTGCCGGTCAAGCAGAAGGCGGTCGAAGCGGCGATCCAGGCGCTCAATCGCGCGGCCGGCTACGGCTTCGCCGACGTGACCACCGCCGCGACTTATGAACTCGGTACGCTGCACCAGGACTTCGCCAAGTCGCTGACCGACTCCGAACGGCCGAAGAAGATGTCGGACCTGGAGCTGGAGCAGTACAACCTGCTGCTCGAGGAACAGTCCTTCCCGTTCGAGGAAAAAGCGATCGAGGCGCACGAAACCAATCTGCGACGCATTCCCCAGGGCATCTACGATGAATGGGTCGCCAAGAGCGCCAAGGCGCTGGCAGTACTGGCGCCCGGCAAATACGGCAAGCGCGAAAAGAGCGAGGACACGTATGACTCGCTTAAGTAAGGGCTTCGAGACCGCGATGAATCTCTCGTCCTGCAAGCCGCTCGCGGCGCTGGCGCTGCTCGCACTGGCAGCCTGCTCCAGCGGCCCGAGCAAGCCCGGTCCGACACTGCCGTCAAGGCCGACGCCGCCAAAGGCCGAAGCGCCGGTGGTCCCGGTGCCCGACAAGGGCGATCCGGAAGCGCGCTTCAAGCAGGCATTGGAGCTGATGAAGACCAAGAAGACCGCCGAGGCCGAGGCGGGCTTCCTGAAGCTGGCGCAGGACTTCCCGGACTACACCGGCCCGCAGATGAACCTCGGCATCATCTACGACAAGAGCAATCGCCGCGATGTCGCGATCTCGGCCTTCAGCCGCGCGGCCGCGCTCAATCCGCAGAATGCGTCGGCGTTCAACTGGCTCGGCATCGCGAATCGTGAAGCGGGCAATTATCCGCGCGCGCAGCAGGCCTACGAGAAGGCGATCGCGGTGAAGCCCGACTATGCCGCGGCGCAGCTGAATCTCGGCATCCTGCTCGACGAATACATGAAGCAGCCGGCCGCCGCGGTGCCGCACTACAAGGAATATCTGCGCCTGTACGGCAAGGAAGATCTGCGAGTGCTGGCCTGGATCGCCGAGATCGAGGCCGCGCAGAAAGCGGCGGCCCCGGTCGCTGCGCCGCCCGCACCGGCCGCAATCGGAGTCAAGAAATGACCCGTCAATTGATCCGCCTCAGCCTGCTGCTGATGGCGCTGCTCGCGCCATCGATCGCCATTGCGCAGACCCAGCCGAAAGCGCCCAAATCTCCGCCCCCCGACAACGATCAGCCGGCGCTGTCGACGAGCCTTGGCGCCGCTCCGGCACCGTCGGCAGGTTCTGCCGGTGGCGTAAAGACCGGCGGTACGACCAGCGGCACCAATATCATCGGCGAGCGCGAATCCCCGATCGGCCTGTACATCACGCCGTGGCGCAATGCGGCCGCGGAAGCGGACATCGACCGGCCGGCGCGCCTGCTGTCGGTACAGCTGGAACCGCTGGACCGCCGGGTGTTCGCGCGCCAGGTCGAATACTACGAAGCCCTGGCCGCCGCGCAGAAAGCCAAGACCGGCCCGGCGCCGTCCACACCCCCGCCCCAACCATAGATCCGGACGCATCCCCCACGCCCGCATCAACGCCTAAACTTTGCCGCATCGTTTGACCCGCCTGACCTGCTGAACCGTGTCATTCCGATACCATCGTCCGTTTCATCATTTGTTTCTCATCATTTGTTTCAGAGACCCGCAGAGGAGCGAGCTCCATGGAGTTTTTCAATCACGTCATCCGTTTTTTTCAAGGTGGCGGCGCGTTTATGTACCCGATCGCGCTGGTGCTGGCGATGGCGGCGGCCGTTGCCATCGAGCGCATGATCTTTCT
>NZ_JAQGNT010000041.1 GCF_028291725.1 Hydrocarboniphaga sp. | reverse complement strand
GACGAGCAACGCGGCATGGCCGTCTCTTTGGCGGCAACCCGAAGGGCTGGCCCCAAAGCGGGCGCATTGCGGCGTCTCTCCCTCCTTGTGTACGTCCAGTACACCGCGTCGGTCGATCCTTGCACTGCGCCCGCTTTGGGGCCAGCGCAGCGATCAATTCAATGTCAACAGGCCCTGGTGTTCATGATTCCGAGCCTCAAAGTTTCGTTGCAAGATTACTGTCGATCCCAATGGGGGTTCTGTTCAAGGGCGTGGCGAAAAAGGCCCTCTTGCAAGACCTGAACGATATCAAGTCCGCAGTTGAACAGGGCAGTTGAACAGGAATGATCGATTGCGGCCTGGCGGTTCAACCGGGTTCGGCCGCAGAAAACACACTCTCCCTCACCACCCGTTCTCGGAGGTTCCATGAAGCGAGTCACTGGCATTGGCGGCATCTTCTTCAAAGCCAAAGACGCTCCAGCACTACAGGCCTGGTACAAGCGGCACCTCGGGATCGATGTCCAGGCATGGGGCGGCACGGCTTTCACCTGGACCGACGGTGAAGGCAAGCCGGTTGCCGGAACGACCGTCTGGTCCATCGGTTCGGCTCAAGGCGACCAATTTGCGCCCAGCACTGCAACTTTCATGGTCAATTACCGGGTGGAGGATCTCCACGCGCTGGTTAAAGTCTTACGCGAAGAAGGTTGCAACGTTCTCGAGAAGATCGACGATTCCGAGTACGGGAAGTTTGCCTGGGTCATCGATCCAGAAGGAAACAAGGCCGAACTTTGGCAACCGCCTGCCGGCCAATGACCCGTGTCATTGGCTTCAGCACGAATCTGCAGCCCTTCGGTGTTGTTCGTGCTGGTGACGTACCGGCCGCTTGATCATCGGCGCGGCGCGGCGGGTATAAAAGACCCGCCCGCCGGGCTCGGAACCCGGCCAGCGGGTCTTTTTGGGGCAGAGGCCGGGTTCCGGGAGCGGCGGGTGGGACTCGGCGAGCGGCGCCTCGGCCTTTTTGCCCGGAGCGTCGGTGTTTTAGTGCGGCGCATGCCCCTTTTTGGGTGGCGCCTGGGTCTTTGAAACCGGGCGCCGGGACGTTATGGGTGGCGCCTGGGCCGAAAAAGGGCATCGCTGGGGTTCATCGGCCCGCAGGTCTCAACCCGCTGTCGCATAAGCGTAAGCTGAGCCCCGCTGTCACCTACGAAATGGAGCTGGCCATGCCGAAGTACGTCATCGAGCGCGAGATTCCAGGGGCGGGGAAGCTCACGGCGCAAGAATTGAAAGCGATCTCGCAAACGTCCTGCGGCGTTCTCAACGAGTTGGGCCCCCAGGTGCAGTGGCTTCAAAGCTATGTGACGGGCGACAAAATCTACTGCGTGTATATCGCCCCCAACGAGGCGCTTGTAAGAGAGCACGCCAGGCAAGGCGGCTTTCCTGCAAACCGTGTATCGCAGGTCACGTCGACCATTGATCCCACAACGGCGGAGTAGCGCCGCTCGGCGCCCGGCTCATGCAGAACGGTTTCATCAATCACCTGGATCTCAGCGTCGCGGATCTGGCGATCTCCAGCGTCTTCTACGACAAGGTTCTGGGCCGGCTCGGCTACACGCGGACCAGTGAGTACGAGGGCGAAGTGCCCTGCTGGGTGCGCGCGCGCGCTGGCGCCACGCTCAGTATCGGTCTGCACCAGGCCAGGCTCGCGACGCCGCACAACCGGTATTCGGTCGGCCTGCATCACCTGGCGTTTCATCTCGGCAGCCGTGCGCAGGTCGACCGCTTTCACGAATTCCTGCTCGCCGAGCGGATCGGCACGGTTCTCGACGCACCCGCCGAATACGACTACACGCCGGGCTACTACGCGCTGTTTTTCGCCGATCCGGACGGGATAAAACTCGAGCTGGTCTACGAGCCGCGCTTCGATCCGCCCGCGTCCGCCTGACCGCGGGCACCCGCGCCAGCAAGGCGCAGAAGCAACAAGCGGCCTCACTTGCTTCGGCTCCGGGACGCTGCGAATAATGCCGCGCCCGGTTCGCGCCGATGGGAGGCGCGGACCGGGCAAGAGCTACTAAAACAATCGACATCGAATGGGGAGCCGCCATGAACCGAATCATCGTCGCAGTATTGTTGCTGTCCGCCGCGGGCACCGCTTTCGCCGGCAAGCCCTGCGAAGAACTGAAGACTGAAATTGCCGCCAAGATCGACGCCAAGCACGCCAGCGGCTACACGCTGGAGATCGTCGCCAGCGACGCCGCCGGCGACGCCAAGGTGGTCGGCAGCTGCGAGGGCGGCGCCAAGAAGATCGTCTACTCGAAGAAGTAGCCCCGATCACCGGTTTCTGTGCCGTCCGTTCGTGCATTGGGGCAAACCCGCATGACGCCGGCAGCAAACCCGACCTGTCCGCTGTGTGGCGCAGCCAACGGCTGCGCACCAGCGGCCAGCGGCACTTTCGACGGGCCCTGCTGGTGCCGTGACGTGGTCGTTGATCCTGCAGTGATCGCAGGCCTGCCCGTTTCGGAGCGCGGCAAAGCCTGCCTGTGCCGGCGTTGCGCCACTGCAAACGGCACCGTCCCGGCGCCGACGGTGAAGCCCGCGAACGACTAAAATCGGCAGCAGTCCGTTCGCCGGGAAGCTCGAAGCAATGCCGTTTTTCATCCTGTCGCTGATCGTCCAGCTTGGCTTGGTGGTGCATGTGCTGAAGACCGGCCGCAACATGAGCTGGATCTTCATCCTGCTGTTCTTTCCGCTGATCGGCACCCTCGCCTACCTGATCGTCGAACTGCTGCCGGAGTTCAGCAACAGCCGCGCTGCGTACAAGGCGCGGCACAATCTGAGCCGCAGGGTCAACCCGGACCGCGAGCTGCGCCAGGCCACGCAGCAGCTCGCCGTCGCCGACACGGTCAAGAACGCGCTCGCGCTGGCCGAGCAGTACCTGCAGAAAGAGCGCTACGCCGAAGCCCGGGAGCTGTACGCGCGCTACCTCAAGGGTATCCACGCCGACGATCCGCAGTTGATGGTCGGGCTGGCGCGATCGCAGTTCGGGCTGGGCGAATTCGACGCCGCGGCGGCGACCCTGGAGAGCTTCAAGGAGAAGAACCCCGACTTCCGTTCTGCGGAGGGCCATCTGTTGTATGCGCGCACCCAGGACGAGCTCGGCAAGACCGAGTCCGCGATCCACGAATACGAGGCGCTGCGCCGCTACTACCCGGGCCCGGAGCCGACCTGCCGCCTCGCCGCCGTGCTGAAACGCAGCGGCCAGGCGCAGCAGGCGTGCGAGTTGTTCCAGAAGATCGTCGACGAAAGCCGTATCGCCGGCCACCATTACAACAACGTCAACAAGCAGTGGGTCGCGATGGCACTGCGCGAGTCCCAGGCTGTTTGAATGAGCCGCATGCCATGATGCCCCTGCAGACCCCGCGGCTGCGCCTGCGCCAGCTGACACTCGACGATGCGGCCTTCATCCTCGAGCTGGTCAACGAGCCGACCTGGCTGCGCTACATCGGCGACAAGAATGTGCATGATCTCGACGATGCGCGCCGCTATCTGCGCGAGGGGCCGATCGGCAGCTACCAGCGGCTCGGCTTCGGCCTGTATTGCGTGGAGCTGCCGGCGGACTCGACACCGATCGGCCTGTGCGGGCTGATCAAGCGCGACACGCTGCCCGATGTCGACATCGGTTTCGCGTTGCGGCCGGCGTACTTCGGCCAGGGCTATATTCCCGAAGCGGCGCGGGCGGTGATCGAGCAGGGGCGCAGCGAATTCGGGCTGCAGCGCTTGCTGGCGATCACGCAGCCGGACAACCAGGCCTCGATCGCCGTATTGCTCAAGCTGGGGATGAAGCCGGAAGGCAGCGTCAGCCTGGCGGAGGCGGCGCCGATCCTGCTGTTCGCTATCGACCTGTAGGTCGGCAATCCTTTGCCGACGTGTGCCTCGATTGCGCATCGGGCTTTACACGTCGGCAAGGGATTGCCGACCTACGGCTTGTTTGACGCCGTGCTGGTCGTCAGGTAGCGGATCTGCGCCAGTGCCGCGATGCCGGCGATCAGGTGCATCGCGCGCGGCAACCGGTGCCGCTCGCCGACCAGCAGGTCGGACTGCCAGTAGCCGAGGCCGATCACCACGAAACCCCAGAAGGCCGCGAACATCACGCGGTAGATCGATACGCCGGATCGGGCCGCCATGTAGCCGGCGATCCACAAACCGATCACCAGGATCGCACCGGCCGCAACATGCAATGGCAACCATTGGCGCGAGTAACCGGCCCACAGCAGCACGCCCAGCCCCTGGGCGACGAGTGTGGCGATAACGGCGCAGACCACCAGCCGCTTGGCAAATGACAGCTGGGACACGAAAAGGAGAGCCGTTGCGGAGAAGCGCGGATTCTACGCGAGCGCCGCCCGCTGACCGGCGGCTGATCCCCCACCGCCACCCACACATGGCAAGATCGCGCGCTTATGACGACAGCCGATCCATCCCTGCCCGCACCGGTGCTGACGGTCCGCGATCTGTGCAAGCGCTACGGCGACAAGCGCGCCGTCCACGATATTTCTTTCCATGTCGCGCCGGGCGAAATCGTCGGCCTGCTCGGCCCCAACGGCGCCGGCAAGACCACGACGATCAACATGGTGCTCGGCGTACTCGAGCCCAGCGCCGGCCGCATCCTGATCGACGGCTTCGACGTATCGCGCCAGCGCAGGCGTGCGCTGGCCGCGACCAACTTCGCCGCGGTGTACGCGCCGCTGCCCGGCAATCTGACGGTCGAGCAGAACCTGCGGATTTTCGGCCTGATCTATCAGGTGCGGTCGCTGCAGGCGCGCATCGAGGCCTTACTGGAACAGTTCGATCTGCTGGCCTTCCGCGACACCCGCTGCGGCCTGCTGTCCAGCGGCGAGCAGACGCGGGTGTGCCTGGCGAAAGCGCTGCTGAACCGGCCTAAGCTGTTGCTGCTCGACGAGCCGACCGCGTCGCTGGACCCGGCGACCGCGCGTGATATCCGCGAGCAGATCCGGCGCATCGCCAATGATGACGGCGGCGGCATCCTGTGGACCTCGCACAACATGGTCGAGGTCGAGGAGGTCTGCGATCGCGTGATGATCATGTCGCAGGGCCGCGTGCTGCTCGAAGGCGATCCGCGCACGCTGGCGCAGGAACACCGCGCGGATTCGCTGGAAGACCTGTTCGTGCGCCTGGCGCGCGATCCGGCGAACAGCGCCGAGCAGCGCGAGGCCGCGCGATGAATCTGCATGCGCTCTACGCCATTGCGCTGCGCCAGTTCTACCTGATGCGCGGCAGCCCGACGCGGGTGCTGCCGATCTTCGCCTGGGTCGCGGTCGACATCGTGCTCTGGGGTTTCATCAGCCGCTATTTGAGCGGCGTCAGCCACGGCGGCCCGGACTTCGTCGCGACGATGCTCGGCGCGGTGCTGCTGTGGGACTTCTTCTCGCGCGTGATGCAGGGCGTGACCACGGCCTTCCTCGAGGACGTGTGGTCGCGCAACTTCCTCAACCTGTTTGCATCGCCGCTGTCGGTGCGCAGCTATCTCGGCGGCCTGGTGCTGACCAGCGTGCTCGCCAGCCTGGTCGGCCTGCTGGTGATGCTGGTGCTGGCGACCGGCGTGTTCGGCCTGTCGTTCGCGAGCTACGGCCTGCTGCTGATTCCGTTCATGCTGGTGCTGTTTTTGTTCGGCATCGCACTGGGCATCTTTGCCTGTGCGATGGTGCTGCGCCTGGGGCCGGCGTCGGAATGGCTGGTGTGGCCGATCCCGGCGCTGCTGTCGCCGTTCGCCGGCGTGTTCTACCCGCTGGCGACGCTGCCGCCGTGGATGCAGGCAGTCGGCCGCGCGCTGCCGCCGTCGTATGTGTTCGAAGGCATGCGCAGCGTCGTCGCCGGCGATGGTGTCTCGTCGGCCGCGCTGGCGGCCGGGCTGGGACTGGCGCTGCTGCAGATCGCACTCGCCTGCTGGCTGTTTTCGCGGGTGTTCAAGCAGGCGATCCGCAGCGGGCTGCTGGCGCGCTACAGCGCCGAGAGCGTGGCCTGAGCGGATCTGCATCCCTGCGCTCGTAGGTCGGCAATCCTTTGCCGACGTGAGGCCCCGGTTGCGCATCGAAGGTACACGTCGGCAAAGGATTGCCGACCTACGACTGTAGGAGCGGTCCTTGACCGCGATTGTGCCGACGGGGTCTCAATCGCGGTCAAGGACCGCTCCTACAGTAGTGCCATTGCAGTTCCCGAATGAGCCGCTGCACTAGCAGGATTCGCGGCGCTCTGCCAAGAGCAAACGGCTGACATTCATGCGCGCGCGGCTGATGCAGAATGCGGCCACTGGGGATCAACAAAAAGGGAGAGGGGCATGAACCTCCGTCTGTCCGCTGCAGCGATGTTGCTGTGCGTCTGCGCGCCGCTATGGGCCCACGACGTACAGCAGGTCGAGAACGTCACCAGCTTTACCGGCAAGGTCTATTCGGACCTGCGCAACCGAGACGTCATCTACTTCAGGCCCAACCAGGCCAGCGCGACGCCGGCGCCGGCCGTCGTGCTGCTGCATTACCTGCACGGCACACCCGAAGACATGGCCGACCTGACCAATATCGCGCGCCTGGCACGCGACTCGGGCGCCTGGGTGATCCTGCCCGACGGCATCGAGGGTAAATGGAATTACGGCGCGGCCTCGGTCAAGACCGTCGACGACGTCAAGTTCCTGACCCGGGTCATAGACGACGCCGTCGCCCGGTATCCGATCGATCCCAAGCGCGTTTACATGGCCGGCTACTCCAACGGCGGCCTGATGGCGCAGCGTTACGCCTGCGAGCAGCCCGAGCGCATCGCCGCGGTCGGTGTGGTGTCGACCACCATCGAGCAGCTCGACGCGCTGAACTGCACACCCCCGGTGGGCACGCCAATGCTGTACATCAACGGCGTCGCCGACCCGATCGTGCCGTTCAACGGCAACCTGTTGAAGCGCTCCGCGGCCGAGACGATCGCGCTGTGGCGCGGCATCGACGGCTGCACCGACGAGGCAACCGACTCGGTGATACCCGACACGGTCGACGACGGCACCTCGACCGTCGTGCATTCCTGGCGCGGCTGCGCCAGCGGCCTGGCGGTGGACCAGTACGTCGTCACCGGCGGCGGCCACACCTGGCCGGGCTCGGCGCGCTACACACTCGGGCTGGGCGTCACCAGCCAGGACTTCAACGCCACCGACGCGATCTGGGCTTTCGTCAGCCAGTTCGCGCGTCCTTGAGGGCTAGCCCATGAGCATCGTTCGCAACTGCATCGCCCTCGCCTGCCTGATCACCGGCGCCCTCGCACCCAACCTCGCCGCTGCGCAGGCCGCGCTCGCGCCGGAGTTCCGGGTCAACCCCGCCACGCCCGGCAACCAGGGCCTGCCGGTGGTCGCCAGCGCCGCCGACGGGCGCTTCGTCGTGGTCTGGGAAAGCGACAAGGGTAGCGCCCGACTCAACGACATCTACGCCCAACGGTATGCAGCGGACGGCACTCCGATTGGCGGCCAGTTCCGCATCAACAGCGAGTCTGCCGAGCGCCAGGGCAACGCGGCGGTGGCGATGAATGCCAGCGGCGAATTCGTCGTCGTCTGGAACAGCGCAACGCATCTGCCCGCGACCACCGGCGTGTTCGCGCAGCGTTACGCGGCCGACGGCACGCCGCGCGGCGGCCAGCTCCGCGTCAACACCGGCGAGCGCGACATCTATGCGCTGGTGAGCGTTGCGATCGGCAGCAATGGCGACTTCATCGTCGCCTGGCCCGAGCGCGGCAAGAGCCTGCCAGTGGCGACCAACGTCGTGCCGGGCTTCATCGTGGCGCAGCGCTACAGCGCCGACGGTGTCGCCAAGGAAGCGGCGATCACCGTGCAGAACAGCTACATCAACAATCTGCGCGTACCCAGCGTCGGCATCGACGAACAGGGCGGCTTCGTTGTCGCCTGGAACTCCGATTCGCAGGTCGGCCTGCTGACGCCGACGACCAACCTGGGCCAGTTCCTCGGCGTGTATGCGCGCCGCTACGGCGCCGACGGCAAGCCGCTGGGTGCAGGCTTCCAGGCCGACGTGAGCACGAGCGGCATCGCGGTCGATCGTCCGGTGCTCGCGGTCGCGCCCGACGGCAGCTTCGCGCTGGCCTGGCAGACCAATGCGCCGGACTCGACACCGCGCGGCATCATGCTGCGCCGCTACGGCGTCGACGGCGCCGCGCTCGGCGCCCCGGTCGCGGTCGATGCCGAGCATCTGCTGCGCAAGCCGGCGCTGGCGGCCAACGCGGCGGGCCAGATCGTCGTCGCCGCCTATTCCGACGGGCTTTACCTGCGCCGCTACGATGCCGACGGCACGGCCGGCGCGACGATCCGCGCCGACGGCGGCACCACCAGCAATGCCATCCTGCAGCCGGCCATCGCCTCGGACGCGGCGGGCAATCTGGTCGCGGCCTGGCAGGTCTACGGCCTGGATGGCAGCGGCCGCGCGGTGTATGCGCGGCGGTTCGCACCGTAGGTCGGCAATCCTTTGCCGACATGTACCGTCGATGCGCAACGAGGGCCTCAGGTCGGCAAGGGATTGCCGACCTACGGGCGGTTCAATAGTCCCGGCAGCAGTACCAGCGTGCACAACAGCGTCATGCACAAACCCAGCGTCAGCAGCAAACCCATGCTGGCCATGCCCGGATGCGGCGCCAGCATCAGATTGCCGAAGTTGGCGATGGTGATCAGTGCGCCATACCAGACCGCGCGCGCAGTGCTGGTCTGCAGCAGGTTGGCGCCGCGCGGCGCGGCGCGCCCGCTCTGCGCCAGATACACGCCGTAGTCCACGCCGACGCCGAGCACCAGCGGCAGCGCGATCACGTTGGCGAAGTTGAAGGGCTGCTTCAGCAACACCATCGCCGCGACCGTGAACGCGCCGGCCAGCAGCAGCGGCAACACCACGCGCAAGGTGTCGGCGACGCTGCGCAGCAGGATCATCAGCAGCAGCAGCACCGCGACGATCGCGTAGCTGAAGGCCTCGCGGAATGCGTCGACCACGGTGCGTCCGGCCTCCAGGAAGCCGATCGGCGGGCCGACCGCCGCCGGCGCGGCGCCGCGCACCGCGTCGACGAAACGTGCCATCGCCGCCGGCGATTCCAGCGATTCGCGCGGCCAGATCTCGACCCGATACTGGCCGTCGTCGCTGCGGTAGCGGCGACGCAGTTCGGCCGGCAGATCGGCTTCGGTGACGGCTCCCGCCTTCAGCGACTCGCGCAACTGTGCGAGCTGCGCCGGCAGCGCGCCGAACAGGTTTGTGTGCAGATGCGACACGATCGCGGCAGCGTCCGCGCCATCAGCCGACTGGACCAGACGCCGCAATTGCGTGCTCAGTTTTGCCGCTGCGGGCAAAGGGCTCGCAGCGAGCGCCTCGGCCAGGGCTTGCGCGGCCGCGGCCTCCTGCTCCGGCGTCACCGCGGCGGCCGGTGCCGGCGGCGGCAGGTTCAGGCTCAGCACCAGGTCGTCGATGATCGCCAGCTTGTCGGGCTGATCCGACGGCACCAGATCGCCGAGGCTGAAAGCACGCGCGACCTCCGGCAGCTTCGACAAACGGGCGCTGATCGCTTTCGCCTGCTCCGCATCCGGCGCCAGCACCGACAGCGTCAGCGGCGGCAGCGAGGGATCGCGCAGCAGATCGCGGAACGTCGCGACCGATTCGGAATGCGGGTCGCGCAGGTTCAGCGGATCGGTGTCGAAGCGCGCCTGCGTTGCCAGCGCGATCGCGGCCAGGCCGAGCACGACGGCGGCGATCCGGATCGGCCCGGCATAGCGATATGGCCAGGCCAGGACGCGCGCCGCAAAACCCGAACCGGGCTTTGTTACGCGCGCTTTGATGCCTTGAGGCAGACGCGCGATCAAGGCCGGCAGCAGCGTCAGGCTGACCGCGAAACTGACGAACATGCCGACGCCAGCGATCAGCCCCAGCTCGCCGATGCCGGCGAAACGGGTCGGGATGAAAGCGAAGAATCCGATCGAGGTGGTCAGCGCGCAGACCAGCATGAAGCCGCCGACTTCGCCAGCCGCGCGCGGCAGCGCCGCGGCACGCTCGATACCCTGGGCGCGATGCTCGCGGTACTGCATGCACAGGTACAGCGCGTAGTCGATGCCCAGGCCGACATAGAGCAGGCCGAAGGCGATCGAGATCAGGTTCAGATGGCCGACCGCGAGCGCGGCGAAGCCGGCCGTCAGCAGCAGGCCGTAGACCAGCGTCAGCACCGCGGCGATCACCAGCCAGACCGAGCGCAAGGCCAGCCACAGCAGCACGGCGACCAGCAGCGTCGCGCCGATCAGCGCGACACCGGTGCCACCGAAGGCGCTGAGCAGCTCCTCGTGTTCGAGCGCGACCGAGCCGGTCAGACGCACGCGCACCTCGTCCATCTGCGGATCGCTGGCCCGCAGCGCAGTGATCTGTTGCCGCACATAGCCGATCGCCGCGGCGGCCGGCGTCAGCTGACGGAAGTCGAGCACCGGGTCGAGCGCGATGAAGCGGCGCCTGCCGGGCTGCAGCATCGAGCTCGCGCTGCCGGCATCGGCGCCGCCCATCATGCTTTGCCAGGACAGCGCCTGATTACGGCCGTCGATGGCCGCGCCGACACCGTCGGCAAGCGCGTTGAAGGCCGGGCTCAGATCGAAAGGCAGCGCCTCGGGCCGCTGCAGCGCGGGGATCAACAAGCCGGACAAGCCGCGCAGGCTGGGATCGCGGCCCAGCGTCGCCAGGAAAGGCTGCGCCAGGTTCAGCTGCTGCGCCAGCGCGTCGAGCGCATCGGTGGGCAGGTAGAGCAGGCCGTTCTGGCGAAAGTAGGCCTCGGTCTCGGCCGCGAACACGCTGCGATACAGATCGGGCCGCTGGCGCAGCTGCCTGACCAGCTGTTGCTGGGCGAGGTCCGCGGCCTCCGGCGTCGGCGCGTCGATGACGACGGCCAGGCTGCGTTCCAGCTGCGGGAAACGGTCGAGCAGCGCGCGCTCGGCCTGCCTCCAGGGCAGCTGCGGCGACAGCATGTTCTCGGTGTTGGTGTCGACGCTCAGATGACCGGCGACGTAGACGCCGACTCCGATGCCGAGCAGAGCGCAGAACAGCAGCACCGCCGCGCTGCGGCGCTGCACGAAGGCGACCCAGCGTGCGGTCCATGGCGCTCCGCGTTGCGCAGTCGTTTTGTGCTCTTGCATACCACCTCTGGCGGCCGGATCATCCGCCGCCATGCTAACTCGTGGGTCGGCGATTCTTTGCCGACGTGTCGCTTTCGATGTGTAATCGAGGGCACACGTCGGCAAAGGATTGCCGACCTACGGGTGTAGGAGCGGGTCATACCCGCGACTGTGCTCTTCAGGGCCTCAGTCGCGGGTATGACCCGCTCCTACACGAGCACCGATGGCATGCTCAGAAACGGGACTTATCAACCAGCGAACAGGAGACGACGTGTCGAGATTCATTGCGGTGCTGGGCCTGGCGCTGCTGCCGGTGTGGGCCGGAGCTGCATCGTCACCGGCGGCCGCCGTCGTCGACGGACTGCAGACGGCGCTGATCGCCGGCCTGCGCATGCCGCAGTCCTGCGCGGCGCGGCGCCAGCGCCTGGAGCCGGTGGTCGGCAAGGCTTTCGACTTCGACCTGATCGCGCAGAAGCTGCTGCGCCGCCACTGGAAGGATCTGGATGACGCCCAGCGCGCGCGCTTCCGCGCCGTGATCGCCGACACCGCGATTACCACCTACGCCAGCGAGTTCGCCAGCACCGCCGCGGACAAGACCACGCACTTCGAAATGCTGAGCAGCGACGACGACGACGACGCAGCCGCTGGCCGCGTCTCGGCGCGGCTGCTGCCGGCCAGCGGCGACCCGGTGAGCTTCGACTACACGCTGCGCCAGAACGGCGGGGACTGGAAGATCGTCAACGTCGTCGCCCAGGGCGTCAGTGACCTGGCGGTGCGCTCGGCCCAGTACGAGGCGCTGATCACCCGCAGCGGCATCGACGGCCTGCTCACCGAACTCGAGTACCGCAACCAGCAGGCCCGCGCCGCCTGCGGAACCGCGCCATGAGCGCGCGTCGCCCTGCCCGGCGCCGCGCCGGGCACCGCGCCGCGTGGCTGGCTTTGGGCTTGCTGCCGCTGACCACAGCGTCCGCCCAGGACGAGGCCGCGAGCCTGCCGCTCACCGCATCATCCGATGCTCCCGCCGAGCGGCCGATGGAGATCGAAACCGTGGTCGTCACCGCCACCAAGACCGCGCGCGATGCGCAGGACGTGCCGGTGTCGCTGACCACGGTCGATGGCGAATTCATCCGCCAGGCGGGGCTGGCCTCGTTCAACGACCTGCAGAATTACGCGGCGAATCTCAACATCACCGTCGCCGGCAACTCGGGCACGCTGGGCGTGCGCGGCTTCGCCACGCCGGATCTGAATCCCTCGTTCGATCCCTCGGTGGGCACCGTCGTCGACGGCGTCTATTACGGCCGCAGCGCGTTCCTGTCGGCGTTCTTTTTCGATATCGACCGACTCGAGGTGCTGCGCGGTCCGCAAGGCACCTTGTTCGGCAAGAACACCACCGCCGGCCTGCTCAACCTGAGCACCAATACGGCGCGCTCGTCGACCGAGGCGGTCGGCGATTTCACCGGCAGCAGCTATGGCCGCCGCTCGATCCAGCCGGCATTCAACGTCGCGCTCGGCGACGGCTGGAGCTCGCGCCTGGCCGGCAACGCCACGTATGGCGACGAGGGCTCGCAGTACAACACCGACCTCGAGCGCGGCGAGTCCAACCCTTCGCAGCGCACGGCGCGCGCGCGCATCGGCTACGACGGCGCGGGTCCGTTCCATGTCGACCTCGGCGGGTTCTACTCGCACCAGTTCCGCAACTACAACCTGTTCGCTTTCGACCACGTCGGGCCGAACATGCTGGCCTTGGCGCAGACCTACGATCCGCTGGCCGAGGCCGACGCCAGCAATCACACCAACTCCGAGAATCATCCCTCGCGCGACGATGCCGATCTGTACGGCGGACATGTCACCGTCGACTTCGATCCCGGCGAGCTGTGGCGCATGAACAAGGCGACCGTGACCTCGGTCACCGCCTACGCCGGCAGCACCGAGCACCGCGACGATCTCGATGCGGATTTCAGCCCCATTCCATTTATCGTCGACCAGCTGGTCAAGCCCTCGCGCTACCAGCAGATCAGCGAGGAGCTGCGCCTGGCCGGCGAGACGCCGGATCTGTTCGGCTGGGGTTACGGCGTCAGCTTCGTCACCGGCTTCTTCCTGTTCGATTCGCACTACACGACCTCGGACCTGTTCCTGGTCGAAGACCTTGGTGCGGCCGCCGCCTACGAGGTCGCGGCGCAGGCCGATGCGCAGCTGGCGGGCCGCAGCAGTTCCGGCTCGGCCGGCCGCCTGTTCGGCGCGCTGGCGCCGCCGCTGGGCCAGATTCTCGACGTGCTGTCGCCGCTGACCGCTCCGGTGATCGGCCAGCAGGTTTCGGCGGCGGTGGGCCTGGACCAGCACACCCAGAGCTATGCGTACTTCGGGCAGTTCGAACATCGCGTGCTCGAGGATCTTTCGATCATCGGCGGCCTGCGCTTCGGCTACGAGCGCAAGACCGCCGATGCCTACAGCCACACCAACAGTCCGCTGATTCCGCTGATCACCAACGGCGCGCAGAAGGATCACGACACCCGCGCATCGCAGGGCGACTGGGACCTGTCGCCGAAAGCCGGCCTGAAGTACGAGCCGAACAAGGCCCTGACCGCGTATTTCACCTGGGCTCAGGGCTACAAGAGCGGCGGCTTCAACGGCCGGCCGCTGTCGGCCGAAAACCTCGAGTACCAGCCGGAGCTGGCGACCAGCTATGAGATCGGCGCCAAGACGCGCGCGCGCTTCTTCGGCATGCCGGTGCAGTTCAACATCGCCGCGTTCACGACCACGTTCGAGGACCTGCAGGTATCGACGTTCCAGGATGGCAGCTTCGTCATTCTCAACGCGGCATCGGCGCGATCCAGCGGATTCGAGGGCGATTTCACCTGGATGCCGCTGCAGGGCATGCTGCTCAGCAGCTCGTTCGGCTATGCGGATGCGCATTACGTGAAGTATGAAAACGCGCCGGCGATCTCCAGCTCCGGCGAGGACTCCCAGGATCTCGGCGGCCGGCCGCTGGAGCTGGCGCCGAAGTGGACCGCGAGCTTCGTGCCCGCCTACCTGCTGCCGCTGCCCGGCCCGATCCACGTGACCGTCGGCGGCGACCTGCTGTATCGCAGCCAGCGTTATCTGGATGTCGACGACGATCCCGCCAAGCTGCAAAAAGCGACCCTGGTCTACAACGCACGTGTCACCGCGGCGACGCCGGCGGAGGGCTGGACGCTGACCTTCGCCGGTCACAACCTCAGCGACGTGGCGATCTACAACCAGGCCCTGAGCCAGCCGCTGGCGCCGGGCAACAGCGTCCGCTGGATGGCGGACTACGGGCGCTTCTATACGCTGGACCTGACGATCAGGCTGTGAAGGCACACGCTGAGTAGGTTGGGGTGAGCGCAGCGAACCCCAACGATCACTGCCGTTGGCGCGGGACGAATGTTGGGGTTCGCTGCGCTCACCCCAACCTACTCGCTACTCGCTGACGATCCCGCCGTAGAACCGTAGGGTGGGCAAAGCGAAGCGTGCCCACGCGGGGAGTTAGCGCGTCATCCGCGTGGGCAAACGAAAAAATGTTTGCCCACCCTACTCCCCGATTGAGTTACCGGCGGGCGGGCGAATGGCAATCGCATAAACTCCGCGCATGCACGCCCCTGATCGCAAGCAAGTCGTCATCGTCGGCGCCGGTTTCGGCGGCCTGACCACGGCGCAGTCACTGGCCAAGGCGGACGTCGATATCACCGTCGTCGATCGCCGCAACTTCCACCTGTTCCAGCCCCTGCTCTATCAGGTCGCGACCGCGGGCCTGAATCCGTCCGACATCGCATGGCCGGTGCGCAGCGTGCTGCGCAACCAGGCCAATGCGCGCGTGCTGCTGGGCGCCGTCGGCGCGGTCGATACCGCCGCGCGCGAAGTCATCATCAATGACGGCCGGCGCCTGCCTTACGACTACCTGGTGCTGGCCACCGGCGCCACGCATACCTACTTCGGCCATGACGAGTGGGCGCCGATCGCGCCGGGCCTGAAGCGCATCGACGATGCCACGCTGATCCGCCGCCGCCTGCTGCTGGCCTTTGAGCGCGCGGAGAACACCGACGATGCCGCGCTGCGCCGCGCGCTGACCACGTTCGTGATCGTCGGCGGCGGGCCCACCGGCGTCGAGATGGCCGGCGCGATCGCCGAGCTGGCGCAGCATGCGCTGGCCGCGGACTTCCGCAGCATCGACCCGCGCGACACGCGGATCATCCTGGTCGAAGGCGCGTCGCGGCTGCTCGGCGCGTTTCCGGAATCGTTGTCCGAAGTCGCGCGCCGCGATCTGCAGCGCATGAGCGTCGACGTGCGCCTCAACGCCCAGGTGATCGGCTGCGACGCCCAGGGCGTCACGCTGCAGAAGGATCGCATCGACGCGCACACCATCGTCTGGGCGGCCGGCGTCGCCGCCTCTCCGGCCGCGCGCTGGGTCGGCTGCGCGGCGGATCGCGCCGGGCGCGCGCTCGTCGGCGCAGATCTGTCGGTGCCGGGGCACGCCGAGATTTTCGTGATCGGCGATACCGCCTCGGTCAAAGCGGCGGACGGCGCGCCGGTGCCCGGCGTCGCACCGGCGGCCAAGCAGGCCGGCCAGCATGTCGCCGCCTGCATCCGCGCCGAGACCGAGGGCAAACCGCGGCCGGCTGCCTTCCGCTACCGCAATTTCGGCAACCTGGCGACGATAGGCCGCAACAGCGCGGTGATTCATTACGGCCGGCTCAAGCTCAGCGGCCGCCTGGCCTGGTGGCTGTGGAGCTTCGCGCACATCTACTTCCTGATCGGCATGCGCAACCGCACCCTGGTCGCGATCCAGTGGTTCTGGAACTACCTCAGCTATGGCCGCGGCGCGCGGCTGATCGTCGGCTCGGATACGCGGCCTCCGGGCGCGCCGTGATTGCACTGTGCTCATGACGCGGCAGGAATCTGCAATGCAGCCACTGTAGGAGCGGTCCTTGACCGCGATTGAGGCCCTCCCGGCGCAATCGCGGTCAAGGACCGCTCCTACAGTTCCAGCACCTGGGCCTTGGGTCGACGCGGCAGAAATCTGCAATGAACTAAGGGTAGGAGCGGGTCGTGCCCGCGACTCCGGCCCTGAACCGCACAGTCGCGGGTACGACCCGCTCCTACCGTTCCAGCGCCTGGGCCCGTAGGTCGACGCCCTCGCCCCGCGGCGCGTTAAAGTGTGCCGATGAAGCTCCATGCACGACTCGACGATCTGCCGTTCGAAAACCATTTCGAGCGCCTGGACCCGGCCTACTACTCGCGCGTCGATCCGGCGCCGCTGAGCGATGTGCGGCTGCTGCATTTCAACGCCGGACTGGCCGCGGAACTGGGCCTGGACAGCGCTACGGCCGGCGATGCCGGCCTGACCGAGGCGCTGGCCGGCAACCGCAAAATCACGGCCGGCTGCTATCTGGCGACGGTCTACGCCGGCCACCAGTTCGGCTCCTACGTGCCGCAGCTCGGCGACGGCCGCGCGATCATGGTCGGCCAGGTCCGCGACGCGCGCGGCGGGCTGCGCGAACTGCAGCTCAAGGGCGCCGGCCCGACACCCTACTCGCGCTTCGCCGACGGCCGCGCGGTACTGCGCTCGAGCATCCGCGAATACCTGTGCGGCGAGGCGATGCACGCGCTCGGCATTGCGACCACGCGCTCGCTATCGCTGATCGGCAGCAGCCTGCCGGTGCGGCGCGAGACCCTGGAGCGGGCGGCGGTCATCTGCCGCGTCGCGCCCAGCCATGTGCGCTTCGGCCACTTTGAATACTTCTACCTGCTGCAGCGTCACGAGATGCTCAAGCCGCTCGCCGACCTGGTCATCGACGATCACTACCCCGAGCTCGCCGGCTTCCCGAACCGCTACGCCGCCTGGCTCAGCGAAGTCGTCGAGCGCACGGCGCGGACGATCGCGCAGTGGCAGGCGGTGGGCTTCTGCCACGGCGTGATGAACACCGACAACATGAGCGTGCTCGGGCTGACGCTGGACTACGGGCCTTACGGTTTTCTCGACGCCTTCGACTCTCACCACATCTGCAACCACACCGACGAGGGCGGGCGCTACGCCTACGACCAGCAGCCGACGATCGGCCACTGGAACTGCTCGCGCCTGCTACAGGCGACGCTGCCGCTGCTGCACGAGGACCCCGACCAGGCGGTGGAAATCGCCAACGGGATTCTGAATCGCTATCCGGCCGCGTACACGACGCGGATGATGGAACTATGGCGGGCCAAGTTCGGCCTGCGCTCGGCGCAGGAAGCGGATCGCGAGCTGATCAACCGCTTCCTGAACCTGCTGGATCGCGGAAAAAACGATTTCAGCCTCAGCTTTCGCGCGCTCGGCGAGCTGCGCATCGATGCGGCAAGCACGCCGCTGCTGCGCGACCTGATCACCGATCGCGAAGGTTTCGACGCCTGGCTCGCCGACTACCGCGCGCGGCTGCAGTTCGATGGTGAAGACGAGGCGGCGCGGCGCGCGCGCATGCACGCGGTCAATCCGAAATACCTGCTGCGCAATCATCTGCTGCAGGCCGCGATCGAGCGCGCCGAAGCCGGCGACGCCGACGAGATCGACCGCCTGTTCCGCATCGTGCAGCGGCCGTTCGACGAGCAGCCTGAAAACCAGGCTTACGCTGCCGAGCCGCCGCCGGAAGCGCGGCACATCAGCGTCAGCTGTTCTTCCTGAGTGCTCGGCCGCAGGGCCGACGATCTTCCGAATGCGAGGAGCCCGGGCATCATGACTTTGCCAACGATCATCGGCGACCCCGCCTGCGACGACATCCTGCGCTGGCTGGACGCGCACAGCGTGACGCTGAGCCTGGGCCTGCCGGCGCAGCTGCTGCACAAGCGCTGGGCCGAGGCCGGGCGCGAACCGGCACAGCTCGGCAGCTCGCTGCAGAGGCTGTTCGACGAAGACTGGGTTGCGCTGACACCGGGCCGCGAGCCGGTGCATCTGCGCTTCACCGTCGAAGGCTTCCGCCGCCTGATCGACATCACCGCCGCGCCGCCTGCCGCCGCTGCCGCAGCACCGGCGACATCGCCCCCGCCGGCCGCACCGGACCCGGCCGGCGTCGCGGCGGCGCAGCGCTCGCACCTGAGCGAGCTGCGATTACGCAACGACATCCTCGGCGTATATCGCGAGCTGCGGCTGAAAGCCGACAGCCGGCTGATCGGCATGACGCTGTCGCGTTACTGGCAGGAGATGGGCAACCGTGCCGGCGATCTGCGCACCGGCCTGGACGTCGTGGTTCGCGACGGCCTGCTGCTGCCGCGCCTGATCGGCATGGACCGCTACTGGCAGCTGACCCCTGACGGCGAAGCCTGGCTGCTGGGCCCGGTAACGCCCGAAGTGCTGCTGCAGCTGGCCCCTCCGCTGGCGGATGTGGCGCCCGCACCGACCACTGAGGTGGCACACCGCCTGGTTGCGCGGACGCTCGCCGGCCAGGCCGCCGGCGCGGCCTTCGTCCCCTATGAGCGGCTGCAGAGCGCCTGGGCCTATGCATCGAGCTTCGACGACAACGCGCTGCTGACCGGACTGGACCTGCTGCTCAAACACGGCCACGCAAGCCTGGATGCCGCAGCCGGCAACGGCTTCGCTCTGAACGAGCGCGGACGCGCGTTCGCCGGCGAAGAGACGCCGCGATTCTCCAAGCTGCTGGCAAAGCTGAGCCGCGTGCTGGGCTCCAACCCGTAGGTCGGCATGCCCTTGCCGACATGTACGCCCGATGCGCGATCGCAGCCTCATGTCGGCAAAGGCATGCCGACCTACACGTCACATCCATGCGCATCCTGATCATCGAAGACAACGCCGATCTGGCCGCCAACATCGGCGAGTTCCTGGAAGGGCGCGGCGAGATCGTCGACTATGCCGGCGACGGCATTAGCGGCCTGCATCTGGCCGTGATCAACTCCTACGATGCGATCGTGCTCGACCTGAGCCTGCCCGGCCTCGACGGCCTGGAGCTGTGCCGGCGCCTGCGCGCCGAAGAATCCCGCTACGTGCCGATCCTGATGCTGACTTCGCGCGACACCGAGCGCGACAAGCTGCTCGGCTTCGACATGGGCGCCGACGACTATCTGACCAAGCCGTTCTCGCTGCCGGAGTTGCTGGCGCGGCTGCGCGCGATGGCGCGGCGCGCCCATGCTCCGCAGAGCCTGCTGCAGGTCGCGGATCTGGAACTGAACCTGCGCACGCTGATCGCGCGGCGCGGCGAGCGGCGGCTGGAGCTGTCGCCGATCGGCCGGCGCATGCTGGAGAAACTGATGCGCGCCTCGCCGGCCGTGGTCAGCCGCGCCGACATGGTCAACGCGATCTGGGGCGACGATCCGCCGGACAGCGACGCGGCGCTGCGCACCCATATCCACGCGCTGCGCGCGGCCGTCGACCAGAACAACCCGGTCAAGCTGCTGCATACGATGCACGGCATCGGCTACCGGCTCGCAGTCGACGATGCGATCTAGGAAATCCGCCTTCGGCCTGCGCGCACGTCTGATCGGCGGCATGCTGTTGCTGGTTGTGCTGCTCGGCGGCGCCTTCTGCGTCGCGGTCTTCAGTTTCATGGAGCTGCTGGAAACCGAGCTGCTGTCGAACAATCTCGCCGAAGAGCTGCAGGAATTCGCGGCCGACTACCGGCATGACGCCAAGGCGCTACCACCGAGCGCCGGCGGCTTCGACGGCTATGTGGTGACGCCAGAATCCAGCGGCGACACGCCGCCCGAACTGCTGCCGCTGGGCCCCGGTCTGCACGAGGACGTGATCATCGACGGCCAGGAATACATGGTCGGCCGCCAGGACGTCGGCAAGGCGCATGTGTACGTGCGGCTTAACGTGCAGCCGGTGTACCGGCTCGAAGCGCGCCTGGCCTGGCTGGCAATGCTCGGCACGCTGCTCGCCTGCGGCCTGACCGCGCTGGTCGCGGCCGGCCTGTCGCGCTGGGTGATGCAACCGATCCTGCGGCTGTCGCAGAAAGTCTCGGGCTTCGATCCGAGGCATCGGCTCGAGCGGCTGCAGCCGCAGTTTCAGGAACGCGAAACCGAGGTCATAGCCAGCGCCTTCGATCGCTTCATCGAGCGGCTCGACGACTTCGTGACGCGCGAACAGACCTTCACCGAGGACGTCAGCCACGAGCTGCGCACGCCGCTCGCAACCATCGCCAGCGCGATCGACCTGCTGATGGAGCAGGCCGATCTCGACGAGGCGACGCGGCGGCGCGTCGCGCGCATGCAGCGCGCCACGCGGCAGATGCAGGGGCTGATCGAATCGCTGCTGTTCCTGGCGCGCGAGGACGGCGGCCTGCAGGTCTTCGACTACACCGTCGAGGAGATCGTCGAGGAGGCGGTCGCTGCGCAGCGCGAACAGCTGGCCGGCAGGCCGGTGAGCCTGCAGCTCAGCGCGCAAGGACCGCCGCAGATCGTGCGCGTGCCGCTGGGCATGGCCACGTCGGTGATTAACAACCTGATCGCCAACGCCGCCCAGTACACCCCCAGCGGACGCATTGAGGTACGGCTGGAAGCCGGTCATCTGGAGGTCAGCGACACCGGCCTCGGCATCGCGCCGGAGGAGCTGCCGCAGGTGTTCGAGCGGCGTTACCGCGGTGCCACCAGCCGCGGCAATGGTATCGGCCTGTACCTGGTCAAACGGATCTGCGAGCGCCTCGGCTGGCAGCTCGAGGTCAGCAGTACCGCCGGCGTCGGTACGCGCTTCGACGTGCATTTCACGACGGTTCGAGATCCCGGGACGCAGTGGTAACGAAAATTTAACGTAGATTTAACGGGCTCTTTTTCTGAGCCGCATAGCGTGTCCCCATTGTCTGCCTTGGGATACGCCATGGGTCTCGACCCGACCTCGCTGGTAACGACCGGACCGGCGGCCGCCCGTCTACAGCTGCTGACCGGCCTGCCGTTTGCCGAAACCGGCAGCCGCCGATATGCAGGAGCGCCGCAGATCGGCTTTCTGTTCAATCACGAACAGATCCACCAAATTGCGCACAGCGCGCCGATCGCCTTCGAGTTGTCGCAGCTCCATCCGCGGTGGCGCATCTGTCTGCTGACCTCCTCGGACGAGCAGGCGCGCGCACTCGAGGCACTGGCCGGGGCCTACCCCGAGCACCGCTGCGAAATGCTCAGGCTGGAACTGTCGCCGGGCTTCCGCTGGCTCGATGCCGTGGTGGGCTCGTGGCTGCCGGTGCGCAAGATCGGCGTGCTCAAATGCAATGCAGCGACCTTTCGCCAGTTCGATGCGCTGGTGGTGCCGGAGAAGACCAGCCTGATGCTGCGCACGCGCTTCGGCTGCCCCGATCTGAAGCTGATCCATACCCGCCATGGCGCCGGCGATCGCGCGGTCGGCTTCGACCGCAGCAGTCATCGCTTCGACCTGGTGCTGGTCGCCGGCGAGAAGATCAAGCAGCGGCTGCAGGACGCCGGCCCACTGCGGCCCGGGCAGTTCGAAGTCGTCGGCTATCCGAAGTTCGACGCGGTCGGCGCGCTGCGGCGCGGCGCTACGCGCAAGCGCTTTTTCGACAACGAGCGCCCGACGGTGCTGTACAACCCGCACTGCTCGCCGCATCTGTCGTCGTGGTACGAAGACGGCCTGCGCGTACTCGAATTCTTCTACCGCTCGCGCGACTACAACCTGATTTTTGCGCCGCACGTGATGCTGTTCCACAAGCGGCTGCAGATCAGCATCGACAAGCTGTCGGTGCGCTGGACCGGCGCGCTGCCGCAGCGCTATCGCGACTGCGCCCATATGCGCATCGACCTCGGCAGCCAGGCCTGCACCGACATGAGCTATACGCTGGCGGCCGATCTGTATCTGGGCGACGTCAGCAGCCAGGTCTGCGAATTCCTGGTCGAACCGCGTCCCTGCCTGTTCCTGAATCCACATGGTTTCGACTGGCGGCAGGACAGCTGCTTCGAGGCCTGGCAGATGGGCAGGGTCGTGGACCGGCTCGAGAGCGCCGACGCGCTCGGCCCGCATCTGGCACAGGCTTTTGCGACGCACGCCAGCGAGTATCGCGACCGGCAGCGGGCGTACTTCTCACGCACTTTCGATCTGTCGGAAGTGCCCTCGGCGCAGCGCGCGGCGGCGGCGGTTGCCGGCTTCGTGAAGAACTCGCGGCGCAGCCTGGCATAAGCCGTAGGTCGGCAATCCCTTGCCGACGGGCACACCCGATACGCAACCGAGGCCTCAGGTCGGCAAGGATTGCCGACCTACAACTCGGCGATGCGTCCGCAGCGCAGGTTGGCCGGCACCGCGACATCCATCAGCAGCGGCGGCGGCAGGTTCAGCCCGTTCATCAAGCGCGCATATTCGTCGGCGTCGCGCACCTGCAGGCGCGGGTTGTGGGCGCGCTCCTCGGCGATCGTCGATACCGTGCGGCCCTTGTAGTCGTGTGCCGGGTAGATCAGCGTCTCGTCGGGCAGGCGCAGCAGCTTGTTGAAGATCGAATCGTAGGCCTGGTAGGGATCGCCGTTCTGGAAGTCGGTGCGTCCGGTGCCGCGGATCAGCAGCGCATCGCCGGTGAACACCCGCCCTTCGCCGCTCGCGTCGGAGCGCCCGACCAGCAGGCTGAAGGATTCGTCGGTATGGCCTGGCGTATAGATCGAGCGCAGTTCGATGCCGTCCAGGTTCAGGCACTCGCCGTCGCGAAAGCGCGTGCTGACGCAGTCGGCGCGGCTGTGCTCACCCATCGCGGTGATGCAGCCGGTGGCTTCGCGCAGCGCGCCCAGGCCGGTCACATGATCGGCGTGCGTATGCGTATCCACCGCGATGGCGAGCTTGAGGCCGAGTTCGTCGATCAGTGCGACCAGTTCCGCAGTTTTCTCCAGCACCGGATCAATGATCAGCGCCTCGCCGCCAGCGCGCGACGCGAGCAGATAGGTGTACGTGCTGGAATTACGTTCGAAGAGCTGACGGAAGATCATGCGGATTTCAAGGGCAATGACTGTGCCGATCAAGCGGCGTGCCGTTCAAGCGGAAATCGAACCGCGTTCGATCGGTTTGGCGGCGAACAGACGCGGCGCCAGCCAGGCCGACAGCATCATGCCGAGCGCCATCGCAGCAACGAACACGATCGCGCCGAGACTGCCGCCACTGGCGACCACCAGCACTGGGCCCGGACATAGGCCCGACAAACCCCAGCCGATACCGAACAGCGCGGCACCACCGACCAGTTGCGGCGTGATCGGCGAGCCCGCCGGCAACGCGATCGGCAGATCGGTGACGAGAGTGCGCTGACGGCGGCGAGCCCACGCAAATACCGGGAACGCGATCGCCAGTGCCGAACCCATCACGAACGCCAGCGACGGGTCCCAGTTGCGCGTCACGTCGAGAAAGCTCAGCACTTTTTTTGGATCGGCCATGCCCGACACCAGCATGCCGGCGCCGAACAGCAGGCCGGCGAGCAGTGCGATGCCGCGAATGATCAGGTTCATGCGACACCGCCGAAACCGAGCGCGACAACCAGCGCCGCGACGCCCATGAACGTCAGCGTCGCAGTGAGGCTGCGCTGCGACAGATTGGCCATGCCGCAGATGCCGTGGCCGCTGGTGCAGCCCGAGCCCAGATGGGTGCCGATGCCGACCAGCAGCCCGGCGAACAGCAGCTTCGGCCAGACCGGGTTCGCCAGGTAATCCGGCCGCGCCCATACGCCGAGCAGGCTCGCCACCCAGGGGGCGGCCAGCAGGCCGACGACGAACCACAGTGCCACCGGCGTTGCACGGCCGGTGATCAGCGAGCCGAACAGGCCGCTGACACCGGCGATGCGGCCCAGGCCGAGCAGCATCAGGCTGACCGAGGAGCCGATCAGCACGCCGCCGATCAGGGCATGAATCACCGATTGCAAGGTCATAGCTTCCTCTCTCGTCGCCGCGTAGGTTGGGGTGAGCGCAGCGAACCCCACCACCCACTAAAAATCCAAATTCAAACGCACACCGTAAGTCACCGGCGGCGCCAACGTGTCTTCACGACCGAAGTCTGTATGGAACTGCGCCAGGTCGTAGCGCTCATCGCCCAGGTTCTCGCCGAACACCGTCACGCGGAACGACCAGGGCTCGTACAGATAGCTGATATGCGCGCCGATCAGATCGTAGTGCGGCTCGAAGGAATTGGCCGAGTTCTGCGCCAGATAGTAGTAGCCGGAGTTGTAGTAGTAATCGCCGGCGATGTCGAGCTTGCCGCCGGGCACGTCGAAGCTCTGGCTGATGCTGCCGGTCGCCGAGAACTTCGGCGTGCGCACGATACGATTGCCGTCGAAGGAGTTGCAGCGTGGGCCGTCTGGATTGCTGCAGTCGCTCTTCGCCGCAAAGCCGGCGTCGGTGAAATAGTGGCCGCTGTCGTAGTCGGTGTAGATCGCCTTCAGCCAGGTGGCGCCGCCGGAGATGACCAAGCCGGGGTCCCATACCCGCAGCGGCTGCCAGATCGTGTCGACTTCGACCCCGCGGATGCGGGCCTTGCCGGCGTTCTCGAAATTGATCGCGCCGCCCGAGGTGAACGACACGAAGCCGGTCTGCAGGTTCTTGATGTCGTTCTGGAACGCTGCCGCGTTGAAACGCAGCGAGCGATTGAACCACTCCGACTTGAAGCCGGCCTCATAGGACGTGACTTCTTCCGGCTTGACGTAGTCGGGCGGCGTGTAGATGTTGATGATGTTGTAGGTCGCGCTCTTGAACCCCTTGGTGTACGACGTGTACAGCAGCACGTCCTTGAGCGGCCGGATCTCGATCGAGGCTTTCGGCGAGAAGTTGTTCACAGTGGACGACTGGTCGCTCCACGGAATCAGCGTCGTGTCGCCGCCACCCAGGTTGCCGATGCTGAAGTTCGAATCCTTGAGCTGGCGGGTTTCGCGCTGGTAGCGGCCGCCCAGGGTCAGGTCCAGCCAGTCGGTGGCGCTGGCCGTGGTCTGCGCGTACGCCGAATACGATTCGGCATCGACCAGGCCATTGAAATAGAAGGTCAGCGACGAGGGCAGTATCACGCCGCTAAGCGCGTCGCGCAGCGGATCTCCGACCG
Organism: Hydrocarboniphaga sp.; assembly: GCF_028291725.1. Classification (GTDB taxonomy): domain Bacteria; phylum Pseudomonadota; class Gammaproteobacteria; order Nevskiales; family Nevskiaceae; genus Hydrocarboniphaga. The sequence continues at coordinate 18,258 of NZ_JAQGNT010000041.1, read as the reverse complement.
CGGGCGGCAGGGAATCGAGCACGCCGTTGACCACGTCCGCCAGCGGCAGGTTGACGCTGTCCAGCAGCCGCAGATAGCCGGGTTTGTAGCCGCCTTCGCTCTTCAGGTAGTACAGACCGCCGACCCACTTCAGCCAGCTCGATCCCCAGCTCTCGGCGTTGGAGGTGAACTGCAGTTCGCTGGTGACGATGCGCTGGTAGTCGCTGTCGGCGCCATAGGTCGCGATCGGCTGCGACGAGCCGTCGAAGTCGTAAACGTAATCGTGCGCGTTGGTGTAGTAGTAGCTGCCGAGCAGCTTCACGTCGACACCCGGATTCTGCCAGTTGATCTTGCCGTACCAGGCACGCGTATCGGTGATCAGCGAGGGCTTGGAGTTCGCGGTGACGACATAGTCGCGGGTCTCGGCCGGTATCGTCAGGCCCAGGCCGCTCGGATCGGTATTGGCCGACGTGGTGGTGCTGGTGCCGCTCTGCTGCATCAGCATGCCGCTGAGCACGATCTGCAGATTCTCGCTCGGATAAAAGCCGATCTTGATGCGCCCGCCTTTGTTGATCTCCGGCGGCAAAGTATCGCCGCTGCCGTTGTCGAGCCGGTAGTAGTTGTCGGCACGGTTGTAGAAACCCGACACGCTGAACGCGAAGTTCTCGCCCAGCGGCACATTGGTATACACACGGGTCTTGGAGTCTTCGAAGCGCGGCGCATAGCTGGCCTGGATCGAGGTTTCCGCGACCGCTCCCGGGTCCTTGGTCCACAGCATCACCGCGCCGCCAGTGGAATTACGGCCGAACAGCGTGCCCTGCGGGCCTTTCAGCACTTCGATGCGTTCCAGCGCGCCGAAGGACTGCGCCATGCTGTGCGCCGACGGAAAGTACACGCCGTCGAGATAGGTCGCGACGCTGGGATCGGCCGACGGGATGAAGGCGTCGGTGCCGATGCCACGGATATAGATCAGGTTGTAGCCGGCCAGATCGGTGAACTGCAGGCCGGGCACCGCGATGCCGAGATCGCGCACGTCGACGATGCCGCGCGCGTCGAGCTGCTCGGCCGAGAACGCCGAGACCGACACCGGTACGTCCTGCAGGCGTTCTTCGCGTTTGCGCGCGGTGACGATGACTTCGTCCATCAGCACAGGAGCCTCGGTATCGGCACTGCGCGGCGGTGCGACTTCGGGCTGCTGCTGAGCCGGCACCGGGATACTCTCCAGTGCAGCTTCGGGCGGCGCATCGGCGGTGGTCTGCGCCCATGCAGGCGTTATCAGCAGCGGCAGCAGCAACAAACCGCTGGCGCGACGGCGGCGGCGGTCACTCGAACTCATCGCGAAACTCTCCCCGGCAAAAAATGGAACGAACCCGTAGCCCGGGTGAAACCCGGGGCTTTTCGATTTCTGGAACCATCCCGGGTTTCGCCCGGGCTACTACTGAAACTGGTCGAGCAGCGCCGCGCCCGCCACCGCGATGCGCTCATCGGCCGCCAGCTGCGCCTGCGCGTAAACCACATCGCGCTGCGTGTCGACGATCTGCACCGCACGGCGTGCGAACTGTTCCGGCGCCTGATGCACCCAGACCCAGGCGCTGCCGGAGCTGCCCTGCACGCTCGCCCGCGGCAGGCACAGCAGGCCCGGACGCGATGGCGAAGGCAGTGTCAACGCAAGCTCGGCCAGGGCCCCAGGCGCGAGTGTCGGTACACCACCGTCGAAATCGAGCAGCAAGGTCCAGCCGGGCTCCGGCGATGCCGGCGAATAACCGACGACATGCAGCGGGTAGTCGCGCACGTCGACCGATGCCGTGGCTACGACATTGCCGCGCGTATAGCGCGGGTCGTAGACGCGCGCCGCCAGCCGCGGACGTGCGCCGGCGATCTCGAACAGCGGCTGCGCGCGTGCCACTACTTCGCCGGCGGCGACCGCTACGCGCTGCAGGCGGCCGGCTTCGCCGGCGCGGATTTCGACACGGCCCGCCAGGCTCTGTTGCCCAAGCTGGATCTGCCGCTGCAGCGTCTCGTATTCGGCAAAGGCCTGCTCGACATAGGTGTTGCCCTCTGCGCCGATGCCGTTCGCGCGCTGCTGCAGACGCAGCCGATCGACGTTGACCTGGGCGATGCTCAGACGCTGCTGCAGGCTCGCAATATTCACTTCGCGGCTCGCACGTTCGCGCTGGCTCAGCGAGGGCTCCAGCACCGCCAGCAACTGGTTCGCGGCGACCGGCTGCCCGGCGACCGGCCAGCCTGCGCCGGCGGCGACCAGGCGGCCAGGCTCAGGCGCCTGCAAGCGCCAGCTCGCCTCGGGACGTTGCACGACTTCACCGACCACGGCCTGTGCTGCCGGGAAGCGCTGATCGCCGACGCGCGTGCTCGTGATCGCCAGCGCGCGCTGCATCGCTTTGCTGACGGTGACGACCTCGGCCGGCGCGGCCGAGGCCGATCCGGCGGCGTGATCTTCGCCGTTGTGCGCCGACACGGCGACGGCGTTGCCGACAAGTACCGCGCTGCACGCGGCGAGCACGAACCGCTTCATGGAGATTGCAGGCGCAGCAGCGTCGATGCATCGACGACCACGCGGTCCTTCGCGCCCAGCCCGCCGGTCACCAGCAGGCTGCGCTCATCGGCAGCGGCGACATCGACCGCACGCGGCACGAAGCGCTCGGCCGATTCATGCACCCAGACCTGGGCGCGGCTTTGGTCGATAAAAGCGCTGGATTTCGGCAGGCGCAGCTGCGGCGTCTTCAGCGGCACTTCGACGTCGATGGCCTGTCCCGGCGTGAACTCGGCGGCCACATCGGTATCGGCATCGGCATCGACCGCATAGACCGCGCGCCAGGCGCGCAGCGAGGCGTCGTAGCTGTCGCCGATCAGTTGCAATTTCGAACGATGGTTCGAACGATGGTATTGGGCTGAATCCAGATCCAGCGGCTGGCGATCGTCGTGTATCAGCTCGATCACCAGTCCACCGGCAGCGGCGCCTTCAAAGAGCGCATCGCCGGGTGAGGCGAGTTGCCGGCTCTGCGCGAAACTGGCCAGCACCACTCCGGCCGACGGCGCTTTCAACGCGAGCCGCTCGCCCAAGGCACGATCGAGCACCTCGCCACGCGCCTGCGAGCCGTGATAGTCGGCCACGATCTGCATCGACGGCGTCGGCAGGCTGATATCGATCTGCTTTTCGGTGTCGATATCGAAACGGTGGATCTGCACGGTAGCCAGATCGAAATCACGTTGCTGGACACGTCGCTCGGACTGCAGATCGCGGCGCTCTGGATCGGTGTAGGCCGGCCGCAGCCAGGCCAGCACCTGCCCGGCCGCGACGCTCGCCCCGGCAACCGGGAACCCGCCGTCCGGCGCTTCGAGTACCCCGGGCTGATCGCTCATCGCCCGCCACAGACGGCGCGGATCGGCGAGCACGCGGCCGCTCAGCCGCAGGCTCGATTCGAGCTGCGGCTGCTGCGTCGTGATGGCGAGCTGATGCTGCTGCTGCTTGTCGATCAGCAGCGATGACGCGCCCCGCACGTAGGTTGGGGTGAGCGCAGCGAACCCCAACATCACGCAGGCTATCGAGCGCGCAATGTTGGGGTTCGCTGCGCTCACCGCCAACCTACCTCGGTGCATTAGGGCGTCGCCGTCGCCGGCTTAGCTTCGAGCAGCTCGACGATCTTCGACAGGCCGCGCAGCTGCGCGACACGCACCGGCGTGTAGCCCGAAGCCGAGGCGATCGCCGGGTTTGCGCCATGCGCCAGCAGCAGCTGCACTTGCGGCTCATGGCCGGCGGCGCTGGCCAGATACAGTGCGGTCAGGCCGCGGTTGTTCTGCGCATTGACGTTGGCGCCGTGATCCACCAGCAGGCTCAGCAGCTCTTCGCCGGATCCGAAATACGCGGCATGAATCAGCGGCGACCAGCCCGCGTGATCGGCGAGGTTGACGTCGGCGCCGCGCGCGATCAGCTGCTTCACGCAGGCGACCTGGTTCTGGCTGACGGCCGCGATCAACGGCGTCTGGTCGAGATTGTCGAAGCCGTTGATCGGCAGGCCGGATTTCAGCGCCGGCTCGATCTTGTCGCATTCGCCGCGGCGCACGTCGTTGATGAAGAACGCCAGCCGGTCCTGCTGGCTTAGCGCATCGGCTTCAGTCGCCGGCTTTTCGACGGCGGCGCTCGGAACCGACGGCGACGCCGCGCAGCCTGCGAGCACCAGCGCAGCAAGGATGGATGCCAGCGTGGCGATACGCGGCTTTTGCGGCAGGTCGACTTGGGACATGGTTTTCATCCGCTGTTTTCATCCACTCTTATTTGCTGCTCTTGGCCGCGCCGCCGCCATTGCTGGCGGTTGCGCCGGGACCGGTGATCTTGGCGCCCCTGGTCAGCGACGCGGTCAGCTCTTCGATCTTCAGCTGCGCGGTGCGCTGGCGCAGCGCTTCGTGCGAGCCGTCGTCGAGCTGGTCATACGGCAGCGGCTTGGCGACCGGGCGCGGCGCCTCGTCCAGCTTCACCACGTGCCAGCCAAAACGGCTGCGCACCGGCGTCTTGCTGTATTCACCTTTTTTCAGCGCAACGACGGCGTCGCTGAAATGGTGGTCAACGAAAATATCGGGGCGGAACCAGCCGAGGTCGCCTCCGTTTTCCTGGCCACCGGGGTCCTGGGTGTAGCGTTTTGCAACGGCGGCGAAATCTTCGCCTTTCTTCAATGCAGCGATCGCCTCGAGTGCAGCGGACTGCGACGAGGTCAGCACCTGGCGCACGTGATACTCGGTGATCTTGCCGTTCGCGCGGTTCCACTCGTAGGCGGTGCGCAGGCTGGCGTCGTCCACCGGGTTGGCGGCGAAATAATCTTCGAGATACGCGCGGGACAGAATCAGCCGCTGTTGATAAGCGAGCTGGTCGGATACTTCGGGCTGCTTGTCGAGCCCCTTCTTGCGTGCGGCCTGGGCCAGCACTTCTTCGGTAATCAGCTCGGCGCGTGCGGCATTGCGCACGTCGTCGCCATTGATCTGACGCGCTCCTTTCTGTTCGTCGATGCCGGACGACATCAGCCGCACGTGGTTGACGCTGATGGGCTGGCCGTTGACGAGCAGATCGGCTGCAAGGCCGGAATCGGCAGGCAAAGCCTGATCGTCGGCAATGGCGGCACCCGCCACAGCGGCGAGCAGTGCGACACCGGCCAGACGGTTAGCAGTTCGTAACACGGGCAACTCCTCTCAATAGAAATCGAATCAAAGAATCGAAAACAAAGTCCCTCCCCCGCGAGCGGGGGAGGGGCAGGGTGGGGGCGTGATGTCACAACGAACCTTATGTTGTGACATCACGCCCCCCTCCCAACCTCCCCCCGCTGCGCGAGGGGAGGAGTAGCAGCCACTACAGAGCACCATCCGGATCGAGCGGCGCGGCCGGGAAGTAGCCCGGGCCGAACAGCGGGGCACCGTCGCGCTCGAAGATCGCGGAGTGCGGCTTGGCGCCACCCTTGACGCCACGCTCGCCCGGCCACAGCCAGGCATCACGAGCGGCGGAGTCGAAGTCCAGGCAGGGCGTGCCGAGCAGCTCGTCGGTGAACGAGGTGTCGAGCACGGTGGCACCGGTGGTGCGATCGAGCTTGCCGAGGCAGACCGTACGATCGCCGTCCGAGCCGGTGCCGGGCAGCGGCACGTGGTTCAGTTCGACGAAGTACTGGATGAACACGAAACGGTCAGTGCCCGAAACCTGGCTCTGGCCGATGACCTGGTTGCGCGGCGTGCCGCTGGCACTCGGACGCAGATCCTTGTACCCGCCTTCACCGGCCGGCGTGGCCTCATAGCCAACACGGTCGATATTGGTGAAGTGAGGGCCACCGTGGGTGTACAGGTTCTGCAGCGAGTTCAGGTTGCCGCTGCCCGGAGCGCCGCCGGTGCCGGAAGGCTCGCCGCCGGCGTGCTCGTCGGTGACGATGATGCCCAACGGAGTCAACGCACGGACTTCGGTCACTGCCTCTGCCAGGCGGATGTAGCCGACGCCGGGCTGGCTGGTGTTGGACGAAGCCGTCGTGGCCAGGCCAACGCCGTTCGGGCCGGTTTCGAACTGGCCGATCGCACCGCGCACGCGAGGGCAATCATCGGCCTCGTTGTTGTGGTGCAGCACGTTGAACGCGGCGCTGACACCACCCGACAGGTCGGCGCGCTTGGCCGCGGTGCCGAGCGTGGTGTTGGCCGTGCGGCTGGCGTCGGCCTCGGGGAAGTCGCAGGCGATGCTGGTTGTAGCCGTGCTCGCGGTGCCCTTGGCCAGCAGCGGACGGATGTCGACGGTCAGCACGCGACGGCTGTGCTCGCGAGGATAGTCGCGGTCAAAGTCGATACTGCCGGCGGCGTCGATCGACTTGGGGCTTTCAATGCCCGAAACCGGCAACACCAGGAAGCGATCGTCATCCGCAATCGTGAAGTACGACACGCCCGAGCAGGGGCCGACGTCGTACACCGCACGCCAGTACGGACCCTTGCCGCCGAACACGTTGGCTTCGTCGCCGCGGATGCTGATATCCGGGCTGTAGAACAACACGCCACCGCACATGCTGGCGCTGAAAGCACCCTTGTGCGGTACGTAGTCGGCATCGCCTTCGGAGCAGCTGTTCGGGCTCTTGCCAGACGCGTTGGCTGCGACGCCGGCTGGTGTAACCGCCTTGTCGTAGCTCGGATCGCCCTTGTTGACCCAGCCTTTCTGATCGACGCAGTGATGCGACTGGTGCGGCAGGCCGAAGGCCATCAGGCCTTCGTTCTCTTCGTGGATCAGGATCGGCTCCTGGCGCGGGCCGTCCGGCACGGCGCTGACCGAACGCAGATACTTGTTGCCGTCGTAGACGCCGGCTTGCTTCAGAGAATCGGTGGTCTTGCCATGCGTGTATTCGCCGCTGGTTTCCCAGACGCGAACCGATGAGCCGAAGCTTGAACCGCAAATGCCGAGCGGGCCGATGCCGGTGCCGGTGCCGCCGTTGGCAGCGCTGCCGCAAAGTTCGCCGAGCGCGCCGTTGATCGCAGCGCCGCCGATCGAAGCCGCCACCGCGTAGTCGGACGTCGCCAGGTACTTGCCGTCATAGGTCAGGCCCATGCCGTGCGGCACCGATTCCAGGCCAGCGTCCTTGTTGCCCAGGAAGAACAGACCCTGGTTGGCGGTTCGCGTCTGGCGAGTGTCGGGCGAGCTGGTGTACTCGGTCGGATTGCGCGGCTGATTGGCGCGAACCGAGCCCGGGTATTCGGTGATGCCCACGTGGCCCAGCAGCGCGGTGTCATCCGGCGGCGCGCCGAGGTTGGCGATCAGGCCGAACTGCTTGGCGTTCTCGAGCAGCGCCACCGGAGCCGGTACGGCCGGCAGGCAGCCGCCGAGCGCGGTCGGAGCGGTACGGCTCGGATCGATTTCGGTGACGGTGCCGCCCGGTCCGTACACGTAGTTGCTCATGTAGGTGTACATGATCTTGTGGCCGCCGGTGTTCGAGGGCATGACCACGAAATCATCGGTCAGCGACGAGCGCCGCACCTGCGTGCCGCAGACCGCGATCTCCGCTTGTCTGATGCCGCGCACGCTGGTGATGTCATAACGGAAGACATTTTTACTGATCACGCCGCCAGCGAAAGTGTACTTGCGGCCGGCGCTGAGGCCGTCGCTGCCATCGGAGATGTACGAGGTGTAGCTGAGCATGTGATGCGGATCGTTGTGCGAATCCGAGCCCAGCGCGCCGAGGATATTGCCGGCGACGTTGGACGCGAGCACGTTGGGCAGCTCGGCCGTCCAGATCACGTTGCCGTAGGTCGTGGAATTGGGTTCGGCGTCGACCACCGCCAGGAAATCCTGCGCGGTCTTGGGATTGCATAGCGGCGAGGCGCAGCCGTCGCCGGTCCACAGCAGCAGCACGGCGCCGTTGGCGATCTGGCCGCCGGTGTACTTGTTGATCGCCGGCGGCGCGACGCCGCCGGTTGCAGCGGAGGCGTCGTCGCGCGTGCTGAGCAGGCTCTTGGCCGACGACACCGTGCTCTGCACGATGCCGCTGGTGGTATTGAGAACATTGCCGAGCAAGGCCGACGCGGCAACCGGCGGTGCAGCGGTAGCGGTGGTGGAAGCCAGCAGTGAAGCAGCCGTGAAGCAGGCCGACGCGGTTGAAAGCGCAGCAGCCCCCCAGGCCTTTGATCGTCCCCGTGGACGCGAACTAAAGAGATTCATCAGGCACTCCTTTGTGATTTATAAGCAAGCGAAGGCATCCGGGATGCAACGCTTTAGCTCACTCCTCTTCGTGAGGTAGCCGGCGTCAGTTGCTTTCCGCTCCCTGCGGTGACGGCAAGATACACGCGGGTACCGTGATCTATCTCTCTCGGAATTAGACTTTTTCGGGATCTGACGCAGCGTTCTGGTTATAAGGCGAATCAGATGTCATGTTTGCCGGAGAAACCGCGCCCGTAGGTCGGCAATCCTTTGCCGACGTGAGGACTCGATTGCACATCGGGCGTCACACGTCGGCAAAGGATTGCCGACCTACAGCTACAGCTGCGCCGGCATATCGATAGATCAAAATCGGCGTGACGAAGCTGTCCAGCGCGGTACCGCACAACAGCCCGCCGAAGATCACCAGCGCGACCGGGTGCAGGATCTCCTTGCCCGGCGCGTCGCCGGCCCACAGCAGCGGCGCCAGCGCGAGCGCGGCGACCAGCGCGGTCATCAGCACCGGCAGCAGGCGTTCGCTGCAGGCGCGCAGCACCAGCGCGCGCAGCTCGGACTGCGGGGATTCGCGCGCGAGGTTCAGGCAGTGGCTCAGCTTCAGCAGCGTGTTGCGCGTGGCGATGCCGAACAGCGTGACGAAGCCGACCGCGCTCGCTGCGCTCAGCGGCGTGCGGGTCAGGGCCAGCGCCGCGATGCCGCCGATCGCCGACAAGGGAACCATCGCCATCACGATCGCGGTCAGGCGCGGATCGCGGTAGCGCGCGTGGATGACGGCGCTCATCAGCAGCAGCGACACCAGGCCCAGCAGCAGCAACCGAGCCAGCGTGGACCGCTGCTCGGCGGCCTCGCCCTCCACTGACGCCTCGTAGCCCGCGGGCAGATGCAGGCCGGCGAGCGCGTCCGCCACCGCGTCCGCGGCCGGCGCGAGCGCAGCACTGGGATACGCGGACACGACCAGGCGGCGGCGCAGATTCTCCCTGAGGATCTGGCTCTCGCCATCGACCAGCGCCGACTCGGCAATCGACGACAGCGGCACCGGCCCGGCCGGCGACTCGATCAACAGGTCCGGCAGCGCCGCGCTGAGGCGCTGCGCTTCGGGCAGGCGCAGCACCAGATCGAAGCGGCGCTCGCCCTCGACGATCTGCCCCAGCGTCTGGCCGCCGGCGAGCACGGCGATCTGCTCCTGTACACGCGGCGGCGACAGGCCCCAGGCGCCGGCGCGGACCGGGTCGACTCGCGTCTGCCATTGCGCGACCGGCGTCTGCTGCTCGACCTGCACACCGGTCAATCGCGGGTCGTGCTGCAAATGCCCGGCGAGTTCGGCGGCGAGGCGGCGCAGCGTGGCCAGATCGTCACCGATCAGCTTGACCGCCAGCGGCGCGCGCACGCCGGACAACACGTGATCGAGGCGATGCGCGATCGGCGCGCCAATGGACAGACTGCCGGGCAAGCCGGCCAGCGCCTGCCGTATCGCGGCCTGGACCTGCGTGCGCGATGCGCTTGCGGCCAGCGTGACGTCGAACTCCGAGTAGTGCACGCCCTCGGCATGTTCGTCGGCTTCGGCGCGGCCGCTGCGATGCGCGGCGCGGATCACACCCGGCACCGCCAGCATCTGCTGCTCCGCCAGCAGCGCGACGCGCTGCGACTCCGCGAGCGCGATACCGGGCCGCAGCACCAGATTCACGGTCAGCGTGCGCTCGGAAAACGGCGGCAGGAACGTGCGCGGCAACAGCAGCGCGGCCAGCAGCGCGATCGCGGCCAGGGCGGCCGTCGCGAGCAGCAGCAGCCTTGGCCGGGCGAGCGCGCGGCCCAGCGCCAGCGTGTAGCGCGCCCTCATGCCCCGCACCCAGGCACGCTCGGCCGGAAGTGATCGGCCGCCATCGAGCCCGAGCAGACACAGGGCCGGCGTCACCGTCAGCGCGACGCCCAGGCTTGCCAGAATCGCAGCGACGTAAGCGCACGCCAGCGGCGCGAACAAGCGCCCGGCGACGCCGCCGAGCGCGAGCACCGGCGCGATCGCCAGCACGATCACTACGGTCGCGACCAGGATGCCGGATCGCACTTCGGCGACGGCGCGCACGATCACCTTCACCGCGTCCACCGAACCCCGTCCCTCCCGAGTAGCCGCAACTTGTACCCGAACATCCCGAGTAGTCCCGCGTTGTGGGACGTATCGAGGGAGGGACGCATCACGCTCAGCAGCTTCGCGCAGGCGTCGCACCACGTTGTCGACGCCGACGACCGCGTCGTCGACCAGTTCGCCGACCGCAATCGCCAGACCGCCGAGCGTCATCGTGTCGATGCTGAAGCCGAAACCGTGTAACAACAAGACGGCCGATATCAGCGACAGCGGAATCGCGACCGCCGCTGCCAGCGTGGCGCGGCCGCTACCGAGAAACAGCAGCAGCACGAGCGCGGCGATCAGCGCTCCATGCAGCAGCGCATCGCGCACATTGCCCACTGCCGCCTCGATGAAATCCGCTTGCCGGAACACCGGCTCGATCACCGCATCGCCGGGCATGCCGCCACGCAGCTGCTGCAGGCGCCGCTCGATCGCCGCATCGAGTTGCAAGCTGTCGACGCCGGGCTGCTTCTGCACCGTCAGAATCACCGCCGCCTCGCCATCGACACCGGCATCGCCGCGCTTGATGCGCCGGCCCTCGGCGACTTCTGCGACCTGCTGCAGGCGGATCGGCGCATTGCCGCGCCAGGCGACCGCGGCCTGGCGCAGGCCGTCGAGATCGAAGGGCCGGCCGATGGTGCGCAGCACGCGCTCCCGGGCGTCTTCCTCGACAATGCCGGCGCCGCCGTTGCTGCCGTAGCCGCGCACCGCGGTTTCGATCTGCGCCAGCGTGATCCCGCTCAGGCGCATGCGTTGCAGATCGGGCCGCACCTCAAACTGGCGCAGTTCGCCGCCGATCACCAGTACCTGCGCCACGCCGGGTACCGCGAGCAGCGCGGGCCGCGCCGCCCAATCCGCCCATTCACGCAAGGCCGCGGGCGCGACCGCCGCCTGCGGCGAGCGCAGCCCCAGCAACATGACTTCGCCCATCAGCGAAGTGATCGGCCCCAGCCGCGGCTGCAGGCCGGGCGGCAGACTGCCGCGCGCGGCTTCGAGGCGCTCGGTGACCAGTTGGCGCTGCCGATACAGGTCACTGCCCCAGTCGAACTCGACCTGGATCAGCGACAGGCCCGGGGTCGACGTCGAGCGCAGCCGCTGCAGGCCCGGCAATCCGGCCAGCGCGGACTCCAGCGGATAGCTGACCAGGGACTCGACGTCTTCGGTCGCAAGCTGCGGCGCCTCGACCTGCACACTCACCGTCGGCCGCGCCAGATCCGGCAGCACGTCCACCGGGATATCGCGCAGGCGCAGCGCGCCCAGCAGCAACAGCACCGCGGCCGCGACCAGCACCAGCAGCCGCTCGCGCAGGCTCCATGCAACAAGCTTAGAAATCATGCGCGCGGTCGGCGGCGCCAGGCCAGGAATGTGATCACGGCCAACACGATCGCCAGCAGCACCGCGATGGCCAGCGTCAATTTCGAATAGGGCTCGATCGTCCGCGCGCTACCGTCGTGCGGACGCGACAGATGGCCGTCGTAATGCTCTTCCCAGTCCTTGCCGCGCAGGCTCAGGCTGATGTCGGGCTGATTCGGCTCGCCGAGCAGATCCAGCGGCACGCGATAGGTGCCGGCCTCAGCTTCCTGCGCCTGCACGGCGCCACTGCCAATGCGCGCGCTGACGGCGAGACCGGAAAGCGGGCGATTGCTGGCAAAGTCATCAACCCACACGACCAGACCCTGCGCGTCGATCAGCGCAACCGACTCGATGCGCTCCGACTGATAGCTGAGCCGCGGCGTCTGCGGCGTGATTGCGGCTGCCGGCGCGTGGTCGTCATGCCCTTCGTGAGCACGAGCCGGTGCCGCCAGCAACATGGCCAGGATCGCCATGCACAGGGCATATCGGGCTGAAGCCCGACCGGCCCGATCCACCATCGGCAGGTCGGGCTTCAGCCCGACATCGGTACTAATGCGCCGCTGCTTCGGCAAAACGTCGGTCATGGACGAAGCGCTCATCGCTCAGGGTTTGGAGAAAGGCCAGCAGGTCGGCGGCGTCGGCATCGCTAAGCGAGGCGGCCTGCCGCAGTTTCGGATCGTTGAGCGCAGCCGGCGCAATGCCGCCGCGGTAATGCTGGATCACCTGCTCCAAGGTATCGAAGCGCCCGTCGTGCATGTACGGGGCCGTCAGCGCGACATTGCGCAGGCTCGGCACGCGGAACAGGCCGCGGTCCTCGGGTTTGCCGGTGATCAGCGCGCGGCCGATGTCGTCGTTGACGACGCCGTCGCTGCGATAGGCGTGATCGGTGAACAGCGGCTCCTGGTGGCAGGACGCGCAATGCTCGCGAAAGCTGGCAAGGCCGCGCTCTTCTTCTGTGCTGAATGTCTCGCGGCCGGCGACATGGCGGTCGTAGCGCGAGTCGGCGGAAATCATCGTCACCAGGAACTGGCTCAGCGCGTATAGCAAACGCTGCGAATCGACCACCTGCCCACCAGCATCCACCGGGCCGAACGCGCGCTCGAAATCGGCTTTGTAACTGGCGTCGCTGCGCAGCTTGGCCAGCACGCGGGCCAGCGTCTCGCCCATCTCGACCGGATTGGTCAGCGGCGCCAGCGGCTGCAATTCCAGATGCACGATGCCCCCATCCCACATGAAATCGCGCTGCCAGGCCAGGTTGGCCAGACCCGGCGCGTTGCGTGTGCCGTTGGCGCCGTTGAGCCCGTGACTGACGCGGTGATCGTAATGCGCGAAGCCGGCGAACTGCTGATGGCAGCTGGCGCAGGCGATCGTGCCGTCCTTGGACAGGCGCGTGTCGTAGAACAGGCGGCGGCCCAGCTCGAAGCCCGCCTTCGTCACCGGGTTCTGGCCGGCGTCGTAGACCGGCGATGGCCAGCCCGACGGCGTGCTCAGCCGCGGCGTGCGCTGCTGATCGAACCAGGCCGCGAGCGGCGTCGCCCACAGGCCGACCGCCAGCGCGAGCAGGGCCGTGACGGCGACGAAGCACTCACGCGGTCGAATGGGTCGAATGATGGGGCGCATGCACCGCCGTCAGTGCCGTGGCTCGTGATGCACGTGATCGACCCGGAACAGTTCGGCGTAGCGGTCGGCGACGAGCTTGCCGCCGGCCGGATCCATGATGTTGGCGTGCTCGGCAATCGACAGTGCATCGGGCGACTGGGATGGCGACTGGAATAGCGCGGCGATGTCCGCGTGCAGGTGCACGGTCGACGTCAACTCGGCGGCCAGCTTCAGCGGCTTGGTGCCCAGCGGCAGATAAACCGTGCGCGCGTTGTTGGCCGGCTCGCGGCTGCCGCCGATGTGGTAGCTCAGGCTGTGCCCGGTGGCGGTCGACTGCGGCGAATGGCCTTCGAGCTTGAAGAAGATGTAGCCGGTGTTCCAGGTCCAGAACATGCCGTGTTCCGGATCGAGCGCTCCGGTCTGGGCGCCGGCCGCGTTGCGCGCGGCGTCCACGCCGATCAGGAATTCGAGGCCCTCGTAGTCGCCAGCCGCGAAACCGTCGACGCTGAGGGTCTTGGAGCCCGGCTGCGATTCGTCGACCAGAAAATAGGCACGCGCATCCCGCTCACTGCGCTCGCCGGCCGACCAGCTGCCGTCGTGTCGGCGCAGCCGGAAATTGCTCAGGTAATAGCGCAGCTTGTCGATGCTCAAGTGATCGCCGTCGGCCAGTGCATAATCGCTGCCCAGCTGCAACGGCTGCTCGCCGACGACGTGGCTGATCTCCACGTGCAGCGGCTGCGTCGCATTGCCGCCGTTGCACGCGGCCAGGCCCAGCGACAAGGCTGCCGCGAGTGTCAGGTAGGCGGCCAAGCGCCCTCGCCCAGGCGAGCCCAGCGGTCCATATGCCGCAGCCATGCGTTCTTGCCTCTTAGGGAACCTCTGATGAAGTCCCGCGCGCCCGCGTTGCCCCGGAAATGACGCCAGGCAAGGCGCGAGCCGCGCGGTTTGCTCATTGCAAATAAGCGGCGAGCAACGCCGCATGGCGTCATTTCCGGGGCAACCCGAAGGGAAGGCGCCGGATGGGGTGCATTGCGGCGTCACTCGTTCCTCCTGTATGTCCAATACACTTCGTCACTCGTTCCTTGCACTGCGCCCCATCCGGCGCCTTCGCGGGCGCGCGGGACTTCATCAGAGGTTCCTTAAGTGCGGCGAATCTAAGGAAGCGCTACCGACCTGCGAAGGAATATTTAGCCTTACTCTTATGCTAAAAAATAACAGTGGTTCCAGGATTCGCCCGGCAGAGCCTCTTTCTGCGGTGCGATGGGGGCTGGCGATCGCCGCCTCCCTGCTGGCCGTCGGCAACGCCGGTGCCGCCGACCGCGTCACCGGCCGCGCCTTCGCCACGCGATCCGAAGTCATCGCGACCCACGGCATGGCCGCGACCAGCCAGCCGCTGGTCACGCAGATCGCGCTCGACGTGCTCAAGGCTGGCGGCAGCGCAGTCGACGCGGCGATTGCGGCCGACGCCGCGCTCGGCCTGATGGAGCCGACCGGCAGTGGCATGGGCGGCGACCTGTTCGCGATCGTCTGGGACCCGAAGACCTCGAAGCTGTACGGCCTCAATGCCAGCGGCCGCTCGCCGAAGTCGCTGACGCTGGCGGAATTGCAGAAGCGCGGCCTGACGCACATCCCGCCGCGCGGTCCGCTGCCGGTCAGCGTGCCGGGCTGCGTCGACGGCTGGTTCGAACTGCACCGCAAATTCGGCAAGCTGCCGATGAAGAAGCTGCTGGCGCCGGCGATCGGCTACGCCCGCGACGGCTTCCCGATGACCGAGCTGATCGCCTACTACTGGGATCGCACGGTGCCGCTGATGGCGATGTATCCGGGCTTCCTGGAGCAGTTCACGCACGACGGCCACGCGCCGCGCAAGGGCGAGATCTGGAAGAACCCGAACCTCGCCAACACGCTGGAGATCGTGGCCAAGGGCGGCCGCGACGCGTTCTACAAAGGCGACATCGCGAAGACCATCGATGCGTACATCAAGGCCCAGGGCGGCTATCTGTCCTATGAGGATCTCGCCGCGCACAAAAGCGAATGGGTAGCGCCGATATCAACCAACTACCGCGGCTACGACGTCTGGGAACTGCCGCCGAACAGCCAGGGCCTGACCGCGCTGCAGATGCTCAACCTGCTCGAAGGATACGACCTGAAGGCGATGGGCTTCGGCAGCGCCGAGCATCTGCACGCGTTTATCGAGACCAAGAAACTGGCGTTCGAGGATCGCGCCAGGTACTACGCCGATCCGGCGTTCGCCCAGCTGCCGCTGGCCGGCCTGATCTCCAAGGACTACGCCAACGAGCGCCGCAAGCTGGTCGGCCCGAAGGCCGCCAAGCGCTACGACGCCGGCAACCCGGCGCTGTACCAGGGCGACACGATCTATCTCACCACCGCCGACAGCAGCGGCATGATGGTGTCGCTGATCCAGTCCAACTACCGCGGCATGGGCTCGGGCATGGCGCCACCGGGCCTGGGCTTCATCCTGCAGGACCGCGGCGAGATGTTCTCGCTTAAAGAGGGCGAAGCCAACACCTACGCGCCGGGCAAGCGCCCGTTCCAGACCATCATCCCGGCCTTCGTCACCAGTCACGGCAAGCCTTGGTTGAGCTTCGGCGTGATGGGCGGCGACATGCAGCCGCAGGGCCATGTCCAGATCCTGAACAACCTGATCGACTTCGGCATGAACCTGCAGGAAGCCGGCGACGCGCCGCGCATCTACCACACCGGCTCCAGCGAGCCGACCGGCGAAGTCATGGCCGATGGCGGCGAAGTGTTCCTGGAGTCCGGGTTCCCGCTGGAAAGCGTGCGCGAGCTGCGCGGCCGCGGCCATGCCGTCGGCTGGGGCATCGGCGAATACGGCGGCTACCAGGCGATCCTGCGCGACCCGGTCAGCGGCGTGTATTACGGGGCGTCGGAGTCACGCAAGGACGGTCAGGCCGCGGGTTACTGACGGGCACTGTTTGTAGGTTGGGGTGAGCGCAGCGAACCCCAACATTCGTCCGCGCTGATGTTGGGGTTCGCTGCGCTCACCCCAACCTACGGACCGTCCACCGGAGCAGCACCGCACCGGCCAGCGCCGACAACACCGACCCAGCGAGCACGCCGACCTTGGTTTCATCCGCCAGATGCGGCAAGCCGGCGAAGCCGAGCGCGCCGATGAACAGGCTCATCGTAAAGCCGATGCCGCATAGCAGGGCGATGCCGTAAAGCTGCAACCAGCTCGAATCGGCCGGCAGCTGTGCCAGCCCGCTGCGTATCGCGAGCCAGCAGAAGCCGAACACACCGATCTGCTTTCCGGCGAACAGGCCGGCGGCGATTCCCAGCGGCACCGGCTCCAGCAGATCGCGCGGACTCATGCCGGTGAACGCCACGCCGGCATTGGCAAAACCGAAGATCGGGATGATCAGGAACGCGACCCAGTAATGCAGGCCGTGCTCCAGACGCAGCAGCGGAGCCGAGTTCGCCTCGGCGCTGCTGCCGGATGAGCGCAGCGGAATCGTCAACGCCAGCGCAACGCCGGCCAGGGTCGCGTGGATGCCCGATTTCAGCACGAAGAACCAAAGCACGGCGCCGACCGCCAGATACAGCGAAAGGCGCTTGATACCGAGCAGGTTCATGGCGACCAGCACCAGGATCGCGACTGCGGCCAGCCCCAGGAACGGCAGCGACAGCTCGCTGGTGTAGAACAGGGCGATGACGACCACCGCGCCCAGGTCATCGATGATCGCCAGCGCCGTCAGGAATATCTTCAGCGAGGCCGGCACCCGCGGCCCCAGCAGCGCCAGCACGCCCAGCGCGAACGCGATGTCGGTGGCCATCGGCACCGCCCAGCCGCGCAGGGCTTCCGCCTTGCCCTGGCTGAAGCAGACATAGATCAGCGCCGGAACGGCCATGCCTCCAAGCGCCGCCACGCCGGGCAATACGCGCTGCGGCCAGGAGGAGAGCTGCCCTTCGAGCAATTCCCGCTTGATCTCCAGGCCCACGAGCAGAAAGAACAGCGCCATCAGCGCATCGTTGATCCAGTGCAATACGCTGAGCCCACCGACCGTGGCGTGCTGAATCTCGAAATAGGCAGGACCCAAAGGCGAGTTCGCCACCAGCAAAGCCAGCGCCGCGACCCCCATCAGCAGGATGCCGGCCGAGGACTCCTGTTGCAGAAAGTCGCGGATAAAGGATCGGGGCGTGCCTTGCTCGGCGGCGTTCTTCTGGTTCATCGTCATTCAGGGTAGCGAAGCTAGGCACGCGGCCGGTCGGGTCAAGCCTAGCGGATTCAGCTGTGCGCCTGGCGTTCGCTGCGTGCCGCGCTCCACACCTCCGCGGCGGCATCGACGTTCATCGAGGCGATGCCCAGACCGACTACGACATCGGGCCAGACCGATGCGTGCACCGCAGTCACCAGTCCCGCGCCGATGATGGCGATATTGGCGTAGGCGTCGTTGCGGGCCGACAGGAACGCCGCCTTGGTCAGGCTGCCGCTGTGGCGCCGGTAGCGCGCCAGCAGGAAAGCGCAGCACAGATTGACCACCAGAGCGCCCAGTCCGGTGATCGTCAGCGGCATCGGTGCCGGCGGCAGCGGCGCATTGAACTTGCTCCAAAGCGCCCAGACGAAGGCCACAGCCGGCAGCAGCAGGATCCCTGCCAGCGCCATCCCCACCCGCGCGCGCCGCGCGGCCGTCCATGCCAGAGCCATGAAGATCAGGAAATTGACTGCGGCGTCCTCGAAGAAATCCGCGCTGTCGGCGAACAGCGACACCGATCCGATCGCCAGAGCCACCACGAATTCCAGGCCAAAATAAGCCAGATTCAGCAGCGCCACGATCGCGACGACGCGCCGCAATCCGGTGTCGGTAGTGCCTGCGATGTTTTCGGCTTGACGGTTCATTCTTTAGGGCCTGTTGACATTGAATCGATCGCTGCGTTGCCGCCAAAGAGACGGCCAGGCAAGGCGCGAGGAGGAGGCATAGTGGTGACTATGGTGACGACGAGCAACGCGGCATGGCCGTCTCTTTGGCGGCAACCCGAAGGGCTGGCCCCA
>NZ_JAQGNT010000040.1 GCF_028291725.1 Hydrocarboniphaga sp. | reverse complement strand
GACGAGCAACGCGGCATGGCCGTCTCTTTGGCGGCAACCCGAAGGGCTGGCCCCAAAGCGGGCGCATTGCGGCGTCTCTCCCTCCTTGTGTACGTCCAGTACACCGCGTCGGTCGATCCTTGCACTGTGCCCGCTTTGGGGCCAGTGCAGCGATCAATTCAATGTCAACAGGCCCTAGTACGGCGTTCTTCTGCCCGGTCGAATCGGGGATCATACGGAAATGACGCCGCCACAAAAAACATGCCGCGCGCTCGACTGGGCGATGCTCGCGCTCGCCATCGCGTCGATCTCGCTGCTGCTGTGGGACAGTCTGAGCACGCTCAGCGCTGCGCAACAGCAGGCCATCAGAGCCGCGGACCTCGGCATCTGCGCCGCTTTCGCCGCCGAGTTCCTGTATCGCTGGCACCGGCATCGCTGGAGCGCCGGCTACGTCGCGCGCAACTGGTACGACGTGCTCGGCATGATTCCGGTCCAGCAGCCGGCGCTGCGCGCGTTCCGGCTTGTCCGCATCCTCATCCTGATCTCGAGAGTCGGCATGACGGCCGACCGCGTTTACGGCGACGAATTCTTTCATCGCCTGAGCTGGCGCCTCAAGCGCGCATTGGTCAAATCGATCAGCGGCGCGGTGACGCTGGCGGTGATCGACGAAGTCGAAACCGTGCTGTATCGCGGCACCTACACCCGCAACCTGTCGCGCGCGCTCGATCGCAATCGCGACGAATTGCGCACGCTGATTCTCGACAAGATGCGCCAGGACCCGAGGACCGGAAAGCTGTCGAAGATCCCGTTCTACGACGACATCGTCGAGAGCGTGGTCAATGCCGCACTGCGCGTCAGCGGCGACCTGCTCGAAGATCCCCGTTCCGACCTGTTCGTCGCCGATCTGCTGCGCGAGAACCTGGAGCAGATTCGCAGCGCGGTCGAGCAGCGCGAGCAGCAACACGAGAAGTCCACACCGCCGGCACCGGGCTGACCGGATCGATTACAGTCCACCAGCGTCCGCACCATCAAAAAAACTCAAACAGAATCGGGAGAACCCATGCTGACCGTGCACCATCTGAACAACTCGCGTTCGCAACGCATCCTGTGGCTGCTGGAAGAACTCGGCCTGCCCTACGAGATCAAGCGCTACCAGCGCGACGCCGCGACCATGCTCGCGCCCAAAGAGCTCAAGGCGATCCATCCGCTGGGCAAATCGCCGCTGCTGACCGACGACACCGCCAATGGCGTGATCACCATCGCCGAGTCCGGTGCGATCGTAGAATACATCCTCGACACCTACGGCAATGGACGGCTCGCGCCACCGCGCGGCACGCCCGAGTTCCTGCGCTACCGCTTCTGGCTGCACTATGCCGAAGGCTCGCTGATGCCGCTGCTGGTGATGAAGCTGATCGTCGGCGTCGCCGGCAAGAAGGCGCCGCTGCTGGTTCGCCCGGTGGCCAAGGGCTTTGTCGGCGGCATCAACAAGGCGTTTCTCGGCCCGCAGCTGAAACTGCATCTGGACTATGTCGAATCCGAACTCGCCAGGCACAGCTGGTTCGTCGGCGAAGAGTTCACCGCGGCCGACGTGCAGATGAGCTTTCCGCTCGAGGCTGCCAGAGCGCGTGCCGGCAGCGCCGGGCAGAGCAGGATCGACGCGTTCCTGGAACGCATCCATGCGCGCCCTGCCTATAGGCGCGCGCTCGAAAAAGGCGGACCCTACGAACTGATGAGCTGAATACCGAGTCCAAAACACCGTCAGCATCCGCGATATCAACAGGAGAACGACATGCCAAGAACCGCAGGCAACAACAGCACGGCGGCGCGCACTACACACAGGTCTGGCTCTCAAAGCGAAGAACCGCGCCGCGATCTGGATTTTTCCGCCGACGCGACGCCGACGCGTGCTGGCGAGCACGGCCACAATGCGGAGCTGCGCGAGAAACCTCCGCAGCGGCGCATCCGCCGAGCCGGCGCGGCCGCGATCGGCGCAGGCCGCGGGCTCGACGAAGCGGAGCTGGCGGATACCGATCCGGTGGGCGAGAGCGAGGCGCGCAAGCTCAAGCGCAAGGCCGACCAGCACGCACACGACCCCAATGCCTTCGAACCCCACGAGGCAGCGGAAGTCGCCGCACGCGAGCGCGAAAAGCCGCGCTAACGGCAACCGCGCTGCGAAAGCTCGCCCGTTTGGGCTAAGACCCGGTGCCGATTAGCCGCCAAGCTGCGCCACGACTATCGGGGGAGCTTCAAATGGCCGCAGCTTGGACACTGGCAGACATGCCTTCGCAGCTCGGACGTGTCGCGCTGGTCACCGGCGCGAACCGCGGGCTCGGCTGGCACATCGCCGATGCGCTCGCCGGTGCCGGCGCTCACGTGGTGATGGCCTGCCGCGACGCGAACCGCGCCGAAGCCGCTGCCAGCGCGATCCGCAGCCGTCATCCTGCGGCTCGACTCGAGATTCTGC
Source organism: Hydrocarboniphaga sp. (assembly GCF_028291725.1). Lineage (GTDB taxonomy): Bacteria > Pseudomonadota > Gammaproteobacteria > Nevskiales > Nevskiaceae > Hydrocarboniphaga. The sequence continues at coordinate 116,729 of NZ_JAQGNT010000040.1, read as the reverse complement.
CGCTCGACCTGGCCAGCCTGGCCTCGGTGCGGCAGTGCGCCGAGCGCTTCGGCGAGCAGCATCCGCGGCTCGATCTGCTGATACACAATGGCGCGGCGATCCTGGTGCCGAAAGGCCAGACCCTCGATGGTTTTGAAACGCATCTCGGCGTCAACCACTTCGCGCCGTTTGTGCTGACCGGCCTGCTGCTCGATCACCTGCAGACGGCGCCGTCGGCGCGCGTGGTGAATACCGCGAGCCTCGCGCACCGGCTGACGCCGGGGCTGGACCTGAGCGACCCGAACTTCGAACATCGGCCGTACAAGGACATGGACGCCTACGGCGCGAGCAAGATCGCGGCCCTGCTGTTCACGCTCGAACTCGATCGACGCCTGCAGCGCGCCGGATCGAAGATCGTAGCGGCGACGGCGCATCCGGGTTACAGCAACACCAATCCTGAAACCGGCGGATTCTGGCTGCGCCTGGCGACGCGCCTGTTCGCACAGAAACCGGGTATCGGCGCCTTGCCCGCGCTCTATGCGGCGACCGCTGCCGAGGTGCGGGGCAACGACTACTTCGGGCCCGGTGGATTCAAGGAGCTTGGCGGTTCGCCAAAGCGCGTCGGGATGCGCGACGAGGCGAAAGATCCGCAGCTTGCAGCGCAGCTTTGGGATCTGTCGGAAAGAATGACGGGCATCCGCTATCTCAACCTGTAGGAGCGGTTCGTACCCGCGACTGTGTTCTGCCAGGTTTCAGTCGCGGGTACGACCCGCTCCTACAGGTTCGCTGATTGCGCCGGCACCGCGCCTGGCGGTAAATCCGGGGCTGCTACGCCTTCCGGCGCCGCTCCCGTATTCGCCGCGACCTTGCTCGGCGCCGCGATGCCGGCCCAGGCGCGGATCGAGGACGCATGCTCCTCGACCAGCCGGCGCCCTTCGCGGATCGCCTCCTTGGCACGATGGAAATCCATCAGTGCGAAATCCTCCAGCATCGGCACCAGGGTGATTTCCGGCGGATCGCCGGCCATGCGGCTGCGCGTGATCCGGTCCTGCATGATGTTGATACTGGAGGCGACCACGTCGAAGAAACTCGGGTTGTCGCTGGTGCTGCTGGTGAAGTACTCGCCGGCGCGCTGCCAGAAGCTGCGCTCGATCTTCGGCACCGATTCGGGCGCCACCTGCTCGCCCTGGCTGGCCATCGATACGTGCGCACCCACCAGCTGCGCGTTCAGGTTGACCGCGATGACGATGTCGGCGCCGAGTGCGCGCGCCGCGGACACCGGTACCGGATTCACCAGACCGCCGTCGAGCATCCAGCGATCCTCGAACTTCACCGGCGAGAAGATGCCAGGGATCGCGCAGCTCGCGCGCGCCGCCGGCAGGATCGGGCCCTTGGTTATCCAGATTTCGCGGCCGGTTTTCATGTCGGTGGCGACGCTGACGAAACGCCGGTCGAGTGTTTCGATCAGCGGATTCTTGTGCACTTCCTCGAAGAACCCGAACAGCTTCTGGCCCTTGACCATGCCGCCCGACAGCGTGAAATCGAGCAGGCTGAAAACATCGCGAGCGCTGAGCTTCTGCACCCACTCGCTGAACTCCTTCAGCTGGCCCGACACGTACACCGCGCCGACCAGCGAGCCGATCGAGGTGCCGGCAATCACTTGCGGCTGCACGCCGATGGCCTCCAGCCCTTCGAGCACGCCGATATGAGCCCAGCCGCGCGCGGAGCCGCTGCCTAGCGCGATGCCGATGACCGGCGGTTTGGTGGTATTGATCGGGCTGGATGCCATGGATATCGCCTGCGATGAGCCCCCATTAGATACGTTGTTAGATGCGTTGATACGCGATAGTGCCAGTTGATTCCATCAGGGGTTTGTAACCGCAGGCAACAAGGCCGGCGACGCCCATAAAAAAGCTCCGCCGGTTTGCGCCGGCGAAGCTCTGTGAACTGCAGCATTAGCTGCTGGATTTTGCTTCGAGCTTGTTTTCCACGCTCTTGACGCCGGAAGTCTTCTTGACCACCGACTCGGCCAGTTCGACCTGCGCCTTGTTATCGACCGTACCGCTCAGCGTGACGATGCCGCCGGTGGTTTCGACGTGGATGTCCATCGCGCTCAGTCCCTTGTCGGCGGCGAGCTTGGTCTTGATCTTGGTGGTGATCGCGGTGTCCTTGGTGGCCTGGCCGGCGGCGTCGAGCTTGGTCTCGACCTTGGCGCCCATCGTCTCCTGGGCGGAAGCCGACAGCGGCAGCATCGTGCCTGCGGTCAGTGCGGCAGCGAACAAGCTGGCAAATGCGGTATGGGTTTTCATCTTGATGTCTCCTTCGTGGTCGGCTTGCGCCGGTGACATGGGTCACGTCGCACAGTCTCTGCAAGTGCACTGAATGAGCTGTGAACCGGATACGCGGGCCTGACCTGACTGACAACAAAAAAGGCGGCTCTGTTGAGCCGCCCGTTCCACAACGATTCGCGGACTACTTCTTGTTGGGATCGGCGAACTTCGTATCGACGATTTCCTTTGCCCCTGTCGTTTCGTCCGCCAGGCGCGGTATCACATGACCCACCAGAAGACCCATTGCCATATCCAGCCGAACATAACGCAACTGGCCTTTTTCCAATGTAAAAGTCAGCTTGTTCTTAACCTCGGTCGCAGCCACGACCTCGTAATTTCCCGGGGCTCTATCGACATAGAAAAATCCATCGGGAACTGCGCTGCCTACGACCTCTCCATTGAGAGTCAGATCAGGCTGAACGGCTGCGCCCAGTGAGGACGGACGATAGAAAAAGATGCGGCCCTGATCCGAACGCAGCGGCGCTATCGAGGTGTCCTTATACGCCGGACCACTAGCACAAGCCGTCAGGCCGAGCACCAGTCCGAGCAAAGCCGCTTTGCACAAATTCTTCATTCCCATATTCCCCTATTGCTGTGATGAAACCACGGTGAAGACCAACGGAATCGGCTTGTCTACCGCAGCGAACGTCTGCTCGACCGGCAGGTAATAGCCGACCAGATCCTGGCCCTTCAAAACCAGGTAGGCCTCGTGAACGTTCGATGACTCGACGGTGAAAACAGTATTGATCGGCCGATAGACATCTCCGGCGGGAATAGCGCCCCGACACTCCCAACGCGTGCCATGCGCGATGACTCTCGAATAGAACGTGGATACCGAAACTTTCTGATCCTGCGTGATTTCGAATCTCGCATTGCTGCCTGTTTCGGCAAGCGTCGCGCGCGGTTGAGTCGTTGGTTGCCCAGGGACCGAAGCACAGCCCTGAATCAGCATCACGACGACAGGCACAAGCAACGCCAGCCGGAACGAACCGGCACGCTGAACAAGCTTCATTTCCCCTTTCCCCCGAAAGTACGCCTGATAGCGGCGTGTTGTGACGTCAGACTTTATTCTGTGTGAGCCATCAAGACAATGAGGTCTTCTCCGGCCATGATCCGCTCCACAGGCTCAGAACAACGCGACCTGATTATCGATTCGGTCGGGCTCGCTGAAATTTCCGAAGCCCACACCGACGAGCCGATAGCGTGTCGCTGAGTCAAGCTCGACCCGATCACGCAGTTGCAGCGCGATATCGATGAACTCCTGCAAGCTCGCGGGCGGTACCGGCGGTGTATGACTGCGCGTCAGGCTTTTGAAGTCGGACGTCTTCAGCTTGAGCACTACGGTGCGGCCGATGCGTGGCGTCTTGCGCGCCGCGGCCCAGGTTTTTTCAGCCAGTTTCTCGATGTGCGGCGCCAGATCCGACAAAGGCAGATCCTGCTCGAAGGTATCTTCGGCCGAGATCGATTGCGTCGGCCGGTCGGGCTGCACGCGGCCGCTGTCGATGCCGTGAGCCAGCTGATGCAGACGCAGGCCATAACGGCCGAAGCGATGCTCGAGCTCGGTGGCCGCGATCTTCTGCAGATCGCCGCACAAGGCCACGCCGAGCGCCGACAGACGCTCACCCGTCACCTTGCCGACACCCGGCAGACGTGCCACTGGCAGGCTTGGCATGAAAGCCTCGACGTCCTCGGGGCGGATCACGAAAAGCCCGTCGGGTTTTTTCCAGTCGGAGGCGATCTTTGCAAGAAACTTGTTCGGCGCGACACCGGCCGAGGCAGTCAGAGACAGCTCCTCGCGAATCTGCTCACGGATCGCCTTGGCGACACGCGTCGCGGTCGCCAATCCGGTCTTGTTTTCAGTCACGTCGAGGTAGGCCTCGTCCAGCGACAGCGGCTCAACCAGGTCGGTATGCCGCAGCATGATGTCGCGTACCGCACGCGAGGCCGCGCGATAGCGGATGAAGTCCGGCGGCACGAACACCGCGTCCGGGCACAGGCGTTCGGCGCGCACCGCGGGCATCGCCGAGCGCACGCCGTAAGTACGCGCTTCGTACGAAGCGGCACAAACCACGGAGCGTGAGCCGCGCCAGGCGACCACGACCGGCCGGCCACGCAGGCTCGGGTCGTCGCGCTGTTCCACGGACGCGTAGAACGCGTCCATGTCCACGTGAATGATCTTGCGCAAGGCGATCCCGCCGATCGCCCTAGCGCGTGCCGATGGCCGCACGCTGCGCGGTGATCGGCAGCGCGACGACGCGCTGCATCTCCTCGGTCTGCAACACACCGGGGTCCTTAAGCCAGGCCATGAACAGCGGTGTGGCGTCGTTGCCCCAGAACACCTCGTCGCCGACGACGATACTCGGCACACCGAACACCCTTCGAGCCACTGCGAGATCGTAGTTGTCGCGCAGAGACTGCTTGACCGGCGCCGCGGACAAGGCCGCGGCCACATCCGCGATACCGAGCTTGTCAGCCAGAGGCAACAGCGCCTCGACGCTGTCGGCTACCCGGCCTTCGAGCCAGATCCAGTCGAAGATCGCCGTGATCGCCTCGGGCGTGGTACCGGCGGCGATACACAGGCGTAGCGCCGGAACCGGATTGAAAGGATGCGTCGGCGGGAACCGCAGCGTTCGCCCGGCCTGCTGCGCCTGCCACAGCGCCATGCGATACGTGAAGCGGCGCTTGGCCGGCATTTCAGCCGGGCCGACCGTGCCCAGATGGTCGAGCAGAGCGCCGAACAGGATGGGCCGCGGGCTGATGTCGACGCGGCCTTTCAGCGCACGGATCTGCGGCCATTGCAGATAGGAGAACGGCGAAACGAAATCGAAGAACCAATCGGCTTGCATGCGATGCTCCCGTGGTGAAACGGGAGCATAGCCGGGCGTGGACCTGTTGGGGTTCGCTGCGCTCACCCCAACCTACGGATGCCTTGTAGGTTGGGGTGAGCGCAGCGAACCCCAACAGCCTCAGTACAACAGCCGCGTCTTCAGCGTGCCGGGAATCGCCGACAGCTTGTCCTTCAAGGCCTCCGCCTGATCCTCGCTCGCCGACACGTCGATGACCACGTAGCCGACATCGCCCGCCGTCTGCAGGAACTGCGCGTCGATATTGACCGCCTCGTTCGAAAACAGATTGTTGATCTGCATCAGCATGCCCGGCATGTTGCGATGGATATGCAGTAGGCGGCGGCTGTTCGGGTGCTCAGGCAGCGAGACTTCCGGGAAATTTACCGCTGACAAGGTGGAGCCGTTGTCGCTGTAGCGGACCAGCTTGGCGGCGACTTCCAGGCCGATGTTCTCCTGCGCCTCGAGCGTGCTGCCGCCGACATGCGGGGTCAGGATCACGTTCGGCAGCTTCTGCAGCGGCGACACGAAAGCTTCGGCATTGCCCTTGGGCTCGACCGGGAACACGTCCACCGCGGCGCCGCCGATCTGGCCGCTCTTGATCGCCTCGGCGAGTGCGTCGATGACCACGACGGTGCCGCGCGAGGCATTGATCAGCACCGCGCCGCGTTTGCACGCCGCCAGCTCCGGCGCGGCTATCATCCACTGCGTCGACGGCGTTTCCGGCACGTGCAAGGTGACGATGTCGCTGCGGGCCAGCAGCTCGCCCAGCGAGCCGGCGGGCGCCGCATTGCCGAGCGTCAACTGGGTTTCGATGTCATGAAAGATCACGCGCATGCCCAGGCTCTCGGCGAGCACGCCGACCTGGGTGCCGATGTGGCCGTAACCGACAATGCCCAGCGTTTTGCCGCGCACCTCGAAGCTGCCGACGGCCGACTTGGACCAGCCGCCCTTGTGACACTCGGCGTCCTTCTCCGGGATGCGGCGCATCAGCATGATCGCCTCGGCGATCACCAACTCGGCGACACTGCGGGTGTTCGAATACGGCGCATTGAACACCGGGATGCCGCGCGCCTGCGCCGCGCTCAGCGCGATCTGGTTGGTGCCGATGCAGAAAGCGCCCACCGCCATCAGCCGGCGCGAGTTCTGGAAGATCTCCGGCGTCAGCTGGCTGCGCGAGCGGATGCCGACGATGTGCGCGCTCGCCACCGCCGCGGCCAGCTCGGCCTCGGGCAGCGACTTCTCGTGGAACTCGATGTTGCTGTAGCCCGCCGCGCGGAACGTCTCGAGCGCGGTGCGGCTGACGCCTTCGAGCAGCAGCACCTTGATGTCCTGCTTGGGAAAAGAAGTCTTCTTCATCCGCGTCACCCGGGGGCAAAAAAATGGGGGCGCGCACTATGCCAGAGGGCACCCCGGCTGAACATGTTAGGAAGCGCAGGTCGGCAGTCCCTTGCCGACGTGAGGCCGCGATTGCACACCGAGCGCATATGTCGGCAAGGGATTGCCGACCTACTGCAAAGCAACTTCAGGCCGCCAGCGTCTGCCGCTTCTTCTGCACCTTGCCGCGGCTCTTGGCCGTCACCGTCGGCTGCTGCTGCAGCGCCGTCTGGTACTGCACCAGCATCTCGTGGATGAAGCGCAGTTTCTCGATACTCCGCGGCGACAGCATGAACGGATAGCTGTCGGCTTGGCCGAGGCTGCGGCTGAGGTTGTTCAGCGCATAGGTCAGCGACAGCCAGTTGTCGATCATCTGCTCGAACGGCTGGGTGCGCGCGGCCTCGGCGTTCGGCGGCACCTCCAGCGCGGGCTCGCCACGGCGCCTCGGCTGCAGCGCCAGGCCGCAGGCAGCCGCGGTCTCCAGCGAGTCGACCATGTGCATGTAGTGCGCCCAGGTTTCGGCCCAGTCCTCCCAGGGATGCGAGCTGGCGTAGCTGCTGACGAAATTCGTCTGCCAGTCCGCCGGAGCGCCGTCCTTGTAGTGGCGCTGCAAGGCCGCGGCGTAATCGTCGCTCTCGTCGCCGAACAGCGCGCGGAACGCGTCCAGGCGTTCGGCATTGTCCTTGATCAGCCGGTCCCAGTAATAGTGGCCGACTTCGTGGCGGAAGTGGCCGAGCAGGGTGCGATATGGCTCGTGCAGCTGCAGCCGGCGCTTCTCGCGCTCGAGATCGTCGGCCTCGGCGACGCTGATCGTGATCAGGCCGTCGTCATGGCCGGTCAGCACCGGGCCGGCCGGCGCCAGCTCGTCGCTGAGGAACTCGAAAGCCAGGCCCCTGACCGCGTCCTGCTGGCGGCTCAGCAGCGGCAGCTTGAGCTCGATCAGGCTGTAGATCAGGCGGCGCTTGGCGGTCTCGAGCCTGGCCCAGGCCTGGAGCTTGCCCGGCAGCTCCAGGTTCGGCAGCACCTGGGTCAGGCGGCAGGACACGCAGAGCGTGTCATGGCCGTCGGCCGGCACCGTCCAGTTGCAGACCTGGTGCTGCAGATAATTGGCGCAAAGCCGGTAGCGCCGATCCTTGGACGCCGGCGCCAGCGAGCGCCACAGATCGTTCTCGTCGGGATCGAGCGCGGCGAGCTCGCAGCTGTCCGGTAGAAACGCCAGCGCATGGCCGCAATGCGTACAGTTGACGTTCTCGAAGAACACCGTGTTCTGGCAATGCTGACAGTGGAATACTTTCATTGACGAGCTTCCAAAAGCAATGGCGGCGATCGGCATTGCCGCGTGATGCGAAACTGACCCGCAGCGCCTGACAAGCTGCGAGGCAGATGCGCTCTTGCGGACTCCAGCCCAGCAGCCTGTCGGACTGGGATGATCGGCTGCAAAAGCGTCTGTGCGGTCCATATTTCGTCGCCTTCTCGGCCCATAGCGGCGCTATGAGCCTTCAAAGTCGGCGAAATCTGTCCTCGCACAGCCACTTTTTCGCTCTCGATCACCCCAGTCCGACAGGCTGCTAGAGTCAGCCCGACAATGGTGAAGGCGGCGACTGGACTCAACATGAACGGGCGACACGATCCAGGCACGGCCAGTCTGCTGGGCCACAGCGACCCCGAACCCGTATGGATCGAGAACGCCGCAGGCCGCTCGCCGATCCTGCTGACCTGCGATCACGCCGGCCTGCAGATTCCGGCCGCGCTGGGCGATCTGGGTGTCGCGGCGGCCGACCTGCAGCGCCACATCGCCTGCGACATCGGCGTCGAGGGCCTCGGCCGTCTGCTCGCGCAAAAACTCGATGCGGTATGTATCGGGCAGCGCTATTCGCGGCTGGTGATCGACTGCAACCGCGAGCCGGGCAGCGCAGATTCGATTGCCGAGCGCAGCGACGGCACCGTCATTCAAGGCAATCTGAGCCTGGCGGCCGCCGACGCCGAGGCGCGCCGGCGCGAGATTTTCGCGCCGTATCACGCGCGCATTGCGGCCGAGCTGGACGCGCGCCGGCAACGCGGACGGCCAGGCTGCCTGGTTCTGCTGCACAGCTTCACGCCAGCCTGGGCGGGCGCCGCGCGGCCCTGGCATATCGGCGCCCTGTACAACCGCGACGCGAGGCTGGCACGTTCGCTGCTGCACCAGTTGCAGCACTCATACCAGGCAGCGCAGCCGGATCTCATGCTGGGCGACAACGAGCCCTACTCGGGCACCGACGGCACCGACTACGCGCTCAACCACTATGGTGAAGCGCGCGGTCTGCCGTATGTCGAACTTGAAATCCGCCAGGATCTGATCAGCGAGCCCGCCGGCCAGGCGCTATGGGCCGAAAGGCTGGCGCAGGCACTGCCAGCTGCCTATGCGCAGCTCACCGCCGACGCGGATCGATAGTGAAAACACCAGCAAACACTGAAGTAGCTGGCGCCAGCTACTTCAGTCTCAAGCAAGCTCTTCGGGTCATCATTCGCAGCGTCACGGGCGTCTTTCCGTGGGACGCCGACCTCTGCAGGTCAGATCGCGACACAACGAAAGGATGCAAATCATGTTGATCCGCCTGGGCTATGAAATGGTGTTTCAGTGCCCACAGCCGACGCCGATGATTTTGACGCTCCATGTGCACTTCTGTCGCAGCATGGATCTGGTTGAACCCGACAATTTGCAGATGGAACCGGCCGTACCCTTTCGCGTATATCGCGACGGCTTCGGCAATGGCTGCACGCGCCTGGTCGCGCCCCCCGGCCGCTTCCGCCTTTTTGCGAACGCGACGCTGCGCGACTGCGGCCTCCCCGAACCGAGCTTCCTCTCCGCGCGCGAAACGCCGGTCGACGAGTTGCCCGAAGACACACTGGTCTTCCTGCTGCCGAGCCGCTACTGCGAGAGCGACCTGCTGTCGCTGACCGCATGGCAGCTGTTTGGTGGCGTGCAGCCCGGCTGGGGGCGCGTGGAGGCGGTCTGCAACTGGGTGCATAACCATCTGACCTTCGGCTACCAGTACGCGCGGCCGACCAAGACCGCGTTCGAGGCTTACAACGAGCGTCAGGGTGTATGCCGCGACTACGCGCATCTGGCGATCGCGATGCTGCGCGCGCTGAACATTCCGGCACGTTATTGCACGACTTATCTCGGCGATATCGGCGTGCCGAAAGTCGATGCGCCCATGGATTTTGCCGGCTGCCTGGAAGCCTACGTCGGCGGCGCCTGGCACTTCTTCGATCCGCGCAATAACGCGCGCCGCATCGGCCGGGTACTGATCGCGCGCGGCCGCGACGCAGCGGACGTCGCGATCTCGACCTCGTACGGCCCGACGATACTGGAGAGCTTCAGGGTGTGGACCGACGAGGTGCCGGAGCAGTTGGCGGCTTAGGCGGCGTTTTCGTAGTTGATGGCGCAATCGCGGACAAGGTCCGCTCCTACAGTCGCGGATTGAATCTTGTTACGCGACTGTAGGAGCGGACCTTGTCCGCGATCGAGACCCCGCAGCCCGCTCAGCGCCCGTTGATCCGTGCGATCAAAGCCTCGGTAAAGCTCTTGGTATTCGCACTGCCACCCAGGTCACCGGTGCGCACCTTGTCGATATTCACCGTCTGGTCGATCGCCACGCGCAGGCGCGTGGCCTTGTCGTGCAGGTTGACGTGGTCCAGCATCATCGCCGCGCCGAGCATCAGCGCGATCGGGTTGGCGATGCCCTTGCCGGCGATGTCCGGCGCCGAGCCATGCACCGCCTCGAAGATCGCCGCATCGGCGCCGATGTTGCCGCCCGGCGCCATGCCCAGGCCGCCAACCAGGCCGGCGCACAGATCCGAGATGATGTCACCGAAAAGATTGGTGGTGACCAGCGTGTCGAACTGCCAGGGATTGATCACCAGCTTCATCGTGCAGGCGTCGACGATCGCCTCGTCCATCAGGATTTTGCCGGCGTACTTGGCCTTGTAGAGCTTGCGCGCCTCATCGAGGAAGATGCCGGTCAGCGCCTTCATGATGTTGGCCTTGTGCACGACCGTGACTTTCTTGCGGCCCAGCGCGATCGCGTTCTCGAACGCGTATTCGAGCAGGCGGCGCGAACCGGCGCGTGTGTTGACGCCGGTGGCGATCGCCACCGCCTCGGGATCGTCGTCGATCGCGATGAAATGCTCGTAGCCCATGTACAGGCCTTCGACATTCTCGCGGAACACCATCAGATCGATGTTCTCGTAGCGGCCGCCGGGGATGATGGTCTTGGTCGGGCGCACGTTGGCGTAGAGCTTGAATGCCTCGCGCAGGCGCACGTTGCTGCTGCGATAGCCGCCGGCGGACGGCGTCTCCAGCGGGCCTTTCAGCGCCAGGCGCGTGCTGCGGATCGAATCCATGGTCGCCGGCGGCAGCGCATCGCCGGTGCTCTGCATCGCCGCCAGACCCGCGGTCTGCACATCCCACTCGAACGGCGCGTCCAAAGCTTGCAGCGCCTGCAGCGTGGCCTCCATGATCTCGGGGCCAATACCATCTCCCGGAATGAGAGTGGCGCGTATGGGCGAGCTGGTCATGTCGGCTATCCGTTGGTCGTCTGAATAAAACAATGTATTAACCATGTCACTCTAGCGCCGGGCCACTGACATATCGACGGGAATTTTCCGATGCGCCTGATCCAATTTTCGGCGTTAGCTGCTTTTATGCTGAGCGCCTGCATGCAGCCGGCGCCGAAATCGGCAAGCGCTGCAACGCCTGCAACACCGGCGCCCAGCACCCCGAGCGAGGTTCTCGCGCAAACCCGGGCGAGCGACTGGCGTGAACCGGCACCGGAGAATCTGCTGGTGCTGGAACTCGCCTCGGGACGTGTGGTGATGGAACTGGCGCCGACCTTCGCCCCGCATCACGCCGACAACATCCGCGCGCTGGCGCACGAGCATTACTACGATGGCCTGGCGATTCTGCGCGTGCAGGAGAACTACGTCGTGCAGTGGGGCGATCCCGACGAGAAACGCGAAATCAAAAACGCGCAGCGCACGATACCGGGCGAGTTCTTCCGCTCGATGAGCGGCCTGAATTTCACGCCGCTGCCCGATGGCGACGTCTACGCGCCCGAGGTCGGATACAGCGACGGCTTCGCCGCCGCCCGCGATCCGAAATCCGGTCAGGCCTGGCTGGCGCATTGCTACGGCGCGCTCGGCGTCGGCCGCGGCATGGGGCCGGACAGCGGCGGCGGGCCGGAGCTGTACGTGGTCATCGGCCACTCACCGCGACACCTGGACCGCAACATCACCGTCGCCGGGCGCGTGCTGCAGGGCATGGAGAACCTGAGCGTGCTGCCGCGTGGCACCGGCGCGCTCGGCTTCTACGAAAAGCCCGAGCAGTACGTGACGATCCGAAGCCTGAGCGTGGCATCCGACATACCGGCCGCCGAGCGCCCGCATCTACAGGTGCTGCGCACCGACACCGCCAGCTGGAACGCCTATGTCGACGTGCGCCGCAACCGTCGCGACCCCTGGTTCCTCGACCCGACCGGGCACGTCGAGCTGTGCAATGTCGGCGTGCCGGTGCGTGCTATTCCGTAGGGCGGGTCGTGACCCGCCGTCTTTCCGGCCGAACAAAAGCGGCGGGTCACGACCCGCCTTACAAAAGCCGCGCCAATAAAAAAAGCGCGTGAGCCTTTCGGCTCCGCGCTTCAATGGTGGGCGGCAGGGAGACCGCCACTGGGAAAGGATGTGATGGGCACCCTGCCCTACGTGGCTTATCGGCCGGCCTTCAGCAAACTGTAGGTCGGCAATCCCGTTGCCGACGTGTATGCCCGATGCGCTATCGAAGTTTCACGTCGGCAAAGGATTGCCGACCTACGGTTTACCCTAAATCCAGCAGTTGCCGACTGAATTGCGTTGGGCGAGGCTTGTTTAGGGCGGGGAATCGCGGAGAGGGAGGATCCCCGGACGGGTGAAGCTCGACGCAAGGCGGAAATGGCGCAGCGGTCGGTATCGGAAATGGCGGGACTTGAGTTGCCCGCAGGCAAGGTCCGGGTGGCGTGGGACCAGCGCGCGGCGGCGACGCCGTTTGGGCAGATGCCGTACTTCATCGAGTTTCTGCACCTGTCGGGGCTGTGGCAGCGCTGGCGGGATGACTGCCCGCTGGCGTACACCAGCCCGAATGCGCCGGGCAAGGCGGACGTGCTGGGAACGTGGCTGCTGTCGATTCTGGCGGGGCACAACCGGTATGCGCACGTTACGGCGTTGCGCAACGACGGCGTCAACCCGGGTTTGCTGGGGATGGACCGGATCGTCTCGGAGGATGCGCTGCGGCGGGCGCTACGCCACATCAGTGATCGCGCAGAGGCATCGGAGCACTGGATGCAGGAGCACCTGCGCCAGAGTGCGTGGTCACTGCTGTCGAAAGACGACTGGATTCTCGATGTGGACGCCACGGTCAAGCCGCTGTACGGCCATCAGGAGGGCGCGGTACTGGGCTTCAATCCGCACAAGCCGGGGCGACCCTCGCACGTCAATCACACCTACTGGGCGAGTCCGCTACGGTTGGCACTGCGGGTGGAAACGCAGCCCGGAAACTGCACGCATGCCAAGCACGGACTGGCCGGCATTCTGGCGCTGCTCAAGGAACTGGGTCCGGAGCGTCGGCCCTATCTGGTGCGCGGTGACAAGAGCTACGGCAGCGACGAGATTCTGCGGGCACTGGAAGCCTGCAATCAGTCGTATTGCTTCAAATTGCGCATGACCAAGGGCGTGCAGAAGGTGGTGCGCAATCTGTGGGCGCACGACGACTGGTGTGATGCCGGACAGGGCTGGCAGGGGCGCCAAAGCACGATCCAACTCGTGGGCTGGGACCGCGCACGGCGCATCGTGGTGCTGCGTCGTCCGATCCGCGGCGAAGTGGCGATCGAAGATCAAGCCCAGCAGGTGCTGGGTTTCATCGAAGCCAGCAGCACGATGAAAACCTACGAGCACGCCGTGCTGGTGACCACGCTATCGGATGACCCATTCGACCTGCCGATGATGGCGCAACTCTATCGTGATCGAGCGGATTGCGAGAACGGCTTCGACGAACTCAAGAATCAGTGGGGCTGGGGCGGTTACACCACGCACGACCTGGCTCGGTGTCAGCTCGCGGCCCAGGCCGTCGCGCTGATCTACAACTGGTGGAACCTGTATTTGCGCATGGTGGAACCGCGCAAACATCTCGAAGCCATCACCGCGCGACCGCTACTGCTGACCGCCGTCGCCCGCGTCACCGAACACGCCCATCAACGGGTGATCCGCATCACCCCGCTGCATGCCTTCGCGCATCAAGCCATCGCAAGACTTCAGGCGGTCTCGGCCAAACTCAAGCAATGCAACCAAACTGCGGAGCAGTTACCCGGAACCACTACCTGGCAGCACATCTGCGACTACCTGCGAGCCGTCCTAATGGCCCTCAACCAGCTCCGATGCCGCGCTTTACCCGCCAACGGACCCCCTAAATTAGAGGTCAACTGCGGTTTTTAGGTTTACTTCTTCTTCGCTACCGGCGCGGTCAGGCCGCGGCGTTCCAGCAGCGGCCCGATGACCGGATCGCGCCCGCGGAAATCGCGGTACAGGTCCATCGCCTCGATGCTGCCACCCTTGGACAGCAGATGCTCGCGATACCAGTCGCCGTTCTCGCGCTTCAGGCCGCCCTTCTCCTTGAACCAGTCGTCGGTGTCGGCCACCAGCACTTCGCTCCAGATGTAGGAGTAGTAGCCGGCCGAATAACCGCCCGAGAACGCATGCGAGAAATACGTCGTGCGGTAGCGCGGCGGCACCGGCGCGTAATCGACGCCGGCCTTGGCCAGCGCGTCTTTCTCGAACGCGGCGACGTCCGTGATCTTCGCAGCCTGTTCGGCCGAGAGCTGATGCCAGGCCTGGTCGAGCAGGGTCGCGGCCAGGTATTCGGTGGTGCCGAAGCCCTGGTTGAACTTTTCGGCGGACTTGATCTTCTGCACCAGCGACAAGGGCATCGGCGCGCCGGTCTTGTAGTGCTTGGCGTAGTTCGCCAGCACCTTGGGCCAGGTCGCCCACATCTCGTTGGCCTGCGACGGGTACTCCACAAAATCCCTCGGCACGTTAGTGCCCGAGAACAGCGGGTATTTCACGTTGGAGAACAGGCCGTGCATCGCGTGGCCGAACTCGTGGAACATGGTCTGCACTTCGTCGGAGGTCAGCAGCACCGGCTCGCCGGCGCTGGGCTTGGGGATGTTCAGATGATTGGCGACGACAGCCTGGTAGCCGAACAGCTCGCTCTGGTCGATGTACGAATTCATCCAGGCGCCGCCGCGCTTGGAGTCGCGCTTGAACGGATCGAAGATGAAGATGCCCAGCGGCACGCCGTCCTTGAACACCTCGAAGCTGCGGATGTCCGGATGATATTTCGGCAGATCGCTGCGCTCGGTGAAGCTCAGGCCGTACAGCTCGTGCGCGGCGTAGAACACGCCATTCTGCAGCACGCTGTCGAGTTCGAAATACGGCTTGATCTGGGCCTCGTCGAGGTTGTAGCGCTGCTTGCGCACCGCCTCGGCGTAGTAGGCCCAGTCCCAGGCGGCGAGCTTGAACGCGCCATTTTGGGCGCCCTTCTGGCGATCGATCAGCTTCTGCATGTCGGCCGCTTCGCGCCGGGCGTTGGCCACCGCCGGCGGTGCCAGCTGATCCAGCAGCTTGTTCACGGCGGCGGTGGTCTTGGCGGTGGAATCTTCAAGCTGATAAGCAGCGTGGCTCGGATAACCGAGCAGTTCGGCGCGCTTGGCGCGCACCAGCACGATGCTCGCGACGACCGGTTTGTTGTCGGCGTCGTTGCCGCGATTGGCACGCTCGACCGAGGCCTTGTAGATGCGCTCGCGCAGCGCGCGATTCTTCAGGTCGGTCTCGGCAGGCTGGCCGGTGGTGTTCTGCAGCGTGATCAGGAATTTGCCTTCGTGGCCCTTGGCCTTGGCGGCTTCGGCAGCGGCGGCGACCGCGCCCTCGTCGAGCCCGTCGAGTTCTTCGCGGGTGTCGACCAGCACCGCCGAATCATTGCTTTCCTTCAGCACGTTCTGCTGGAACTGCGTGGTCAACTTGGCCAGCTGCTCGTTGTACTCGGTGAGCTGCTTCTTGTCGGCGTCGGACAGCTGCGCGCCGGCACGAACGAAGTTGATGGTGTAGCGCTCGAGCAGCCGCGCGCTCTCGGCGTCCAGCCCGAGCTGGGCGCGGCCGTCATACAGCGTTTTCACGCGCGCATAGAGCTTGGGGTCGAGGTTGATCGCGTCGTTGTACGCGGACAGCCTGGGCGAGATGTCGGCCTCGATCTTGTCGAGCGTGTCGTTGGTATTGGCGCCGGTCAGGTTGAAGAAAATCGCCGACACGCGCGCCAGCGTCTGGCCGCTGCGCTCCATCGCGACGATGGTGTTGTCGAAGCTCGGCGCCTCGGGATTGTTGGCGATCCGGTCGATCTCGGCGCGGCCTTCCTTCATGCCGATCTCGAAGGCCGGCATGAAATCCTCGTCCTTGAACTTGTCGAACTGCGGATAGTGATACGGCAAGGGGCTCAGCACGGTCAGCGGATTGACCGGAGCCGGCGCGGCGGCAGTGGCGGGCATGGTCGCCTCCGGGGCGGGCGTATTGGTGCTGGCGCAGGCGGCCAGTCCCAGGCAGCCGGCAAAGCCGGCCGAGACAAACAGGTTTCTCATCGATTCCCTTCTATTTTTTCGAAGTGCTGGGTCGGGCGGCGGGAAGCGCGCCGCGATTCGTAATGACACGGGTTCGGTCGATGCGGTTCCAGGGGAAACCTCTCATTCGCAGCAACCGGAATTCCTCAGTAGGTCGGCAATCCTTTGCCGACGTGAAACTTCGATCGCGTATCGGGCGTACACGTCGGCAAAGGATTGCCGACCTACGGGCAGCTGCGGCCTGCGCTGTGGATAGCGCTGGCGACGGCCTCGGCCAGCTGGTCCAGCGCGGCCTGGTGGCCGGCGACCAGCGCGTCGAAGCCCTCGCCGACTTTCTCGGAGACGCGCGTCGCGCACACCAGCGGCGCGGCGCGGCCGGCGCGTAGCTGCCATTGCGCCTCGAGCAGCGCGTAGGCGCCGAGCACCGATTCGAAGCGGGTCACGTCCACGCTCAGCGTCAGCCCCTCGACGCCGGCCGGCACCGCCACCGACGACAGCCGCGCGACCAGGCCGTTGCGGATTTCCTGCGGCAGCGGTGCGATCCATTGCTGCGACTCGATCAGCTCGACGCGCTGTGCGCCCTGGCGGATCACCAGCTGCGGATAGTCGGCCGCGGCCGGCACCTTGACCGGCAGCACCTCGACACCGGCCTGGCGCTGTGTCGGCGCGGCTGCATCGAGCGGACGCACCAGGGTGTAGTAGCGCACCGGCGCGGCCGAGCTGCAGGCCGCGAGCGCGGCGAGCAGCGGCAATGCGAGCGCGAGCGATATCTTCATTGCCAGCTTCATGGCTTGTCCTGCACGGCGGGAGTGGTGACGGCGGGTTCGGTCGCCAGCGGTTCCGGCAGCGGTGAGGCCGACAGGTCCTGCTCGCCCGAGGGCCGACCGCGCAGCAGCGACTCGGGATGCCGCTGCAGGTAGTCGGCCAGCGTGCGCAGCGAGCGCGCGGCGCGGCCGACTTCGTCCAGCGTGCCGCGCGTATCGGACTGCAGACGGCCGTTGTCGGACAGCGCGTCGGTGGCGGCGCCGAGCGTGCGATGCGCCTCCTCCACCGCCTTCTGCACTTCCGGTATCACCTGACCATCGAGCTTCTTCACCAGCGAGTCGGCCGACTGCAGCGTGAGGTTGAGGTTGTTGCCGATCTGGTCGAACGGGATCGCGTCGAGCTTGGTGACGATGCTGCTGATCTGCTTCTGGATCTGGTCGAACTCGCCGCGCGAGGTCGGGATCTCCAGCGGCGACTGGCCCGCGGGCGCCACCACCTTTTCTGCCTTCGGATCGAAGTCGAGCGCGACGTAAAGCTGGCCGGTGATCAGGTTGCCGGGCCGCAGCTGCGCGCGCAGCTTGCGCTCGATCAGCATGCGGAAGAAGGTGTCCGCGTTCTTCGGTTCGCGCTGGGTATTGCGCTGCCAGCTGTCGAAAGCGCGGCCCATGCTGCGCGGATATACGTCGATCGCGACGTCGGTCCAGAAGTCCTTGCGGTCGCGGTCGAAGTCCAGCTCCAGCGACTTGACCTTGCCGATGTCGATGCCCTGAAAGTCCACCGGTGAGCCGACCGTCAGGCCGCGCGCCGTCTGGTAGAAGCGCAGGCGCAAACGCACCGATTCGGCCTCCGACGGCGCTTCGGCCGCGGCGCGATCGTCGAACAGCTTGAACTGCGTGTTCTCCGGTGCCGACTCGCCGGGCTGATCCTCGGGGAAAGGCTGGAAGGCGATACCGCCGGCGATCACCGTCGCCAGCGACTGGGTATTGAGCTTGAAGCCGGTCGCGTCGACCTGCACGTCGATGCCACTGGCGTTCCAGAAGCGTGCATTGGTGGTGACAAACCGGTCGTAGGGCGCGTCGACGAACATCTGCAGCGTGACGCGCTTGCCGTCGGCGGCGAGTTCCCGGTCGATGATGTGGCCGACCGCGATGCGCCGGTAATAGATCGGCGATCCCGCGTCCAGCGAGCCCAGGTCGTCGGTGGTCAGCACGAAGCGCCGGCCGCGCTGGTCGTTGGTCACGCCCGGCGGTTTCTCCAGGCCCTGGAAATGCGTGCGCTCCTCGGTCGAGTGCCCCAGATCGACGCCGATATAGGCGCCCGAAATCAGCGTGCCGAGCCCGGACACGCCGCCGATGCCGACCCGCGGGCGCACCACCCAGAAATGCGAATCCTCGACCGCGACGATCTCGGCGTCGCGGATCAGGGACACATGCACGCGTACGTTCTGGCCGTCGTCGGTCAGCTCGGTGCGCTTGACCTTGCCGATCGGCACCTCCTTGTAGCGGATCTCGGTCTTGCCGGACTCGATGCCTTCGGCGGTCTTGAAATCGATCGTCAGCGAAGGCCCGGAGCTGAGGTAGCTGCGCACGCCCAGCAACGCCGCCGCGACCGCGGCGATGAACGGCACGACCCAGATCACGGAGACGGTCCAGCGGCGCGGTCGGCGCAGCTTGGGCTCGGGAAGCTGGCTCAGATCGGGTTCGGATTCGCTCATGTCGGTGTCGATCGCATTATTTTGGAGCAGGGTCCCAGATCAGCCGCGGATCGAAGCGCCGCGACGCCAGCATCGTCAGCACGACGACGGCGCCGAAAGCCACCGCCCCCGGCCGCGGCGTCACGTCGGCCAGACTCTGGAAGCGCACCAGAGCGGCCATCAGCGCGACAACGAACACATCGAGCATAGACCAGTGGCCGACGAACTCGATCAGCCGGTACATGCGGCTGCGGTTGACCCGCGCCCAGTGCGAACCGCGCTGCGACGTCACCAGCAGCACGACCAGCATGCCGATCTTGACCACCGGCACCAGGATGCTGGCAACGAACACGATGACCGCCAGGTCCCAGGACCCGGCCTGCCAGAGCTCGACCACGCCGCTCAGGATGGTGTCGTCGCGCGCCGCGCCGCCCAAGGTGCGGGTGCGCATGATCGGCAGCAGATTCGCCGGTATATACAGGATGCCGGCGGCGATCAACAGCGCCCAGGTGCGCGAAAACGAATAGCGCTTGCGATGCCACAGCGGCGCGTTGCAGCGCGGGCAAGGCGCGCCGTCGCAGTTCTCGCTGAGCCGCACCACCTGGCCGCAAGCGGTGCACCCCGCGACGCCGAGATCTTGGGCCGTGATCGTGGCCCCGATCACGGCCGTGGCCAGCGGCGCGTCCTTAGTCGCGGCCACTGCAGCGCTCCTCGGCGATATCCCAGAGCTGGTGCATGTCGAAGCTGTTGAGCCAGGTCAGCAGCACCGTCAGCAGCGCGAAACCCCACATGCCGAGCTTGGGCGTCACCTCGGCCATGCTGGACAGCTTGACCAGCGCAACCAGCACGCCGAGCACGAACACTTCGACCATGCTCCAGGGCTGCATCGCGCGCAGCAGGTGCATCGAGGTGTTGAAACCGGCGCCGCGCATGCCGAAGCGCAGCGGCAGCAGCACGTGCAGGTACAGCAGCAATTGCAGCAGCGGGTAGAAAAACACCGTCAACGCGGCCAGCAGCGCGACAAAGCCAACGCCGCTGTCGTAGGTGGCCAGGATCGCGCCCCACAGCGTCGCCTCGCGGTCATCGTTCGAAACCTGCAGATTCACGATCGGAAACACATTGGCGATGACCAGCACGATCAGCGCGGCGACCGCGAGCGCGAGCATCACGTCCAGATCGATCGGCCGGTTCCGATACAGCGGCCCGTCGCAGCGGCTGCAGCGCGCCAGCTGCCCGAGCGCCAGCGGACGGCGGCGGTAAACCGCGTCGCAGTGTTCGCAGATCACGATCGGGGCTTCGGACATGGACGCAGTTTGGCGCAGTTATCGGGTTTGCATGGCTCGTTATCGGAGCCGCGCGTTGCAATGGTCGAGCCACGCCGGCAGTTCAGCCATCGCCGCCAGCACCCGATCGGGCGGCGCTATCGCAAAATCCCGATCCCCGCCGTAGCCGTAGCTCAGCCCGACCACGGCCATACCGGCCGCGCGCGCCGCCTCGACGTCATGCCGAGAGTCGCCGACCATCAGACAGTCGCCGGGGGCGACACCGAACTGTCGTGCGAGATGCAGCAGCGGCGCCGGGTGAGGCTTGCGCTCTGCCAGCGAGTCGCCGCCGAGCAGGGCGGCGAAATAATGGCCGATGCCCAGCGCCTGCAGCAGCGGCGCCACGAAGCGTTCCGGCTTGTTGGTGCACACCGCCATCGTGATGCCCCGCCCGGACAATGCCGCCAGCGTATCGGCGACGCCCTTGTAAAGGCGCGTCTCGCCGAGCAGGTGCTCGCCGTAATGCACCATGAAGCGCGCGAACGCGCGTTCGAAGTCGAA
Organism: Hydrocarboniphaga sp.; assembly: GCF_028291725.1. Lineage (GTDB taxonomy): Bacteria > Pseudomonadota > Gammaproteobacteria > Nevskiales > Nevskiaceae > Hydrocarboniphaga. The sequence goes on along the minus strand of NZ_JAQGNT010000040.1, from coordinate 96,248 downwards.
ACCCGGCGCCGCGCTGTCGACAGCGTGATGATCGAGCGCGAGCTGCAGCAGCACGCGCGAACCGCGGCCGACCCACGGCGCCACCCGTTCGCGGCCGACCGGCGGGCAGCCGTAGTCGGCCATCGCCGCGTTCACCGCCTGCACCAGGTCGGGCAGAGAATCGACCAGGGTTCCGTCGAGATCGAAGATAATCAGCCGCATTCGCGTGTCTGTGTTCCCTGGAAAGACATCAGGAGTTACCGGATTTGCCCCAGCCTGCTTTGTGCTCAGCTCCCGCGCTCCGGCGCCTGGCCGCGGGATGCCTCGCCGCGGCCCTCGTCACACTCTCAGCCCCCGCTCTGGCGGACTTTACCGCGCTGAAGAAACTGCAGTCGGACGGCGCGCTCGTCACCGCCTCGATCTACGACCTCGACAGCCGCCAGCTTGTCCAGACCCTGAATCCTGCGCAGCGCCTGGCTCCGGCCTCGGTGACCAAGATCGCGGTCGCCGCCGCCGCGCTGGACGCCTGGCCGGCGGACAAGGCCTTCCAGACCCGCCTGCTCGGCCTGGGCGCGGTCAAGGACAAGCGCCTCGAAGGCGACCTGGTGCTGCAGAGCGAGGGCGATGCCACGCTCGACCACCAGTCGCTGTGGCTGCTGGTCGCGCAGCTGCGCGGCGCCGGCGTCGAGGCGATCAGCGGCAAGGTGGTGGTCAACCCGGCCTACGGCCCGCTGGGCTGCGACAATATCGACCGCTGCGAGGCGCTGGAGCGCAGCGACACCGCGTTCAACGTGCCGCTGGCCGCGGTCGGCGTCGACTACGGCACCTGGTGCGTCTACGTGCAGGGGGCCTCGGTCGGCGAGCCCGCGCAGACCCGCGGCTGCGGCACCGCCAGCTTGCCGGTGCCGGTCGAGGGCAGCATCAACACGGTCGCCGCCAACGGCAAGAACACCTTCTGGGTCGAGCGCGTCACCCGCGACGGCCAGGACCTGCTGCGGGTCGGCGGCACCATCCCGCTGGGCATGGACCAGCGCGTGTTCCGCGCGATGTCGAACCCGGCGCTCGGCGCCGGGCAGACGCTGCGCGAGATGCTGGTCGAGTTCGGCATCAAGGTCGGTGGCAGCGACGTGGCAGTGGTCTACGGTCCGCTGGCCGGCAGCTCGCATGTACTGGCGCAGACAGAAGGCCTGGCGCTGCGCGAGCAGCTCGGCCGCATGCTGCGCTATTCCAACAACTACATTGCCGACCTGCTGACGCTGAACCTCGGCGCCGCGCGCCTGGCCAAGCCGCCGGCGCAGCTCGCCGAAGCCGCCAAGGCGCTGGCCGATTTCGTCGCCAGCACCCGCGACGATACCCGCGGCCCCAAGCCGCAGCCGCCACAGATGTTCAGCGGCAGCGGCCTGACCCCGGAGAACGAGCTGAGCGCCGACGACCTGATCGGCCTGCTCAGCCACCAGTACCGCGACACGCGCAACTTCCCGGCTTTCTACGGCGGCCTGGTGGTACCGCGCCAGGCACCGTTCGCGTTCGTGCGCCAGGGCAATGCCGACTGGCTGGACCGGGTTACCCTGAAGACCGGGACGATGAACGAGCCGCGCTCGGTCTGCGGCATCGCCGGCTACCTGCGCAAGAAAAACGGCGGCTGGATGGCGTTCGCGGTGATCGTCAACGGCGGCCCGAAGATGCAGCACGTGCCGCTGTACAAGTCGATGGAAGCGGCGCGCAACGATATCCAGGCGGTGCTGGCGAAGTATTGAGCGCCAATGTTGGGGTTCGCTGCGCTCACCCCAACCTACCGCTGCATCAGGCGCGACCTTTGCTTCACACTCAGCCGGGCTGGTTGCGCATCCAGTCCGCGGTCTGGAAGAACGAGCTCGTCAGGCGCCGCCGGACCGGCTCGGGTACCTCCGCTTCGGTCATCGCGCCCTGCATGCAGGACAGCCATTGGTCGCGCTCGGATTCGCCGATCGGATAAGGCAGGTGCCGGGCACGCAGCCGCGGATGGCCGAAGCGCTGCAGGTACAGGTCGGGGCCGCCCGACCAGCCGCACAGGAACCAGAAGAATTTGTCGCGCGAGCCTGACAGGCTGTCGGGATGCAGGCCGCGGATCCCCGCACAGGACGCTTCGCGATCCATGCGGTCATAGAAGGCGTCGACCAGCCGTCGCAGGCCGGTCTCGCCGCCGAGCAACTCGTACAGAGTGCCGGTTGTCGGGGTGTCGCTTGAAGTGATTTGCATGATGAGAGACATGGTAAGCCGGAAAACAGATGACTGATCGCACAACCGAGCCCACCGGCATCCGCCGGGGCGCACTGCTGTTCATTTTCTTCACCGTGCTGCTGGACGTGCTCGGCCTGGGCATGGTGATCCCGGTGCTGCCCAAGCTGGTCGAGAGCTTCTCCGGCGGCAACACCGCTCAGGCCGCCGGCATGCTGGCGCTGTTCGGCACTGCCTGGGCGCTGATGCAGTTCCTGTTCTCGCCGCTGCTCGGCATGCTGTCCGACCGCTACGGCCGGCGCCCGGTGATCCTGGTGTCCTGTCTCGGCCTGGCCCTGGATTACCTGCTGATGGCGCTGGCGCCGAACCTGGCCTGGCTGTTCGTCGGCCGGCTGATCTCGGGCATCACCGCGGCCAATTTCGCGACCGCCGGCGCGTACATCGCCGACGTGACCACGCCGGCCAAGCGCGCCGCCGGCTACGGCGTGATCGGTGCCGGCTTCGGCGTCGGCTTCGTCATCGGCCCCGCGGTCGGCGGCGTGCTCGGCAGCGTCGATCCGCGGCTACCGTTCTGGATCGCCTCGGCGCTGGCGCTGGCCAACTTCGCCTACGGCTGGCTGGTACTGCCCGAGTCGCTGCCCAAGGCCAAACGCACGGCAATACTGGTCTGGCGCCGCGCCAACCCGGTGGGCGCGCTGAACCTGTTGCGCGCGCACCCGGATCTGCTCGGCCTGGCTGGCGTCTACGGCCTGTTTCAACTGGCGCATCAAGTGTTCTCCAACACCTTCGTGATCTATTCCAGCTATCGCTACGGCTGGACCACGGGCCAGGTCGGCTGGGCGCTGACCGCGGTCGGCGTCTGCGGGATCATCGTCCAGGGCGGCCTGGTGCGGCGCAGCGTCGCGCGCTTCGGCGAGCGCCCCACCCTGCTCGCCGGCCTGTGCTTCGGCACCGTCGGCCTGGCGCTGTGGGCATCGGCCGCGACCCCGACCCTGTTCTGGATCGGGCTGCCGATGATTTCGCTGATGGGCCTGTTCGGGCCGTCCGCGCAGGGCCTGATGACGCGCTACGTCAGCCCCAGCGAGCAGGGCCGCCTGCAGGGCGCCAATGCCAGCCTGATGGGCATAGCCGGCGTGATCGGCCCCAGCCTGTTCAACCTGAGCTTCGCCTACTTCATCGCGCCGTCAGCGACGCATCACCCCTGGCCGGGCGCGCCGTTCTGGCTGGCGGCGCTGCTGCTGGGCGCCGGCCTGCTGCTGGCCGCGCACTACACCCGCTCGGCCGTGCGCCATGCCGAGCAGCCTGCCTGAGGGTAGGCTTCGCGGCATGGGCGCAAAAGATTCGGGCAGCAGCGATTTCGGGCCGGTGCGCCTGGACAAATGGCTGTGGGCAGCACGCTTCTACAAGACCCGCAGCCTGGCGCAGGAAGCCATTGACGGCGGCAAGGTCCGCTACGAGGGCGATCGCGCCAAGCCCGCCAAATCGGTCGCGCTGAATGCCCGCATCCGGCTGCGCCAGGGCTTCGACGAACTCGAGGTGATCGTCAAAGGCCTGTCGGACCAGCGCGGCGCCGCGCCGATCGCACGCCAGCTCTACGAAGAAACCGAAACCAGCCGCCGGCAGCGCGAACAGGCAGCCGACCAGCGCCGCATCCAGAACGCCTCGTTCGAATCGGTGCGGCCGGACAAGAAGCAGCGCCGGCTGCTGGAAAAGCTCAAGCGCACGCTGATCGACAGCGGGTTGGAGTAGCGCGGTGATGAAACCACCGCGCACTTGAATCGTAGGTCGGCAATCCTTTGCCGACGTGAGGCCCCGCCAGCGCATCGATTGCACTGCAATCGGTGAACAGCATTCTGGCCGCGTACCGACCATCGGTCGCCGCTGCTGTAGGAGCGGGTCATACCCGCGACTGAGGCCTTGAACGGCACAGTGGCGGGTATGACCCGCTCCTACTGCTGCAGCTCGGCGTCGGGCGCCTTACGGCACGCCAAGACCTGCACGAGTCATTTCACTTCGTGTTTCGGCACTGAACCGATCGACCTCATCGGCGGTGAATAGACCACGAGCGTAGATCAGGCGGAGCTGTATCGACGCGTTCGAACGCCTCGGGTCGTCGAACAACTGCGCCAGTTCCTTGTCGCGGCGATGTATGAGCTGATAGAGGTTTCTGTAGCGCTCATGGGCCGACAGCAGATCACTGTCGGCAAGCGCCGCGACCTCGACAAGAACGCGCTTGCAAAAGCGGTCCAAGGCAAGCTCACGCAATTCCCGAAACAGTTTCCAGTCGCGCTCTGGGATCGACATGTCCGTTTCGCTCCGCTTTTTCTGAAACAAACGATGGTTACGCCTAAACGTGCCGCGTTTTCCGGCGGCCGATCGGCCCCAATGCTTTTAGCGCATCCGCCTTGCTGAGACGCTGCGCCTCTTCGAAGGCGGCTTCAGGAACCCACTGCGGATAAGGGACATCGTGCGCCACATGATGCCCCGCAGAAGTGTGCTCTTGATGCACCTGTGCGAGCTGACCGGGCTCGAACTGATCCGCGAGCCTGATCAGCGCAGGCCACAGCCGCCGATGAACCAGCGTCACCTTCCCATTGACCAGGCGGCAAACCAGAATTTCCGGCGACTCGCTGAGTTTTTGCAACACCGCAAAAATCTGCCGGCCCTTGGGATGCGCCCACCAGCTCCCCTTGATCGGCTCCCGGGCAATGGCTTCTGCCAAACACGGGACAGGGCCGCGGGCCGCCGTCAGCACGATGCCATGCTCCCGAACAAACGACATGGCCTCGTCAGCGGTCATGTGCGGATCAAGCGGCGCGCCGAGCCATCACGGCCTCACTTCGCTCATCAGCGCGAGCAGGTTTTGGTCCGGATCACGGAAGAAGGCCATCCACAATTCGTGATCCGACATCTTCGCGACCAAATGCGGCCCCGCCTCGAACTGAGCGCCTCGCTGCGACAGCGCTGCAAACGCAGCCTCAAGATCCGGGACCTTGTAGTAGATCACCGAGCTGTTCCCGGCCTGCGCCTTGGCCGGGCCATCCAGCATCAGGCGAACGCCGTTCAGATCGAAGAAGCCCAGGCCGGGCGGCACCTGAAACAAAAACCTCATGCCAAGCACATCCCGGTAAAACTGAACTGCCCGATCGATATCACTGACCGGGACGGCGATCTGGCCGACCTGGCTCAGACCAGAGGCTTCCGCTGTGAACTCATTCATCGTCGTCGTCTCCTTGCGGTAATTCCAGCGCAGAACGCATACATTACCGCGCATGCCGGCTTTATGGTCCGGTTGCTTGGCAGTGCTCACTTGGTACGCCTTCACCAGCGGGCTGTGATCGACGAACACCATCGGAACACCAACTGCACTGTAGGAGCGGGTCACACCCGCGACTGAGGCCTGGAACGGCACAGTCGCGGCTATGACCCGCTCTACACAGGGGGCGATGCGCGCTCCAGTGAGAACGATCCTCCAGGTGCAAGGGGGCGCCAGCAACAACCCACCTCAGGACGGACGGATGGATTGAATGTTCGGTTCAACGAAGGCCTTGCGAGCCGCAGGAGAGAACAGCACATCGGCCGAGTAATGCGTGAGCATGATCCTGCTGTCGAGCAACTGCGGGCTGATGCGGACCAGCTCCGCATACGATGAACAAGCCGCCGACCGATTCATGAAGTGATCGACCGCCAGCACCCATGCTCGAGTGATCGTCTCATGGTACTTGGACTCACCAACGCCGAGATGCGCAAGAAACGCCAGAAGCGCGCCCTTCATACGCCCGACGGCTCCCTCCACCGAGTCTTCGCACAGGTAGGCGTAGGCCAGCCGCACATGCGCCGCATGATCAAACTCTCCGGCGTCAATTTGCAGGGCCTCGAAGGCCCGCCGAAATCGGTCATCTTCTGGCGATACGCGATACTTCATTCGACGACCTCCGTTGATACCCACCGCAATTCTGCCTGATGCAGGCACTCCGGATTTCCCAGGCCGCCCATCGCAATGTCAATCGGCGCGACACGTGGAGCCTGCAGATCGGTACACACCGGCACGCCGGCCGGGAGCCGTTGCCGGGCGGTATTTCCATGGCACTAAACGGCTGTGGGATTGCCAAGGGTCTTGTTCAGCCTGACCGCCCCTTTAACAAGGCAGCGCACTGTGTTGCTGGTGACTTCCTCGTTCTCGTTCAACTTGATCGTGGCCATTTCGCAGCTTGAGATCGACCTGGCATCGATTGATTATCACGCACAAGCATACGTTCAGAAGCCCTCGCCCCATTTCGTCTGTGTTCCTGCAGCAGGGACAAAGAGCACTGATGCAGTGCATGCTGGTTACGCTAAAACATCGTGAGACTTTTTCTGTTCCCAAATGGAGCTACCGACGACCTGGTCGCTACGGGAAACCATCCGCCGGCTGGCGGGCCCGCTTCTGAGGCCCTGCCGACAGATGCATGGTGCACCTTCGCGAGGAACGGAAAAATCGTCGGTTTCGACGAATCAGCGCGGCTGAATGAGCACGGGCGTGTTGCCCAAGCACGTCGCGACACCCCAGGCAGCCGGCCAACGACTAAACACTCCTGACCTCACTGTGAGGTCGGCTTCGGATTCTTTGAGCCTGCCTTGCGCAAAGCGGATCGACTCCTGAAACCGGGCTTGGCCAGCACTTTTTCCAGGGTCTGCTCGATATCACCGGCCTGCGATCCGCGCGAGGCGCCGAGCAAAATGGAGAGCGTGCCAAATACGAGTCGATCGAAAAGAGTCTTGTCGGCAATTTCCTGCCGTGCCCATTTAAGAATCACCGCGAAAGCGCGTTCGCACATTTCGGCGGCGATGGCCTCAGCCGACACCCATTTTTTCAATGAGTCCTGCTGCCGCATCTGTTCAATGAGCAGTAACCAAGTCTTGTAAAGTGCGCCATACATCGATTCCGGCATGTGGCGATCATTATCCAGCTTGAAATACAAACCCACCAGGGTACTCGTAAACGACCGATTGTCATGGCAGGTACGCGTCAGGAGCTTAAGGCCATGGATGAAGTTCTCGATCGGCGACCCCGATCCATCATGTTGAATAAAACCGTGAAGTACATTGCGCTCGTAATGGTCGATGACGGCCATTGAAATGAGCGCTTCTTTTCCGCCAAAGCGATTGTAGAGCGTGGCCGGTGCGACCCCGCTGGCGGCCGCTAGCGACCGAATGGTCATCTTCTGGCTGCCGACCTCGGAGAGCAGCCGCTTGGTCGTTTCGAGGATTCTCTCGATATGTGCCTCTCTGAAATCCGGCTCGTTCTTTTTCGATGTTGCGGCCACTTGCGAATCCAGTATGTCTTATTAAGGCACCAATGTTAGCGGCTAAGCGGGCTTTCTGTCTTAAAGATAATTCGGCGGCCCTTCAACATGCAAAGCTCCAGTCGGAGAAGCAGTAGAACATGTTCTACTGCTATCGTGACGACCGACAGCAGACCTCCCCCCTTGTTGGTCGCGTCGATGCGCCTGCCCAATCGCCTGCTCGTGCTGATCACCAACGGTATCGCCTACGACCAGGAGTACGAGGGCCCGTACGCCGACCGCCGGCTAATCCAGTTCGTAGCCGAGCGTCACTCCGAGCGTCATCGGTGGCGCGTATTGGCCAAACATGCCCAGCGCATTCAAGAGCTGCTGGGAATAGTACTTCTCATTCGTCAAGTTGTTTCCCCATAGCGCGACGCTCCATCGATTGGCGATGTGGGCCCAGACCGCACGTGCATTGAGAACGGTGTAGCTGTCCTGAGTTGCACGCGCGTCGTTGCTGGAGTCGAAGAAGTAGTGGCCGCTGTGGTACACATTCGTCGACACCTGCACGTCACCCATGGGAAGCGAACGGCTATAGGAAATACCAACGTTGCCCGACCATTTAGGAGAGTGCGCCAAGGTGTTGCCGGAAAAATCTCTCGGTGTTGGCGTGTTGCCCGCGCCGTTATCGATGAAAGCGACGCCGTCCTCAAAGTCCTTGTATTCGTGCTCGAACATGTAGGAGAACCCCGTATTGATCTGAAGGCTCGCGAGCGGCTTGGCGACAAGATTGATCTCGACGCCTCGCACGGCCGCCTTTTTCGCATTGTCGAGCTGAGTGGGCGCGGTCTGATCGGTGATCGTTGCCACTTGAAGATCCCGATAGTCGTAGTCATATAACGCCGCTTCCAGTCGGGCTCTACCGTCGGCGAAGCTAAGCTTGTAGCCAAGTTCGAATGCTGTCAGCTTCTCAGGATCTACTGGATGTGTGTCACCGGGTGAAGGCAGATTGTAGGAGCCGGCCTTGAAACCGCGCGAGATCGTGAAGTAAGTGAGACTGTTGTCGGTGCTGTAGTCAAGCGAGATCTTCGGCGAAAAGTCGGTCCAGTTCTTATGAGCGCCGCCCGGTAACTCGGCCACCTGACCTGCACCGTCGACCGTGATCGTTGCCTTGTCGAGACGAGCCTTTTCCAGACTGTAGCGGCTGCCGAGCGTGAGCCTCCAGTTCTGTTCCGCGCCGAACTTGTAGCTTGCCTGTGCGTAGGCTGCATAGGCGTTGGAGCGCGAAGCATCGTCGATATGCTGCTGGGGTTGATCGAAGGTAATCGGCGGAGTCGTTCCCGCCGGAACGCTCAGGTGATCAAAGGCGCTGTAGTTGTAGTAGGCATAAAGGCCGCCGACCCATTGCAGCGGACCGTCGCCGTTGGAAACGAACTGCAATTCCTGCGATGCCGCCCTGGTCACAGTTTCAGAGACAAAGAAGGCAACTGGCGCTTCCGTGGCATCGTAGTCGATCGTGATGGGAGTCGAAACATCCTGGTAGCCCGTCAGGCTCACCAGATCGAAGCCGGTGAAAGGCATTTTGACTTTCAGGTCTCCACCCGCCTGCCTTGCGCCCCAGTCGAAGGGCACATCGTTGTAAATATCGTGCCGCGCGTAGTTCTGAGTGCCTCCCAGCGCGACGCCTGTAGAGTCCGGCTGGAACTGCTTGAATGCACCGTTCTGCTGGTTGTCCGATTTCACGTACCAGCCAGCCAGTTCTGCCTCGGCGCCTTCGCCTAACCTGTAAAGCAGCTTACCACGCACGTTGCCGGTTGACTCGTCGTCGACGCCATCGGCTCCAGGCGCCTTGTTCTTGATATACGGCGATTGCTCATCGTATGAGAACGCAACACTGCCCGCCAGATTTTCGGCCAGCGGTCCGGTAACGTAGGCGGCCAGGTTTCTGGAATCATAGTTGCCAAGCCCGGCCGCGACTTTATAGCTGAGAGCGTCCATTGATGGACGCTTCGTGATGATGTTGATGGCTCCGGCGGTGGTGTTACGCCCGTAGAGTGTGCCCTGCGGCCCATTCAGCACTTCTACCCGTTGCACGTCGAACAGCGTTTGTCCGCCCGTCGGTGCAAGGGGCATGAAAATGCCGTCCTGATAGATCGCGACGCTGCTATTGGTGCCGGGCGCAACGAAATCGGCGCCGACGCCGCGAATGTAGTAGAACTGGTACCCGCCGAACTCGTCGTACGTGAGGCCGGGCGATACGAACTTAAGACTGCCCGTGTCGGTGATACCTCCCGCCGCCAGATCGTCTCCCGATATCGCCGTCACCGCGATCGGGGTCTTCATCACGCTTTCCGAACGCTTTTGAGCCGTAACGAAAACTTCTTCGATTGCGGATTTCGGTTCGTCGTCAGCTGCCTTCTCGGTGACGTTTTGCTTTTCCTTGACGGCGCCCGTCTCGGCTGCGAGCGGCGCTGCGTCTGCACTGCCGGTATCAGGCTGCGGTTGCGGCGTCATCTGGGCAGCTTCGATCCGGATGGCCGAATCCGTCTCGGGAGCGACGACCGGGTCGGTCGCGCTTGCAATTTGCGTGGAACCGCAAAACAACATCAAGGCATACCCTAAGCTTAAGCGCAAGTTCTCTCTCCTCAAGTACCGCGTAATTTTCTTGTACTGACTTTTGTGTGATGAATACTTGTGTGTCGCGACGGGGCCCCGATATCACCCGCGAGCTATTCCGGCGAAATTCATGCGGTCGATGCTATCGAGCAGCCGGATCTCGATGAGTCGTCGAAAGCGACGACTTATTTCGCATCCACTACCGTTCGTGAGCGTTCAATCAGCCGTTGGTCAAACGGCACAGGCTCGACAAGCCGGATGGCGCGTGGGTTTCTTCACTGCCTACTGCAGTTCCCTTGGCGGAAGAGATTCCCAATTCGTCGGAAGCGACGAGCTTGCGCGAGGCTGGCCAACCGCACAATGCGGCGATCATAGAACCATTGGCAACCGGCGTGGCCGGGTGCCCGAGAGATTCCTCATGACGAATCAGAAGGTGCTGTTTATCACCGGCGCTGGCAGCGGGCTGGGTCAGTTGACGGCGAAACGAGCACTGGCCGGTGGCTGGGCCGTGGCCGCGATGGACATCAATGCATCGGGACTCGCCCAACTCGGCGAGTCGCCCAAGCTGCTGAAGCTCGTCGTGGACATTACCGACCCTGCGGCGGTGGAGGCCGCCGTGGATCGCTGCGAGACCGAACTCGGCCCGATCACGCGCCTGACCAATGCCGCCGCCATCATGCCGCTGGGACTGCTCAACGAGCAGCCGCGCGAACTCATCATGATGATCATGGCCATCAACTTCGGCGGCATGGTCAACATCGTCAAGATCGCGCTGCCGAGATTGATGACGCGCGGAAGTGGAGAGTTCGTGAGCTACGCGTCGATGGCCGGTCACTGGCCACTCATCTACATGGGCGCGTACAACGCCGCCAAGCACGCGGTCGCGGCCTTCACCGAAGTGCTCTACCACGAAACCCGTAACAGCGGTGTGCGCATCGTCTGCGTGTGCCCGCCGATCGTGGCCACACCGCTGCTGGAACAGGCCAAGGGCACGGTCTGGCCCAAGATCTTCAACGTGTTCCCACCGATTGCGCCGGAGGCGGTTCTCGACGAGATCGAACGCATTCTGCCCGGCAAGGCCTTATGGGTGTTTCCGGGTCCGCTGACCCGCGTCTCGTGGTGGCTGCGCCGCTGGATTCCAGGAATGCTGTGGTGGCGCGTGCACCAGATCGAAGGCATCTGACGGTACAGGCTGCTAGACGCGCTCGGCGACGAGTTTCTTGGTGATATCGCGATCGTACTTACCTGAATGACTCTCCCGCCCTAGCCTTGGCGATCGCCAGCTCCGGCGGCGCAAAGCGCGGACCATAAACTATCTCGAGTTCTCGGCTGCGATCGACGAAACGCTGCACGCCATAGGTATTCACAAACTGGATGAAACCGCCGGTCCAGATCGGAGCACCGATGCCGAGGATGGAGCCGACGTTACCATCGGCCACCGAGTGCAGCACGCCTTCCTGCAGGCACTTGATCGCCTCGATGACTTGGCGGAACAAAATACGATCTTTAACGTCCGCGTCCTGCAATTTCACGTCCGGCTTGTAGAACAGATCGAAGAGCCGGGGCCATAGGAACTTCTCGCCCTGCGCCGGATATTCATAGAACCCGCCGCCATACTGACGGCCTGGGCGCCCGTGTTCCTTGATCATCGTGTTGCCAAGCGCATCGCTCGCGCTGGCGTCATAGGTTGAACCGAATACGCCCATCGCCTTGTGCGTTTCGTTGACCTTGCGCATCAACTCCAGGCTGACCTCGTCGAAGACCGTGAGCGGACCGGCCGGCATGCCGATCTGCCGTGCCAGATTTTCAAGCGCGACGGGGCTGAGTCCTTCGAGCAAAAGGCGGCAGCTTTCGTCGAGGAAAGTCCCGATGGTGCGGGACGTGAAGAAACCCAGCGAGTCGTTGACCACGATCGCGGTCTTGCCGATCTGGCGCGCGTAATCGAAGGCCTTCGCCAGTGCGGCGTCGCCGGTGCGCTCACCGCGGATGATCTCGACCAGCGGCATCTTGTCGACCGGCGAGAAGAAGTGGATGCCGATGAAATTCTCGGGGTGCTTGGCCGCCTTGGCCAGCAAGCTGATCGGCAGCGTCGATGTATTCGAGCCAAATACGCCGCCTTCGGCTAGAAACTGCTCGGTCTGCTTTGTGACCATGGCTTTCAGATCGACGTTCTCGAACACGGCCTCGACGATCAATTCGGCCCCTTGCAGGTCGGCTGTATCGTCCGTGGGCTTGATCAGCGCAAGAACGGCGGCCTTCTTCTCTTCGGTCATGAGCCCCTTGGCGACCGCTGCGGCGAGCAGCTTCTCGGAATAGGCCTTGCCCTTCTGCGCAGCCTCCAGCGTCACGTCGCGCAGTACCACTTCGATACCCGCTATAGCCGAGGCATACGCAATGCCCTGCCCCATCATGCCGGCTCCCAGAATGCCGACCTTGCTGAGCTTGCTCTTGCCGATGTCCTTCGGGCGGCTGGCACCGCCGTTCACTTCATTCATCTGGAAGAACATCGTGCTGATGATGTTCTTGGCTTGCGGCGTCATCGCCAGATATGTAAGGCCGCGCGTCTCCACGCGCAGCGCGGACTCGAAGTCCAGCATGGTTGCTTCCGCCGCCACCGCCAGAATCCGTTCCGGCGCCGGCAGAAGACCGCGTGTCTTCTTCGCCAGGATCGCCGCAGCGGCACTTACTTTGCCGGCGACGTCCGGCATCGCCATGGTTCCACCCGGAATGCGATGACCTTTGCGATCCCAGGGCTGTTCGTATGCCGAAGCACCCGCGGCGATCTGCGCCTTGATCCAGGCTTTGGCGGTCGGCAACAGGTCTTCGACTTGCCCAACGATCTCGTCGACGAGTCCTGCCTTCAGCGCATCGGCCGGCTGGAGCCGGGTGCCTTCCAACAGCAGCAGGAGTGCTTTCTCGAGGCCCAGCATGTTGACCAGACGCACAATCCCACCGGCGCCAGGCAGCAGGCCGAGGCCGACTTCCGGCAGGCCGACGACCGCGGCAGGACTGTCGACGACGATGCGGCGATTGCAGGCCAGCGTGATCTCGAAGCCGCCGCCGAGTGCCGCACCGTTGATCGCAGCGACGACCGCCACCGGCAGCTTTTCAATGCGCCGAAGGCTGCCTTTCATTGCGTCGATCAAGGCTTGAAATTGCGCTTCGTCGCCCGCTTTCACCGCGAGCAGCTCATTGAGGTCACCGCCGGCGAAGAACGTGGTCTTTGCCGATGTGATGACCACGCCTTTGAGACCCTCTTCCTTCTCCAGGCGCGCGACGGTCTCGGCCATCGTGTCGCGGTACAAGGGGTTCATCGCGTTGACCGGCCCCGGCATGTCCATGGTCACGGTGACGATGCCGTCGGCGTCTTTGTCGTATTTGAATGCGCTCATAATTCGATGGTGCTCTTGTCTTGGATCGCGACGCCCTTGCGCGGGCTGTCGCAGAAGTGGAGGGCAGCGTCAGACGCGTTCGACGATGGTGGCGATACCCATGCCACCGCCGACGCAGAGGGCGACCAGAGCGCGCTTCAGATTGCGGCGCTCCAGTTCGTCGAGCACCGTGCCGACGAGCATTGCGCCGGTGGCGCCGATCGGATGGCCCAGCGCCATCGCGCCACCGTTGACGTTGGTGATCTCCGGCGAGATGTCGAGATCCCTCATGAAACGCAACACCACGGACGCGAACGCCTCGTTGATCTCGAAGATGTCGATGTCCCTGACCCTCATGCCGGCCTTGGCCAGCGCCTTCCTGGCCGCGGGTCCTGGACCCGTGAGCATGATCGTCGGCTCGGTCGACAGCACCGCGGTAGCGACGATGCGAGCGCGCGGCTTCAGGCCCAGCGCCTTGCCGGCTTTTTCGCTGCCGATCAGCACCGCGCTGGCGCCGTCGACGATGCCCGACGAGTTGCCGGGTGTGTGTACGTGGTTGATCCTGGCGACCTGCGGATACTTGCGCAGCGCGATGTCGTCGTAGCCCATCTTGCCCATCGCTTCGAACGACGGCTTCAGCGCGCCGAGACCTTTCATCGTGGAACTGGGCTTGATGAACTCGTCGCGATCGAGCACGACCAGTCCGTTGACGTCGCGCACCGCCACCACCGAGCGGTCGAACCAGCCGCTGTCGCGCGCCCGCGTGGCGCGGCGTTGCGATTCGAGCGCCAGCGCATCGACGTCTTCGCGCGAATAGCCGTCGATGGTTGCGAGCAGATCGGCGCCGACGCCCTGCGGCACGGACAGCAACTTGAACGCGATTTCCGGATCCTGAATCCAGGCCCCGCCGCTGGAGCCCATGGGAATGCGCGACATCGATTCGACACCTCCCGCGACGATCAGATCTTCCCAGCCGCAGGCGACACGGCTCGCAGCCTGGTTGACCGCTTCAAGACCCGAAGCGCAGAAACGGTCGAGCTGCACGCCCGGAACACTCTCGTCCCAGCCTGCGTACTGCACGATGCACTTGGCGATCGCGCCACCCTGTTCGCCTACGGGCTGCGCGCAGCCCATGATCACGTCGTCCACCAGCGAGGTGTCGAGGCGGTGCCGCGTTTGCAATTCGGTCAACAGCCCTGCCGCCATGTGCACTGGCTTGATCGAGTAGAGGGAGCCGTCCTTCTTGCCCTTGCCTCGCGGCGTGCGGATGGCGTCATAGATGTAAGCGGTTTGAGTCATGGGAACGGGGGCCCTACCGTCGGAACTGGAAAGAAAATCTCTAGGTTGCGAGCATAGGAACCGGCTGCGCGACAGGCATCGTCGGAAGCGACGATGCCCCTCGGCACCGGCGCACGAATACTCCAGCCGCTAGAGTCGAAGCCGTTCGCGACGGCCCATCGTCGAGGAGAATCAATCGTGACAACCACGGGTGCGCGGCTTCCGCCACACATCGCAAGGATCCTGGTCGATCCCGCTGCCTACGCCGATGCGCGCATTCACGAAACCTATCGCTGGCTGCGCGAGCATCAGCCGCTGGGACTGGCCGAACCGGCGGGCTACGACCCGTTCTGGGTCGTGACCCGATACGCCGATCTGCTCCATGTCAGCCGCAACAACGATCTCTTCCACAACGGCGACCGCGCGCCGGTGATCGTCGACAAGGCCAGCGACGATCTCATCCGCGCCATGACCGGTGGTAGCCCGCACTTGATCCGCACGCTGATCCATCTCGACGCTGCCGATCATTCGAAAGCTCGCACGCTGGCGCAGATGTGGTTCATGCCCGCGAATCTCAAGAAAATGGAAGACCGCATACGCGAGCTTGCAAGGGCCACGGTCGACCGGATGCTATCGCGCGACGGGCGCTGCGACTTCGTCAACGACGTGGCGCTGCACTATCCGCTGCGCGTGGTCATGAAAACTCTGGGCATGCCCGAGGCCGACGAGCTGCTGATGCTCAAGCTCACGCAGGAGATCTTCTCGCCGCTCGATCCGGATCTTGCGCCCAAGCTCGGAAATGACGGTGCCGTCGCAGTGCTGGCACAGGCTTTCCAGTCGACGGTGCAGGTCTTCGGCGAGTACTTTGGCAAGCTGTCTGCCGAACGCCGCGCGAATCCGCGGGATGACATCATCTCGCTGATCGCGAACGCCAGGATCGACGGTAAGCCGCTGCCGCCGGAAGTCGAGATGGGCTACTACATCGTCATCGCCGCGGCCGGTCACGACACCACGTCGTCGTCGACTGCCGGCGCGGTCTGGGCCTTATGCGAGCGTCCTGATCAATTTGCCAAGCTCAAGCAGAGTCCGGCGTTGATCTCGTCGATGGTGGACGAAGCGATCCGCTGGACAACGCCGGTGAAGACTTTCATGCGCACCGCGACGGCGGACACCGAAGTCGGCGGACAGCACATCGCCAAGGGTGACTGGCTGATGCTCTGCTACGCCTCAGCCAACCGCGACGAAAGCGTGTTCAAACGACCCTACGAGTTCCGCGTCGATCGCAGCGGGCCGACGCGGCACATCGCTTTCGGCTTCGGCGCGCACGTCTGCCTGGGGCAGCATCTGGCGCGCCTCGAAATGCGCCTGCTGTTCGAAGAACTGCTGACTCGCATCAAATCGATCTCTCTGGACGGTACGCCGACGATGACACAGGCTATGTTCGTCAACGGGCCGAAGACGCTGCCGGTTCGCTTCGAACTAGGCTGACGCGCAGACTGGAAGCTGGCACAGGCTGCACTTGTCCCGCGCCGATCGAACCCTTGGCGGATGAGAGCCTCCCGTCTTCCGATCTTTTGGTTATTGTCCCTTCGAACCGTGGCGCTCAGCTCTTCGCAAACTGTGCCCTGTACTCGTCGCGCAGCAACCGCTTGAGCAACTTGCCGTTCGGTTCCCGCGGCAGCTCGTCGCGGAAATCAACGGCGCGCGGGCATTTGATCGCGGAGAGCTGCTCACGGCAATAGGCGATCAGCTCCTGCGCCAGCTCGGTGCTGGGCCTGACGCCGGGTTCGAGCTGCACGATGGCGCGGACTTCCTCTCCGAGGTCACCATGCGGCGTACCGATCACGGCCACATCGAACACTTTTGGATGTGTCGACAGCACGTTCTCGGTTTCCTGCGGGTACACGTTGACGCCGCCCGAAATGATCATGTTGCTCTTGCGATCGGTCAGGAACAGGAAGCCTTCGTCGTTGAGCTTGCCGATATCACCGACCGTGGCCCAGCCTTCGGGGCTATGCGCTTCCTGCGTCTTGGCCGGATCGTTGTGATAGCTAAACGGCGGGCCGCCCGAGAAGTACACCAGGCCCTCTTCGCCCACCGGCAGTTCCTTACCATCTTCGCCCAGGATGTGCGGCACGCCCATCATCGAGCGTCCCACCGTACCGGGGTATTTGAGCCAGGACTTGCTGTCGCAAAGCGTGGTGCCGATCGTCTCGGTGCAGGAGTAGTACTCGACGAGAATCGGCCCCCACCAATCGATCATCGCCTGCTTGGTGGCGATCGGGCACGGCGCCGCAGCATGCACCGCAAACCTGTGGCTGGACAGGTCGTATTGCTGCTTCGCCGCATCCGGCAATGCCAGCAGCCGATGAAACATGGTCGGCACGGATTGACTATGGGTGACCTTGTATCGATCGATCGCCTGCAATGCGCCTTCCGCGTCGAACTTCTCCATCATCACCACCGTAGCCCCGATCGCAGTGATCGATTGCGACCATTTGAGCTGGGCGGCATGGTAGTACGGTGCGAGCTGCAGATAGACCGTGTCGGCCGTCGCACCGAAACCGCGCGTCAACAGGTCCGCGATCAGCGCCGTGCTGCCAAGGGGCTTGCCGGTCAGTGCCGGTTTGACGCCCTTGGGCCGGCCGGTGGTGCCGGACGAATACAGCATCTCGCTGCCTTCCAGCGTGCCGGTGACCGGCGAGGCGTCGAACGCTGCCAAAGCCGTAGACAAAGAATCGAGGCCGAAACCGCTGTCGAGCGTATACAGACGCGGCTTGCCCGGCAGTTCGCGCAGGGCTTCGACCAGCGCTGGCGCGGTCTTGTCGGTGAGCACCACCACCTTGGCGTCGCAGTCCTGGACGATATAGGCTGCTTCGTTCTTCGTCAGCCGAGTGCTGATGAAGGTGTAGTACAGCCCGGCATAGTGCGCGCCCCATTGCACCGCGAGGCATTCGGGACGATTCTCGACGCAATAAGCCACGTGATCGCCAGCAGCCAGGCCGATCGATTGATAAAACCGCGCGAGCCGGTTCGCATAGACGTCGAGTTCGGCGTAGGTCATTGCGGCGCCGCTCCCGGCCATGGTGACCGCAGGCTTGTCGCCATGCGACTTGGCATACATCCCAGGGTAGCGCAGAGGGGCGTCGCTCATCGGTTTCTCCTTCGGTTGGACGGCATTGTCGCAAGCGACAAGCGCCTGTGCTTATAAAACTGTTTATAAATACTTGAGAATCAGGTTCACGATCTTGCGTGTGAAGTTCGTGTAAGGCGGGAAGAATACTTTGGCCAGGAACACGCGCGTCCTGACGATGGCGCGCTCGTGCGAGAACGCGCGAATCCCCCATTCGCCGTGATAGCTGCCGATGCCGGAGTTGTTGACACCACCGAACGGCAGATTGTGATGCAGGAACTGCATCGACTGGTGATTGATGCACGTGCCGCCGGCACTGGTGTTCTCGATAATCCTGTCGGCCACGTCCGAGTTCCGACTCCAGATGTAGAGCGCCAGTGGCTTGGGCGCGTCGTTTATCGACGTGATGACTTCGTCGATCTGCGTGAACGGGATGATCGGCAGCAGCGGCCCGAAGATCTCTTCGCTCATGATTTTGGCATCGCGCGGAATCCCGGTAATCAGCGTCGGCGCGACGAAATGCTCGGCTTCGTCGACGGCGCCGCCGTACAGCACTTTCGCTCCTCGCTGCTTCGCGTCCTCCAGCAGTGCGCCGATGCGCTGCGTGTGCCGGACGTTGATCACGCGGCCCAGCGGCGCCTGCAGCGCGGCGCGGTTCTCGCCATACAGGCGATCGAGGGTCTTCTTGAAACGCGCAACCAGCCGATCCTGGACCGATGCATGCACGTAGACGTGATCCGGCGCAATGCAGGTCTGGCCGCTGTTGGCGTACTTGGCCCAGGCGATGGTATCGGCCGCATGCTCGATGTCGGCGGTGTCGTCGACGATCACGGGGCACTTGCCGCCCAGTTCCAGCGTGACGCTGCTCAAATGCTTCGACGCGGCGGCCATCACCAGTTTTCCGATGCTCGGTGCACCCGTGAAGAACAGGTGATCGAACGGCAATTTCAGCAGAGCGGCGGCGAGCGTCGCATCGCCCTCAAACACCGCCACCTCGTCCTCGGCGAAGGTCTCGCGGATGATCTTCACCAGCACGGCGGAGAAATGCGGCGCGACTTCCGAAGTCTTCACGATCACCGTATTGCCGCTGGCGATCGCCGGAACCAGCGGTCCCAAGGTCAAGGTCAGTGGGTAATTCCAGGGCGCGACGATCAGGCAGCGGCCGCGCGGCTCATAGCGCACCCACGAACTCGTGCCCAGCATCATGCTCGTCGGCATCACCCGCTTGGGCTTGAGCCAGCGCTTGAGCTTCTTGCTGACGTCCGCGATGTCCATGATCACCGGCATCAGCTCGAACATTTCGATTTCGGTCGCCGGCCGCCGGAAGTCCTGGATGCCGGCTTCCACGATCGCGTCGCGATTGGCCATGATCACCGCGCGCAGTCGCCTGAGCTTGGCCAGGCGCTCGGCAACCGTGGAGCGGCGCAGTTTCAGCGCCGTGGCCTTCTGCAGCTCGAACACGCGCGCGACTTCGGACTCCTGCGCCGGCGTCAGGCTGCCCGGCGGATGCAGCATGGGAATGGTGGCGGACATGCGAGTTCTCCAGGGGACGTACAGACTCGATTCAAACCACTCGGCTGATCGCGCATGTTCGACTGCGCGACCGCTGCCTGGATCGTCGGAAGCGACGATTCGACCCCGCGCAGCCGATTCCTAGAATGAGTTTCCGCAGTCCGCATTCCCCAGGTTACGCCGAACCCCTATGATCGAACATTATCAGCCTCACTGGATGACCGACGAACTCGAGGCGATGCGTGATCTGGCACGCCGCTTCGTAGCGGAGCAGGTCACGCCGAACCAGGAACGCTGGTACGAACAAGGCGCGACGGACCGCAAGGTCTGGACCAAGGCCGGTGAACTGGGCATATTGACCCCCGACATCAGCGAGGTGTATGGCGGCTCGGGCGGTACGTTTGCCCATGAAGCGTTGATCGCACACGAGCTCTGCATAGCCGGCGACACCAGCTGGCGTGCTGGCAAGCAAATCCACGTGATCGCCGCACACTACATCGAGCGCTACGGAACCGAAGAACAGAAGCGCCACTATCTTCCGCGGCTGGCTTCCGGCGAACTGATCGCCGGCATGGGGATGACCGAGCCCGGCGGCGGTACGGATCTTCAAAGCATGAAGACACGCGCCGAACGATACAGCGACGGTTACCGCATCCGCGGCTCCAAGACCTTCATCACGAACGGTTCCATCGGCGACGTGCTCGTGCTGGCCGCCAAGACCGATCCGAACGCGCGTGCCAAGGGCGTCTCGCTGTTTATATTCGAGACACGCACCGCCGGATTCCGTGTAGGCAAACGCTTAAAAAAGATCGGCCTGCACGGCTCGGATACCTGCGAGCTGTTTTTCGACGACTGCGAGGTGCCGGCAGACTCCTTGCTGGGCGGCATCGAAGGCCAGGGCTTTTACCAGATGATGAAGGACCTGACCTACGAACGCGCTCTCAGCGGGGTCAACAACGCTGCCGTCATCGAACATGCTTTTCGTGTAACGCGCGACTACGTAAAGGAGCGGATGGCTTTTGGTAAGCCGCTATTGGATCTGCAGCATGTGCGCATCCAGATGGCTGAGGTCAAGACCATCGCGACCATCGCGCGAGTATTCGCCGATTTCACCATCGAGCGGATGCTGGATGGCAGCATGGATACGTCGGTCGCTTCGATGAGCAAGTGGTGGCTCAGCGAACAGCAATGCGAAATCGTTCACCGCTGCCTGCAGATGTTTGGCGGGCATGGCTATATTTTGGACTATCCCATCGCACGCATGTATGTGGACGCTCGCATCGAGCCGATTTACGGCGGATCGAACGAAATCCTCAAGGAATTGATCGGACGCGCCTTGTAGAAGCTGGGGTCGCCACGCACCGCGCAAGCGCCGACCGCCTTTGAGTTCCAGCACCTTTGCCGCGTTCCACTGGATAGCCCGTGAAATGCAGTCTTCTGCTGCCGCCGCGCCGCACAGCAGGCTTTTCAAGACACCGCGACAAGTTGATCTCGTCGGATACGACGAGATCAACTGACGACTCGTTCACTAATCTATTCCAACAACGAAGGCGCCACGCCGCTTCCGAGCTGAGATGTGACCGATAAGAAAATTGAGCCGGTAATAATCTGGCGGGGGAGAGAGAAATGGATCATGCATACCGGCGGTCCGGGACCTTCATCGCAATGTACCTCAGCGCCGGACTCGCTGCTTCGCAGGATATTCAGTCAGATCCACCAGTCGACAATGCCGGTGCAGCATCGCGACCGGCAGAGCCGGCCGTCAATGAAGTTGCAACACCGCCGGCGGCCGTGACACAGGCAACCGCCAGCCCTTCGACTCCAGTTGACAGCATCCCGGTCGAGATTGCTCCGGTCGCGACCGACGAGGACCTTAGCCGCGAATCTTCGGGACCTCGCAATCGTACGATCGAAGAAGTTGTGGTCACCGCCCAGAAGCGCGAGGAGCGTTTGCAGGACGTACCCATCTCGATCGCGGCCTTCAGCTCAGAGGCTCTGGATGCGAGAGGCGTGTTCGACACCAAGGCGCTGGCCACGATCACGCCGGCGCTGTCGATCACCGAATTCGGCGGCTATTCCTTTGTATACATCCGTGGAGTCGGAACCGACGTTTTCGTACCTTCAGCCGACCCCAGTGTGACCACTTACATCGACGGAATCTATGTCCCCAGTTCGCAAGGCCTGGTCACGGACTTCGGCGGCATCGAGCGTGTGGAAGTACTGAAGGGCCCACAGGGCACGCTGTTCGGACGCAACTCCACCGGCGGCGCTATCAGCGTCGTGACCAAAAAGCCAGGCGAGACTTTCGAGGGCTCGGTTCAGGGCCAACTGGGCAATTTCAACGAGCGCCGCATTAAAGGCTTCGTCACCACTCCGATAACGGACACTATCGGCGCGAGCCTGGATCTGATCTACAAGCATATCGACAGCCCTTATTCGCATCCCGACCGGGAGCTTGCTGCAGACCGCAGCCTGGCGGGCCGTGCACGCGTTAACTGGCACCCCACCGACAACTTCGATATCGATCTCTCGTATTTCCGTTCGGACCAGAAAAGCACTGGCTCACTGATTTCAAAGAACATCAAAACCAGCATAATCGGCGGACTACTGCTCATTCCGGAGCAGCCTGACGACTATCAGCTGAGCTCGGATTATCCCTCCTACGTCAAGGGCTACTATGAGGTCGCCTCATTTGGCCTGCGGTGGTCACTGCCGTGGTTCGACGCCAAAATCTTTGGCAGCGATCAATCCAATGTGACGGACTACACTGCCTACGATTTCGATGGTTCTGCACTCCCATTGGTAGGTTTCTACGCGAAGGACCAGTTTACTGACGCGCAAACCGCTGAGGTGCAGCTGGTGTCGAGGACCGATGGCTGGGGTGGTCACGATTTCGATTGGGTTGCGGGAAGCTATTATGTTCACAGCCTGGGCGGCTACAACAACATTACGCTGCAGCTAGGAAAGGGCGTTCTGAATTACGCGGTCACCAATGCACTGCCGCTCGACCTGCCCGATAATGTCGTCGACCTTTTCACCCGGCTGGATCAATTCGATGGACCGGGCCTCACACTGCAGGGCATCATGGGCACTAAATCCATTTCTGGCTACGGACAAGGTACTTGGCATGCCACGGATTGGTTCGCGCTCACGGTTGGAGGCCGATATCAAAGCGAAGAACGCTATTTGACCGCTTCGAATACCTCCCTTTTCGACTCCGTCACCGGAAACACAATCGAGCTTCTTCCTTACGACCTCAAAAGCGACAAACGCACCAACCTGTCGACAAAGTTCAATGTCAGCGTAACGCCTCGTGACGGCGTACTGATCTATGCCTCGCGTTCCGAAGGCTTCAAAAGCGCGACCTACAACATTGCCGCGATCTATACGCCGCCGGATTTCGTCAAGCCCGAACTAGTGACTTCGTACGAGTTGGGGTTCAAGGCTGATTTCTTCGCTCGGCTGCTGCGGTTGAACGCTGCTATTTTCGACAACAGCATCAAGAACAAACAGACTTCGAATGTCGCTCTGATCTCGGGGGGAGCGGTTCGACTCGACAACGCGCAGAAAGCCAGCATTCGCGGCGCGGAGTTCGATCTGACTCTGACACCGCTACCGGATCTTGACCCGGGCCTTGCAGTGACGGCAAACGGAGCCTATCTGCACACGGTCTACGACAAATTTACGAGCGCCGATGACTTCAACCCGACAACCGGCATCTACAGCAGCAATCTCGATAACACTGGCCATGAGATCGAGCGCACACCGAAATTCTCTGGTGGTGTTGGCGTAACCCAGACAATGGAAGCTGGCCGGACCGGCGAGCTTGAGCTAGGGGCGGACGTCTATTACAACTCTGGTTTCTTCTATACCGCAACCAATGACGACAACGACAAGGAAGACGCCTACAAGCTCGTGAATGCAAGGGTCAGCTACTTGTATACGCCATGGGATCTGCGTATCACTGCCTTCGGCAAGAACCTTTTCGACGAGCGTTATCACACCGGCCTGTTTCAGACCGACTTCGGCATTCTAAGCAACCTTGCCTATCCGGTAACGTACGGATTGAGAGTCGATTGGATTTTTTGATACGGACTTGAGCCAGCGACTTATAAGCCGGAGACAAGTCCCTTCTCGTGCAATTTTCCGATAGCCGCCGAGTCGAGCCCCAGCACATCGCTCAACACTTCATCCGTATTCTCACCGAGCCGAGGCGCCACCGATGGCCTGCACCTTCCGCCTTTGGAGAAATCCAGCGGGATCGTCGGCGCGAGCAGAGAACCGACTCCATGCTGTTCGACTTTTCGGAACATCGGATTGTCTTCAGAGCATGCCGCATCACCTGAGATCAGCTCGGCGACGGTTTGATAGCGGCTCCAGCAGACGCCGTGTCGATCGAACGTCGCGGCAACAACCGTGTACGGGCGCGCCGCAATCCACGGGCTCAACAACTCGGCGATCGATTCACGGGCGCGGAAGCGGTTGCCTTCCTGTCCCAGATCCAGACCCAGCGTTTTCGCCAGCATATCGATTCCCGCCCTTGTCTCTGTGGCTTCAATCAGCGACTTCCATTGCTTGCTCGTAAGGCCCACTACCATGACGCGCTCGCCGTCT
Organism: Hydrocarboniphaga sp.; assembly: GCF_028291725.1. GTDB lineage: Bacteria > Pseudomonadota > Gammaproteobacteria > Nevskiales > Nevskiaceae > Hydrocarboniphaga. Next base: position 72,261 of record NZ_JAQGNT010000040.1, on the reverse strand, counting down.
GAGCAGACGAAATCACGGCCAAAGGCACCGTACAGATAATTGCCTACGCGTTCGCGTTGGTGGCCGAGCTGAGCCTCGGCAATGAATCCGAGATTGCCCATCGCCGCTAGCGCCACGTCTTGCAGCGCGAGCTTGACGTGCTGGCCCTGGCCGCTGCATCGGCGATGACGCTCGGCTGCGAGAAGGCCAACGGCGGCCATCTGGCCGGTGATCAGGTCCCAGGCTGGCAGAACGTGGTTAACCACGCCGTTCGAATCGCCGGGCCCGGTCAGGTACGGCAAGCCCATTGCCGGATTGATCGTGTAATCAACGGCCGAACCGCCATGTCGATCTCCCTGAATCGTGAGCTGGATCAGGTCAGGGCGCTTTTGACACAGCGCTTCGTACGACAGCCACCCTCGAGGCGGAAAATTGGTCAGCAGCATGCCCGCGTTGTCGCCGGGCGCGGTGATCAGCGCCATCGCCAACTCGCGCCCCTCCGGCTTGCCGAAGTCGATGCAGACCGAGCGCTTGGCCTTGTTAAGCCCGCACCAGAACAGGCTGGTGTCGTCGTCGGTGACCGGCCAGCGCCGATAGTCGAGACCTCCACCGGGGGAATCGATGCGGATTACGTCTGCGCCCATCTGCGCCAGCGTCATGCCCCCCAGCGGAGCAGCGACGAAGGCCGAGGCCTCCACCACGCGCAGACCCGAAAGGATTCCGTTGTTCATCGGCGTCTCAGTGCTGTGTGCCGATCTTCAGCGCATCTTCGAGCAGGCTGCGCGCGATCACCTTGAGTGCAAGGGTTTCCTCAGCGCCTTCGAAGATCGACAGTACGCGCGCATCGACGAAGTAGCGGCTGACGGCGGACTCCTCGGCGTAGCCCATGCCGCCATAGATCTGCAGTGCCTCACGCGTGATCCACTCGGCCGAACGACACGCAAAGAGTTTGACCAGGCTCGCCTCCATGCGGCCGCCGCCCTGATCGAGCAGCCGCCCTACCGCATAAGCGAGCTGACGGCAGGCGACAAAGCGCGCCGCCATGCGCGCAAGCTTGGCACGCGTCAATGCATAGTTCGCCAGGGGCGCGCCGAACACTTTGCGATCGCCGGCATAGCGCAGAGCTGCGAGCAGGGCTGCACGCATGATGCCGGAGGCGCGAGCAGCCGTTTGCATACGCCCGCCCATCATGCCGGCCATCGTGAAATAGAAGCCCTTGCCGAGACCGGCTTCACCGCCGATCACATTCGCGTCCGGTACAAAGAATTGCTCGAACGAAAGATCAAAGGAATGCATGCCGCGGTAGCCGATCGTGGGGATTGCCTTGCCTACCAGTCGGCCGCCGCCATCCTGCTGGTAGGTGAAAGCATGGCCGTCATAAGAAGGCTTTTCGACCAGAAGGATCGACAGACCGCGGTAGCCCGACGAGCGATCCGGACTGGTGCGCGTCACTACCATGATGAGTCCGGCCTTGCCGGCGAAGGTGCACCAGGTCTTGGCACCATTCAGCAGCCAGCCGCCGGCAGTGCGCGTGCCCTTGAGCTGCAAACTCGCGACGTCGGAGCCGTAATCCGGCTCGGTGATGGCGATTCCGCAGAGCGGATTGCCGCACGCGATCTTCGGCAGCCAGTGCGCCTTCTGCTCGTCGGTGCCGCCGGTGATCAGCGCTCGCGACAGGATTTCCGGACGTGTGATCAGGCTGCCTGCGGCGGCCAGCGAAGCTTCGGATAGCGCTTCGGTCACGACGATCATCATCAGGTTGTCGTCGCGATCGTCAGGCGCGCTGCCGCCGAAGCGTTCCGGAATCGACAGGCCGAACACGCCCATTTCACGCAGCGGCTGCAGCAATTCTTCCGGCACGATCAGATCGTGCCGATGAATCGCTTCTGCACGCGGTGCGACGACCTCGGCAGCGATTCTGCGGAACTGCTGTTGCGCCAGCGTGAGTTCCTCGCCGAGTTCGATGTGGCCTATTTCATCGTGGCTCTCGCACAGCAGGCGGCCGGTCTCGTTGAGAGCGCGGCCGCCGAGCACGGCCCGGCGCAGCTCGAGAACGTCGGCGCTCGCCAATAGCGCCTTCAGCGGCGTCATATCGAGGTCCAGGTCCAGCGCGATCACATGCAGTCGCTCGGCGACGCTGCCGATCGCGTCCATTACACAGGTCAGTGCCAGGCGCCGATCGAGTACCAAAGGCGCCGGCGGCAGCTGCGCCAGCACCGTTTCTGCGGCCAGCAGCTCGGCGCTGGCCAGAGCCAGTTCATAGCTCGGCACCTGTTCCTGATCGAGCCGCCTTGCGTCGAGCACGCCGCCATTCGCGCAGGACTGCGCGAGCGCCGCGGCGGTATGCTCGAACGACTGTCGCAGACTGGCAAGCGCCCTGGAGGCCAGCGGAGGAAATGGGCTGAAGGAAGTCATGAGGGGATGGCGGCCAACATCATTGTGATTCCGTGCCGGCACGGCGCAGTACTTCGTGCGCGCGGGCCGCGACGGGCGGGTCGATCATGCGGTTCATGTATGAAACAGCCGCCTTGCCGTCACGCAGGCCCGCTTCCAGCGCGGCGATCACGCCGCGCGCATCTTCAATCTCGGCAGGAGAGGGCGAGAATTCTTCATTCAACACCGCGATCTGCGTAGGGTGAATGCAAAACGCGCCGACGGAGCCAATACGCCGCGCGAGTCGTATGTGGCCACGGAACTGGCCGAGATCGGCATAGCCGGCAATCGAGGCCGGAAAGCCGAACGGCAAGATACCGGCGCGGCGGCAGGCGAAAACGATCTGCTGGTTCGGTGCGAACAATGCTTCTGGACAAGCTTCCATGCCGGCTGAAACGGAGAAGTCTTCGGAACCCAGAATCATTCCGAGCAGGCGCGGCGAACTCGTTGCGATCTGGTCGAGATGCGGCAAAGCTGCGACGTCCTCGATCTGCGCGATCAGCCGGATGCGGCCGGGGACGAGACCTCGCGAGGCTTCCAGCGCATCGAGCTGCGCGGCGACGGCAGCGACTTCCATCGCGCCGTTGATTTTGGGCAATACCAGCGCGGCGACGCTACTTAGGCAGGCGGCCTGTATGTCCGCTGCGGCGAGTTCCGCCCCGGCGTTGATGCGCACCAAGGCCGCAGCGCCGTTCTGAATGAGCTGCTGCGCTCCCTGGCCGATGAGCGCCCGCGCCCGCGCCTTTTCGGCGGCGGGCACGCTGTCTTCGAGATCGAGGATATAGGCATCTGCCCCGCGCGTATGCGCACGCTCGACGAACTTCTCGACATGAGCCGGCAGGAACAGCATCGATCGCCAAACGCGCGCGACGATGGTCATGTCTTCGCTCCGAGCACGAGGCTCGCGCTCATACCGATACAGTGCTCGTCATCGGCGCTCCACAGTTTCACAGTGTCGCCGTCACGCTGTCCGCACAATTGGACGGATCCAAGATCGAACGTCGGGCGCACGGCGCGGAAACGGAACTGCGCGATCGGCAAGCCGGGCTGCTCGCGCAGTACGAGATCGAGCAGCAATGTCACCAGCAGAGGGCCGTGCACGACGAGCGCCGGATAGAACTCCTCATGCATTGCATAATCGCGATCGTAGTGAATCCGATGCGCGTTGTAGGTCAGTGCCGAATATCGGAACAGCAGCACCGGGTCCGGCTTCAGCCTGCGCGACCAGTCGGCCTTGGCCGGAGCGGACTCGCCCGCCGGCATCGACACCGGACCCGCCGGCATATCGCGATAAACCAGGTTCTGTTCTTCGTGAACGCAGAGCCGGCCCTGCTGCACGATCTGGTGATCGAGATTGACGAAGACCAGCACGCCGGTCTTGCCCTGCTTGTACTCCACGGAACGGATGGTCGAGATTTTTTCCGCCGCCACGCCGAGTCTGAGAGCGTGCGCGATATTCAGTACGCCGGCCGCCCACATGCGCCGCGGCAAAGGCACCGGCGGCAGGAAACCGCCTTTGTGCGGATGGCCGTCGATGCCGACAGCCGACGCCCGCGCGGGATCGAGAAAATAGATCCAGTGCCAGCATGGCGGCAGCGCATCGCCGACTTCAGGCAGGTTCTCGTGATCGAGCGCGCCGGCCAAGGCGCGCGCCGGAAACGGCGTGAGCGGATCGGTTATCCGCAGCTCGCGGCCGACCCAGCTGCGCAGGTGATCGAGGTCGATGGCGCTCATCTCAGCGCTGCGCCTCCGGCGTCAGCAGCGACAGGCCCAGGCGGACGCGGCGCGTCAGCCAGGGGCTGGGGCGGTAGCGTGGATCGCCGGTCACTGCCTGCATGTTCTGCAGGATCGTCAGCACGCGCGCGCCACCGATCCTGTCGCCCCAGCTCAGCGGCCCTTGCGGATAGCCCAGGCCGAGTCTCACGGCATCTTCGATGTCGGCGATGCTGGCGATGCCGCGCTGCGCGATATCGGCCGCGATGTTGACGATGGTCGCAAGAATGCGTTGTACCACGAAGCCGCAGCTGTCGTTGATCAGCGTGAGCCGGGCGCCGCCCGTGCCGAACAGAGCCAGTGCGGCGTCGCGGGCGCCGGGTGTGGTTACTGCGCTGAGCATCAGCGTGCGGCGCTTGTCGAGGCCGGGTAGCGGATCGAGCGCCACCAGCTTGCTGGCATCCAGGCCCTTGTCGACGGCGTAGCCGCTCGCATCCCAGCCCCAGAACTGCACCACCAGCAGGTCGGCCTCCGCAGATGAGCCGACCCGTTCCACGCCGGCCGCGGAAGCCAGCGCAGCGATGGATTCGCGATCGTCGGCCGAATCGTCGATCCACAGCTTGAGACCGGCCGGCAACAGCGGCGCGGCGCAGGCCTCGTCCGGCGCGATCTTTTTGGAAAGCGCGTCGTAGGCATACCAGCCTTCGCCGGTCTTGCGGCCGAACAGGCCCGCGGCGATGCGCGGCCGGACCAACGACGAGGGCCGGAAACGCGGCTCATGCTGGAACTGCTGGTAGATCGACTCCATCACCTTGCCGGACACATCCAGGCCGGTCAGATCGAGCAACTCGAAAGGCCCCATGCGAAAGCCCGCCGCTTCGCGCATCAGCGTGTCGACGTCGGCCGGCGCCGCCACTCGTTCTTCGAGTACGCGCAGACCCTCGGTATAAAGCCCGCGGCCCGCGTGGTTTACCAGGAAGCCGGGCTGGTCTGCGGTGATCACCGCACGGTGGCCGGTCCCGGCGACCAGCCCGCGGAGCGACTCGACCGTGGCTGCACTGGTGCGAACCGCGGCGATGATTTCCACCACTTTCATCAGCGGCACGGGATTGAAGAAATGCAGGCCGGCGATGCGGCCCGGCTGCCGGCACTTGGCGGCGATCTCCGCGACCACCAGCGACGAGGTGTTGCTGACGATGATGGCCTGCTCCGAGACCACGTCTTCGATCGCCGCAAACACTTTCTGCTTGACGCCGATGTCTTCCACGATGGCTTCGATCACGATGTCGCAGCCGGCAAGATCGCTCAGGGCCACGGCAGGCTTGACGCGCGCGATCAGCGCCTCGCCCTGATCACGCGTGTAGCGACCCTTGTCGACGGCGCGGCCGATCATCCCGGCGACGAACAGACCTGCCTTTTCGGCCGCGTTCTCGGCAGCGTCGAACACGCGTACTTCATGACCGGCCTCGGCGAACAACTGCAGGATGCCGCGACCCATTGCGCCACCGCCGACGACACCGACGATTTTCTTGTTTTCGTAAGGCATGCCTTGCTGTCTCTATTTGCCGGAAAAGCGGGGCTTTCGCTTGTCGATAAATGCGCGCATTCCCTCGGTCTTGTCCTGCGTATCGAACAGCAGCAGGAACTCGCGGTTCTCCAGAGACAGCGCTGCATCGAGCGGCAGATCGGCGCCCTGCGCGAGCACCCGCTTGATCGCGCGCAGCGCACGCGGAGGCATTGCGGCCGCAGCCTGTGCCAGCTCACGCGCACGCCGCAGGGCCTCGCCTTCCGCGACCAGCTCGCTGATCAGTCCGAGCTGAGCGGCGCGATCGGCGGCGATCATCTCGCCGGTCATCAGCATCAGGCTCGCGATCGGCTTGCCGACCGCGCGCACCAGCCGCTGCGTTCCGCCGGCTCCGGGCATGATGCCGACCTTCGCTTCGGGCTGGCCGAAGCGCGCACTCGGATCGCCGACGACGATGTCGCACATCATCGCCAGCTCGCAGCCCGCGCCGAGCGCAAAGCCGCTGACCGCCGCGATCACCGGTTTTGTGCACGCCAGCAGCGGTGCCCAGTACTGCCCGAGATCGAGGTCGACCATGTCCTGCGCGCCCTTGTCGGCGAGCAGCTTGAGGTCGGCACCGGCCGCGAACACGCCGCCGCTGCCTGTGATAACGAGCGCGCGGATGCCGGGGTCCTGGTCGAGTTCGTGCACGGCGGCGGCCAGGCCGGCGCGCATCGACAGATCCATGGCGTTGCGCCTTTCGGGGCGATCGAGAACGACGATGCCGACCGCACCGTCGCGTTCGATGCGCACCGCTGGTTTCCGGGCCTCGCTCACGCCCTGCCCGCCCTGCGCACGAAATCGGCTGTGCGCTTCTCGGTGAACGCCGCATAGCCTTCGCGGAAATCCTCGCCGAGCAGCAGGCTGGCCTGATCGTCCTCTTCGCGCTGCAGCTCTTCGTCGAACGTCGCGGAAGGCGCGTTGAGCCGCTGCTTCATGCGCGCAAATGCGGCCTGAGGCAGCGCCGCCAGTTCGCTCGCCCGGCGCACCGCGGTATCCATCACCTGGACATCGACGACGAGTTCGTCGGCCAGGCCCAGCCGCTGCGACTCGGCGCCCGACACGCTCTGGCCCAAGGTCATCAGGCGACGCGCGGCCGGCAGGCCAACGCGGCGCGGCAGGGTCTGCAGGCTGCCCCAGTCCGGCACTAGGCCGAGCTTCATGAACGGGAACAGGATCTTCGTGCCATCGCCGACGACGATGTAGTCGCCCAGCAGCGCAAGGCCAATGCAGGCGCCGGCGCTGACCCCTTCCATCGCCGTGACAACCGGAATGCCGGCATCACCGACCAGGCGGCACAGACCGGCGACATGGCGCATGCGCTCGCGCGCCTGGGCTGCCGACAATCCCACCATGCTGGGCACATCACCACCAGCCGAGAAATTGCCGCCCACACCGCCGAGCACCAGCGCGCGCGTCTCGCCGTCGGCAAGCTGCCGCGTCAACGCCTCGATCAGCTGCTGGCGCACGTCGTAGTCGATGGCGTTGCGCTTGTCGGGCCGGTTGATCAGCAGGCGCACGACCTGCGGTGCCGGCCGATCGACGAGGATCTTGTCGGTAGAGGTCACGCTCAGCCTTCCAGCCGGCCGACGATCGCGATCGAGCACACATTCTGCGGCGGCTGCCCGCCGAGATTGTGGGTGAGGCCGATGCGCGGATCCTTCAACTGGCGTGGCCCGGCGCGACCCTGCAACTGCAGGTACATTTCGTAGAGCATGCGGATGCCGCTCGCGCCCACCGGATGACCGAAGCACTTGAGGCCGCCATCGATCTGGCAGGGAATCTTGCCTTCGGCGTCGAAGAAGCCGTCCATGACGTCCTTGACCGCGCCGCCTTCGGGCGACAGATACAAGTCTTCCATCGTCACCAATTCGGTCACGGAGAAGCAGTCATGAACTTCGAGCATGCTGACTTGTTCGCGCGGCCTGGTGATGCCGGCCTCCGCATACGCTTTCCTGGCAGCGATGCGCGCGGTATGGAAATAGCTGCCATCCCATTCGTTGGAATGCATTTCCCAGCCGTTCGAGGTCGCCACCTGCAAGGCCTTGAACGACACGAGGTCGCGCTTGCCGAGGCTGCGCGCGATATCGGGCCGCGTCACGATGATCGCGGCGGAGCCGTCTGAAACGCCGCAGCAATCGAACAGGCCCAGCGGCTCTGCGATGATCGGAGCGTCGAGTACCTGCTCCTCAGTCACCGCCTTCTGCAGATGTGCCTTGGGATTCTTGCTGCCATTTGCGTGGCTCTTTACCGATACATGCGCGATGGCTCGCTTGAGCAGCGCGGCATCGACGCCGTGCTTGTGGCGATAGGCCGTCGCCAGCTGCGCAAAGTTCGCGGGAGCCACGGCGGCGGGATACCACTGGGGAATATAGGTGCCGACCGTGGCGACCGGCAAACCGCCGTAGCCGGTGTCCTTGAGCTTCTCCACGCCGAGCGCGATGGCGATGTCGCAGGCGCCGGATGCGACGGCGTAGACCGCCGCGCGCGCCGCCTCCGTGCCACCGGCACAGAAGTTCTCGACGCGCGTGACACCGATGTTGGGCAGGCGCAGCGCAATGCCCATGGGCAGGCCGCCTCGGCCGGTGCCGACATCGCTCATGTGCGTGGAGAACCAGGCGGCATCGAGCTGCTCGGGTGCGATGCCGGCGTCGGCCATGGCCTCGCTGTAGGCCTCGATCATGAGGTCTTCGGGACTCGCGTCCCAGCGCTCACCGAAGCGGCTGCAGCCCATGCCTAGAATGACGACCTTGTCTTTGATGCCGATGGGCATGACTTACTCCGAAACTTGGGCGGTGGCATCGCGCAATGGCGTCGCCTTCCAGAAATAGCGCACGAATCCGCGCTTGTCGTCGACATCCTTGACGCGAAAGACCATCTCCACGCGCGTGCTGGTATCCACATCACCTTTGGCGATGTCGGTGAATTCCATGAGGATGCGGCCGCCGCCGTCGAAGTCGATCTGGCCGTAGAAATGCGGTGGCGAGGGGTAGTACGACAGATACTCCGCCGACCAGCTCAGTACCGTCGCCTGGCGCTCGGCGAGCTTATAGGGCTTCTGCGTATCGAGTGCCGGCGCGCCCTGCGTATATGACAAACGCGATGGTGGGTAGTGCACTTCTCCGGTCTTTTCACAACGGCCCCCGACGAGTCCGAGAATCGCGCTCCTGTGCCGATACAGCGTGGTCAGCGCGGTCTTCTTGTCCTGCTCGCCGCGCATGCCGCGCTCGAGTTCGAGCTGGCTCTTGAACGCGAGGAACTTGGTGTAGCTGGTTTCCTCGACGCCGCGCGCCAACCACTTCGACGCGCCGGTCCTGGGCTGGAAATTCCTGATCGCATCGGTGACGCGGAACACCAGCGCCTGCGCCCCGCTGCCGAACTGGCTCACGACGATCAGCTGGCCCGGCTGCGCCGTCTCCAGCAAGTGCGCCAGCATCAGCAGCGCATGCGGCGTTCCGGTGTCGCCGACCCCGGCCGCGAGGTTGTCGACGACGGCCGCGGGCTTGATACCGCAAGTCTTGGCGAGTTGCGCGTCGATCTTGCTCAGCGTGCTCGGGAAGATGAAATGGTCGACCGATTCAGCGGTGACGCCGGCGTTCTTCAGCGCGGTCTTGATCGCCTTGGGCAGCAACTTGCCGATGCCTTCGTCGCGAATCCAGCGTTCTTCCCAGAAATAATCGATGTCCTCACCGGCGAGACGGAAATGATCGACGAAATCAACCGAAACCGTGCCGCCGCCCAGGTACTCGGCGATCACGTTCCGGGTGCCGACCAGCATCGCGGCAGCGCCATCCCCGTAATCGATTTCCTGCGCGCTTGCGGCGCGCGTCTTGCGGTTGTCGGCGGCCAGCAGCAGTACGTCGCCCTTGATCGTCTGCGCCTTGGACAAGGCTTCGCCCAGCCCCGACATAGCGGCGCGCAGCGAGCCGCCGATATCCAGCGCCTCGACCGTATCACCCAGCGTGAGCGCCTCGCTGACGATGCCGGCGTTGAGGCGTTCGGCAAAGGGCAGTGTGCTCGATGCCAGATACAAGCTATGCACGCGACTGCGGTCTTCGCCGGAGCCGAGACAATCACGCGCCGCGGCAACCGCCATGGTGATGCTGTCCTCGTCCCAGTTCGCCATGGCGCGCGTGCCCTTGGCTTTGCCGCCCAAGTGCGGCGCGAACCAGGCGTTCGCCTGCGTAACCGCTTTTCGATTCAAGCGCAGGCGCGGGATGTAGGCGCCATATCCAACGATACCCAACATGATGTTTGTTCCTTGCCGATTACATGAACTTGCGGCGAACTCCGAGAGGCGGCGCCGGTTCGGATAGGCGCACTTTTTTTATCGAGAATGCGACCAGATGCCTTGCAGGAACCGGCCGATCGAATCGATCGCCTGCGACGCCTCCGGCAGGATCTCGGGGAACTGCTGAAAGACGTGAATCATTCCGTTGTAAACCTCGACCCGGACTTCGACGCCGGCATCACGCGCCTTCTCGGCGAAACGATGGGAATCGTCCAGGCCGGTCTCGCGATCACCGACTTGCAGCAGCACCGGCGGCAGTCCCGTGAGATCGCCGAACAGCGGTGAGGCCAGCGGGTCGCGCGGATCCCCACGGTCCCCGAGGTAGTTCCGCGCGGTCGCGATGATCATCGGCCGCTGGTGGATCGGATCGGCTTGTGCTCGCGTCTGATAGCTCTTGCTTTCGGCAGTCAGATCGGTCCAGGCCGAGAGCAGCACAGCGGCGGCCGGCAAAGGCAGGCGCTGTTCCCTTAGCGCGAACATCGCGGATATCGCAAGCCCGCCGCCGGCGGAATCACCGGCGAAGGCGATTCGATCGCCCGCAGTCCCCTGCTTCAGCAACCAGCGGTAAGCAGCGACGGCATCCTCGATCGGGGCCGGGAAACGGTGCTCGGGTGCGAGCCGGTACTCCAGTCCCAGTACACGACAGTTCGCGGCGCCCGAAATGCGCGCCATCAGATCCCGATGCGAGCGTACCGAGCCCAGCTTGAAACCGCCGCCATGGAAGTAGACGAGCACTCGATCCGTGTCGACGCCGGGCGCCTCCACCCACAGCGCATCGACGCCGTTGGCGGACACGCTCTGGGTCTTTGACGTCACCGCATCCGACCAGAACAAGCGGTCCCAGTCGATACGCATCTGCGCTATCGGCGTGTCGCGACGCCAGCTGCCATAGACCTTGAGCACGCGCTCGATCGCGAGATCGATAGTCGCTTTGACTTTGGCGTCGGCCCCGCTCACGCGCCGCAACCCATGCCGCCCGAGACGCCCAGCGTTTCGCCGGTGATGAAGCCCGCTTCGTCGGAGGCGAGAAAAGCGAGCGCAGCGGCGACTTCGTCGGGCGTACCCAGGCGATAGAGCAGCGTCGCCCCTTTCATCGCTTCCAGCAGTTTGTCGCCTCCGCTTTCCAGGCCCTTGCGCAGCAGCGGCGTGTCGACCGGACCCGGCGCGATGACGTTGGCGGTGATGCCCCTGCGTCCGTTCTCGCGGGCGATCGACCGGGTGAAAGCGATCACACCGCCCTTGGCCGCCGCATACACCGCGCCGCCCTTGGAACCCAGGCGGCCCGCTTCCGAGCCGATATTGATGATGCGTCCGAACCGCGCCGCCTGCATCGCCGGCAATGCCGCGTGCGTAGTGGCGAATACCGCTTCGAGATTGACCGCGAGCAGATGCCGCCACTCGTCCATCGTGGTGTTGGTGAAGTAGGCGTGCTGATCCTGGCCCGCGTTATTGACCAGAATGTCGAAGGGGCCCGAGGTAGTCACCGCCGAGTGGGTCGCGGCAAGATCGGTGACGTCGAGGCGGATCGCGGTCGCGCCGATCTCCGCTGCGAGCGCATCGGCCATCTTCATGTCCTGCGCGCTGAAGACCACGCTCGCCCCCTCGGCGACCAGACGGCGCACGATGGCTGCCCCGATGCCTTTAGAACCGCCGGTGACGAAAGCGCGCCGCCCCGCCAGCCGCCTGCTCGAAATCATCGCCTCAGCGTCCGATGAAGCGCGCAGAACGCTTTTCGATGACGGCGGCGAGGCCTTCGCGCACGTCCTGCGTGTGGCACAGAGCAGCCACGGTGCGCGCCTCTTCGGGCATGGCCGCATCCACGCCCAGGCCCACGCCGGCCCACAGCAGGCGCTTGGTCGCGGCCAATGCCAGCGGTGCGCCGGCCGCGAGCTTCATGGCATAGGCAAGCGCGCTGGCTTCCAGCTCCGCATCGGGCACGACACGATTGATCAACCCGGATTCGAGCGCTTCGGCCGCGCTCACGGTCGGGTTCATCAGCAGCATTTCCGCAGCCTTGCGTGCGCCGATCAGACGCGGCAGCGTGACCGACAGGCCCGCATCCGGCGCCATGCCGACGCGCGTGGCACCGGCCAGAAACTTCGCGGATTCGGACGCGATCACGAGGTCGCTCGCGCACAGCAGGCCCATGCCGCCGCCGCCTGCGGTAAAGCCCTGGACCGCGGCGACGAGCGGCGCGTCGAGATGAATCAGCGCACCGATCACCACCTGCAGAAGCGCCGTGGCCTGGCGAATGAAGTACGGCAGCTCATCGCCTTTGGAAGCAAACACGTGGACGTCGCCGCCTGCGCAGAAATTGGCACCTTTCCCGGTGAGCAGCACGACGCGGATGCGCGGCTCGGTCATGCAGCGCTGCACCGCCAGGTGCAGGCCCTGGAGCATTTCCAGATTGAGGCCGTTGGCCGACGCCGGACGGTTCATCTGCAAATGCCCGATGCCACCCGGCCTCAGCTCAAGCAGCGCCGGGCCGTCGGCAATGAGCGTCTCTCTGGATTCGGTCACACTCATCGCTACCTCAGATCAAGAAGGACATCGAGTACAAGGCCTTGTCGTTGTTGACCAAGGTGACTTTCTTGTAGGCCATGCGCAGCTCGCCGCCGACGCGACGCAGCCGGTACTCGTTGCGCGATGCCCAGACGAGATCGCCGCGCAACGTGGATTCAAAAACGAAGGCATTGGCGGTCACGCGCAGGTCCTGGTTCTCGCGGCCGAGCATCTCGACGTTGGAGACGATGCGCCGCAAGCCGGACCGCGGCGTCTGACTGAGCCGCTTGCCGGTGAGCAGCTGCTTGATACGCAGTGCGATGCGCGAGCGATTGTCGTAGACGATCGACATCACCTGCTCGGGATCACCGCCTTCGCCGTTGGCAGGAATCCAGTAGACGCCGTCCTCGGTCCACAGCGATTCCCAGGCTTCGTATTGGTGGTCGTCGGCCAGCCGTGCTTCGTGATAGAGAAACTGCTCGATTTCGCATAAAAGTAGGCTGTCGTTGGCATCGAACGCCATTGTTAGTCGGCCTCCATCTGGGAACGATAATGGCGCCACATGCCGCGAGTCGGCACTTCGTCGGTCGCGTCGCCCACTACGAACCCCTGCTCGTCCTCGCGTTCGCGATGCTTGCCGCGTCCCAGATAGAGATAGTCGGGTTTCAGCGCCTGCACGCCGCGCTGGGTACGCTCGTACATCTCGCCATCGTCTGCCAGCAGCAGGCCGGCCGGGCCGACCGATCCCATGGTCTGCTGGCGCAGGCGCCGGTTGATGTCCGGCGCGCCCTTGAACTGGATCGCCGTGACATGCTGCACCGTCTCGCTGACCGATAGCGGCTGGATCACGAAAATCTGGATTTCGGCGACGAACAGATTGGGGAAGATCATCACATGCGGGGTGCCGTCGATCATGATTTCGCGCGCTCTTCCCTCGCCATGGGCCGCGTTCATTTTGGCGGTGTAGTCGGGCAGGCGTTCGGCCGAGGTTCCGAACCAGCCCAGCGGCTTGTCGAGCCGGCGGAACTCCGGACGCAGATCGTTCTCGGAATGGCCGCCGCCGAGATCGCGCGACACCGCGGTCGATTTGGAACTGTACAGGTCGCCAATGCCGCTCTTGGCAACGGCAAAAATCGAGGCGTGCACGAACTGCGGGTGATAGCCGTCGGTCTCGTTCTCGACCAGGAATTTCCAGTTCGACCGCACCTGGTGCTTGAGGAAGCCGGCCGTGATCTCGATCTCGTTTTCCGGTGAATTGCGAACGAGACGGTCCAGCGTCTCGCGGGCACCGCCGAGGTGTTCTTCCAGCGTCGGACCCTCGGCGGCGAACGAGCCGAACACGAAGCCCTGGTAGATCGACATCCGCGTCACGCGGCCCAGGCCGAGCTGGCTGTTGTCGACACCCTCGTAGCCGGTGGGGAACGGGTAGCCGCGCAGCTTGCCGTTGTTGGTGAAGGTCCAGCCGTGATACGGACAGGTGAACGACCCGGCATTGCCGCTGTCCTTCAGGCATACCTGGTTGCCGCGGTGCGAACAACGGTTGAGCAGCAAATGGATTTCGCCGTCCTTATCGCGGGTCATGATCACCGCCTGCGGCCCGATCGACTTCATCACGAAATCGTTGGGCTGGGGCACTTCGCTCACATGACCGACGTAGACCCAGGTCCGGTACCAGATCTTCTGCAGCTCCAACTCGAACAGGGCCGGGTCGGTATACATCGATCCGCGTACCTCGTGGGGTCGGATCAGGGAATCCCAGTTGGGGATGGCATCGGCAGCATTCATGGCGACAGGTCCGATCGGTTTCTTGGAGGCAGCGAGGAGGTGCGAAGACGCGCCGCGATGCAAACAACGGTATCGTGCAGGCTCCTCGTCAGGCATCGTCGCTTACGACGATGCTCCGGTCGACCCCGCGCCGGCAGAATCGAGCCTTACGCGGTATCAGCTAGAGAACACATATGAGCAGCAGCATCATCGCCATCAACGAGCTGAGCCCGGAGCGGAGGGCGCTTTTCAAGCGGCTGACGAGCGCGCCAAGGGTCGCCTGGCCGACGGTCTTGCTCTGGCTGGGTGCAACCCTGAGCTTCATCGTCACCGATACGCTCGCTGTGACGGGCGAGATTCCGTTGTGGATCGGCACGCTGATCAATGGAACCGTGGGCTATTTGGCGTTCAGCGTCGGCCACGATTCCATCCACCGCGCCATCTCGACCAACGTCAAGTTGAACGACTGGATAGGACAGCTCGGCATCCTGCTGGTGGCTCCTTATGTGAATATGCCGATGTTCCGCTGGGCGCACATCCTGCACCACCGCTTTACCAACGGCGAGCGCGACCCGGATCGCATATTCAACGGCCCCTGGTGGTCGCTGCCGTTCCGCTGGATGTTCATCGACCTGCTGTATTTCAAGCACGCGCTGCAGAAGGGCGACAAGATATCAAAGCCCTACCTGCGCAAATCGATACAGGCCGCGATCGTGGTCGCGGCGGTCATCGCAGGATTGACCTGGGCCGGTTACGGCATGGAGGTGCTGATGCTCTGGGCGATTCCGTCACGCATCATCTTTCTCGCGCTGGGATTCAGCTTTTTCTGGCTGCCACACGTACCGCACGATACCGCGCAGGAAGACAATTTCACCCGTGCGACCACCATCCGCGAGGGCCATGAGTGGCTGATGGCGCCGGTACTTCAGTATCAGCATGCGCATCTGATCCATCACCTGTTTCCGATGACGCCGTTCTACAACAATGGCAAGGTCTGGAAGCTGCTGGAGCCGGAGCTGCGCAGAAAGGATCTGGCGATCCAGCACGGCTTCGCGATTAGGCCGACGATCTATCCGGGGATCGAAGCGGCCGCAGTACCCGACACCGCCAAAATTGCCCGAGCCGCCTGACTCGCCCATGCGAAAATTCCGCTGCCGTTACTGCTCACACATTTACGACGAAGCGCTCGGCGATCCCGACAGCGGCATCGCACCGGGCACACGCTACGAGGATATTCCGGACGATTGGTGCTGCCCGGAGTGCGGCGCCGCCAAGAGCGACTACGATTTGATCGAAGATTGATATCGCATCGCTAGTCTTACTGTCAGGGAATCAGTTGCAGCCGGCGGGCGATGGCGATGGCCTGCATGCGGTTACCCGCATTGAGCTTGATATTGACGCTGCGCAGATGCGTCCTCACGGTCGTCTCGGAGACGAAGAGCCTATCGGCAATACTTTGGTTCGAATGCCCCTGGGCGAGCAACTCCAGGACTTGCGATTCCTTGCGAGTCAGCGCTTCGGCCTGTGCCGATGGCGGTTGGATCGCCGCGCTGTTTTTTCGTTCCGGTCGGGTCAGTCGTTCCAATAGCGAAACAGCAGGACTGAGCTCCAGATCGCTGGACGACTGGCGCGCAGCGGCGCATTCCCTCAGCAGCATCTCCACGGTGCTGCCTTCTTCCAGGAAGATCTGGATAAAGCCCTCGGTCGCTGCGAATTCGAGCGCACGGTTCATTACCCTCAGTGCCTGCTTGTGCTGGCCGTCGCGGTGCAAGGCGTCGGCCAGCAGAATCCGCACTTTGAGCGCGCGTCGATGGCGCTGGCCGAGTTCGGCGTCCTCCAGTTCCTGTTTCAGGGCTTGGAGCGCCTTCGCGGCAGACCCGCTGTGCGTCATCTGGCGCAGCGCGGCCAGAGGCAGCGTCAGCGTGTCATTGGCAACGAACCAGCGCCGCGTTACCTGCTGCCACAACACCGGCTCGCCTGAGCTTTTCAGCTGGTCCTTCGCGCGATCGATGTCGCCCTGCATCAGCCATTGGCGGGCGCGCTCCAGTCTTGCGCTCGCGACCACGCGCGGCAGTCCGAGCCGATGGCCCATGGCCTCGAGCTCCGTGAGCAGCTGAAGCCAGCGGTCATCGTCGCCGTCGCGGCACAGGATTCTGGACAGCAGCACGAACGCACTGATCAGCTTGTCGGGCAAAGCCAGATTCCTGATCAGCGGCACGTAGACTTCGAGCAGGCGGCGCGCATCTTCCAGTTCGCCCGCTTCGTACAAAACCTCGGCCAACAGGATTCCCTGAAAAGCGTTGCCGGAACGGCTGCGGCTCATGCTGCCGTCCTCCGGCTTGCCGCCGGCAACCTGCAGGCGCACCGTCGCCTGACGCAGGCGCCCCTGCATCAGCTCCATCGTCGCCTCGGCGGTATCGGCCAGAACCAGGCTGAAGCGCCCGGGCGTTCCGTCGGCCGATCCGTGACCGCGTGCCTGATCTGCGAACTTGCGCGCGTCGGCGAAGCGGCCGGTAATCATGCAGACATTGGTCAATGCCTGCGCCAGCATGCTGTGCGCAAACTGATGCTCACTCGATATCAACGGCAAGGCGTCCATGCCCTGTTCGTAGGATTCTTCGATGTGATCGGTCATGCCCAGGCCCATCGGCCGCAGCGCCCGCAGCTGGGCCTGTGCAGCAGGCGGAAGGGCACCCGCCTCCAGATTGTCGACGAGCGAAAGCGCTTCGCTGGCGCCGCGTGTGAAAGTCACGGCCCAGGCGTGTGCGATTCTGAAGGTGGGACGCTCCTGCAGAATCGCAGGCGGCAGCGAATTGAACCAGCGCAACAGAAGGCGCAGGCGTCCTTCAATCAGCAAGCGTTCGATGTGCTGCTCCAGCAGCGGCAGCGCGAACCTCATGTCGCCCGAAGCGATCGCATGCGTGATCGCAGGGATAGCCCGATCCTGCGCGAGATACCAGTCGGCAGCCCGGCGATGCAGGATAGGGGGCTGATCCGGCCATAGACGCGCCAGCTGATTGCGCAGGAAACTCGAGAACAGGCTGTGAAAGCGATACCACTTGCGATCCTCGTCGCGCGGAATCAGAAACAGATTGGCGCGCTCGAGCTGCAGCAGCATGTCGCCGCTGTCCGTTCGATCGCAGACCGCGTCGCACAGGGGAATCGTCAGTTCATCGAGTATGCAAGCATGCAGCAAAAACTCGCGCTGGCTGTCGGGCAGGCCGGCGAGGACGTCCTCGGCCAGATAGTCCGCGATCGCGGAGTTGGTGCCGGAGAAAGAACCGATGAACGAATCGACATCGGTGCGTCGCTCCAGCGCCATCGACGCAAGCCAGATCGCGGTTACCCAGCCCTCGGTGCTGCGATGCAGCTGCTGGACCTGTTCCGGATTGAGCAGCAATTTGCGCCGCAGCATCAGGAAGTCGCTGATTTCTTCAAGCGAGAAGCGCAGCTGGGAGGGTTCCACCTCGACAAGATAGCCCTTGGCCCGCATGCGGCCCAGGCCGATCTCTGGAACGATACGCGATCCGATGACGATCCGGCCGCCGGGCGGCAGCGATTCGACCAGCTGCGTCACCAGCCCCAGTATGGTCGGGTTGCGGATCGCCTCGAATTCATCGAGAAACAGGATGAACGGACCCGGCGTGCCGGCAATACTGTCGATGACATCCAGGGCGAGATCGTCGCTGTTGTCGGCATGCGAGGCTGGAGCATCCCGCGTTTCCTCGGCCTCGCCTCTCAGCCCGGCGATCGCGCGCGACAAGTACGACAGGAATCGCGATACGTCGTTATCGGCCTCGTCCAGGTTGAGCCATGAACAGTGCGAGGCATCGGCCTCCGCCTGCTGGCGGAGTTGCAGCATCGCCGTGGTCTTGCCGAAACCTGCCGGTCCACGGATCAATACGAGGCGGATCGAATCGGTGGCCGCGATTCTTTCGCAAATCTGTTTTCGTGCGACCTCGTAAGGCGTCGATAGCGGCGAACTGAGCTTGGAACGTACCGCATGTTGAACAGAAGCCAAGCTCACAATCACTCCTCCATCGATTCGCGACGGCAGCGCTTTCTAAAAGTCCAAAGCGCCGCTCGGTTCAGCACGCCATTCAATTACCGGGATCGAAGCATACTCCGTGCTGCGAGCGCGGACCAAGGGCGCTTGCATGGACACGCTGGCCTGTTCTGCTTTCACCGGTTGTGGCGCTTATTCTCCTTAACGTTCTCCGACGTGCCGACGAGATCCCACATGGCGCATAGACCCCAGGCCATGAACATCAGACCCAAAACCCAGATGGGAAGCTCGCTGTCGATGCGGCGACGCATCATTCCCGCTTGTCGTCCCGTCGAAACCTGCCTTGAACACCGGCGCGCACCAGCGAGCCGAGTGCCACGCCCGAGATGATGCTCACCAGGTTCTCCGCGAGGTTCGGATGGGTAAAAATGAAACCGTAGAAAATTCCCAGCACGCAGGCGCAAGCCAGACCCGCCGCCAACCAGCCCACGATGGGATTGCGCATGCGAACTTCTGATTCACGACACTAGGACGCGGGCCGGGCAAGGCGATTGGTTGGCGTACCCTGCCGGGGAATCAACACCTCCGGGCCCGGGCAATCGTAGGCCGTGTCCGGCCCGCACAGCTTGGTATTCAGATACGACGGATAGCCCTGAACCATCGGCCCTCCGAACAGGGCCCCGAATGCGATCGGAATGTCGGACAGTATCAACATCGCGAAATTCAGGCCCGCCGTCAGCGCCAGAATCCGCAGGATTTTCTGCACCGGCTTGCTCACCTTCAATCGCTGCACTCCCCGCTCGATCCAGGTGTAACCCTTGTCGTCGCGGTAGTAGTAGCTCGATGCATAGCAGGTCAAGGCCAATCCCCAGCCCACGACCTCGTAGAAAGGAAACTGATACGGCTTGCCCGCCCACAGGGTCAGCGGCGCGTAGGCGGTCGCGTAAGCATAAAAGCCAAGGCGCAGAAACAGCCCTTCGAGAACAAAGTCCCAAAGCATGAAGAACAGCCAGATGCAGCAGAACATCTGCCAGGCGCTCAGGTACGGGAAGCGCCCCTTCATCGACCTCATGATCTTGGCGCCGAGCAGCATCGGGCCGAACACGAAGAATGTGGCGTAGCAGAAAAACCAGGCCAGAGGCGCTTCCGGCATGTTCTGCATGTTGGGCGATATCCAGCCCGGCACGTACATGTACCAGGAACCCCAATTGGTGAACGTCGAGTTCAGCAGCGCCGCGGTCGATACGAAATAATTGGGCAGGTTGTTCTGCCAGTTGAACGTCAGGCAGGCC
This sequence comes from Hydrocarboniphaga sp., assembly GCF_028291725.1. Lineage (GTDB taxonomy): Bacteria > Pseudomonadota > Gammaproteobacteria > Nevskiales > Nevskiaceae > Hydrocarboniphaga. The sequence goes on along the minus strand of NZ_JAQGNT010000040.1, from coordinate 52,717 downwards.
AGCACGATCAGGGCGTCGTTGCTCAACTCGCCCGTTCGACGCCAAGGCCGGTAGATCACGCGGTAAGCCACGATTACAAAGCAGGTCGGCGAGAAAAATTCCAGAAAGCGCGCGGTCGCTATCATCCACCAGGGCGGTACGTCCGCTCCGATGGGCACGGTAATGAAGTAAGGCCCGGTGATCCACATGCTATAGACATAGATGTTGAGCGCGATGAAGGCCAAACCGAAAAAGGCCCAGATATGGATCGGATTGAAGTCGGGCGAGGTGATCGCTCTCGCTCCTTTCCTGGACAAGTCACCGGCAGTGCTTACTATGGCCATCTTGCTTTCTCCTCGCCCGCTTAACCGAATTCGACTGCTCTTTTTCAATTGCCTAAGACAGCCGCAGGACCGTCTGGGCCGCGATCCGGCCGGGAATACCGGCGATTCCGGCGCTAGGATGCATACTGCCGCCGCTCAGAAAGAGGCCCTTCACCGATGTCGTGTAATTGGCGAATGCCGGCGCCGGACGAAATGGCCCGAATCGCGACATGCCGGTGTCTACGTGGTACACGTTCCCCTTGGGTACGTGGAACCGCGTCGCCAGATCATCCGGCGACATGACACGGCGACCGATTTCAGCAGTCTCTACGTTGTCGATGTACTGCTTAATGTCGAGAATCACGCCTTTGGTGACGCTCGCTTTGATTTCCTCCCAAGGCTGGGTCGGAGTGGCTGTAGCGATACCCGACCAGCACCAGATAGTGTCCTGCCCCTCGGGAGCCTGAGAGGGATCGTTGGCGGATGGAATCAGCACGAACACTGGCAGCGGATCGGGGATTTCACCACGGGCGCAGGCATCCCAGGCCTTGATATGCTGCTCATAGGTGGCCCAGCACAGGCCACACTTGCGCAGATCGATGTCGTTCTTGCGCCACGCCTGATGTTTGGCGAGCGAGGCCCGGGCATCCAGGGCGATATCGAGCTTGTAGGAGCTTGCATTACTGGCTGCGTTAGGTATGCGCCTAGCCTGCGCCAACTCGCGGTCGGTGAGCGCACCGGCCGGCAGCAGCTGCTGTAGCGTGTTGTAGATATTGCAGGCAGCGACAGTGACGGGAGCACGCAGCTCTTCGCCGCCGACCAGCTTGACACCGGCAGCCCGCTGGTTCTCCACCAGGATCTGCTCGACTTTGGCGCCGGTACGAATGCTGCCTCCGCTGGCCAGCAGGCACTTACCCAGCGCATCGGTCAGTCCGCCGGAGCCGGTCCTGATTCGACTCACGCCTTTACGGTGAATAAAGCCGAACTGGATCAGCATCCACGCCGTCATCTCCTGCTGGATCGGCAGGAAGGGAACGATCGCCGCGAGCGGGCCGCGCACTATCGGGTGCTCAAAACTCTCTTCGATATATTCCGCATGAGATGCGGAAACAAAACGGCTCAAGCCGATCGCACGCCGAGGATGGCGCAGCAACTTCAGGATGCCGAGGAACATCTCCCAGATATTGACCCGTATCGGATGCGACTTCATATACGGGACCGACAAATTCATCATCAGATCGATATCATTGGCGAAGTCGATATAAGCGCGGGCGTCCTTCTGGGAGAACCTGCGAATTTCATCCGCCGTCTTCTGTGGATCTTTCCAGATGCACAGCGAAGAGCCATCAGGCTGCAGGAAAGCATAGGCCGGATCGATTTCGATCTCTCCATAGCCGAAGCTTTCCAGGGATAGATCGTGAACGATGTTCGTCTCGCGCAGCAGCGTGTTATCCATTCCGCCTTCATTGATCCGATGGTTCGGAGCCGCGCCGATCACCGGATTGGTCGAAACCATGCCGCCGAAGGTTTCGGATGCTTCCAACACCAGCACCTTGCGGCCAGCCTTCGCCAGATAACAGGCGGCGACCAGCCCGTTATGCCCACCACCGATAACGATCACGTCCGCTGACGGATTCATGCCACTGCTTCTCCAATTTTAGCTTGTCGTAGTGGGAATGCCGCATCACCGCCGTACGAATCGGCCCGGAGGCCAATAGAGCACGAGTCTCAGTACGTCGGTCCGACTCTGTCACACTAGCTTAGAACATGTTCTAAGACTATAGCGAACGCGACGCTCTCGAACAAGATGCAGTGAGTCGCTGTTGCTCGGGTCCGTCGAGCCGGAACCGCACTCGCCTCAGTGACCGAATTCCCAGGCGAGCCTGAGGCCATAGGTAGCCGGCGTTTGCAGCAGGGCGTTCGTACCGAAATCGGTTTCGTAGTTGAAGAGATAGTAGCGCCCGTTATTGATGTTCTTGGCGAAAGCCGTCATCCGCAGATTCCACGGTTCGTAGAGGTAACTCAGCCGGGCATTCAGAAGGTAGTAGTTGCCTTCCTGCGAATGAGGTGAGTTCTGCGCGGTGAAGTAGAGCCCGGAGTTGTAGTACACGTCCGACGCCAGTTCCACAGGGCCGCCCTTGATGTCGAATACGTAGCTGACTCCAAAATCTCCCGAAAACTTTGCCGACTGCACGATTCTATTGCCTGTGAAATCCTGATTCGGAAGGAGCAAAAGGCTGCCTTTTCCGAAGTAGAGTCCAGCATCGTTATAGCCGCTGCCATTTTTGAAGTCGGTGTATTTCGCGTCCAGGTAGGTCGCATTCGCGGTGACAGCCAGACCCGGGAGGTTTTTCGGCAGCGGTTGCCAGACCGTGTCGAACTCGGCGCCGCGGCTTCTCGCCTTGTTGGCGTTGTCGAAAGCCACCGCTCCGCCGCTGGCCAAGGAAATGATCTGCACTTGCAGATCGCGGATCTCGTTGTTGAATATCGCCGCATTGAAACGCAGCGACCGGTCGAACCATTCGGACTTGATGCCGAGCTCGGTCGTGACGATCTCCTCGGGCTTCACATAATCCGGAGCCGTATAAATCGAGACGATATTGTAAGTGCCGCTCTTGAAGCCCTTCACCCACGACGCATAGACCATCGTGTCGATATCGGGTCTGAACTCAAGCGAAATTTTCGGCGAAAAATTGGTGGTATCGGCCGATTGCTGCGGATAGCGGATCAGCGGATTCGGCAGGCCGACCACGCCGACTGTCGATCGGTAGAGATTTCGGGTTTCCGTCTGATAACGCCCACCCAGAGTCAATGACAGCGTATCGGTGATCGAGGCCGTACCCTGAAAGAAGCCCGCGGTCGATCGGGTTTTCAGCAGACCGGTGACAGCGACGTTGATCGGGTCCACGGGAGTGATCAGCAGCGGATCGGCGAGATCGAGCAGACCCTGGATGCGCCCGCCGAGTAGCGGTCCGACTACCGGCAACGCCGCGGCATCATAGAAGCCCACCGCCAATACGGCAGGATCAAAGCCCGCGTCGCTCTGGAAGTAATACAGCCCGCCGACGAACTTCAACCAGTCCGCTCCCCAGGTCGAGTCGTTGGAGATCAGCTGCAGTTCGGCGGTCTGGACATCGGCGTAAGCACCGCGCGTATCGAACGATACGAGCGGGAGCGATGTGGCGTCGAAGTCGTTGTAGGCCAGCGTCGTGATCTTCTGGGTGCTGGCCAGAAGCCGGACATCAAGAATCCCCGGCGAATATTTCGCATCCAGATAAGCGACCTTGTTGTCGAAGCGATAATCGCTGGGCGCGTCGTTGTTGGCCTGATAGTCCGGTAGCGGCGGGCCAAATAATGCGCGAAAAGCCGGCTTGGGATCGATTTGCGTATCGAGGCTCGCGGAGCTTCCGTCCGATTTCGTGATCAGACCCGCCAAGGTGATGTCGAACTGCTCGCCCGGTGTCCAGCGGACTTTCGCGCGGGCTCCCTTGTCCACATCGGATTGGAGTGCGTCGCCCAGCGTCAGATGCTCGTAGTACGGCGTCTTATGGTTGTAGAGCGCGGAGATATTGAACGCCAGTTCGTCCGTCACCGGTACGTTGGTGTACGCGTTTGTTCGCAGATCGTTGTATCGGCCGTAGCTGACCTGGACGGAGCTTTCCGGCGTCTGGCTGGGCTTCTTGGTGGTGGTGCTGATCGCGCCGCCGGTCGAGTTACGCCCGAACAGCGTGCCCTGCGGGCCTTTCAGAACCTCGACCCGCTCGACGGCGCCGAACTCCGATGCCAGGCCGGCTGAAGACGGAAAGTAGATTCCGTCGATATACGTCGCGATACTGAGGTCCGCCGATGGCAGAAAAGCGTCGGTTCCGACGCCCCGCAGATAAATGATCGAGAAACTGTTCAGCACCGTATAAGACAGACCGGGAGTGGCCTGCTGAAGATCCACCGCATTGGTGATACCTTTTGCATCCAGCGCCTCCGCACTGAATGCCTGAATCGAGATCGGGACGTCTTGGACGTTTTCTTCACGCTTTTGTGCCGTAACCACGACTTCTTCGATGAGACGGTTGCCACGCATTGCGGGCGCCTCCTCTATCGGAACGTCCGGGGCGGCTTCGACCGAAACCGGAATCGTATCGATCGCCCCCTGGGCAGCGGTATTTTCCGGTGAAGCGCTGCTGGTGTCAGCGGCATCCGCCGTAGCGACGGCAGCGGGCCCGTTCGCCGGATTGGCGGCCGCCGAATCCTGGGTATCGGGCTCCTCGATGGCGATTTGAGCTTCGACGCCCGAGCATGCGAACACGCCCGCTGACAAGGCCAGTGCATGGCTGATTTTCACGATTCCCCCATTGATGATCACTCGGAGCCGCCTTGGCGGGGCCCCGATATCTTTTCCCCCACCCGCCGAACGAAACGCCGCCATGCGGACGCGGCGTGCCGGTAACGCATGCACATCAGGCGGGCACGATGTTATTTAGGTTATTTAGTGGGGAAGATTGTGACGGTCGCGCCAGATTCATTTCCTCGTCGGTTTCGACGATTGCCCATTTGACGGCAGGACTGAGCCTGGCAGCCTGTCGGGCTTGGGAGATCGACAACGCGGCGCCCTGCGCACTGGCTGCGCATTCGCGAGTCGGCGCCCGCCGGTGCGGGCACTTCACGCACCGCTCAGATCAAGCCCAATCGACCGTTCTCACCACGTCGCGCCAATGGACCTCGGGTGAAACGATCTTGCCCGCGGCGCGGACCTGGGAATAGGGAATGTCGGCGTGAATCGCCATTCGCGGTGTACGGCCACTCTGGTAGTCCTTGGCCGCATCAACGAGCAGACGCCGCAGGCGCACGACCGCGCGATCGCTGGCGCTGAGAAACTCCTGCGAGCGGTCCGCGAGCACTCCTTGACTCTCAGCCACAGAGCGCCGTCTGGTAATCATCCATCGGCACCGAGAGCAGCACGTGACCCTGGTCGAAAGGGATGAAAGTCGCGAAAGGCGCCACGTATTCGGTCAAGCGAATGTAACGCCTACCTTCGGGCACCTTGCGCACCGCGGCATAGCGGAAACCACCGGGTGTGTCCTCGAATTCGAAGGTCGGCGCCAGATCGACCGAAACCGCCGAGAGACCGGAGCCGGTATTGGCACCACTGGAACCACTCGGTGTTCACCGCACTGTTTGCTTGAGGCCATGGTTTAGCAAAGATGCCGGTCGCCAATTTGATTCGGTGCTATGTGATCGCGAAAGACTCGCGGCGACATGCCGTGCATTTCCTTGAACGCGCGGCAGAATACCGAAGGACCCGAAAATCCGCAGCTATAACACGGGCTTTTCGCGTTCTACGCCAACTTGTCTCGAAACGCCGAGTCCGTTAGAGTAAATGGAACATGTTCTAAGTGCGGTTCCCGAGAGGAGAGAAAGACCATGAATGAGAACAGCATCGAGATCGATCGCCAGCAGCGGCACGACGCCGTCAAGAAATGGCTGTGGATGAGCTGCATCTGGTGCTGGCCGATTGGAGTCGTCGGTTTCTTCATCGGTTTCGCACTGATCGCGGGCTTTGTGCCGCCGCCGTCCCCGGCCTGGAGCGCGCAGGAACTTGCCGCCTTCTTTGCCGGAGACCTGACGAGAATTCGTTTCGGAATCCTGATCGCCCTGTTTGCGTCCTCGCTGCTGCTGCCGTTCTACGCGGTGATATCCGCAGAGATCAAGAAAATCGAGGGCAAGCCCTCGCTGCTGGCCCCGATCCAGTTCGGCGGCGCGGTGATCCTCGTCGCCTTCTTCCAGATCATTTCGCTGGCCTGGATCACGGCCAGCTTTCGTCAAGACGTAAGCCCCGAAATCACGCGGATGCTCAATGACTACTGCTGGTTCGTCTGGTCCACGCTGATTCCCACCTACAGCCTGCAGTATGTATGCATGGCGATCGCGGGTTTCATGGACAAACGGGCGCAGCCGCTGTGGCCGCGTTGGGCGTCCTACATGAACTTGTGGATTGCCATCACCGGGGCGGGCGGCGGCCTTGCCGTGTTCTTCAAGAAAGGGCCGTTCGCCTGGGACGGACTGATTGGCTTCTGGATTCCAGTGTTGGTTTTTGCGATCGGAATGTGCGTGACGACTGGCCTGCTGCTGCGTCGTTACAAATTGGACGAGGCTCAGCCCGCCGGCCGTTCAGTGCGGTCCGGTGCGGAATCATTTCGTCCGGCTTGAACGCATGGTCCGATTGCCGGCACAAAGCCTTGGTCACGGCCGGGGCCTTTTTTTGAACTGGACATTTGCTGACCGAACCCAACGCCGCGGCGCGCGTCAGAGCCCGGCGCGAATCCGACGAAGGATTTCGCTGCTGGCCAGGCGGCCGGGAAGCCCGCAGAGTCCAGGCGTCGGATGCGATCCTGCGCCGCCCAGATAAAAGTCCGGCACCGGAGTCCGATAGCCGCTCAAGCCGCGCGCAGGTCTCATCGGCCCGAGCCGCGACAAGGACAGATCCACGTGCCACAGGCATCCGGCTGTCACGTTGAACCTTCGCGCCAGATCGTGTGATGACTCGAAGCTGCGGCCGATCTCAAATTCGCGGACGCCGCCGAGGAACTCGGCGGCGCGTGCTACGACGCGCTCGGCCGTCGGCGCCGCGAGATGCGCCCATGGCGTTTCGGGTTCGGCCGGCATCGGATGCGCATTTGGAGGCTCCGAAGGTCGGCGTCGATACTCGGAGATCCGGCGCCGACTCTTTTTGGTGCGGCGCCGGAGCGTGGAGCATCGGCCTGGATGTTCCGAGCCCCGGCGCCGAGCCCATAACGACAAAAGCCGCCACCGGATGAATCCGATGACGGCCTTTGAAGGCGGTCGTTCCTTGCCAACACTGGGAATTGGAAGAGCCGGGCCTTCCCTGCCTGCTCGTCCGATTACTCGCCACGCATCCATGCGTAGTAACACATGGCTCGGGACCGCAGGCCAAGAATGCCAATCAAAAACTGAATTGACAATGAACTCCGGGATGCAAGCTGAGAACGCGAGATTCTAAGGATAGCCAGATTGATGCCCGTTCATTGTGGTGGCTCGACGACGACCCTAAAATGCGCGTCCGTCATCCACCTGGCTAGCCCGTGTCTGCCCCCGCTGCTACATTGCCCACCTCGGCGCCCACCTCGTCGGTCGGCCCGATCGCCTCCACTGAGTTCGGTGCGGGCCTGCGCAGGCCGCTGGTGGACACCGCCGCGATCCTGGCGCTGAACGAGCAGTACCGGCCACTGGACTTCGAAGCGCGGATTCGCCGCCTGTACGCCGACTTCGCGCCGGACAAGGTGCTGGTGACTTCGTCGTTCGCTGCGACGTCAGCATATTTCCTACACATCGTCGCGACAATTCGGCCGCAGCAGGTAGTGCATTTCATCGACACCGGCTACCACTTTGCGGAGACGCTGGAATATCGCCAGTACCTGATCGACCGCTTCGGCCTGACCGTCGCGGACGTGCGCGCCGAGGACTGGCAGCACCAGTTCACGCAGGAAGAGAAAACCTGGAGCAAGGACCCGGACTTTTGCTGCTCGGTCAACAAGGTCGAGCCGCTGGAGCAGATCAAGAGCCAGTACCAGATCTGGGTGTCGAGCCTGATGCGCTGGCAGACCGAGCACCGCGCCGAGCTGGACATCTTCGAAGTGCGCCGCGGCATCATCAAGTTCAACCCGATGATCGACGTGAGTCAGGCCGAGCGCGACGCCTACATCCGCGAACACGATCTGCCGTTTCATCCGCTGGTGGCCAAGGGCTATTCGTCGATCGGCTGCAGCCATTGCACGGTGCCGGGCGACGGTCGCAGCGGACGCTGGGTCGGCAAGCCCAAGACCGAGTGCGGCCTGCATCTGTAGTCGGCATCGGTACAAGGAACTCCCAGCTGCGGTCACGGTAATGAGGCTGCCCGCCGTTCGTCGGCTGTCAGCTTTTTCCGAATGACGGGTCAGGTTCCAAGGGACTAGCTTGGCTCCCAACCCCGGCGAACGATCGGGACCTTGGGAGGAGTCGAAGCATGGACAAACACGCACGCCGCGTTCGCGCGGCTGTTGGGTTGCTCGTGGCCGGCATATCGCTGTCGCCACTCGCATCGGCCGGCGAAACCCGCCATCAATCCACCGTTGAACAATTCAACCGGCTGCCGCTGAACTTCGAGGCCAATACCGGCCAACTCGATCCGGCGGTGGCGTTTGCCGCGCGCGGTGCCGGCTATTCACTGCTGCTGACGGCGGAGGGCCCGCAGTTGCAGCTCCAGTACACGCTCGCCGACGGCGCCAAGCTGGCCGCCGGCAAGCCGCCCGCGCTGCAGGCCACGACGCTGCGCACGCGCCTGGTCGGCGGCAATCGCGAGGCCAAGATCAGCGGCGAGTCGCTGAGCGCGAGCACCAGCAACTACCTGAGCGGCAGCCAGGCCTCGGCCTGGCATACCGGTGTGCCGCACTACGGCCGCGTGCGCTACAGCGCGGTGTATCCGGGCATCGATCTGGTCTATCACGGCGACCAGCAGCAGATGGAGTACGACTTCGTCGTCGCGCCGCACGGCGATCCGTCGGTGATCGCGCTGCGCTTCGACGGCGGCGCCGGCGCGCCGCGCGTCGACGCCGACGGCAACCTGGTGATCAACACCGCCGGCGGCGATCTGATCCAGCACAAGCCGGTGGTCTATCAGCAGATCGACGGCCAGCGGCGCAAGGTCGATGGCGCCTACCGCGTGCGCAACGAGCAGGTCGGCTTCGCGCTCGGCGCGTATGACCGCGCTCATGAACTGGTGATCGATCCGCTGCTCGGCTACAAGCTCTATGTGCCCGGCATCAACGTGCTGCAGGCCACCAGCATCGCGGTCAGCGCGGATGGCTCGGCCTATATCGGCGGCTACGCGCCAGCGCTCCCGTATGCCAGGAACCTGCCGCTGCTCGGTGGGGTCGTGCAATCGGTGATCAAGTACGAGGCTTTCGTCGCCAAGCTCAACCCGGCCGGCAACACGATGCTGTACACCACTTTCATCGGCGGCTCGCAGGACGACGAAGTCACCGCGATCGCGGTCGATGGCAGCGGCAACGTGGTGCTCGCCGGCTACACGCGCTCCAACGAGTTCCCGCTGGTGTCACCGCTGCAGGGCACCAAGGGCGGCTATAGCGACGCTTTCGTCGCCAAGCTCGCGGCCGATGGCAAGAGCCTGCTGTATTCGACCTATCTCGGCGGCAATTCCGAAGACGCGGCCACCGCGCTGGCGCTCGATGCCCAGGGCAATATCCTGCTGGCCGGCAACACGGCGAGCGAGAATTTCCCGGTCACCAGCAGCTTCGGCAGCGCCTTCAAGGGCGGCCAGGACGTCTTCGTCGCCAAGATCGCGGCCGACGGCAGCAGCCTGCTGTATTCGGGTTTGCTCGGCGGCGGCAGCGAGGACGACGCGGCCGGCATTGCGGTCGACAGCAGCGGCAATGCCTACGTCACCGGTAGCACCAACTCGCAGGATTTCCCGACGCTCAACGCGTTCCAAAGCACGCTGACGCCTTATGTTTATTCCAGCACCTACACCTACTATTACGGCGAAGTCTTCCTGACCAAGATCAACACGGCCGGGTCGGCGCTGGTCTATTCGACGTATCTGGGCGGCAGTCAATACGACGCGGCGTCTTCAGTGGCGGTCGATGCGGCCGGCAGCGCGTACATCACGGGCATCACGCAGTCGGACGACTTCCCCGTCGCCAACGCGCTGCGCCCGGCCAAGAACGGCTACCAGGACGCATTCGTCACCAAGTTCAGCCCGGCCGGCGATGCGCTGGTGTATTCGACCTTCCTCGGCGGCAACAGCCAGGAGTTCGGCTCGGACATCAAGCTCGATGCCAGCGGTGCGGCCTATATCACCGGCTACACCTACTCGCAGAACTTCCCGGTCGCGTCGGCGCTGCAGTCCTTCAACGGCGGTGGTGAAGACATCTTCATCAGCAAGCTTGCGGCGGACGGCCAGAGCCTGCAGTACTCGACGTTCTTCGGCGCCGGCGGCAACGAGGCCGGCGCGCGCCTGGTGCTGGGCGACGACGGCAGCGTGTATGTGACCGGCAACACCACCTCGCGCAATTTCCCGGTCAAGGACCCGGTGCAGGGCGGCAGCTTCGGTGCCGGCGATGCGTATGCGCTCAAGCTCAGCGCGAATGCTCAGACGCTGCTGTATTCGACCTATATGGGCGAGACCAACATCTACCTGAACTACTCGCTGACTGGCTACACCGGCACCTCGCCTTCGGACCCGGCGCTGAACCTGGCCATCCCGTTCCGCGGCTTGATCGGCTGTACCTTGCGTGCGCTGCCGACCGACATCATCGGCGATCTGTCGGTGCTGTATAAGAACCGCATCCCCTGCGGCTCGGCACCGCCGCCTCCGTAACGCGGCGCGGTCCGATTCAGCAAAAGGCCCGCGAAAGCGGGCCTTTTTCGTGGGCTATAAGTGCTTCAACCGTAGGTCGGCAATCCTTTGCCGACATGTACCTTCGATGCGCAACCGGGGTCACACGTCGGCAAAGGATTGCCGACCTACGAGTCCGCAATTTCTTCAGGCCACCAGCTGCAGGTTCGCCAGCCGCGCATACAGGCCACCGCTCTTGAGCAGCTCGCCCGGCGTGCCAATCTCGACGACGCGGCCCTGCTCGATCACAACGATGCGATCGGCGCGCTGCACCGTCGACAGGCGATGCGCAATGATCAAGGTCGTGCGACCGCGCATCGCCGCTTCCAGGCCGCGGCCGACCAGCACTTCGCTCTCGGCATCGAGCGCGCTAGTGGCTTCGTCCAGCAGCAGCAGCGGCGGATTGCGCAGGATCGCTCGGGCGATCGCGATGCGCTGGCGCTGGCCGCCCGACAGGCGCACGCCGCGTTCACCCAGGAAGGTCTGGTAGCCCTCGGGCAGGCGCCGGACGAACTCGTCGCAGAGCGCGGCGCGCGCGGCTTCGATCACTTCCTCGTCGCTGGCATCGGCGCGGCCGTAGCGGATGTTCTCCATCGCGTTCGCCGAGAAGATCACCGGCTCCTGCGACACCAGGCTGATCTGCGCACGCAGTTCGCGCGGGTCGAGATCGCGGACGTCGATGCCGTCGAAGCGCAGCGCGCCTTCACCGACGTCGTAGAAGCGCAGCATCAGCTGGAACAGCGTGGTCTTACCGGCGCCGCTGGGCCCGACCAGCGCTACGGTCTCGCCTTCGCCCACCTGCAGCGAAATGCCGTCGAGCGCGAGCTGCGTCGGCCGCGAGGGATAGCGGAAGCTGATGTTGTCGAACTGCAGCCGCGCCTGGCGCACCAGCGGCAGATGTTTCGGCTGCGCCGGCGCGGCGATCATCGGCTGGGCGGCGAGCAGCTCCATCAGCCGCTCGGTTGCACCGGCGGCGCGCATCACGTCGCCCCAGACTTCGGCCAGCACACCGACGCCGCCGGCCGCGAACACCGCGTACAGCACGAAGGACGCAAGCTCGCCTGCGGTCATCGTGCCGGCCGTCACCGCCTTGGCGCCGAGCCACAGCACGAACACGATCGCGCCGAACACGCCGCCGATGATGCCGGCGGTCATCGCCGCGCGAACCCGGGTGCGGCGGATCGCCGAGTCGAAGCTGTTTTCGACGGTGGTGTCGAAGCGCCTGGCCTCCGCAGGCTCCTGGGTGAAGGCCTGCACTGTCGGCATCGCGTTGAGAATCTCGCCGGCCATCGCCGAGGAATCCGCAACGCGGTCCTGCGATTCGCGCGACAGCTTGCGCACGCGGCGGCCGACCCAGACCAGCGGCGCGACCACGACCAGCAGCAGCACCACGGTCACCGCGAACAGCTTGAAGCTGGTCACCGCCAGCATCACCAGGCCGCCGATGAACTGGAAGAAGCTGCGCAGGCCCATCGAGATCGACGAGCCGACCACGGTCTGCACCAGCGTGGTGTCGCCGGTCAGCCGCGACAGCACTTCGCCGGTGCGCGTGGTTTCGAAATACTGAGGCGACTGCTCGAGCATGCGGCCGTAAACGGCGGTGCGCAGATCGGCGGTGACGCGCTCGCCGATCCAGCTGACGGTGTAAAAGCGCGCGGCGACGGTCAGGCCCCAGAACAGCGCGATCACGAACAGCGCCAGAAAGTGCCAGTCCACTGATGCGCCGCCGACGAAGCCGCGGTCGATCAGGTCGCGGAAAGCAAGCGGCACGATCAGCATCGTCACCGAGCCGAGAACCAGCATCACGAAGGCCACGGCCATGCGCGCGCGATACGGGTAGAGGAACGGCAGCAGTTGTTTCAGAGCGCCGATGCGGCGCGGGCGCGCGAGCGGCGCGTCGGGCAGAGCCTTGCTGTCCGAGCCCACGGAGGGCGCGGTGGAAAGATCACTCATAAGTTCAGGATGGAGACGTTGAAGGCAGACAGCCATTAGCATACGCCCCTCCCGTCCAGTGACTGCTAGCCCATGAATCCTGCCGCCGATCGTCCTCTCGACCGCCGTGATCTGCGCACGCTCGGCCTGGCCGCGCTGGGCGGCGCGCTGGAGTTCTACGATTTCGTGATCTTCGTGTTCTTCGCGGTGATCATCGGCAAGCTGTTCTTCCCGCCGGACACACCCGAATGGTTGCGCCAGCTACAGACCTACGGGCTGTTCGCGGCCGGTTACCTGGCGAGGCCGATCGGCGGCATCGTGATGGCGCATTACGGCGACCGCATCGGCCGCAAGAAGATGTTCACCCTGTCGGTGTTCCTGATGTCGCTGCCGACGCTGGCGCTGGGCCTGCTACCGACGTACGCGAGCGTCGGCTACGCCGCACCGCTGCTGCTGCTGGTGATGCGCCTGCTGCAGGGCGCGGCGATCGGCGGCGAAATCCCGGGCGCCTGGGTGTTCGTCTCCGAGCATGTGCCGGAGCGGCGCGTCGGCTTCGCCTGCAGCGCTCTGACGGCAGGCCTTACGGCCGGCATCCTGCTCGGCTCGCTGGTCGCATCCGCGATCAACCTGTCGTTCACGCAGGCAGAAATCCTCGATCACGTCTGGCGCCTGCCCTTCCTGCTCGGCGGCGTGTTCGGTTTGATCGCAGTGTGGCTGCGACGCTGGCTGCACGAGACGCCGATCTTCGAGGCGATGCGCCTGCAAAAACAGCTGTCGCAGGAGCTGCCGCTGAAGGCGGTGCTGCGTGATCACTGGCGCGCGGTCGTCGGCTCGATGCTGCTGACCTGGACGCTGACCGCGGCGATCGTCGTCGTGATCCTGATGACGCCGACGCTGATCCAGAAGATGTTTGCGGTGCCCGCGCCGCAGGCCCTGTTCGCCAACAGCGTCGCGACCCTGTGCCTGACCATCGGCTGCCTGATCTACGGCCTGGCCGCGGATCGTTTCGGCGGGCCGCGCGTGCTGCTGATCGGCTGCTTTGCGCTGCTGGGCTCGACCTGGGCGCTGTACAGCGGCCTGGCGCACGGCACGCTACCGCTGTTACCGGCCTACGCGGTCGCCGGTTTCTGCGTGGCGATCGTCGGCGTGATTCCCTCGCTGATCGTGCGCGCGTTCCCGGCCGCGGTGCGCTTCAGCGGGCTGTCGTTCTCGTACAACATGGCCTACGCGATCTTCGGCGGCCTGACTCCGCTGCTGGTGTCGCTGGCGCTGAAGCTGAGCCCGCAGTTCGCGCCGGCCTGGTACGTCGGCGCGCTATGCCTGCTGTGCTCGGGTTTTGTTGCAATCCGATACTTTTTGCTGCCGCCCCGCGTCGCGCCCGCCGGGTTGACCGCCTGAGGATAGCCGCTATCCTGCGCGGCCCTGAGTCTTGCGGAGCGGTACCTCGTGTGGTTTAAAAATCTCCAGCTTTATCGCCTCGACAAGGAATGGTCGCTGCCTGCGGGCGAGCTGGAAGAAAAACTGGCGCTGCGGCCGCTGCTGCCCTGCAGCGCGATGAGCTCTGAATCGCGCGGCTGGGTGTCGCCGCGCGGCGACGAGCAGCTGGTCTACGGCGTCGAGAAGCATCTGATGCTGGCGCTGGGCACCGAGCAGAAGCTGCTGCCCTCGTCGGTGGTCGCCGACGCGGTCAAGCAGCGCGCCGCCGAATACGAGAAGGAGAAAGGCTTCAAGGCCGGGCGCAAGCAGCTGCGCGATTTCAAGGACATCGTCTCGGCCGAGCTGCTGCCGCGCGCTTTTTCCCGTCGCAACGTGACGCGCGCCTGGATCGACCCGGCAGCGCAGCGCATCGTCGTCGACAGCAGCTCGCCGACACGCGCCGAGCAGGTGATCGAGCAGCTGCGTGACACGCTCGGCGAGCTGTCGGTGTCACTACCGCAGACCGAGATTTCGCCCGGCCAGCGGCTGACCGAATGGCTGAGCGCGCGCACCGCGCCGGGCCACTTCGATCTCGGCGAAGAATGCGAGCTGACCGGCACCGACGCGGCCAAGTCGGTGGTGCGCTACCTGCGCCACTCGCTGGACGCCGACCAGATCCGCCGCCATCTCGAAGAAGGCCTGAAGGCCAGCCGCCTGGCGCTGACCTGGAACGGCCGGCTCGGGCTGGTCGTCAACGACAAGCAGCAGATCAAGCGCCTCAAGTTCCTGGAGATGGACGAGGCCGACGAAGGCTCAGGCAGCGTCGACGCGGAACGCGAATTCGAGGCCGAATTCCTGCTGATGGCAGGCCAGTGCGGGCCGATGATCGACGAGCTGCTGAAGGCTTTCTCGTAGGTCGGCAATCCCGTTGCCGACGGGTAAACCCGATACGCAAACGAGGTCTCACGTCGGCAAGGGATTGCCGACCTACAGTCAGCGCTACAATTCCTCCATGAGCCTGCCGATTGCCGACGCCGTTACCGCGATTTTCGTCCACGACGGCGAGATCTTCATGACCCGCCGGCATCCGGCGATGCTGGCTTTTCCCGGCTACCATGCCTTCCCCGGCGGCAAGGTCGATGCCGAGGACGCCGAAGGCGCTGCCTTCGAGCAGCCGCTGCTGGCGACGCACGATCGGCGGCTGATGCATGCGCTGGCGCGTGAACTGCGCGAAGAACTCGAGTTCGATCTGCCGGCCGCGGTGGTTTCGGGCCTGGTCACCGGCGTCGAGCTCTGCACCCGCGCGCTGACACCGACCGCCTTCCCTCGCCGCTTCGACACCTGGTTCTACGTGCTGCGGCTGAAGCAGCGGCCCGAGTTCGTCGTCGACGAGCGCGAGGCGATCGACTGGGGCTGGGCGCCGGCATCGGCCTGGCTCGCTGCCTGGCATCGCGGCGAACTGATCGCCGCACCGCCGACCCAGGCCTGCCTGAAGGCACTGAATCTCGATCTGCAAAAGCCGGTGGTGCGCTGGATGACGTCGTTGACCGCGCCGCCCGAGGATCGGCTGCAGAAAGACCCGACCTCGTCGGCCGGCGATGCGATGACCGTGATCCAGAGCGTGCATGGGCTGCGCCAGATCTTCGTGCGCTCGAATACCTTGCCGCCGGCCGAGCACACCAACTGCTTCGTGATCGGCGATGAGGGCGCGCCGCGCATCGCGGTCGATCCCTCGCCGCGCGACGCCGCCGAACTCGCGCGGCTGGAACAAACGCTGCACAAGCTGGGCGTGAATCAGCTGCTGATCACGCATCACCACGTCGATCACAACCAGTTCGCCGAGGTACTCGCGCGCCGCCATGGCTGGCCGATGCTGATGAGCGCAGTCACGCGGATGCGCGTCGCAAAGCGCTCACCGACGTTCTTCGACGGCGTTGATCTGCGACTGATCGCAGAGGGCGACGAGGTTACGCGCTGGCAGACGCTGCCGGTGCGCGTGCTCGAAGTGCCGGGTCACGACGACGGCCAGCTCGCGCTGATGCCCGAAGGCCGCTCCTGGTGCATCGTCGGCGATCTGATCCAGGGTGTCGGCACGGTGGTCATCAGCAAGCCCGAAGGCGACATGCGCCGCTACTTCGAGTCGATGGACCGCGTGATCGGGCTGGCGCCGCGCTTCATTTTCCCGTCGCATGGCATCGGCATGGGCACCACCTTCCGGCTCGAGGAAACCATGCGCCATCGGCGCATGCGCGAAGCCGAGATCCTGAAACTGCAGCGCGCCGGGCAGACGATGCAAGAAATGCTCGCCGCGATCTACCAGGATCTCGATCCACGCCTGCTGCCGCTGGCGATGCGCAATATCGAAAGCCATCTGGACAAGCTGCAGGCGGAAGGCCAGCTCGAGATCTGACGACGCCCCCGTAGGTCGGCAATCCCTTGCCGACGTGAAACCCCGATTGCGCACCCGGCTTACACGTCGGCAACGGGATTGCCGACCTACGATTCCGTGTCATTCGGCGGCACCCATAAAAAAAGCCCGGCGGATTGCTCCGCCGAGCTTTTCAACTCAGGCTTTCAGCCGATCAGCCTTCGGTCACCTTGAACTCGACGCGACGATTGTTCTCGCGTCCTTCCTCGGTGTCGTTGGTGTCGATCGGGTTGGATTCGCCGTAGCCGACAGGCTTCAGGCGCTTCATCTGCACGCCGTTGTCCTCGAGGAACTTCTGCACGGAGATCGCACGGCGCTCGGACAAGCCAAGGTTGTAGGCCTCGGTACCGATCCAGTCGGTATGACCTTCCACATCCACCTTGATGTTCGGATAAGCGCCCAGCGTCTCGGCAACCTCCTTCAGGATGACCTTGGATTCCGGCAGCAGGCGATCGGAGTCGAACTCGAACTTGACGCCGCGGAGCACGAAGCGGCGGTCCAGAGCGCAACCGCGAGCATCGACGGCCTCACCCGGACGCGGCTTGCGGCAATCGCCGACCGGCGCGCAACCATCCGGCAGTACCTTCAGACCCGGAGGCGTGTTGGGGCACTGATCCTGGTCATCCGGGATACCGTCACCGTCACTGTCCAGCGGGCAGCCATCCGGGCCGACCTTCTGGCCTACCGGCGTATTCGGGCACTTGTCCAGATTGTCCGGGATGCCATCGCCGTCACTGTCGGCAATCGGGCAACCGACTGCGTTCACTGCCTGGCCAGGCGGAGTCTTCGGGCACTGGTCGAGGTAATCCGGAACACCGTCACCATCGCTGTCCAGCGGGCAACCGTTCTGATCGACATGCACGCCGGCGGGAGTACCCGGGCACTTGTCGAGGAAGTCCGGAACGCCGTCGCCGTCGGAGTCGGACGGGCAGCCATTGGCATCGACGATCGCGCCGGGCGGAGTGCCGGGGCACTTGTCGAGGTTGTCGGGCACGCCGTCGCCGTCGCTATCCAGCGGACAGCCATCGGGACCCACGGCAGTACCCTTGGGCGTATTCGGGCACTTGTCCAGGTAATCCGGAACGCCGTCGCCGTCGAGGTCGATCGGGCAGCCGTCGGAGTACACCTTGACGCCGCGGGGCGTATCCGGGCACTTGTCGAGGCCGTTGGGAACGCCGTCGCCGTCGTCGTCGGCCGGGAACGCACCGAACTTGTAACGGAAGCCGAGGCCGATATCCCAGACATAGAAGGTATCGTCGGGAACATCGCCCTTGCTGCCGATGAAGTCCAGGTCGTAACGGGCCTGGAGCTTGAGATCCCAATGGTTGGCCAGATTGAACAACAGGCCACCGCCGACGTTGACGCCGCCGCCGGTCAGGTTCTCGTCCAGGAAGTTGATCGCGTGGACATTGACCCCACCGATCACGTACGGGCGGACCGAGTAATCCTGAGGGACCATGTAGGCCAGGCCATTGAAGCCGACCACGTAGCGCTCGTAATCGAGGCTCGACGGCAGGTCGCCGACGTTCAGCTTGCTGTATCCGCCTTCGAATTCCACGCCGAAATATTCGCTGAGCGAACGGCCGATCGTGATGGCCCCCAGCGGGCCGACATCCGAATCGGCGTAAACCACGCCCACTGAAGGGGATATGTACCAGCGCGCATCCGTTTCCGTCACATCTGACTGCGCGCTGGCCATGCACGCCCAAAGCAGCGCGAACACGGCCAAGCAACCCTGCTTAAACATTTCCTTCTCCCTGTGTCTGGCGGTCCCACCCGGTTTAGCGTCGCACGAGGCCGCGCAGACGACCGAAACGCCAACATAACCCTACATCCTTATTATCAAGACTCTATCGGAGAGACTTGATTAGGTTCAGGTGCTGTTCACCGCGCTTCAGTGCCTGTAGATTATGCTGGGTCGGTGGTCATGTACAACATTTTTCCAATCGTACCAAGTCGTAAAGATCACCAATCGTACCAAGTCGTAACGATCCAACTATCCAGATGTGTCAGGGAGTCCAGATGAAAGGGATGCGTATCGTGGCGGCGCTCGTTGCGCTGTCGCTCGGGGGATGCGGTAGCGGTAGCATCCAGAGTCCGGACTTTACCCGGGAGCTGGGAGCGCTGCAGATCGTACCCAGCACGGCGGGGCCGGATCAGCGGAATGCCGCCGGAAAGCTGCCAGCCGGTGCGTCCCTGCAGCTTGAAGCCCAGGGCAAGTACACCACGCCGCCCGATGGCGCCCTAGAGGCCGACTTCGAGAAAGTCGAGGCCGCGTGGAGTTCCTCGGTTCCCGCCGTCGCCACGGTCGACAGCTCCAAGGGCCTGGTAACGGCCGTTGCCGAAGGCACGACCGTCATCACCGCCTCCAAGAACGGAATAGACGCCACGTTCACCGTGAACGTCGGTGCGGCCGAAATGGCCAGCATGATTATTGTCGATCCGGCCGACAGCACGCAGACGCCCGTCACCAGCAAGACGCTGGCTCTGGGAGCGTCCCAGGATTATCTGGCACTGGCGGTTTACACCGATAAGTCGGTGCGCTCGATAACGACGGTTATCACGTTCTCCACTTCGGACGAATCCATCGCCTGTCTCAGCGTGGCCTTAAGCGCTTGCGGACCGACCACGGTCGGCGAGCGGACCTCGGCCGACGCCGTCAAGATCGGCGGCCCGGTGACGATAACCGCCACCACCCCCAAGCCCGGCTCCACGACCCCCTTTAGCGCGACGACGCAGCTGACGGTCGGCGATGCGGCGTTGAGGGACGGCACGCTGACGATCAGCCCGACCGGTGCCAATGTGCGTCCCGGCGACAGCCAGGACTTCGACGTCCACGGCACCTTCACCGACGGCACCGTCCAGAAAATCGATGGTCAGGTCGATTTCACCAGCTCGGCGCCCTCGGTCGCCACGTTCGCCAACGCATCCGATCTGGCTGCCGGCATCGTGACCGCGGTCGCCAACGGCGACGCCACCATCACGGCCACCTTGAAGGCCGGCGTGTCTCCCGAAATCGAGAATAGATCGGTTACCGCGACGGTTCATGTGACCGACTCGGTCTGCACGGACGAGCTGCTGGCCAGCAGCGGCGCCACCACGGCGATTCCGGCCGATCCGAGCATCTGCCTGGGGTGCGGCGTCCAGAACCCGGACTTCGTGATCGACGCGATCGCCGACAACTTTGCGAGCCTGAACGTCCCGGTCGGCCTGCTCGACGGCGCGGCCAAGCTCAACGTCATCAAGGGCACGCCGACGACCTCGTTCACCGCGGGTGAAACCGCCGGCTTCATCATCGGCCAGCCCGCCGGCTCACTGGCACTGGCATCGCTGCTGTCGCAGATCCAGGTCAATACGCTGAACAACGGCGCCGTCCAGGAAGGAACCGACGACCGGATCGTGCTGCGCGTCGACCTGCTCGGACAGAAGATCATCGACGGCACCCCGAATGATCTGGCACTGGTCAGCTTCAAGACCTCGCTGCCTTACAACGGCGTGCAGCTGGCGCTGAAGTCCGGCACGGTGAGCGCGCTGACCAGTGTCCAGGCCTACTCGGCCTGCGGCACGACCCAGCCGCCGAACCCGATCCCGGCGCTGACGGCATTGACCTCGGTCGAGCCGGGCACCGCCTCGATCGAAGTCGGCAAGGCCCAGGGGTTTACGGCCCAGGGGCTGTTCGCCGACGGCACCACCGGCCCGATCCCGGATAACTATCTGGAATGGACCTCGTCCAGCAGCACGGTGACCGACGCTACGGCCGCCAAGGGCGTGTTCAATGGCAAGGCAGCCGGTACCGCGACCATCACGGCCAAGCTGCGGGACAACATTCCGTCTGGCGTCACGCAGCGTTCGGCCACGGCCACGCTGACCGTGACCACGCCGCTGTGCACCGTGCCGCTGGTGGCTGATGCGAGCCATCCAGTCACCGTCGAACACGGTTTCGCCGGCCTGTGCGTGTTCTGCTCGGTCACCGACGACATCAACCTGATCGATGCGACGACCTCCAACTTCGCGACGATATCGCTGAACCTGGCCGCTCTCGGCGCCTCGGCTCATGTCGACGTACAGTCCGGCGCCACCACCGACTTCGTGGCCGGCACCCGTCCGGGCTTCGTGGTCGGCGAGCCGGTCGGCAGCGTCGCACTGGCCCAGATCCTGGCCGGTCTGCAGATATCGACGCTGGCCGCCGACGGCACGGTCTTGGAAAGCAGCAGCGACAGCATCCCGCTACGGCTCGATCTGCTCGGCATCGAGATCATCCCGAACGCGAACACGGCGTTGGTCAGCTTCGCCGCAACCCAGCCGTATCGCGGCCTGCGCCTGACCGCGAACGCGGGGGTCGCGAGTCTGCTCACCGAGTTCCAGGCCTACTCGGCCTGCGCGGCAACCACGCTTCCGGCCACGGCTCCTTGATTCGCGTTCATTGATTCAAATGCGGTAACCAAGCGGTAACCAAACGGGGCGCCTTCGGGCGCCCTTTTTGGTTCTATGCGAGTCAAGCAAGACTAAAGCCCGACATCAAAACAAAACCTGACATTACTAACATGATCGTTTCTGATCTGGGTATCATGTTTACGCCCCCTCAGGGAGTTTTTTGAAACCTCATTTTCTGACGTCGGTTGATATCAGGTGAGTGAGCGCGGGCATGGGATGTTTCGGTTCAATGGGGTTGGGAGATCGATCGTGAAGACTTTGCGCCTACTCGCTGCGCTGTGTACGCTGGTCATCGGGGGATGCGGAAGCGGCAGCATCCAGAGCCCCGACTTCACCTCGGAGTTGACCGGCATCTCGGTGACTCCTGCAACGTCGACCACCTTCATCGGCGAGGTCGCCGAGTTCACCGCGATCGGCTCGTTCACCACGCCGCCAGGATCGTCCTCGCCGACCTCGCAATCCGAGCTGGATGACGTGAGCTGGAGCGTCGGCGACGCGGCGATCGCGACCGTCGACAATGACGGCAAGGTTACCGGCGTCTCCGCCGGGTCCACCACAGTCACGGCCTCAAGCAAAGACTTCCACGGCACGGCCACGGTCACCGTGACCCCGCCTGAGCTGCTCAGCATCACCATTACCCCGCCCGCGGCCACCGTCGGGACCGGCCAGACGGTGACGCTCACCGCCGAGGGCAGCTACCGCAATTCACCGGACGCCGCGCCGACGACCGGCCCGGTGGCCGTCAGCTGGACTTCCAGCGATCCCGCTGTCGCCACCATCGATGGCGCCGGCGTGGTCAGCGGCATCAGCCCCGGAACCACGACGATCACAGCGACCCAGGTTGGCGCGAGCGGCACGCCCAAGACCGCGACGGCGGTCGTGACCGTGACCTTCACGCCGGTGCTGATCAGCATCGCCGTCACCCCCGATCCGGCGAGCTCACCGCTCGGCAGCCCGATCCAGTTCACCGCCACCGGCACCTTCACGACGGCGCCCGGCTCCCCCGATCCGACCAGCACCGGGCCCGCTACCGGCGTCGTCTGGAGCATCGCGCCGCCCACTCCGCCGGCGACGACGGCCAACGCCGTTATCGACAGCATGACCGGCATCGCCACGGGCACGGCGGTTGGCACGGCCACCGTGGTCGCCACTTCCGGCGCTATCACCGATAGCGCGCAGCTGACCATCACCGCGCCGCAGCTCAAGGCGCTGGTGATTTCCGAAGATCCGCCAGCGAGCCCGCCAGTGGCCGCCGCAGACAAGACGATTCCACTCGGGACCACACAGAACTACCGCGCGCTGGGCATCTACACCGATAGCGACGTGCCTCGCACGCTGAATTCAACCGATTCCGTCAGCTGGACCACGTCGAATGCCGCGGTTGCGACGGTAGACCCGACCGATGCAGCCGGGACCACGGCCACCGCCGCCGGTCGCGGTGACGCGACCCTGACCGCGACCAGCGGAGCCTTCAGCGATACCGTCAAACTCACCGTCAGCGAAGCAACGCTGACGACGCTGGTGCGGGTCGAGCCAACCGTGGGCCGCGTGGTCCCCGGCGCCTCGATCGAGTTCACCGCCATCGGCCGCTTCAGCGACGGCAGCGAAACCGCGCTGGCGGACGATAAGGTCACCTGGACCAGCGCCGACACCGCGATTGCCACGATTGACGCACAGGGCTTCGCCACCGGCATCGTCGAAGGTCAGGTCGTCATCACGGCAACACTGAATCCAGGCTCGGGCGGAACCGGCTCGGCCACCGCCACGCTGATCGTCACCGACCCGGTCTGCACGACGCCACTGCTGCTCGACGAAGGCGCGCGCACCGCCACCGATACCAGCGGCATCTGCCTGCTGTGCGGAGTCGACAGCCCGGACAACGCGATCGACAACCTCAGCACCAACTACGCAACCATCAACGTCCCGGTCGGGCTGATCGGTGCGGGCGAGGCGCTGAGTGTGGTCGGCAGCAGCAGCACGCCGAACTACACGCTGCCGTTCCCGGGCGGCCAGGTCGCCGGCTTCGTGATCGGCCGGCCGACCGGCAGCCTGGTTCTGGCGGAGCTGTTCTCGCAGCTGACGGTGAGCACGCTGCTCAACGGCGCGGTGCAGGAATCCAGCGGCACGGTAACGCCGCTGCGCCTGGACCTGCTCGGCATCGAACTGGTGCCCAACAGCGATACCGCGCTGGTGAGCATCCTCACCAACCTGCCCTACGACTCGATCCGGCTGCAGCTGAACTCGGGCGTCGCCACGGCGCTGAGCAATGTGCAGGTGTTCTCGGCCTGCGCGACGGCCACGCCGCCGCCGCCGACTTCGGCGCTGGTCGGCATCGACCACGTCGAACCGGCGCTGGCCAGCGTGCAGATCGGCGGCACCAGCGAGTTCCAGGCGATCGGCCGCTACGCCGATGGCACGACGGGGCCACTGGCCGACAGCGACGTGACCTGGAGCAGCGGCACACCGAGCGTCGCGACTGTCGATGTCAACGGCCGGGCCACCGGCGTTGCGGCAGGCGAAGCGGAGATCATCGCCACGGTCAAGGGGCCGGTCGGAGTCGGCGGTCAGCTCTCGATGAGTGCGGTCTTGACCGTGGCGCCCTTGGCCTGCACCACGCCTTTGCTGGCAAGCGATGGCGCCACGGTCACCCATGCGATCGGCGGACTCTGCCTGTTCTGCAATGTCAGCGACGACGCCAACGTGATCGATGCGCAGGGCACTACGTTCGCCACCATGGCGGTACCGGTGGCCGTGCTCGGTGCCGAGGCATCGGTGACCGTGTCGGCGGTGACCAACCCGGCGTACGCGGTGCCCTTCCCCGGCGCGAACGTTCCGGGCTTCGTCATCGGGCGCCCGGCCGGCAGCCTGGTCCTGACAGAACTGCTCTCGCAGATCGAGGTGAGCACGCTGAAACAGGGCGTCGTGCAGCAGACCACCGGCACGACGATTCCGCTGCGCCTCGACCTGCTGGGCCTGGAGCTGACCACCAACAGCGACACCGCACTGGCGAGCATTGCGGCGACCGTGCCTTACGACGCGCTGCGGCTCACGTTCCACAGCGGCCTGGCCAGCCTGCTGACCAGCGTCCAGGTCTATTCGGCCTGCGCGGCGACCAACGTCCCGGACTAGCGGGGCCTGGTGGCATGTTGGAAGGGCGCCCAAGGGCGCCCTTCTTTTTGTAGGTCGGCAATCCCTTGCCGACGTGCCGGGGTCGATCAAGGGCACACGTCGGCAAAGGATTGCCGACCTACGGGCTATTGCAATAGCCCGGCAATGGCCTGCGGATAAATCTTCAGCTCGACCTCTTCCAGCACGCGCTCGGCCAGTGTCTCGGCGGTGTCATCCGGATGGATAGGGATGCGCCCTTGAAGAATGGGCGGGCCCTCGTCGAGCTGCTGGGTCACGAAATGCACCGTGGCCCCGTGCTCGGTGTCGCCCGCCGCCAGCGCGCGCGCGTGAGTGTTCAGGCCGCGGTGCCGCGGCAGCAGCGACGGGTGGATGTTCAGCAGGCGGCCTTCAAAAGCCGAGATGAAGACCGGCGTCAGTATCCGCATGAAACCGGCAAGCGCCACCAGGTCGGGCTTGGCAGCCACGACGATCCGCAGCAGTTCGGCGTCGAAAGCCTCGCGGTTCGGATACGCCGTGTGCGGCAGCACGTGCGTCGCGATGCCGGCCGCTTCGGCCAGTCCCAGCCCTTGCGCGTCGGCACGGTTGGACACGACCAGCGCGATCTCGGCCGGTAGCGCGCCGGACCGAGTCGCCTCGATCAGAGCCTGCAGATTGCGTCCGCGGCCCGAGATCAGTACGACCAGCCGCTTCACGCGAAGCGCACGCCCTGCTTGCCCTTAACGATCTCGCCCATCACGAACGGCCTGGACTTCTTCAACGCGGCCAGCGTCTCGGCGACCTTCTTGCGCGGAACCACCATCGCGAAGCCGACGCCGCAGTTGAACACGCGCCACATTTCGTCCTGCTCGACGCCGCCTTTTTCCTGCAGCCAGTCGAAGATCGCCGGGCGCTTCCAGCTGGCGGTGTCGACGACCGCGGCAGTGCCTTTCGGGAAGCAGCGCGCGAGGTTGCCGGTGATGCCGCCGCCGGTGATATGCGACATGCCGGCGATAGCCAGCCTGGCTTCCAGCAGCTTCAGCACCGGCTTGACGTAGATCGTGGTCGGCGCCAGCAGCGCGTCGCCGAGCGTGCCGCCTTCGAACGGGTCGCCGAGCTTGGCGCCGCTGACTTCGAGGATCTTGCGGATCAGCGAATAGCCGTTGGAATGCGGGCCGCTGGACGGCAGACCGATGAGCACATCGCCGACCTTGATCTTCGAGCCGTCGATGATCTTGGATTTCTCCGCGACCGCGACGCAGAAACCGGCGAGGTCGAAATCACCGGCCTGGTACATGCCGGGCATTTCGGCGGTTTCACCACCGACCAGCGCGCAGCCGGCGAGCTTGCAGCCCTGGGCGATGCCCTTGATCACCTGCCCGGCCACGAGCGGATCGAGCTTGCCGGTCGCGTAGTAATCCAGGAAGAACAGCGGCTCGGCGCCCGACACCAGCACGTCGTTGACGCACATGCCGACCAGATCGATACCCAGGCCCTGCACGCGGCCGGAGTCGATACCCAGGCGCAGCTTGGTGCCGACGCCGTCGGTGCCCGAAACCAGAACCGGGTGTTTGTACTTCTTCGGCAAACCGACCAGCGCACCGAAGCCACCGACACCGGCCAGCACTTCGGGCCGCCGAGTACTACGAACAATTTTCTTGATGTCGTCGACGAGCGCGTCGCCGGCGTCGATATCGACGCCGGCGTCGCGGTAGAAAAGGCCTGCTGCTTTGGTCATCGGAGGTACGGGTACAGGAGGGCAGTCTCGGCGGCGGCCGGCTGCCGGGTGGTCTGGCTGTGCCTGTGATTTTACCGGTTGGCACCGGATAATGCGCCCATCCCCGAGGGTGAAGCCCGATGAACGCAGCACCGGAAAGCGTAGAAGACAGCGTCGCCTCCTCGTTCAAGGAAAATTGGCCGTGGATGCTGATCGGCCTGGCGCTGCTGGTCTTCGCCTGGCTGCTGGCGCCGATCCTGACGCCGTTCGTGGTCGGTGCCGGCCTCGGCTACGTCGGCGATCCGCTGGTCGACCGGCTCGAGCGGCTGCGCATGTCGCGCACGCTAGGCGTCGGCCTGATGTTCCTGGTGATCTTCAGCGTGCTGGTGCTGGTGATTCTGCTGGTCGTGCCGATGCTGCAGGGCCAATTGACGCTGCTGATCCACAACATCCCGGACTGGTTGACCTGGATCCAGGACAAGGCGCTGCCCAAACTCGGCATCCGCCTGCCGCGCGGCGTGCAACTGGACGCCGAGGGCCTGAAGACGCTGCTGACGCGCAACTGGGCCAGCGCCAGCGACATCCTGCCGGCGATCTGGGAGCGCGCCTCGCAATCCACCGGCGCGATCGTCACCACC
This sequence comes from Hydrocarboniphaga sp., assembly GCF_028291725.1. GTDB lineage: Bacteria > Pseudomonadota > Gammaproteobacteria > Nevskiales > Nevskiaceae > Hydrocarboniphaga. The sequence continues at coordinate 26,337 of NZ_JAQGNT010000040.1, read as the reverse complement.
GTCGCCAACCTGCTGCTGATCCCGATCGTCGCGTTCTACCTGCTGCGCGACTGGGACCGGCTGGTCGCCTGGATCCGCAACACGATCCCGCCGCGCTGGCGCCCGAATGCCGACAAGATCGCGCACGAGACCGACAGCGTGCTCAGCGCGTTCTTCCGCGGCCAGCTGACGGTGATGGCGGCGCTGACGGTCTATTACTGGATCGCGCTGTGGCTGGCCGGTTTGAACCTGGCGCTGATCGTCGGCCTGATCATCGGCCTGGTCAGCTTCGTGCCTTATCTGGGCGCGGTGATCGGCATTGTCACCGCGGTGCTGGCGATGGTCGTGCAGACCCAGGAGCTGACGCCCTTCATCTGGCTGGCCGTAGTCTTCGCGATCGGCCAGTTCCTGGAATCCAACGTGTTCGGCCCCTGGCTGATCGGCGACCGCATCGGCTTGCATCCGGTCGCGGTGATCTTCGCGGTGATGGCCGGCGGCCAGCTGTTCGGCTTCATCGGCGTGCTGCTGGCGCTGCCGGTGGCCGCCGTGCTGGCGGTGATGCTGCGGCATACGCTGCATCACTGGATGGCCAGCAAGCTGTATCTGCAGAACGCTCCGCTGGACGAACTCACGCCGGAGCAGCAAGCCAGCAGCCTGTCGTCCGGGCCGCTGCCCTAGCAGCCTGTCGGACTTGGCAAGATCTACTGCGGCTTCGGCCTGCTGCGCCCAAACTGCGGGCGCCCTCGTCAAATATGACTGGATATTTTCCTCGGTCGCCCGCAGTTTGGACACAGCAGGCCAAACCCTCGCTACGATCTCCCAAGTCCGACAGGCTGCTAGGGAACCTCTGACGTGAAGGGCGAGCAGATCCCGCTCGCGGTACAGCTGCGCAGCACCGCGAGCTTCAACACCTATCACGCAGGCCCGAATCGCGAGGCGGTCGATGCACTGCGCGCGCTGAGTGTCGGTGGCCTGTATCTGTACGGATCGGCCGGCACCGGCAAAACCCATCTGCTGCAAGCCGCCGCGCGCGAAGCCCAGCAGCGCGGGCTGCGCGTCAGCTACCTGCCCTTGCGCAGCCTGGTCGCCGGCGGCGCCGAGGCACTCGATGGGCTGACGGCCTTCGACCGGCTGTGCATCGACGATCTGGACGCGATCGACGGCGACATCCACTGGAATCACGCGGTGATCCGTCTGCTCGACCGTCTGCGCACTGAAGGCAGCGCCTGGTGCGTGTCAGCCGCTGCCGGGCCGGATCGGCTCGCGCGCCTGCTGCCGGACCTGCGCACGCGTTTGTCGGCCCTGCCGCTGTTCGGGTTGCGCACGCTCGGCGATGACGATCGTCGCCTGTGGCTGCGCAGCGCCGCTCAGCAGCGCGGGCTCGAACTGCCCGACGACGCCGCGCGCTGGCTGATCCATCATCTGCCGCGCGATACCGGCAGCCTGATCGCCGCGATCGAAAAACTCGACCGCGCGTCGCTGCGCGACAAACGTCGGCTGACGCTGGTTTTCGTGCAGAAGACGCTGTCGTTGCTGTCGTAGGTTGGGGTGAGCGCAGCGAACCCCAACATCGGCGCGGAACCAACGTTGGGGTTCGCTGCCGCTCACCCCAACCTACGTCGATTGAAGCGGCCTTTCACGCGCCAGCAGCCGCACGTACAAAACCAGCGCGACGAAATCCAGCGCCGCAATACTGGCCAGAAAAAAAGCCGACCACTTATGCATCGGCTGCGCATAGCCCGAAGCCAGATACCCGGCCGCGTAGAACACCACCAGCATGCAGGCCCAGGAATACGTGTAGGCGCGGCCGCGAATGATTCCGGCGATCGGCAGCAGCAGCGGCAGGATCAGCAGCGCGCCAGTGCCACCGCGCGAACCCATCAGCATCAGCAGAATCAGCAACAGGTGCGCGGCGATCGCGACCACGCGCGCGTAGAAGCTCAGGGGCCTGTTGTTCGAGAATCCGGTCATGCCAGCTTCAACGCAAACTGCGCGATACGGCGGCCCAGCGCATTGCACAGCGTCAGCTCGTCGCGGCTCAGCGCAGCCGGGCTCGAGCCGGTGCCGGCGACATGCGAAGCGCCATAAGGCGTGCCGCCCGACTGGGTGCTCGACAGGGCCGGCTCGGTGTAAGGAATACCGGCGATCAGCATACCGTGATGCAGCAGCGGCAACATCATGCTCAACAGCGTGCTTTCCTGCCCACCGTGCTGCGTGCTGGTGGATGTGAATACGCCGGCCGGCTTGCCGGCGAGCACACCGGACAGCCACGGCCCCGACGTTGTATCCAGAAAGTACTTCATCGGTGCGGCCATGTTGCCGAAGCGCGTCGGGCTGCCGAGGATCAGGCCCGAGCATTCGCGCAGATCGTCATGGCTGACATACACCGGCCCATCCTGCGGGATTTCCGGCGCAGTCGCCTCGGCAACGCTCGATACCGGCGGCACCGTACGCAAGCGGGCGATCGCCCCGGTGGATTCGACGCCGCGGCAGATTTCGCGCGCCATCGCCGCGACCGAGCCGTTGCGCGAGTAGTACAGAACCAGGATGTCGTTCATCAGTGCCAGCCACGTATCGGGATGCGCATTGTAGTGGCTAGCCGCGCACCGCTTCGGCGATCATGCCGGACCCACCGACGAGAACCGCCGTGCCGCTGAAGCACCTGCCCACCTGCCTGATAATGCTGTTGATGCCGGCACTGCTGGCGGCCTGCGCAGCGCCGCGCCGGCTCGACGCGCCCTATGCGCCGCCGCGCAAGCCGCCGCCGGATCAAACGGCGGCGCCTACCGGCAGCGTGCTCGGCACGCTGACGCGCGGCGGCGGTGATACTCGGCCGGAGATCCGGCCGCTGATGAATCAGACGCTGGGTCCGATGCCGGTTTATACACCGCTGCCGGCGACATCCGAGCCTGCCGGAAAGCGTCAGGCCGACGTGCCCTATCTGAACCTGGCGCAAGCCGAGCTGCAGAAGTCCTATCAGTACACCGGCCTCAACGACGCGCAGATCGCGCAGCAGAAGAATGCCGAATCGCTGCTGGTGCTGGGCTCGGGCGAAGCCGCCTACAAGGCCCTGCTACAACTCAACGAGCAGCTGAAAAACGGCGTCAAACCCTATGCAGTCAAGCAAGGCGACAATCTGTGGATCATCTCGGCACGGCCCGAAATCTACGGCAATCCCTGGCTGTGGCCGCTGATCTGGCAGAACAACCTGCAAGTGATCCCGGACCCGAATCGCCTATCCGCCGGCCAGCGTCTGAAGATCCGCCCGAACCCGACGATCGACGAAGTGGTCGATGCGGTGAATTACGCGCGCGAGAAGCTCAAGACCAGCGATACACACATCGGCGAAATCAAGGAGCAGACCCCGTAGGTCGGCAATCCTTTGCCGACATGTACCCTGGATCAAGCGGGCACGTCGGCAAGGGATTGCCGACCTACTTCTACGTCACCCCCGGTACCAGCGCTTGTTCAGCGCATTGATCACCAGCGCCGGATACTGCGGCTTGCCGTAGCTGCCGTTGTAGCGCTGCAGCGCCTTGACTAGGTCGCCGCGTTCGCGGTCGAGGTAGTAGCGCAGGATCGTGCAGCCCATGCGCAGGTTGGTGCGCGTATGCAACAGGTTTTCTTCGGGGCCGGCGATCTCGCGCAGCCAGAACGGCATGATCTGCATGTAACCCTGTGCGCCGGCAGTCGACAGCGCGTAGCGGTTGAAGCCGCTCTCGATCTGCACCACCGCCAGCGCCAACTCGGGCGTGATGTTGGCGCGGTCGGCTTCCTGGTGCAGCAGACGCAGGAAGTCCAGTCGCTCCTTGTCGTCCTTGATGTAGCGCCTGAGCCGGCTGGACATGTCGACCAGCCAGACTTCGGCGTCGAAGCGGTCCTGAAAACTGTCGGACTGCGCGATCGCCGCCTTCAGCAGCGCGCGCAGTTCGGGCTCGGGCTCGCCGGTCGGTCCGGCGTTGACCACCGCACTCGCGACCAGCAGCGCAACGGCCATCAGGCCGTGCATTGCGAAGACCGCGAGGCGCGCGACCATCAGCCGAGCTTGGCCAGCACCGCGGCGACCGTGGCGGCTATCATCTCGGCTTTTTCGGCGCGGCGATGCTTGTACTCGAACTGCGAGTTCGCCAGGCCCTTGTCGCCGATGACGATGCGATGCGGGATGCCGATCAGATCGGCGTCGGCGAACATCGGGCCGGGACGCAGACCGCGATCATCGAGCACGGCCTCGACGCCGGCTGCGATCAGATCGGCATAGAGCTTCTCGGCCGCATCTTTCGCCGCCTGCGACTTGTCGGTGCCGATCGGCGTGACGATCACGCGGAACGGCGCGATCGCGTCCGGCCAGATGATGCCGTTGGCGTCGAAGCTCTGCTCGATCACCGCCGCGACCATGCGCGACACGCCGATGCCGTAGCAGCCCATCTGCGGCGTCACCGCCTCGCCTTTCTCGTCGAGCACGGTCAGGTTCATCGCCTTGGTGTACTTCTGGCCGAGCTGGAAGATGTGGCCGCCTTCGATACCGCGCAGCAGCTTGATGGTGCCCTTTCCATCCGGCGAAGGGTCGCCTTCGACGATCGTGCGCAGATCGGCCGTCTCCGGTTCCGCGCAATCGCGGCCCCAGTTAACGCCTTTCAAGTGCGCGTTGTTCTCGTTGGCACCGCAAACGAAGTCGCCGATCTCGGCCGCCGCGTAATCCGCGATCACCTCGATCGGACATTTCACCGGACCGAGATAGCCGACCTCGCAGCCGAACCCGGCCTGCACGTCTTCGATCTTCGCCATCTCGAAGGGGCTCGCGATCTTCGGATGCTTGGCCGCCTTGATCTCGTTGAGCTCGTGATCGCCGCGCAGCGCGATGCCGATCAGACCGCCGTCGGCGGCCTTGGCGACCAGCAGCTTGACCTTGCCGGTCAGCGGCACGTTCATGAACTTGGAAACCTGCTCGCAGGTTTTCTGGCCGGGTGTCGAGACGGTTTCCATGGCGGCGATCGGCGCGGGCGCCGGCAGACCCGATGCGCGCGTGATCGCGGCCTCGACGTTCGCCGCGTAGTCGCCTTCGGTCGACACTGCGAGCAGGTCTTCACCGGCACCGGCGAGGATATGGAACTCCTCGCTGGCAGCGCCGCCGATGTTGCCGGAGTCCGCCTGCACCGCGCGGAAATCCGCGCCGATGCGCGTGAAAATGCGCGTATAGGCGGCGCGCATGTTGTAGTACTCGGCGACCAGGCTGTCCATGTCCATGTGGAACGAGTACGCGTCTTTCATCACGAACTCGCGCGCGCGCATCACACCGAAGCGCGGGCGGCGCTCGTCGCGGAACTTGGTTTGAATCTGGTAGTAGTTGATCGGCAGCTGCTTGTAGCTGCGGATGTCCTGGCGCACGTGCGAGGTGACGGCTTCTTCCGCGGTCGGGCTGTAGGCGAAGTCGTTCTTGTGGCGATCCTTGAAGCGCAGCATTTCGTCGCCCATCACGTTCCAGCGGCCGGATTCCTGCCACAACTCGGCCGGCTGCACCGTCGGCATCAGCAGCTCCAACGCGCCGGCGCGGTTCATCTCCTCGCGCACGATGGTCTCGACCTTGCGCATCACGCGCAGGCCCAGCGGCATCCAGGTATAGAGCCCGGCACCGAGCTTGCGGATCAGGCCGGCGCGCAGCATCAGCCGATGGCTGATGATCTCGGCGTCGGCGGGTGTTTCCTTGGTGGTGCTGAGCGGGAAGCGGGACAGGCGCATGGCAATACTTGCTTACGGAAAGGCGGCGATTCTATCTTGTCTCCTTCCCCCGCCTGCGGGGGAAGGCCGGGATGGGGGCGCGACGAGAGAGCAACTCCGCGACGAACGCCCCCACCCTAGCCCTCCCCCGCACGCGGGGGAGGGAACTTGGAGTTGAGCGTCAGGTTTTTTCGGCCGAGCGGATCTGCGGCGTGATCTTGACCAGCAGCACGCGGTTGCCCTGCACTCGCCGCACCAGCGCTGCAAAGTCCTCGAACTGGGCGTTGTCGCCCTCGACCGGCACGCGGTCGAGCTTGCTCATGATCAGGCCGCCGACGGTGCTGACGTCCTCGTCCTCGGCCTCCTCGATGTCGCGGCCGAGTTCGCGCTCGATGCGGTAGACCGGCGTGTCGCCGGGCACCAGGAAGCTGCCATCGGGCAGCCAGACGAAACGCCGGTCGGTGCTCTTCTGGCGGCTGACTTCGTGCTCGTCGGTGATCTCGCCGAAGATCGTCTCGAAGATGTCTTCCATGGTCACGAAGCCGACCAGGCGCTGATCGTTGTCGCGCACCAGCGCCAGGTGCGGGGCGCCGCCACGGAAGCGGCGCATCAGCTCCAGCGCCGACTCGTTCTCCGGCACTTCCAGCACTTCGCGGATATGCCGGCGCAGGCGCAGCTGCACGTCGTCGCCGCCCGGCTCGAGCAGGATGTCTTTCACATGCAGCAGGCCGAGCACGGTCTCGCCTTCGGCTTCGAGCAGCACGTAGCGGCTGAAGCGATGGGTCTGGATGGTGCGGCGGATTTCGGCGTAGCTGTCGTCGGAGCGCAAGGTGACCAGTTCGCGGAACGGCCGCATCAGGTCGCCGGCCTCGAGGTCCGCCAGTTCGAGCGTGTGCGCGACGATGGTCTTGATCTCGATCTCCGGGCCTTCGGTCACACGCCGGCTGTGATGCAGGATCACCTGCAGCTCTTCGGGGCTGTAATAAGCGTCGCTGCCCTGGCCGCTGGCGCTGCCGCCGAGGCCGAGCCGTTTCAGCAGCACGTTGGAGCTGGTGTTCAAAAACCAGATCGCCGGGTACATCAGCCAGTAGAAAACATACAGCGGGCCGGCGGTCATCAGCGACAGCGCCTCGGGCCGCCGCAGCGCCAGCGACTTGGGCGCGAGTTCGCCGAGCACGATATGCAGGTAGGAGATCAGCGCAAACGCGACAATGAAGGCGATGCTGTGCACGACTTCCTGCGAGTCGATGCCGACCGCAGCCAGCGGCATTTCCAGCAGGCCGGCGAAAGCCGGCTCGCCGATCCAGCCCAGGCCCAGCGAAGCCAGCGTGATACCGAGCTGGCAGGCCGACAGATAAGCGTCCAGATCGTCGTGCACCCGCCGCAACATCCCGCCACGCCAGCCGTGGGCACTGGCCAGATCCTCGACCCGGCTGCGCCGCAGCTTGACGATCGCAAACTCGGCGGCAACAAAGAAACCATTCAACAGAACCAGCACAAATGCGACGACCAGCAGCAGGCTGTCTTGGAGCAGGACCATCGGGCACCACAAGGGGGATCAAGCGCCAGTCTACGACACCGCAGCCTGCCACTGCGGCGCCGGGCAAGCCCCTCACTGCACCGTGAAGTTGCCGTCGCTGAGGTCCTGCACGGTTTCGTCGGCCAGGTCGACCAGCTTGATCCTGTACTTGCTGCCGGGCGCCAGGTCGGTCGGGATGGTCCAGTTCTGCTTGCCGTCGTTCGGCGTGGTCTTGAACAGCGTGCCGATGAACACGCTCTTCATCCACAGCTCGGCACGCAGTTCGCCGCCGATATTGCTCTTCCATTTGACGGCAATCTTGTCGCCGCGATTGTAGATTTCGCCGCCGTTGGGCACTTTCACCTTTACCGAAGTCGGGCTGCCGACGTTGAAATAGCGGGCAAGCGTCACGCCCTGATAGCTGACCGTGAACTTCCAGGTGCCGGTCTGCGGCGCGGACGGCAGCGTGAAATACCAGTACCAGTAGCTCGCGTTGTAGGTGTCCGGCGAGGTCTGCGACCAGCTCGAATAGACCACGCCGTCAGGCTGCGTGATCTGGAAGTCGGAGACCTGCCCGGCGACCTGGTCGCGGTAGTAGTTGGTGAGGTAGACGCGTTCGCCCGGATTGAAACTGTCGCGCGTGTTCGGCGACTCGATGCCGGGGCAGGCCGGAAACAAGGGCGCGTCATAGCCCACGGTGACCAGATTGATCGCCGAATCGCGGTATGCGGGCTGCGATTTCCACCAGGGGGTGGTCAGCGCATTGCAGCTGCCGACATAGGGGTCGGTCAGCGTGCCGGCAGCGTCGTACAACTCCAGGTGCAGATGCGGGCCGGTGGAATTGCCGGAACTGCCGACCAGGCCGAGAAATTCGCCGGCGGCGACGCTGTCGCCAACCGCCTTGCTGGTCAGCGATCCCTGCTTCATGTGGCCGTACCAGACGATCGAGCCGTCGTTCTGCTGCAGATAGACCGCGTTCCAGTCGCCGCCGTCGGCAGCGCAGCTCTGATCGGGGTTGCCGTCGAGCTTGTCGATGATCCGGCCCGCTGCCGCCGCGACGATCTGCACGTCACCGCGGCTGGTTTTCAGCCAGCTGAACGGCCAGGTGAAGATATCGGTGCCGGCGTGGCCGTCGTAGCTGCGCGCCGCACAGCTGTAGTCGATAACGGAAGTGGCGGCATCGTGATCGACGAAGTTCGATACGCCGTGGTAACCCGGATCGGAAAGCTGGGGCGAGGCCAGCAACGGCCAGCCGAGTTTGGGCTGAGACTTCTTTTGCGCCTGCGGCGGCAGTGGCGGCAGTCGTGCAAGCCGCTCGCGCAGGCGGCTCCAGATTGCCTCACGCTGTTCGGCACCGATGCGGTCCTCCGCGGAGTCCGGCATCCGGCCACGGCCGCCACCGTCCGGCGCCCGGCCTCGCAGTTGCTGCACCGGCACCGCGTCGCCGGCGACTTCGGCCGCCGCCTCGGTGGCCAGCAGAGCCAGCAACAAAGTCCCCAGCGCCCGTCTCAATCCTTGCTTTTGCATCCGATCACCCCGGTTCGATTCCCGGGGCGATTGTTGGCAGACCAGGCGGCGCCAGTCTTCACGATTGGCTCATGCTGGCCTAATGGATTTCTAACGGACGCGGGATTCCATCGGAACCTGCTCAGCGCTTCTCCAGCCGGATGTCGCCGGAGAAGCTCGACAGATCGACCCGCGCCCGGCCGTCGCCGATCTTGAATTCCTGGCGCTCGCGGCGGTCCTCGCCCGAGGACGCGCCGCCGAAGGCGCTGCGGATTTCGCCGCTGAAGGTGTGCAGCGTAACCATCGCCGAGCTCGCCTGCGGCAGCCGCACGCGCATCTCGCCGGACAAGGTTTCGCCCACCATCCTGCCGTCGCCGGTCAGCGCCGCCTCGACATTGAAGTCGCCGGAGATCGATTTCAGGCTCAGGTCGCTGAACGCGCCGGCGCCGACCAACTCGGCGTCGCCGGAGACGGTTTCGAGCTTGAGCTTACCGCTCGGCCCGCTGGCGCGGACATCGCCGCTGATCGTGTTGATATTGCAGATCCGCGTCGGCGCCTGCAGCACCACGTCGCCGCTGACGGTGCGCGCCTCGACTTCGTCCGAGCCCAGGCTCAGCGTCAGCTCACCCGACACGGTGGCCGCGGCCAGCTTGCCCTTGATGCCTTGAACGATCACGTCGGCGCTGACCGCGTCGACACTGATCACCGCATTGATCGGCAGCATGATCCGCAGATCGGTGCCGCTGACATTGCGCGAATTCTTCGGCGTGCGCACCACGATCTCCAGATTGCTGTCGCTGCCGCTGATATCAAGTTTCTCGGCGCCCTGGCCGAGTTCGCCGGTGACGTAGGCCTCGTTCCTGTCCCAGGCCGACACCGCGATCGAGCCGGCGACGTTGGAGATGTGCACGCGGGCATCGGATTTGAGCGCGTGGCGTTCGTCGATCGCCTGGCCGGACTCGTCGTCGTCGTAGTGGTGGTGCCTGCTGTTTGGCATGTAAGGAGGTGCCGGCGGCGCCATCGGAGCGGGCGGCATCGGCGGCACCGTCGCGGGTGCCGGACTGCCGGCGTGGGCGCTCGCGACCGCCAGTGCGTACAAGGCGACGGCAACGGCGAGCTGCCGGGTGATCAAGGGTCTGACCTGAGTATTCATGTGAAGCTCCTGCCCTCTCGGGCTCAAATAAGCTGGCGGTCGAGCAGACCGCGCAAATGTTGTTTCTGGGTCTGCGTGCTGAGCAGCAGGTTTTGCAGATAGCGGTCGTTCGGGTCGGTTGCGAGCGCCTGGCGCAGCTGGTCCTCGGCGCTCTTGACGATCTTCAGGTTGGCCTTCAGCAGCGCGCGGTTCGCGCCCTGCATCTGGGCACCCGAGGGCGCCGTCATCGCGACCGTCTGCAGGCCGGCATCCGGCTGGGCCGGCACCGCCGCGACCGTGGTCGGAGCAGCGGCCGGCACCGCGGTCTGGAGCTGGCGCAGGCCGATCAGCCCGGCGATCACCGCCGTCATAGCGGCAGCTGCGGCCAGAGGCACCCAGCGGCGGCGCGGTGGCGGCAAGCGCTCTACCCGCGCCGGCTGGGCACGAGACTGAATGCGCGCCTGGATCGCCGGCCACAGATCCTGCTCCGGCTCGCGAACCATGCGCAGGCTTTCCAGCCCGCGAATCGGCGGCAGTTCCTCGCCCCGTTGTTCGCCCAGGTGCTCGTTGTCGTCATGAATGTCGTTGTTCATTGCAAAAAACCTCTCATCAGCTTGCGGGCGCGGTGCAACTGCGCCTTGGAGGTGCCGACCGCGATGCCGGTCAACTCCGCGATTTCATCGTGTTGGTAGCCCTCGACGTCATGCAGCAGCAGCACGCTGCGTGCGCCTGGCGGCAGCCGGGCCAGCGCTTTTTCCAGATCCATCCGGTCCGCCGTCTGCTGCTGCGGATGTTCGTCAACGGATACGCCGTCGCCTTCATCACCCGCCTCTTCCGCCACGTCCTCGAACGTGACCCAGCGTTTCATCAGCCGGTACTCGCCGAGCACCAGGTTCACCGTCAGCCGGTGCAGCCAGGTCGAGAACTGGCTGTCGCCGCGAAAGCCGCCGAGCTTCTCCCAGGCGCGCACGAATGCGTCCTGGGTTGCCTGATCAGCGCGCTTCTCGTCGCCGTTGACCAGCCGCCAGCACAGGCCGCGGACCCGGCCCACATGCCGCCGATACAGCTGCTCGAACGCGAGTGCATCGCCCGCCGCCGCGGCACGCGCCAGAAGCAGATCGTCGGCGTCGCAAGGGCTGGCGGCCGCCGCCGAGGCAAGATCCTGCTCTGGCACCAAGGGCACGGTCTCCAGTCGGTGGCTAGGCAAGTTTAGGGCGATAGCGGACATCATCGAGCCTCTGATGCGCAAGCGGGCCCTAAGGTTTAAGCGCCCTTTAGAATGGCGGCCCCAGCGTCTTGTACCGCCATCCATGTCGACCGCCGTCACCATCACCTATCTGCAGATGCGCGCGCGTGACGAGCTGCGGCGCGCGCCGGCGCCCGGGCTGGTCGATGTGCTGCTGCGCCGAGCCGAAGTGCCCTGCCCGGCGTTGAGCCGCTTCCTGTACACCGCGGTCGGCGGCGACTGGTACTGGCGCGACCGGCTCGGCTGGTCGCAGGCGCAGTGGCGCGAGTACCTGGCGCGGCCCGGGGTTGCGACCTGGCTGCTCAGCGTGCGCGGCACGCCGGCCGGCTACCTGGAACTCGAGCGCCAGGAGCACGATACCGAGATCGCCTACTTCGGCCTGCTGCCGGAATTCATCGGCCAGGGGCTCGGCGGCTGGCTGCTGGGCGAAGGCATCGCACGGGCCTGGGACATGGATGCACCTCGCCGGGTCTGGGTGCACACCTGCACGCTGGACGGCCCGGCCGCGCTGCCGAACTACCTGGCGCGCGGCATGGCGATCTATCGCGAGGAAACCCGCTTCATCGACGATCCCGGCGAAGCCGACGGACCCTGGCCCGGAGCCAATCGCCGCGCATGAACGGCTCGACCCTGTTGCTGACCGCGGCCGGCGCGCATCTGCTGGCGGTGATGTCGCCGGGCCCGGACTTCGCGATGGTCACACGCCAGACGCTGGCTTACGGCCGGCGCGCCGGGGTGTTCACCGCGCTCGGCATTGCCAGCGGGCTGAGCTTTCATCTCGGCTGGGCACTGTTCGGCCTGGGCTGGGTGGTCGAGCGCGTGCCGGTGCTGCTGGAAGTGCTGCGCTACGGCGGCGCGGCGTTTTTGCTGTACATGGGCGTGAACGCACTGCGCGCCAACGCGCAGCCGCTGCAGGCAAATGTCGGCGAAATTCCGGCGCAGCCAGCGCGCCGCAGCTACGCGATCGGCGTCGCAACCAATCTGCTGAACCCGAAAGCGATGCTGTTCTTCCTGGCACTGTGCTCGGCGTTGGTCACGACGGCGACGCCGGTGGGCCTGCGTGTTGCGCTCGGCGTCTGGATCCTGGCGACGACCGCGGCCTGGTTCAGCTTGACCGCGTGGTCGCTGGGGCATCCGGTAGTACGGCGCAAACTGGTGGGCAACGCGCACTGGATCGATCGCGGCATGGGGGTGCTGCTGATCGCGCTGGGGCTGCTGAGTCTGCTCGCGCGTTGATCTGGCGGTGATCGTTGGGGTTCGCTGCGCTCACCCCAACCTACCCCCAACCTACCCTCCGTCCTTACTCCTTGCCCTGCAGCTGCGCGACGATGGCCGGATTCTCCAGTGTCGAGATGTCCTGCGTGATCTCTTCTCCCTTGGCGATAGAACGCAGCAGCCTGCGCATGATCTTGCCGGAACGGGTCTTCGGCAGATTGTCGACGAGCCGGATGTCGTCGGGCTTGGCGATGGCGCCGATCTGCTTGGCGACGTGCTCGCGCAACTCCTTCACCAGCGCTGCCGCCTCCTCGCCTTCGGGGCGCCTACCCTTGCAGGTCACGAACGCGAAAACCGCCTCGCCCTTGACCTCGTGCGGACGGCCGACGACCGCGGCCTCGGCGACCCGCGGATGGCTGACCAGCGCCGATTCGACTTCCATCGTGCCGAGCCGATGGCCGGACACGTTCAGTACGTCGTCGGTGCGGCCCAGAATCCAGTAGTAGCCGTCGTTGTCGCGATGCGTGCTGTCGCCAGCGACGTAGACCTTGTTGCCGAACTGTTCCCAGTAGGTCTTGATGTAGCGCTCGTTGTCGTTCCAGATCGTGCGCAGCATCGACGGCCAGGGCTTGGTGATCACCAGATAACCGCCGACGTTGTTGCCCTCGACCGGCGTGCCGGACTCGTCGACCACGTCGACGAAGATACCGGGCAGCGGCTGCGTGCAGGAGCCGGGTTTGGTCGGCGTCGCGCCGGGGATCGGGCTCATCATGATCGCGCCGGTTTCGGTCTGCCACCAGGTATCGACGATTGGCAATTTCTCTTTGCCGATGACGCGGTGATACCACATCCAGGCTTCCGGATTGATCGGCTCGCCGACGCTGCCGAGCAGGCGCAGCGACGACAGATCGTAAGCTTCGGGCCATTCGTCGCCGAGGCGCATCAGCGCACGGATCGCGGTCGGCGCGGTGTAGAAGATCGTGACCTGGTGGTCCTGGATGATCTTCCAGAAACGCCCCGCATCCGGCACCGTCGGCGCGCCTTCGTAGATCAGGATCGTCGCGGCATTCGCGAGTGGGCCATAAGTTACATAGCTATGCCCGGTGATCCAGCCGATGTCGGCGGTGCACCAGAACACATCGCTGGCCTGCAGGTCGAACACCCACTGGCAACTGACCGCGGCATTCACCAGGTAGCCGCCGGTGGAATGCTGGATGCCCTTGGGCTTGCCGGTCGAGCCCGAGGTGTACAGCAGGAACAGCGGATGCTCGGCCTCGACCCACTCGGGCTCGCAGCGCTCGGACTGCTGTGCGAGCAGCGTGGTCCAGTCGAGATCGAGCTGCTCGTTCCAGGCGATGGCCTGGCCGGTGCGCTTGAATACGATCACGTGTTCGATGGTCTTGCAGCCGCCGGACAGCGCTTCGTCCGCGGCCTTCTTCAGCTCGACGATATGGCCGCCGCGCTTGCCGCCGTCGGCGGTGATCAGCACAGTCGCGCCAGCGTCTTCGATGCGATCACGCAGCGACGAGGCCGAGAAGCCGCCGAATACCACCGAATGGATCGCACCGATGCGCGCACAGGCCTGCATCGCGATCACCGCTTCCGGTGTATGCGGCATGTAGATCACCACGCGGTCGCCCTTGGCGATGCCCAGCGACTTCAGGCCATTGGCGAGCTTGCAGACTTCCGCGTGCAACTGCGTGTAAGTCCAGATGCGAACGTCGCCGGTCTCGCCTTCGAAGCGGATCGCCGGCTTGTCGCCGCTGGCGCCGAGATGGCGATCCAGGCAGTTGACCGAGGCATTGGTACGGCCGTCGGTGAACCAGCGGTAGTTCGGCGCGTCGCGCTCGTCCAGCGCGATCGTGAATGGCGTCTGCCAGCTGATGTGCTGCTTCGCCAGGCCAGCCCAGAAGCCGACCGTATCCTCAGCCGCCGCTGCGCGCAGCGACTCGAGCGTGGCAGCGTTGACGCGCGCCTTTGCGGAAAATTCCGCGGACGGCGGGAACAGCCGGTTTTCTTCCATTACCGAAGACAGCTTGGCTTCGGGGGTCTTGGTGTTGCTCATCAACGGCTCCTGGTCGCGATCCGAATCATTTTCTTGTTGGTCTTTACAGCGGCCCCATGTTCGGCCGCATCGGCGTCTGGTTCAAGTCGGGGCCTCGGGGCGCTTGCTTTGATGCTCGATCAATCATCCGGACGATGCAGCGAGCTGCCCTTGGTCTCGCGCAGGAACAGCGTGCCGATGATCAGCGTCATCACCGCGATCGTGATCGGATACCACAGGCCGTAGTAGATGTTGCCGTTGGCCGCCACCATAGCGAACGCGATCGTCGGCACGAAGCCGCCGAACCAGCCGTTGCCGATGTGATACGGCAGCGACATCGAGGTGTAGCGGATGCGCGTCGGGAACAGCTCCACCAGCCAGGCCGCGATCGGCCCGTAGACCATCGTCACGTAGATCACCAGCAAGGCAAGCAGCGCCAGCAGCATCGGCTTGTTGATCGTCGCGGGATCGGCCTTCTTCGGATAACCCGCAGCATTCAGCGCATCGCCCACTTTTGCGGCAAACGCGGCCTGCTCGGTTTTGAACGCGGCCTTGTCCAGCGGCTTGCCGTCGAAGGACGCGAACACCTGATCACCGACCTTGATCTCGGCGATCGAACCCGCCGGCGCGGCGACATTGGTGTAGCTCACCGCCGATTTGGCCAGCAAGCTCTTGGCGACGTCGCAGCTGCTGTTGAACACCTTCTTGCCGACCGGATCGAACTGGAAGCTGCAGTCATCAGGATCGGCTGAAATGCTGACCGGCGCAGTCTGCGCGGCGACTTCGAGCGCCGGATTGCCGTAGTGCGTGATCGCCTTGAAGACCGGAAAGTAGGTCAGCGCGGCGAGCAGGCAGCCGGCCATGATCACCGGCTTGCGGCCGATCTTGTCCGACAGCCAGCCGAAGACCACGAAGAACGGCGTCGCGATCGCCAGCGCGCCGGCGATCAGCAGGTTGGCGGTGACCGCGTCGATCTTCAAAGTCGTCGTCAAAAAGAACAGCGAGTAGAACTGGCCGGTGTACCAGACCACGCCCTGGCCGGCGGTCGCGCCGAGCAGCGCCAGCAGCACGATGCGGCCGTTCTTCCAGTTGCCGAAGGAATCACGCAGCGGCGACTTGCTGCCTTTCCCTTCGGCCTTCATCTTCTTGAACATCGGCGATTCGCTGAGCTGCAGGCGGATGTACACCGAGACCGCCAGCAGCAGCGAGGACACCAGGAACGGAATGCGCCAGCCCCAGGCTTCGAAAGCCTCGTTGCCCAGCCCCAGGCGGCAGCCGAGGATCACCAGCAGCGACAGAAACAATCCGCCGGTCGCGGTGATCTGTATCCAGCTGGTCGAGAAGCCGCGATTGTCGTCGCGCGAATGCTCGGCAACGTAGGTTGCCGCGCCGCCGTATTCACCGCCGAGCGCCAGGCCCTGCAGCAGCCGCAGGCCGATCAAAATCACCGGCGCGGCGACGCCGATCGATGCGTAGCTCGGCAGGATGCCGACCAGAAACGTCGAGAAACCCATGATCAGGATCGTGATCAGAAAGGTGTGCTTGCGGCCGACCAGATCGCCGAGCCGGCCGAACACCAGCGCGCCGAACGGGCGCACCGCAAAACCCGCCGCGAACGCCAGCAGCGCGAAGATGAAGGCGCTGGTGTCGTTGAGCCCGGAGAAGAACTGCTTGGCGATGATCGCCGCCAGCGAGCCGTACAGATAAAAGTCGTACCACTCGAACACCGTGCCCAGCGACGACGCGAAGATCACCTTGCGCCGTTCGGCGCCGCTGATGGCGGATGTAGCGGACGGATGGGTGTTGCCTGCGTCGATGGCTGCGGCGCTCTGCATGCTGCTCTCTCCTCGTAAGCTGGATGCGGCTTTTTTATGTAGGCGCACTCTAGGCCAGGCGATTGCAGCGGGGAACGCGACTTTAGTCTGATGGTGGACGCCACAAAGCCCCGGCTCGCTACTGTAGGAGCGGACCTTGTCCGCGATTGAAACCTTGAACCGCACAATCGCGGACAAGGTCCGCTCCTACAGTGCGGGCATCGAGCTTCGTGCAAGCTCGTCGGCCTTTCTCTAAGCTCGCGCCGACGATACCGAGGGCCGACGATGTTTCAGAGCTGGGCGCTGTTCCTGATCTCGGCGGCCTACGTCGCCACGCTGTTCGGCCTGGCGTTCTGGGGCGACCGGCGTGCGCGCCGGCTTGGCAGCCCGGTGCGCAAGCGCCAGAACAATCGGTGGATCTACAGCCTGGCGCTCGGCGTCTACTGCACCTCGTGGACGTTCTACGGCGCGGTCGGCCGCGCCGCGATCAGCGGCTGGGATTTTCTGCCGATCTATCTCGGCCCCGCGCTGGTGTTCGTATTCGGCCATCGCCTGATCGGGCGGCTGATCCAGATCAGCAAGCGCCACAACATCACCTCGATCGCCGACTTCATCGGTGCGCGCTACGGCCGTCACCAGAAGCTGGCGATGATGGTCACGCTGATCGCGGTGTTCGGTGTGCTGCCATACATCGCGCTGCAGATCAAAGCCGTCGCCTTCAGCTTCGAAGTGCTGGTCGGGCCGGCGCGCTTTGAGCGCGCCGACGACAATGCGCTGGTGATCTCGGCGCTGCTCGCGACGTTCGCGATCCTGTTCGGCACACGCCATGTGGTCTCCACCGAGAACCATCACGGCATGATGCTGGCAATCGCGTTCGAGTCGGTCTGCAAGCTGCTGGCCTTCGTCGCGGTCGGCGTCTTCGTCTGCTTCGGCCTGTTCGACGGCATCGGCGATGCTTACGCGCATGCGCTGGCGCTGCCGCAGGTCGCGCAACCGATCACGCAGCCGGAATGGCAGCTCGGCTTTCTGACGCAAACCTTGCTGGCCGCCGCCGCGGCGCTGTGCCTGCCGCGACAGTTTCACGTCACCGTCGTCGAGAACTCGGCGCCGGCCGATCTGCGCACCGCGCGCTGGGTATTCCCGGGCTATCTGGCGCTGATCAGCTTCTTCGTGCTGCCGATCATGGCCGCCGGCGTGCTGCGCCTGCCGGCCGGCACACCGGCCGACAGCTTCGTGCTGTCGATCCCGCTGATGGAAGGCCATACCGGCCTCGCGCTGGTGGCCTACCTCGGCGGGTTTTCGGCGGCGACCAGCATGGTGATCGTCGCGACGATCGCGCTGTCGACGATGATCTGCAACGAGGTGGTGATGCCGCTGCTGCTGCGCTGGCCACGCCTGGGCCTGGCCGAGCGCAGCGATCTGTCGACCTTGCTGAAGACCATCCGGCGCCTGTGCATCGTCGGCCTGGTGATACTCGCGTATCTGTATTTCCGGCTGTTCACCGGCCCTGGCTCGCTGGCGTCGATCGGACTGCTGTCGTTCTCGGCGGTTCTGCACTTCCTGCCGGCATTGATCGGCGGGCTGTACTGGCGCCGCGCAACCTACTCCGGCGCGGTCGCCGGCCTGGCGATCGGCTTTCTGAGCTGGTGCTATGTGTTGCTGCTGCCGACGATGGTCGGCCCTTCCCACTTCGGCGCGCAGCTGATGCACGGCGGCCCGCTCGGCATCGCCTGGCTGCGGCCCGAGGCGATGTTCGGCATAGCCGGCCTGGATCTGATTACGCACGGCACCCTGGTGAGTCTGGGCCTGCATCTGATCGCGTACATCGCGGTGTCGATGTCGTCCTCGTCGGGCCTGCGCGAACGCCTGCTGGTATCGCGTTTCCTCGAAGACAGCAGCGAGCCTCCGCGGCTGCCGGCGGTGCCGGTGCGCACCACCGCGACCAGCGGCGATCTGCAGATGCTGCTGGAGCGTTTCTTCGGCGCCGATCGCGCCGGCAGGCTGATGCAGGAATATGCCGCGCGCAGCGGCCGCAGCCTGAAACCCGATGATCGCGCCGAGCCGAGCCAGGCGCGTTACGTCGAGCATCTGCTGGCGTCGGCCGTCGGCAGCTCCTCGGCACGGCTGGTGCTGGCGTCGATGCTGCGCGGACGCGACATGCAGCTCGAGGACGTGGTCCGGCTGCTGGACGAAACCTCGCATGTGATCCAGTTCAATCGCGAACTGCTGCTGGCGACGCTGGAGCATTTGTCGCAGGGCGTATCGGTGGTGGACAAGGATCTGAAACTGGTCGCCTGGAACCAGCGCTATATCGACATCTTCGATTATCCACCGGGGCTGGTCGCGGTCGGCCGGCCGATCGAGGAACTGGTGCGTCACAACGCCGAGCGCGGCCTGCTCGGCGCCGCCGGCGATGCCGAAGCCGCGGTCACGCGGCGGCTGCAGCACATGCGCGACGGCCACGCATATACGCATCAGCGCGCATTGCCCGACGGCAGCACGATCGAGATCCGCGGCAAGCCGATGCCGGGCGGCGGCTTCGTCACCAGCTACTCCGACGTCAGCGGCTACAAGCGCGGCGCCGACGCGCTGCGCGAGGCCAACGAGACGCTGGAGACGCGCGTCGCCGAACGCACCCGCGAGCTGACCGCGCTGAACGCCGAGCTGGACTCGGCCAAGCGCGCCGCGGAACAGGCCGATCAGGCGAAGACGCGCTTCCTCGCCTCGGCCTCGCACGATCTGGTGCAACCGCTGAACGCGGCGCGTTTGTTCACCGCGGCGATCGCGCGCGATGCGCTGCCTGATTCCGCCGCAGCGCTGCTCAGCCAGGCCGAGAGTTCGCTGTCGGCAGCCGAAGGCCTGCTGTCGGGGCTGCTCGACATTTCGCGGCTAGACGGCCGCGCGCAAGTGGTGCGCCGCGAGCAATTTGCGATTGCCGATCTGCTGGAACCGCTGGCCGCCGAGACCGCGGCGCTGGCCGCTCGCGGCGGCCTGGAATTCAGATGGGTGCGCTCGAGCGCGATCGTCGAGAGCGATCCGCAACTGCTGCGCCGCGTGATCCAGAACCTGTTGTCCAACGCCGTGCGCTACACCGTCAGCGGCAGAGTGCTGCTGGGTTGCCGGCGTCAGCGCGGCGCGCTGCGTATCGAAGTCTGGGATACCGGCCCTGGCATCGCCGAGCATCAGCAGCAGGAGGTATTCCAGGAATTCCGCCGGCTCGGCGCTCAGGACGCACGCGGCGAGCGCGGCATGGGCCTGGGGCTGGCGATCGTCGAGCGCGTTACGCGCATCCTCAAGCACCCGCTGCATTTGCAGTCGCGTGTCGGCCACGGCAGCAAGTTCTCGGTGACGGTGCCACTGGGGCAAGGTTCGCTGCTACGCAGCAGCGAAGTGCGTGCGCCATCACGCGGATCACCGAACGGCGCATGCGTGCTGTGCCTGGAAAACGAGCCCGCCGTACTGCAGGCGATGCAGGCTCTGCTACAGAGCTGGGGCTGCGACGTGATCGCCGCCGCTGATGAAGCGAGCGCGTATCGCGGGATGCTGGATGCCGCACCCGATATGCTGCTGGTGGACTATCACCTCGACGGTGAACTCAACGGCGTACAGATCGCACGCGGTCTGCGCGAGCGCTGCGGCCGCGCGATTCCGGGCATCGTGCTGACCGCGGACCATACACCGCAGGCGCGGCTGGATGCGCAGAATCATGGGCTTTCGTTGTTGCCCAAGCCAGTGAAACCGGCGGCGCTGCGGGCGCTGATGAGTCGCTTGCTGAGTCAGAGCGCTGCTTTGTAGGAGCTTGCAACGCGGGTCCGCGCCGTAATCGCGAAACAAACACCGGGACGAGCCCGGTTCGGAAATTTACATTTCCTGTTTGATGGAAGCGGGTCGTACCCGCGACTGAGGCTGCAAGGGCACAGTCGCGGGTATGACCCGCTCCTACAGTTCGTCCGGCAAAATTGACGGCGTGACGCGGCCGGCCTTTATTCCGGATCGACCTCTTCCACCGCTGAGACTTCCGGCGGCGCGAGCCGGCCGCTTTCCGCCGACAGCAGGCGCTGCGCCAGCACCGCGGCCTGGGTGCGCCGCGACAGCCCGAGCTTGCGCAGGATCGCGGTGACGTGCGCCTTGATCGTCGCCTCGGAGATATCCAGGTCACCGCCGATCTGCTTGTTCAGGCGGCCATCGGCAAGCAAGGTCAGCACGCGGAACTGCTGCGGCGTCAGGCTGGCGACGCGCGCCGCCAGTTCGGCATCGGCGTCGGCGGCGGATTCGCCGATCAGCATTTCCGGCGGCACCCAGGTACTGCCTTCGAGCACAGCGCGCAGGCCTTCGGCAATCTTCTCGCTGCTCGATGATTTGGGGATGAAGCCGCTGGCGCCGAAATCCAGCGCGCGGCGGATCACGCCCGGATCTTCTTCGGCGGACACGATCGCGATCGGCAGCGCCGGGTATTGCGCGCGCAGTTCGATCAGCGTCGAAAAACCCTGGGAACCCGGCATGCGCAGATCCAGCAGCAGCAGATCGGCTTCGCTGTTGGCCTGCACCGCGACCTGCAGTTCGGCGACGCTTGCGGACTCGACCACACGCACGCCGGGCATCAGCTTGACCAGCGTCTCGCGCAGTGCAGCGCGGAACAGCGGGTGATCGTCGGCGAGCAGGACTAGTGATGCATTCACGCCGCGAGCCTAGTGCAAGCGCAACGCCGCCGCTACCTGCTTCGACTTTAGTCGCATATCGACCTTTGGCGAATGGCCGCGCCGTTTCACGCTGCCCATGCTGCGTGTGCAACGGCCGCAGACCACAACGACAAGGCCGCAACATCAACGAGGAGAGAGAGCCATGAAGAATGCTTTGCATGCCCGTACCCGTCGTGCGCTGCTGTGCGGAACCACGGCCGCGATTGCGGCCTCCGCGAGCCCGGCCGCTTTCGCCGCCGAAGTCGGCGACGTGACACTGAGCTGGGGCGGCTACATCAAGCTCGACACGCTGTACAGCCACTTCAGCGACGGCCCGGTGGTACAGGGCACCGGTCGCGATGCCTATATCCCGAACCAGATCCCGGTCGTCGGCGGCGCCGCCGCCGACTCGCACACTTATCTGGATTTTCATGCCAAGGAAACGCGGCTGTTCCTGAAGGCCGACACCGCCGTGGAAGGTCACAAGCTCGGCGGCTACCTGGAAATGGACTTCATCGTCGCCCAGGGCACCGGCAACGAGTCGGTGACCAACGCCTACAACCCGGGGCTGCGCCGCGCCTACATCACGTTCGACAACTGGCTGCTCGGCCAGGACTGGAGCACGTTCCAGAACATGGGCGCGATTCCCGAAGTGCTGGATTTCATCGCGTTCCCGACCGACGGCACGGTGTTCTCGCGCCAGCCGATGATCCGCTACACCGCCGGCCCGTTCGTATTCGCGCTGGAGAATCCGGAGACCACGGTCGCGACCAACGGCGGCGGTCCTTCCTACGCCAACACCGACGACAGCAACCTGCTGCCGGATTTCGTCGCGCGCTACAACTTCAAGGCCGGCGCTTCCGATTTCACCATCGCGGGCCTGGTGCGCGAGCTGGTCGACAAGGGCCAGGTCGGCGGCGTGTCCGACAAGGCCGTCGGCTACGGCGCGAGCTTCTCCGGCAAGCTGCCGCTGGGCGCCAGCAAGAACGACCTGCGCTTCATGCTCAACGGCGGCGACGGCATCGGCCGCTATCTGGCGCTGAACACCGTCGGCGACGCGGTGATCGACGACCGCGGCGATCTCGACACGCTGCGCATCTTCAGCGGCTATCTGGCACTGCGCCATCCCTGGGACGACAAGACGCGCTCCAGCCTCGGCGTGTCGTATCTGTCGGCCGATACCGACAATGGCGATCTCGCTGCGGGCGCGACCGAGAAAGTCAAAAGTACCTTCGTCAACCTGCTGTATTCGCCGGTCACCAAGCTCACGGTCGGCGCCGAGTTGCGGTATGCGCAGCGCGAGACCGTGGTCAGTGACAAGGGCGACTTGATGCGGCTGCAGTTCTCGGCGAAATATTCGTTCTGATTTTCATCGCGAATCTGCCGCCGTCCGCGGAGACAGCGGTAGATCGGCGATGCTGTTGGCCCGCGGAGCGCTTATCCTTGCCGCTCGCCGCACTCTCCCGGGCCTCATGCATTACCGACACCACTATCACGCGGGCAATTTCGCCGACGTGCTCAAGCATGCGCTGCTGACCGGCCTGCTAGCCGCGCTGAACGCCAAGGACAAGCCCTGGTTCTTTCTCGATACGCATGCCGGCGCCGGCCGCTACGACCTGCGCCATGCGGCGGCCGAAACCACGGCTGAGTGGCGCCAGGGCATCGGCCGCCTGCTGCCGGCACCCCCGGCCGCATCGCTGAAACCGTATCTGGACCTGGCCGCGGATACCGCGGCCTATCCCGGCTCGCCGCTGATCGCCGCCAGACTGGCGCGGCCGGGCGACCGCATGCTGATGGTCGAAAAAGTCACTGAGGTCGCCGACCTGCTCGAGCACCACCTGCGCCAGGCCGCGCCGCGCGCCAACTGGACGGTGTTGCGCGGCGACGGCTACGAATCCGCGGCGGCCTCGCTGCCGCCGGCCGAGAAGCGCGGCCTGGTGCTGATCGACCCGCCGTTCGAGGCCTTGACCGAGTTCGACCAGATCGGCGAGTTCCTGCAGATCGCGCAGACGCGCTTCGTGCAGGGCCAGTACCTGGTCTGGTATCCGGTCAAGAAACGCTTCGAAACCGAGCGCTTCCTGCGCCGCATCGCCAAGGCCTCACCGAAGCCGGCGCTGGATTTCCGCTTCGACAACGGTGCGCCGGCCCAGGGGCAAATGCATGTCTGCGGCGTGCTGGTTCTGAATCCGCCCTGGAAGTTCGAAGACACCATGAAACCGGCGCTGGACGCGATCGCGCGCGGCCTGGCGCAGGGCCCCAAGTCCACCATCGAAACCCGCTGGATCAAGACGGAAGCCGAATGTCTGACAAGCAAATAAACGAGAAAGTGAAAGCACCGCGCCGCCCGGTCGAGGCGGATGTCGAAGTGCTGCACGAGGGCGAATTCCTGCGCCTGCTGCGCCGCGAGCACTGGGAATATGTGGTGCGCCCCAACTCCAGCGGCGCCGGCTTCGTCGTCGCGCTGACCGATGCCGGCGAACTGGTGCTGGTCGAGCAATATCGCTGGCCGATCCGCGCGCGCAGCATCGAGCTGCCGGCCGGCATCATCGGCGACAGCGCCGAGTTCGAGGGCGAGGACGCCTGCGCCAGCGGCCTGCGTGAGCTCGAGGAGGAAACCGGCTTCCGCGGCGCCAGCGCGACGCTGATCACGTCGGCGCCGACCGCCGCCGGCCTGACGGCCGAGACCAGCTACTTCGTCCGCGTGCGCGACCTGGTGCGGGTACACGCCGGTGGCGGCGTCGATGGCGAAGACATCAGCGTGCACTGCGTGAAGCTGGCCGAGGTCGACGACTGGCTCGACGCCCAGCGTGCGGCCGGCCTGAGCGTCGATACCCGCATCTATGCGGCGCTGCATTTTCTGTCGCGGGAAGCCGGACGCCAGACTTGAACCTGTTGTGGGTCGGACTTCAGCCCGACATCCAACAGTGTGTAGGTTGGGGTGAGCGCAGCGAACCCCACGCATCGGCGCGGGCACACGTTGGGGTTCGCTGCGCTCACCCCAACCTACACGGCTCGGCGCCGGCGTCATCGCGGACAAGGTCCGCTCCTACAGTCGCGGAACCAAGGGTCCGCAATATTCCTGTAGGAGCGGACCTTGTCCGCGATTGCCCGAATTCCCGATCCAAGCTGAGCGAGTGGCCCGGTGAAACCCGGGGTCGGCGATCCTTTGCGGCAGCGAACCCGGCTTGCACCGGGCTACTGCATTGCCCGATCGGCGTTTCTGCCCTAAGGTAGCCGCGTAGCCGGGGGTGCCCAAGCGAGCGATCGCAACAGGCTGAGATCAAACCCTTGGAACCTGGCCGGCAATTGCCGGCGTAGGGATGGCTCGACGAAGCGCGCCGCGTGGCGCGAGCGAGTGCATCTCATCCACAGACGGATGCCCGCCATGAACCTGCCGCTAGCCCCGCTCCCCGAAATGTTCCGCCGCGCCGACGAGCTGTCGGCCGATCTGCGCAAGCCCTTCCCGTCCAGCGCCAAAATCCACGTCGACGGCCCCAACGGCCTGCGCGTGCCGATGCGCGAGATCAGCCTGACGGCGACGCACACCGCCAATGGCGACGAGCCGAATCCGCCGGTCACGGTCTACGACACCTCCGGCCCGTACACTGATCCGAGTATCACGATCGACCTGCGCCAGGGCCTGCCCGGCGTGCGCGACGGCTGGATCAAGGCGCGCGGCGACACCGAGGAGCTGCGCGGCCCGAGTTCGCTGTTCGGCCGCATCCGCGCCGCCGACGACAAGACCCGCGAGCTGCGCTTCGAGCACATCCGCGCGCCGCGCCGCGCGCTGGGCGGCGCCAACGTCAGCCAGATGCATTACGCGCGCAAAGGCATCATCACACCGGAAATGGAGTACATCGCGATCCGCGAGAACGCGCGGCTGGAAGAGCTGCGCCCTGCTTACGAGGCCGCCGGCTATCTGCGCCGCCAGCATGCGGGCCGCGATTTCGGCGCGTTCCTGCAGAAGAGCATCACGCCGGAATTCGTGCGCTCCGAAGTCGCGCGTGGCCGCGCCATCATCCCCGCCAACATCAATCACCCGGAACTGGAGCCGATGGTCATCGGCCGCAACTTCCGTGTGAAGATCAACGCGAACATCGGCAACAGCGCAGTGAGTTCGAGCATCGCCGAAGAAGTCGAGAAGATGGTGTGGAGCACGCGTTGGGGTGGCGACACGGTGATGGACCTGTCCACCGGCAAGAATATCCACGAAACCCGCGAGTGGATCCTGCGCAACTCGCCGGTGCCAATCGGCACCGTGCCGATCTACCAGGCGCTGGAGAAGGTCAACGGCAAGGCCGAAGAACTGACCTGGGAGATCTACCGCGACACGCTGATCGAGCAGGCCGAGCAGGGCGTGGACTACTTCACCATCCACGCCGGCGTGCTGCTGCGCTACATCCCGTGGACCGCCAACCGCATGACCGGCATCGTCAGCCGCGGCGGCAGCATCCTCGCCAAGTGGTGCCTGGCGCATCACCAGGAAAATTTCCTCTACACGCACTTCGAGGACATCTGCGAAATCATGAAGGCCTACGACGTCAGCTTCAGCCTCGGCGACGGCCTGCGCCCCGGCTCGATCGCGGACGCCAACGACGAGGCGCAGTTCGGCGAGCTGCATACGCTCGGCGAGCTGACGCAAATCGCGTGGAAGCACGACGTGCAGACCATGATCGAAGGTCCCGGCCACGTGCCGATGCAGCTGATCAAGGAGAACATGGAGGAGCAGATCAAACACTGCTTTGAAGCGCCGTTCTACACGCTGGGACCGCTGACCACCGACATCGCGCCCGGCTACGACCACATCACCAGCGGCATCGGCGCGGCCAACATCGGCTGGTACGGCTGCGCAATGCTGTGCTACGTGACGCCGAAAGAGCATCTCGGCCTGCCGGACAAGGACGACGTCCGCGAAGGCATCATCACCTACAAGATCGCGGCCCACGCCGCCGATCTGGCCAAGGGTTTCCCCGGCACCCAGGTGCGCGACAACGCGCTATCCAAGGCGCGCTTCGAATTCCGCTGGCAGGACCAGTTCAACCTCGGCCTGGACCCGGAAAAAGCCCAGGAATTCCACGACGAAACCCTGCCGCAGGAAGGCGCCAAGCTCGCCCACTTCTGCAGCATGTGCGGCCCGCACTTCTGCTCGATGAAAATCACGCAGGACGTGCGCGACTACGCGGCCAAGATCGGCGCGGACGAGAAGGCGGCACTGGAGGCGGGCATGGCGGAGAAATCGGAAGAGTTCCGTCGCCAGGGCGGCGATCTTTATCGCGTCGAATAATGCAGCGTGTAGGTTGGGGTGAGCGCAGCGAACCCCAACATCGGCGCGGAACGAATGTTGGGGTTCGCAGGCTCACCCCAACGGACATGGCGACTCGCGCCACCCCTGATGATGAAAGAGACTCGTGGCGTGTTCGGAGAATAACGGTACATTGTTTTCGCCGATTACATGGGAAAACAAAGCACGTTAGCTGTAGGGCTATAT
>NZ_JAQGNT010000036.1 GCF_028291725.1 Hydrocarboniphaga sp. | reverse complement strand
TCTTTCGACCTGCGGCGGCGTTGCAAATCCTCGCAATAGCGGTGCTATTGCTGTGGTTTGCGCCTTGCCACAGGCCGAAATCCATCGGTTTTATTTGTGTCGCCAAGCATGCAACGGACCACTAGCGAAGTATCCGCCGCTGTAGGAGCGGGTCATACCCGCGCCTGTGCCGCTGGAGTTCCAGTCGCGGGTATGACCCGCTCCTACACGCGCAGCTCGTAGGTCGGCAATCCTTTGCCGACATGAGGCCCCGGTTGCGCATCGGGCCAAAACGTCGGCAAGGGATTGCCGACCTACGACAGGCTGCCAGCTACGCAGCGGCAACAACACCATCAGCGACATGATCCCGATGCCGCATCACCCGCCCCGCCCGCTCCACACCGAAGCCCGGCAAGTACGCCCCATCCCGCCACAGCAGCTTGCCGCCGACCGCCACCGCCGCTACCACGCCGGCAGGCCGGTTGACCAGCTGATGATGCTCGAAGCAGGCACGCCAGACGTAGTCGACCGTCGTCTCGGGAACCCAGAGCTGCAAGGCAAGCGGATCGATCAGAACCAGATCGGCAGCCGCGCCCACCGCAACACGCCCCGCATCCAAGCCAAAATATTCCGCCGGCTCGGCTGTCAGCCGATGCACTGCGTGCGCCACCTTCTCCACGCCATCGGCCTGCGCCAATTTCAGCGTGCGCAGATTGCCGTCGTAGAACGCCATGTTGGTCAGATGCGCACCGCTGTCGTTGAAGCCGGGCAATAGCAGCGGATTGAACATCAGGCTCTTGGTGGTCGCCGCGTCGCGATTCGCGGTGGTCGTCTTCCAGCGCAGAGCCGTGTCGTAGCGGCGCAGCAGATGCAGCAGGAAATCGGCGTCGTCGACAAGCGGCGCAGGCATCGACGCAAACGCGTCGCGCTCATCAATGCTGCGCGCCTGCGACGCATCGCCGGCGCGAAATGCCAGCGCACGCTCGTAGATCGCCTGCAGGCTCTCGCCCGACCACAGCGCCACCGGGCAGCGATCGATGGCCATGTCGCGCAGATCGCGTGACAGCACATTGGTTTCACGATTCATCAGCCGCGCGAGACGCGCGAGGCTGAAACCGCGCTTGCCGTGAAACCACATGCGGCGAAAATCGGCGATCCACTCGGGGTCGTCGAGCAGCTTACGGCGGCCGGCGCGATCGTCCAGATCCAGCTCGTTGAGCACGCGCAGGCACGGGATCTCTTCGGCCAGCGGCGTCACCACGCCGTCGCTCCAGGTCGTGAACGGCGCCGCCAGCGCCTGAAAGCGGAAGCGCCCGCGGACCAGCTTCGAGTTCAACACCCGCGACAGCAGCAGCGCCATCTTCAGCAGCGAGCCGTTGGTATTGAAGTCCATCGCCGCGACCGCGGTGACTTTCAGCGTGCGGCCGAACAAGCGGCCCGAGGTGAGCATGAAGTTGCGGATCACCGCGAGCTTGCGATCCTTGGGCGGCGTCGCCTGCCACAGGCGGCCCCAGCGACGCACCACGCCGGTCAGGCGCTTGAGCTCGGCATACGGCGCGAACTGCGTCGGAATCTGCTTGCGCGTATTCGGCTGGTTCGCCAGGAAGTGGAACGGCAGCGCGTCGGTGCTGAACCCGACATAGCCTTCGCGCATGCCCTTCTCGAGCAGCTGTTCCATGCGCAGCAGCTCGGCTTCGCTCGGCTTGCGCCTGACCGAGTCGTTGAGGCCCATGACTTCGATGCGCAGCATCGAATGCGGAATCATCGGCACTACGTTCGGGCCCAGCGGCAGCGAATCCAGATGCTCCAGATAGTCGCGCGAATCGCTCCAGTCGACCTGGTCGGCCACCTTGCGCAGCACCGTCTTCGGCAGGTTCTCGACGCGTGCGAAGCAGTCGACGATAGGATCGGCGCCGTCACGGCGCTGCGAACCGAAAGCAAGGCCCAGCGAGCAGTTGGAGACCACCACCGTGGTACTGCCGTGGCGCACCGCTTCGGGCAGACCGGGCTCGAGTTCGACCTCGAGATCGAAGTGCGTGTGCACGTCGAGCAGGCCCGGCATCAGCCACAGGCCTTTGGCGTCGATCTGCTGCGTCGCGTTGATATCGAGGCGAGCGCCGATCATCGAGATGCGCCCCTCGGTGACGGCAAGATCCTGCACGCTCGGGGCGTCGCCGCTGCCGTCGAACAGCAGCGCGTTGCGGATCAGCAGATCGCATCGGGAGCGTCCACCATCCATGGGCGCACTCCTGGTTTTAGATAAGTGTTGGCGTATTTACGCTCGCAGCCCTGACCCCGTGAACTAGGAATATCGCCCCAGACCCCGTAGCCAGGCGGCGACCCTGTAAGCCTGCGCTGACATTGGGCTGATATTGCTAGCCCGCAACCCGTAGGTTGGGGTGAGCGCAGCGAACCCCAACACCGATCCGCGCCGAAGAGGCGTCGATCGCGCATCAGGGGTACACGTCGGCAAAGGATTGCCGACCTACGGGGGCCGGTGGTCGCCGATTGCGCGCTGGATCGTCGAGCTCGTCGAATAGCCCTGATGAAAGTCGAGAATTACGGTGCGGCCGCCGGCGGCGGCAACCGCCTCGTGCCCCGCGACCTGGTCGACCGTGTAGTCGCCGCCCTTGACCAGCACGTCGGGCAATACTCGCGCGATCAATCGCGCCGGCGTGTCCTCGGCGAACTCGACCACCGCGTCCACGCACTTGAGCCCGGCGAGGATGCGCATGCGGTCCGCGGCCGCGTTCAAGGGCCGCGTCGGGCCCTTGAGCTTGCGCACCGAGGCATCGCTGTTGACTGCGACGATCAGCACGTCGCCGAGCGCACGCGCAGCCTCCAGATAGCGCAGATGGCCGACATGCAACAGGTCGAAACAACCATTGGTCATCACGATGCGCTGGCCGCGTGCGCGCATTTGTTGGGCCCAGGCGAGCAGCGCGCTCTCGCTCATCGACAAGGGCTCGCTGCCGCGATCCGGTGCCAGTTGCGCACGCAGTTCTTCGGGTGAAACCGTCGCCGCGCCGAGCTTGCCTACGGTGACGCCGGCCGCAAGATTCGATAGGCGCACGGCGACTTCCAGATCGGCGCCGGCCGCGATCGCGGCGGTCAGCGTCGCGATCACGGTGTCGCCGGCACCGGTCACGTCGAACACTTCGCGCGCGACCGTCGGCAGGTGCACGGGCTCGCGGTGCGGACGCAGCAGGCTCATGCCTTTTTCGCTGCGCGTGACCAGCAGCGCCTGCAGATCCAGCTTCAGCATCAGCTGCGTGGCCTTGGCTACCAGAGCCTCGTCGTCGGCGCAGACGCCGACCACGGCCTCGATCTCGGCGAGATTCGGCGTCAGCAGCGTGGCGCCGGCGTAGCGCGCGTAGTCGCTGCCCTTGGGGTCGACCGTGACCGGCTTGTTGGCGGCGCGGCAGATCGCGATCAGCGCCGCGACGTCGGACAGCGTGCCCTTGCCGTAGTCCGACAGAATCACCGCATCGACATGCTGCAGCCGCTCGGCAAACGCAGCCGCGAAAGCTCCGCGATCGAAAGCGCCGGCATCGGCCAGCGACTCCTCGAAATCCAGACGGATCACCTGCTGGTTGCGCGACATCACGCGCAGCTTGGTGATCGTCGGATGCAGCGCGGACTCGATGAAGCTGGCGCCGATGCCGGCGTCGCTCACACGCCGGCGCAGCTGGGTTCCGGCCTCGTCGCGGCCGATCACGCCGAGCAGCTGCGTGCCGACGCCCAGCGCTGCCAGGTTCAGCGCGACGTTGGCGGCACCGCCGGCCTGGGCGCGATCGCGGCCGACGCGCACGATCGGCACCGGCGCTTCCGGCGAGATCCGCGACGTCGCACCGGTCCAGTAGCGGTCGAGCATCACGTCGCCGGCGACCAGCACGCGCGCGGCGGCGAAATCCGGTAGCGGCTGACTCACGAGCGCGGCGGCGGTGAAGGCTCGGCGACGCCGGAGAACTCCAGGCCCTCGTAGATTTCGGCGAGCGGCAGTTGCAGCACCGGCGACTCCAGATTGAGCAGTGCGTCCAGTCCGTCGAACCGCTCGTAGCTCCAGCGCACACCGTCGCGGCGGAAGCGCTCGACACGCGGCGCGTCCTGCGTCACCAGCACATATTCCTGCAGGGATGCTATGCGCTGGTAGTGCTGGAACTTGCCGCCGCGGTCCCAGGATTCGGTCGACGGCGACAGCACTTCGAAAATCGCCGTGGGGTTGGTCAGCGTATCGTGGTGAGCGTCGCTGAACTTGGGTTCCCCACAAACAATGACCACATCCGGATAAGTGTACAAGCCGGTCGCATCGACCCGAGTGCGCAGGTCCTGACTCACGGCCCTGCAAGCGCTTCCCTTGAGCCGGACTCTCAGCGCGGTGAGCAAACCGCCAACGGTTTCGGAGTGCGCATAGCTCGCCCCGGTCATCAACAGGATTTCGCCGTTGACGTACTCGCTCCTGCGCTCGGCCGCGCGCTCGGCCGCCAGATATTCGGCTTGGGTGAAACGCGGTCTGAGGACAGCTGTCATGTCGGGTGCCTATAGCCTTTGCCTGAGCTTAAACGTAGCTCAGCCACTCGGGATACTGCTCGCGCTGGCCCTTGACCTGGGCCAGGTAGGTGCGCTGCAGCTTCTCGGTGATCGGTCCGCGGCTGCCGCTGCCGACCGGGCGATTGTCGAGCTCGCGGATCGGCGTGACTTCGGCGGCAGTGCCGGTGAAGAAGGCCTCGTCGCAGACGTAGATCTCGTCGCGGGTGATGCGGCGCTCGCGCACCGTATAGCCCAGGTCCTGGGCCAGCTTCATCACCGTGCGGCGGGTGATGCCGTCTAGCGCCGAGGTCACGTCCGGCGTGCTGATGACGCCGTCGCTGACCACGAAGATGTTCTCGGCCGAGCCTTCGGCCACGTAGCCTTCGGGGTCGAGCATCAGGGCTTCGTCGTAGCCGTCTTTCAGCACCTCGTTCAGCGCCATCGACGAGTTCAGATAGTTGGCGTTGGCCTTGGCGCGGCACAGCGAGCTGTTGACGTAATGGCGCTGGAACGAGCTGGTCTTGACCCGGATACCGCGCTCCATGTTGTCGGCGCCCAGGTAGGAGCCCCAGGTCCAGGCGGCGACGATCACATGCGTCTTCAAACCGGTGGCGCGCAGGCCCATGCCTTCCGAGCCGTAGAACACCATCGGCCGCAGGTAGGCTTCCTTCAGATGGTTGGCGCGCAGCACTTCGAGCTGGGCTTGGTTCAGCTCGGCCTGGCTCCAGGGCATTTCCATGCCGATGATCTTGGCCGAATTGAACAGGCGCCTGGTGTGCTCCTGCAGGCGGAATATCGCGGTGCCCCTGGACGTCTCGTAGGCCCGCACGCCTTCGAAGCAGCCGGCGCCGTAGTGCAAGGTATAGGTCAGCACGTGCGTGGTCGCCTCGCGCCAGGGCACCATCTTGCCGTCGTACCAGATATAGCCGTCGCGATCGGACATGCTCATTGCGGGTAGATCCTTCGATTGATTCTTCGATTGATTCGGTCGGGGCGGCCGCGGCGGGCCGGCAGGTTCACGCCACGATGCGGCCGCGGCGGCTGGGTATTATAGAGGTCTGCCCGTCTTCGTCCCCGCCCCCTTGGCTCTCGCCGATACGCTGCCCTACCGCGGTGCCGCGCCGCGCATCCTGATCGTGCGGCTGTCGGCCCTGGGCGATATCGTGTTCGCGACCTCGCTGCTGGCCGGCCTGCGGGCGGCTTGGCCGCAGGCGCATATCGCCTGGCTGGTGCAGGCCGGTTTCGCCGGCATTCTCCACAGTGACCCGCGCCTCGACGAGCTGATCCGGGTCGCTGCGGACACGATCAAATCCCCAGCCGCGCTGTGGCGCCTGCGCGCCGGGCTGAAGCGGCGCGCGTTCGACTGGGTGATCGACGCCCAGGGCCTGGCCAAGTCGCGGCTGCTCGCGGCCATGGCGCCGGGGGCGCGGGTCGGCTTCGATTCCAAAGAGCCGCTGGGCTTCCTGCTGAAACACCGGGTA
The DNA here is from genome assembly GCF_028291725.1 of Hydrocarboniphaga sp. Classification (GTDB taxonomy): domain Bacteria; phylum Pseudomonadota; class Gammaproteobacteria; order Nevskiales; family Nevskiaceae; genus Hydrocarboniphaga. Next base: position 111,353 of record NZ_JAQGNT010000036.1, on the reverse strand, counting down.
GCGAAAGGCGGCGACATCCGCGACATCGCCTCGGAATATCGCTACCTGGCGCAGGTGCTGAGCGGCCAGCCGGCACCGCCGCCGCGGCTGATCGTGGCCGGCGCGGCCCGCGACGCGGCCGTCGCGGCGCTGGCGGAACACGGCCTGCGGCCCGGCTACGTCGCGCTGTGCCCGTTCACGACGCGGCCGCAGAAACACTGGATGGAAGACTACTGGCCGCAGCTGGCCGGCCTGCTCGACGGCCGTCAGCTGGCGATCTTCGGCGGCCCGGCCGATGCACAGGCCGCCGCCCGGATCGGCTCGGCCGCGCCGGTCCCGGTGGTGAATCTGGCCGGCAAGACCCGGCTCGATCAGCTGCCGGCTTATCTGCAGCAGGCCGGCGTCGTGATCGGCGTCGACACCGGCCTGACCCATATCGGCGTCGCGGTGCAGCGGCCGGTGGTGGCGCTGTTCGGCAGCACCTGCCCCTACCTTCAGGGCGCCGAGTCGCCGCTGACGGTGCTGTACGACGCGCTCGCCTGCTCACCCTGCAAACGCCACCCGACCTGCGACGGCCGCTACGACTGCCTGCGCGGGCTGACGCCGCTGCGCGTTGCCGCTGCGGCGCGGGCGCTGCTCGGATCGGCGGCCGCGTGAAACTGGTGCACGTCGAAACCGGGCAGCATCTCTATGGCGGCGCCCAGCAGGTCGCGTACCTGCTCGAAGGCCTGACTGCGCGCGGCATCGACAACCTGCTGGTCTGCCCGCCGGGAGCTGCGATCGGGGCGCACTTCGCGGGCTCGGCGGTGAAGGTCGTCGAGCTGCGTTGCGGCGGCGATGCCGATCTGGGCTTCGTACCGCGGCTGGCCCGCGTACTGCGCGAACAGCAGCCCGACCTGGTGCATCTGCACAGCCGCCGCGGCGCCGATGTGCTCGGCGGCGTCGCGGCGAAAATCGCCGGCATCCCGGCGCTGCTGTCGCGGCGCGTCGACAACGCCGAGAACCCCTGGTGGGCGCGGCGCAAATACCGGCTCTACGCGCGCATCATCTGCATCTCCGAGGGCATTGCCGCGGTGCTGCGCGGCGAAGGTGTCGACGCCGGACGCATCCGCGTGGTGCGCTCCGCGGTTCAGGCCGCGCCCTGGCGCCGGCCGGAGTCGCGCGAGGCGTTCTGCGCCGAATTCAACGTGGATCGCGATGCGCTGATCATCGGCGTCGTCGCGCAGCTGATCGAGCGCAAGGGTCATCGCGTGCTGTTCGAGGCACTGCGCGGTTTGCAGACGACGCACAAGCTCGCCCTGGTGATCTTCGGCCAGGGCGCCTTGCGCGCGGCGCTGGAGAGCGAAGCGGCGAGCCTGCCGCTGCCGGTGCGCTTCGCCGGCTTCCGCGCGGACCTGCCGCGCTGGCTCGGCTGCCTGGATCTGCTGGTGCATCCGGCGCTGATGGAGGGCCTCGGCGTGTCGCTGCTGCAGGCCTCCGCCGCTAGCGTGGCGATCATCGCCAGCCGCGCCGGCGGCATGCCCGAGGCGATCCGCGATGGCCTCAACGGCCTGCTGGTTGCGCCGGGCGATTCGGCGGCGCTGGGTTTGGCGATCGGCAGGCTCGCATCCGACGCTGGACTGCGGCACGAACTCGGCGCCGCCGGAGCACGATTGATCGACGCCGAGTTTTCCACAGCCGCGATGATCGAAGGCAACCTCGCCGTCTACCGGGAGCTGACTCCGTAGGTTGGGGTGAGCGCAGCGAACCCCAACATTTGATCCGCGCCGATGTTGGGGTTCGCTGCGCTCACCCCAACCTACCCAACCTACCTCTAGCGCCTTGCCCAGCTCGTCAAAAAACGCTGCATATCGCCGTGCACGCGCTGCACCTGCTGACGCAGCGGCTCGAAATCGAAGTTCCAGTCGGGCTCCGGCACTGACGCGGTGACCAGCGGAAAAGGGAAAGCTTCGGCCATGCCGCGCGCACGCCCGTCGGCCGGCACCAGCCAGCTCTTCTTGTTGCGGCTCAGAAACAGCAGATGCGCGTGCAGGCGGCTGCCGACATGCAGGTCGATGGCATCGTAGATCGCGGCCGCAACATCGGCGCTGTCCGGCACCAGCACCTGGTAGCCGCGGCTCGCCGCGTAACGGCGCAGCGCCAGCGCCCTGGCCGGATCGGCGGCACCGGAACGTCCGTGCAGCCTGTCGCTGCAGCGCTCGATCACCGACCGCGGGCGGCAATCCTGATGCACGACGAAGTAGCGGCGCGCGCGCGGAAAACGCCGCGCGACACGGTCGATGATCGCGGCTTCGCGCGCCCAGAAATCGCCGCGCTCGGTTGCGGTCACCGCGATGCTGCGCTCGCCGCCGTCGAAGCGCTGGCCGTCCAGCAGCGGCTGATCCATCAGCACCGGGCAGCCCGTCATCAGGAAGCGATCCGCCAGATGCGGCAGCTCGGCCCGCAGATAACGCACGGTCGCCGGGCACCGCCAGGAGGAGTACTCGGTGCGCTGATGGATCGCCTCGAGAATCTCGCGCGTGCCGTCCGACATGCGCCTGCTGCGATCCGGATCGCGGTTCAGGCCGACGCCGAAAAACACGAAGCGCCAGGCGCCTTGTCGCAACTGCTCGGCAGTCATGCCGGGCCAGACGCTGTAACGATCATCGAGTTGGTCAGCGCCGGCCAACACCACGTGCCGCGCCTGCGCCATCACTGCCTGCGCGACCGGCGGCGGCGGCGCACGCGGCGAATAGCGGCCGATCGGCGCACTCGGCTTGAGCAGGCGCTCGATCGCTCGCTGGACAAAGCCATCGCTGAGGTTGGCGAGCCTGCTGCCGGCCTGCGACGGCGGTTCCAGGTAGGGCGTCAGCAGCGCATAGGACGCGGTCACTGCGCTGCGTTCAGGCTTGCCGGACGCAGGACCAGATCATGGTCCTGCCGTCGTCGGTCATCACTTGCTGCCACGGCGTCCAGCCGGCCTGTTCCAGATGCGCCTCGAATTCCGCGCGCGACAGATAGTTGCGCCAGCCCAGGCGCTGCAATTCTGCGGCGGAGCGCGGCCGGTCGCCGAGCGTGTGGCTGACCACCAGCGCGGAAGCGTCGAGGCGCAGCCGGGCCAGCGTGCCGGGCAGCGACTCGAGGTATTCGCTGACGCCGAGCATCGCGGCGACATCGCAGGGCTGCGGCAGGTGATCGCGAGCCAGATCGAGCGCGGCCACGTCGGCGCTCCGCGGCAGCAGATCGTAGCCGCGGTATTCGCAAGCTGTGCCCAGCCGCGCGAGCGCTTCGCGCAGCTTGCAGTCTCCGCAAGCGACGTCGGCGACACGGCGGCGCGCCGCGGCGTGGCCCTCGAGCAGCTGCACCACCAGGCTGGCGGCCTTGTCGGCGCGGTCCTGCCAGGCCGGGCGTTTCTGGCCTTCGCGGTTGTGCCTGACCGGCAGCTGTCGCGGACCATCACGAGTGGCGCGGACGTGATTCAGCAGTTGCAGCAGGCGGTCGACATGCGCGGCATAGTCGAAGCGTCGCGGTGCGGCCTGCGCGGCCGCTGCGCTGTAGCCTGCGTAGCGCGAGGCCTGGCCGGCGATCTGCATCACCGCATCGGCAAGACGATCCGGATCGGGCACACCCGGCTCGGCAACGCGGTTCAGATCGGGCCGCCAGACACGCGGATAAACGCCGGACGGATCGCCGCCGAGTTCGGCGTAGTCGGCCAGATCCAGGGTCGGCACTACGCACAGGCCATCGACCTGGTGCCGTATCACTTCCGGCAGGCCGTCGACCGCGGTGGCGACCACCGGCACGCCGGCCATCAGCGCTTCGGCGCAGGCATTGCCATACGGCTCGCGCAGCGCCGGATGCAGCAGCAGATCGATATCGGCGTAGAACGCGTCCATCGCGGAAAGGCGCCCGAGGAAGCGCAGATCGCCGACACCGAGGCGCTGCGCGACATGCTCCATCGCCTCGCGATCGGCGCCGTCACCGGCAATCGTCAGCGTCGCGCCGACACCGCGGCGGCGCAGCGCCGCCAGCGTATGCACCGCGAGCACGCCGCCCTTGAACGTCTGCAGGCGCGCACAGAAACCCAAACGCAAAGGCGAACCCGGCGCAGAGCGCGGCGCGGTGATCGCTGGCGCATAGATGCCGGGACTGCATAGCTCGATCGGCGCGGTAACGCCCCAGTAGCGCAGCATCGCGACACAGGCCTGCGAATTGGCGATGTAGCAATCGAAACCGCGCAGAAAATCCTCCTCCGGCGCGCGCGAACGGACGAACCAGGCGGCGCCGCGCTCCCAGTAGACCGAGGCAGCACCGATACGCGAAGCCAGCCGCACCGGCCGCGGATCGGCGAAGCGGTTCCAGCTCAGCACGGTATCGATGCCCCAGGCGCGCGCCTGGCTGGCCTGGCGCGACTGACGCATGCCGCGCCAGTTGGGTACCGTCACGCCGTGCCAGCGGCGCGCATCGGCGGCTGGCGACTGCAGGCCGTTAAGCGCCGCGGCAACGCCGGGGGCGACATCACGCAGATCTTCCGAAAGATAATGCGATACGCGTGTATCCCGCGCGCTCGCCTGCAGCAGGTTGGCAAACTGCTTCTCCATGCCGCCCCAGGCGTCATGGGCGAGCAGGATCTGGTGCAGGACGCGCAGCTGCCGGCTCATGCGGCACGCACGAGCAGTGCGGTGCCGGGTACGCAGGCCGACAGTTCGCAAGCACTCTTCAATTCGGTCCGCCTCGCTACCGCAAATGAACATTGCCGCAAGGCTGCGACGCCACCTTGTCTCGTCCATGAGATGTCGCGTTACGGAGCCTGGCGGTGTCGGAATCCTTGTCCGAGTTCATGGTTGCGTCGACAGCCTGAACCTCGGCTTTCCGTTGCCGCGACCACCCTGTTCTGTGAATCGGTTCTGTGATTCGGTTCTGTGAATCGGAGCCTGCGGTCAGGCCAGGCCGAGCTGTTGCAGATAGCGCTGCGCGCTGAGCTCCACGCGGTATTCGGCGACCGCTGCGCGAAGCTGCTCTGCGGGCAGCGGCGACGCCAGGGTCGCGAGCATCGCCTGGGCCAGCGCCGCGTGATCGCCCACCGCAACCAAGGGCCCGTAACGGCCGTCGGCGAGCAATTCCTCGGGGCCGCTAGGGCAGCGTGTCGACACGCAGGGCACGCCGAGTGCGAGCGCCTCGGTCAAGGCATTGGGCGAGCCTTCCCAGGCCGAGGACAGCACGAACAGATCCGCGCGCGCCAGCCAGGCATACGGGTTTTTCTGGAAGCCGGCGATGCTCAGGTGCTCGGTGATGCCGAGTTCGGCGGCCAGTGCCGCGAGCGCGGCACGGTCGCCGCCTTCACCGAGCAGGATCAGACGCGACGGCCGCTGCTCCTGGATCGCCGCGAACGCCCGCAGCAGGGTCGGGAAATCCTTCTGCCGCGTCAGCCGGCCCATGCCGATGATCACCGGCACCAGCTTGTCGGCCAGCCAGGGATGCGGCGTCGGCTCGGCGGCCTGCAGCGCGAGCGCCGGGGTGATGACCGGATTGCGGATCACGACGACGCGCCCGGCCGCAAGGCCAGTGATAGCGAGCGTGTCCTGGCGCACGCCTTCGGAGACCGCGATCACGCCACTGGCCAGCGGATACAGGCGGCGCATCGGCGTCACGCGCAACCAGCGGTTGAATGCGGACTTGCGCTCCAGCGCGGCCGACAGGTTGGTGCCGAGCCGGATCCACAGCGGCATCGCCGCGCCGGCCTTGGCTCGCGCGCGGATCGCGGCACGTCCGGCGCGGTCTTTCGCCACCAGCAGCGCGTCGGGCTGGACGCGGCGCAGGTACTCGGCGATCTCGCCGACGCTGGTCCACGAATGCTTCGCCTTCAGCTGGATCAGGTTCACCTGCGGCGGAATGCGGCTGACATGGCGTCCCTCGGCGCGCAAGGCCAGCAGGTCGACCTGCACATGCGCCGCGAATTCGGCGCAGAGGTTAGTGATCATGCGCTCGACACCACCGTCGCCGGAGAACGAGATCAACACAGCGAGACGTTTCATCGGACCTCGGTCGCGAAAGCCGGCAGGTTCATGGCGCGCAGATAGTCATTGGTGGCCTGTTCGATCTCGTAAGGCTTCGCGGCGGCGCGGCATTGTTCGGGTGACGGCGGGTCATCCAGCGTGGCGCCGATCGCCGCCGCCAGGCGGCCCGCATCGCCGATCGGCACCAGCTGCCCGTATCGACCCTGCCCCAGAACCTCGGCCGGGCCGCTGGGGCAATCCACCGCCACACAGGGAGTACCGCAGGCCAGCGCTTCGATCAGCACGAATCCCAGGCCTTCCCAGCGCGAAGTCATTGCAAACACGGCGGCATGCGCCATGAACGCATAGACGTCGCGGCGAAAGCCCACGAACTCGACATCGCCGGACACGCCCAGTTCATCGCACAGCGTCTGGAGCCTCAGGTGATCACGGCCCTTGCCGACGATCATCAGCCGCAGCTCGCGGCCCCGGCGCAGCTGTGCGAACGCGCGGATCAGCGTCGGGAAATCCTTGCGCGGCGCCAGCTCGCCAACGCCCACCAACACCGGCGGGGCGCCAGGCGCGAACCAGGGGTGATCCGGCGGCGGCGGACGGGATTCGAACAACGAGGCCGGGACCACGGGGCTGAACACCGCGCGGATACGCGCACGCGCCAGCCCGGTGTAAGCCGCCATGTCGGCTGCCACTGCCTTGCAGGTGACGATGACCTGATCGGCCAACGGATAGAGATTCCCCATCGACCAGCGCTGGATCCAGCGCTCAAAGGCTCCGCGGTGCGCCAGATCCACTGAAATCGTGGTGCCCGAGCTGAGCACCAGGCGCGTCCGCTGGCTCACGCCCGAAAGCCAGCGCGCCAGCAGCGCGGTGCGGTTGACCCGATCCTTGTCGGACAGCAGCACCGCCGGCCGTTCGCGGCGCAGGTAGCGGATCAGTGCCGGCAGCGCGCCGTAGGTGGACGATGCGCCCAGGTCGATCACGCGAACTCCAGGCGGGATCTCGGCCAGCTCCGGCCCGTGCCGGCGCACCTTGAGCAGGTCGACCGCATAGCCGCGCCCGGCGAGTGCCGGGGCCAGATGGCGTATCGCGCGGTCCACGCCGCTGTGGCCAGAGGTCGACATGAACAAGGCGATTCTGGGCGCGGCCGGGCCAGTCACCGTCATGCGAGTAGATCTGCTGCCGCGCCGGCCGCGTTGCGCGCTCGGATCGCGGCGCGCCCGGCCCGGAACATCCTTCCGATTTGGACACGGGCGAATCGGTTTGAATCAGGGAACGGATTCGGTGCAATGATTGCAAGGGAGCTGTTAGCTGGTTTCGACACCGTTCTGGGCAAGGGGGCCGCAGTCAACGGACGCATCCTCGGAATCATCCTTGTTTTCCCATCTTGCCAGTCCGTTTAGGGGGCCTGACATCATGCCAGCATTTCCGAATTTCCTCGTCGTCGGTGCGATGAAGGCGGGGACCTACAGCCTGCACCACTATCTGCACAGCCATCCGCAGATCGAGATGTCGCAGAAGCGCAAGGAAGTGAATTTCTTCGTCGAGGAATTGAGCTGGCATCGCGGCACGGACTGGTATCGCGATTTCTGGATCGGCAACACACCGATGCGCGGCGAGTCGTCGACGCGCTATTCGATGCGTGACCGCTATCCGGGCGTGCCGGCGCGAATCCGCAGCCTGCTGCCGGAAGTGCGGCTGGTGTACGCGGTACGCGATCCGATCGCGCGCCTGATGTCGCAGTATGTGCATGACTATGATGACAACCAGGAACACCGTCGTTTTGAAGATCTGCTGCTGGCGCCGGACCGGCAACTGACACTGAGCATCGGCTGCTATCACTACCAGCTGCAGCGCTATCTCGAATGCTTTCCGGCCAGCGCGATCCGGGTGGTTTGCTTCGAGGACTTGATCGCGGATGCGGATCGGACACTCAAACCGGTGCTGGAGTTCCTGGGTGTCGATCCCGAGTTCGGCCACTCCGACTGGGGCGCGGTGCACAACGACAGCGGTGACAAGTGTCGTGAAACTCCGGCCGGCCGAGTGGTGCGCAAGCTGATCGGGCGTCGGCGGCTGCGCAGGACGCCGCTGTTGCGCAAGACGCTGACGCGTCCGATTCCGACGCCGGTTTTCGATGCGCAGCGGCATGCCGATATTGTCGGGATGTATCGAGCGGACGCCGAGCGCCTCGAGACTTTCACCGGGCGCTCGTTCCGCCACTGGACCAGCCTGTGGCCGCAGCCTGGCACCGGCTGATCAAGCCGCCTGCCGGTTCAGATCCAGGCCAGCGGATCCTCATCCGCACCGGGACGCTGGTCGGGACGCTCGATGAACAAGCGATGCCAGATCGCGAATTGCATCAGGCTCCAGATTTCGCGGGAACGCAGCGCGGTGTCGCCGGCCAGCAGCTCGCGCACCGCCTGCGGCTGGCACCAACGCCGGATCGCCTCGCTGTTGGGCAACCGATCGGCGAGTCCGCGCACGAACTCGCCGTTGAGCCATTCACCGACCGGCACGTGAAAGCCGCGCTTGGGCTGCCACAGATGATCCCGGGGAATATATCGCTCGGCCCAGCGCTTGATGAAGACCTTGCCGGCGCTGCGCGAGACTTTCAGCGAGTCGGGCAGCGACAGGCCGAACTCGACGACGCGATGATCGACGAAAGGCACGCGGCCTTCGACCGACCAGCTCATCAGCATGCGGTCGCTCTTGACCAGCAGATCGTCCGGCAGATTGGTGACGAGATCGGTGTACTGGCGCCGCTGCAGCTCGCTCCATTGCCGCGGCGTGCTGCCCCAGGCCGTGATCACCGGCGCGCGGTGCGCCGCCAGATACGGCTGCAATTCCGGTATGAACAGCCTGCGCGTCCAGGCGGCATCGAGCTCGCCGCGCACACGGAAGCCGCCACTGCCGGGGAAGCGGATGCTCTTGTATAGGCGCTCGCTCCAGTCCGGCCGATAGCGGCCATAGCCGGCAAAAGCCTCGTCTCCGCCTTCGCCGCTGAAGATCACTTTCAGGTCATGGCTCGCCGCTTCGGCCAGGGCCAGCGTCGGCAGGCAGGCGTAGTCGCGCATCAGATCGTCCGCCGCCCAGACCGCGCGCGGCAGCCGGTGAAACACCGCCTGCCGCGTCAGACGGATCGGCGTGTGCAGCGCGCCGAAGCGCTGCGCGATCATCCCGGCCTGGTCGAGCTCGTCGCGCATCTGCACGTCGGCATAACCGATCGAATACGTGCGGATCGGTTCGCGCTGACGCTGGCTCAACAAGGCCAGCAAAACCGCGGAATCGACGCCGCCGGAAAGGAATAGGCCGTAGGGCACGTCCGAGCGCACATGCTCGCGCATCACCTGATCGATCAGCGCGTCCCACTCGGCCAGCGCATCCGCTTCGCTGAGCTGGCGCGGCTGCACATCCAGTGCCGACCAGTAGCGATGCCGCTCGATGCGCAGGTCCGCGTCGATACGCAGCGCCTCGCCCGGCAGCACGCGGCGGATGCCGCGCACGATCGTGTCTTCGCCGCTGGAATGCTGGTTCTGGAAATATTGCGCCAGCGCCGCCTCGCTGACATCGACCTTCGGCATCTGCGGCAGCAGCGCTTTCAGCTCCGAGCCGAACAGCACCCGGTCCGGCAGCACCGCGTAGTACAGCGGCTTGATGCCGAGCCGGTCGCGCACCAGCCACAGTTCGCGCTGCTGGTGATCGTAGAGCGCAAACGCGAACATGCCGTTCAGGCGCTTGAACGATGCACGCCCCCAGGCGGCATAAGCCTGCAGCGCGACTTCGCTGTCCGAATCGCAGGAGAACTTCTGGCCGCGGGCTTCCAGCTCCGCGCGCAGCTCCGGGAAGTTGTAGATCTCGCCGTTGCAGACGATCGCGTAGCGTTTGGCGGCATCGAAGATCGGCTGATGGCCGCCCGCCAGATCGATGATCGCCAGCCGCGTGTGCGCGATGCCGAAACTGCCGCTGCCATGATGATGAATGTAGAACCCGGTGTCTTCCGGCCCGCGATGCGTCAGCCGTGACGACATGCTGGCGAGCGCCGACTCGGTGACGACGCCGCTGCTCAGCACCTGCCCGGCAATTCCGCACATCGTCAGTGGGCCGCGGTCGCGGCTTGCGTCTTGACGCCGGGCGGCTGCGCTACGCCGTAGCCGAGCAGCGCGGCAAGCCGGCGCACCAGCGCGCCGAGACTGCGCTCGGACAGATCCCGATAGCTGGTCTCAACCAGGATGCGCTGCCAGACGAACGCAAGAAACTGGTCGCGCAGCTCCAGATCCAGCGGTGTGTGTAACGCCTGCCGCAACGCCGCCGGCAGCGCATCGAGCTGCGTGACCGGATGCACCAGCGGCGCGTGGCAATAAAAGTTTCGGCCCAGCGTGACCACCGGCCTGCCGAGCGCGAGCGCCTCGAAACCGACCGTGGAATTCACCGTGACGACCGCGTCCGCGCCGGCCGCGAGCCTCGTCGCCGGCACGTCGCGGACCCAGCTGAGGTTCGGCACGCGGCCGCTCAGGCGGCGGTACGCACCGAGTTCGTAGACCTGCTCCATCGGGTGCAGCTTGGCCACCAGCCGGGTGCCCGGCGCGACCTGCTGCAGCGCCTCCGCGACGCGCCGCACGAAGCTCGGCATGTCGTTGCCGATCAGCGGCGAATGCTGGATCAGCTGCGAATCGCCGAGCACCTGCAGCGGCAGCAGCACGTAAGGGCCGATATCGGCGGGCAGCGCGCTCGCGGCGAACTCGCGCGGCCGCGGGTGCAGCGACACGCGGCTGAGCTGCAGCGGACGCAGTAGTTCGCGTTCGGCCAGCGCCAGCCTGGACGGCTGCACGCGGCGCAGTTGCGCGGCGGCCGGCGCGCGGCGCGCCGCACTGCGCAGCGTCACCAGCGAGGCCTCGAGCGCTGCACGCTCGGCCGGCGGCAGGCTTGCTCCGCGAAACTCGCCGGCCGCGATCGCCGCGTTCAGCGACGACAGGCAATTGACCCCGCCGGTGTCGATCTGCAGCGTGCCCGGCAGATAGCCGTTCTCGCCGAACAGCACCGTCATGCCACGCTGGCGCGCCAGTGCGACGGCCACCGCAGCCGTCAGATCGCTGCCGTTCCAGACGAAGATCGCATCGACTGCGTGACGGTCGAAGTATTCGGCGAGCCCGGCCTGCAACTGCGCGGCCTGGCCGAGCCAGCGCCGGTCACCGCTGTTGGCGAGCTTGCATAGGCTGAGGTCCAGCGTGAGCCGGGCGCCGGCGGCTGCGGGTAGCCCCGTCGTGACCGGCTCGACCGCAACGCCGCAGCGCCGCAGCAGGCTGCGCACCTCGGTGCGCAGCGAATAATGCAGGCAGCGCACACCGGTCCCGGCCGCGAGCCGCCGGCCGGTCTCGACGCAGTATTGGCCGAGCTGCCTCGGCAGTTCGATGAAGGCAAGCGTCCGTGCCGCCATGCGCCGACGCCGCTAGCCCGGCGCCGGCGCGCCGGCGCCGTCGAAGTGATAGCCGAGCATCTCGATATCGCGGGCAAAATAACGCGCAACCAGTTCGGCCGTCTGATCGGTGTAATAGCCGCGGAAATCGCGCGAGCGATCGGTGGCCTGGCGCTTGTGCGGCAGCTCCGGCACCTTGATGTTCAGGCGCTTGCAGATCGTCGCCCAATCGTCCGCCAGGCTTTCGTAATGGCCGACGAAGTCGATGACGTTTTTGCCGTGCAGATCGACCAGGTAGTCGGTCTGCAGCGTGATCGAGGTGTCGATGTGGTATTGCCAGGGACGCTCGGGGTTGAGCTTCCAGCGCAGGAATTCGTCGAAAGTTTCGTGGCCGTTCAGCAGATGCGGGCGCTCGCGCTTCAGATGGTGATAGCTGCTGACCTGCAGATCCCAGGGGTTGCGCACGAACGCGAACTTGAACAGCGACTCGAAGTAATCCCGCGGCAGCATCTCCATCGCCGCGATCACCTTGGCGTGGCGCGGCAGCTTGGCCGCGATGCGGTGACCGGACAGGTGATCGAGCCGCGAGCAGATCAGCTGCAGCAGATACATCGGATCGCGCAGCTGCAGCCGACGCAGCGATGCGCGCACGCTGGTGCCGCCGGTCTTGGCGATATGCACGTACAGGAAGCGGAAACGATGGCTCAGGACCACGGTGTGGCTCGCGCAGGTAGGCGGCTAGTTTAGCGGTTGATCGATGACAGGAGTTTCACGCGACGACTCACCAGGAGGTTGGGGTGAGCGCAGCTAACCCCAACGTGTGTCCGCGCCGATGTTGGGGTTCGCTGCGCTCACCCCAACCTACTCGCTACAGCCCGACCGCGCTCCAGATCCGGCTCACCCGTTCGCGCTCTACGCTGAACGCATCCTCGGGCGCCACCACCGGCTGCTGTTGCAGGCCGCGGGCATGGCTCCAGGCGCGTAGTACGCGATAGGCCTGAATCAGCGCATCGCGGTCCCCTGGCGTGATCACACCGGCCACGGTCAGCGCCTCGAGCTGGCGCCAGTTGTCCGAATACTCGACCAGCGCCGGTGCGCGCGGCGCTTCGCGTAACAATAAGTACTGCGTGATGAACTCGATATCGATCAGCCCACCCTCGCCCTGCTTGATGTCCCAGCAGCCAGGCTCGCGGCGTTCCAGCTTGGCGCGCATCCTGGCGCGCATGTCGCGGATATCCGCTCGCAGTTTTTCGGCGTCGCGCGGCTGGCACAGCACGTCGCGGCGCAGCGCTTCGAGCCGCGCGCCGATTGCTGGGCTGCCGGCGACCGGACGGGCGCGGGTCAGCGCCTGGTGCTCCCAGGTCCAGGCCTCGCGGCGCTGGTACTCGGAAAAGCCCTCGACGCTGACCACAGCCAGGCCCGAGCGCCCGCTGGGGCGCAGTTCCAGATCGACTTCGTAGGCGCGGCCGGCCGGCGTCAGCGTCGCCAGCCAGTGAATGACGCGCTGCGCCCAGCGCACCATGAACGTGCTGCCGACGATGCTGCGCTCGCCGCCGCGGGTGTCGCGCTCCGGCGCGTCGCAGTCGTGGATGAAGACCAGGTCGAGATCCGAGCCGTAGCCCATCTCGATGCCGCCGAACTTGCCGTAAGCCAGCGCACACAATCCGGCGCGCGTATCGTCGAGCCGCAGCGGTTCGCCGTAGGTTTTGCCAAGCTCGGTGTAGGCGCGATCGAACGCGGCCTGCAGCACGGCTTCGGCGAGCCAGGTCAGCCGGTCGCTGACCTGCACCACCGGCAAGCTGCCGGCGACGTCGCAGGCAGCGATGCGCAGCGTGGTCTCCAGCCGGAAGCGGCGCAGCGCATCCATGCCGGCTTCGACCTCATCCACCGGGATATGCGACAGCACTTCGGCCAGATCCTGCCGGATGCCCTCGCGATCCGGCGGCGCGTACAGCGCGCGCGTGTCGAGCAAGGTATCGAGCAGCCCCGGGTTGGACGCGAGCAGCTGGCTGATCCAGGGGCTGGCCGCGCACAGCCTGACCAGATGGTCGCGCGCGACTGCCGATTCACGCAGCAGGGTGAGATAGGTGGAGCGGCCGCCGATCGCCTGCACCACGGCCAGCGTGCGCACCGCCGCCAGCGCCGGATCGGCATGGCGCTGCGCCTCTTCAATCAGCAGCGGCAACAGCTGCTGAAGTCGCTGCTGCGAAGCCGGGCTCAGGCTGCCCACGCTGCGAGAATCGCGCAGATCGCGCAGCGCCTTGGTGACCTTGGCCGCCGCATCGCCGAAACCGGCGGCGTCGGGCGCCAGCGGCTGGCCTTCGGGTTCGTTCCACAATTCCACCAGCCATCCGGCCAGCCCCACTTCGGCCTGCTGGTCGCCGGGCTCGGCGAAGATCCGGCGGAATTCCTCGTGCACCTGGGCACGCACCTCGGCGAAGCGCAAGCTCAGCTCGCTCCACCCGGCGAAGCCGAGCGCCAGACAGAGCGCCTGCCGCGCCTCCTCGTTGTGCGGCAGCGAATGCGTCTGCTCGTCGGCGTACATCTGGATCGCGTTTTCGAGCCGGCGCAAAAAAACGTAGTGCTGGTCGAGCCGCTGCGCCGTCTCCGGCGACAGATAACCAGTCTGGCCGAGCCAGCGCAGCACCGGCCGCAGCCGTGTATCGCGCAGCGGCGCTTCCTGGCCACCGCGTACCAGCTGGAACGATTGGGCGATGAACTCGAGCTCGCGGATGCCGCCGGTGCCGAGCTTGACGTTGTCGTCCTGCCGGCGCCGTGCGACGTCATCGGCGATCAGCTTCTTGAGCGCACGCAGACTGCCGATCGCGTTGAAGTCCAGATAGCGGCGATACACGAAAGGCCGCAGGCTGCGCAGGAATTCCAGGCCGGCCTGGATGTCGCCGGCGACCGGCCGTGCCTTGATCAGGGCGTAACGCTCCCACTCGCGGCCGTGCTCCTGGTAATAGTCCTCGGCCGCGTCGATCGCGATCGACACCGGGCCGGCGCTGCCGAATGGGCGCAGCATCAGATCGACGCGAAACACGAAGCCGTGCTCGGTGCGCTCCGACAGCAGCCGTGTGACCGACTGCGCCGCGCGCTTGAAGAATTCCGCGTTGTCGAGCGCACCGGAACCGCTGCCGCAGTCATCGGTTTCGCCAGGGGCGGTATGGCAGAAAATCAGGTCGATGTCCGACGAGAAGTTCAGCTCGCGGCCACCGAGCTTGCCCATGCCGAGCACCACCGGCTGCACCCGCTTGCCGGCGGCGTCCCGCGGCTCGCCGTAGCGCTGGCGCAGCTGGGTCAGCGCAAAATCCAGCGCAGCGCGCAGGCAGACTTCGGCAAGCTCGGACAGATCGCCGAGCGTCTCGTCAAGCTCGGCCAGGCCGCAGAGATCGCGGCAGGCGATGCGCGCCATCTCGCGTTCGCGGACCGTGCGCAGCAGGCGCATCACCCCGCTCTCGTCTTGCATGTCGGCCAGCGCGGCGGCGAGTTCGGCCGCCATGCCGCCGGCGTGCCTTGCGGCGACCAGGCTGCCGTCGCCCAGCCACGATGGATGGCGCTCGACGGCGCGCTGCAGAAAGCGGCTGGCCGCGCAGGCGCGTTCGATATCCTTCATTGCCAGGGAGCACCCAGTGTAGGGCGGGTCGCGACCCGCCGTTTTCGGTCGAGGATAGAACGGCGGGTCACGACCCGCCCTACTCCGGTTCTGGGATTCATCGGGCGGGCGGCTCCAGACCCAGGGCTTCGACCGCGCCGCGATTCCACAGCCGCGCACCCTGCGGGCCATCGACCAGCCCCATATGCTGGGTGAAATCGAAATGGGTCCAGCCGATGCCGCGCGCCTCCAGCAGTTCGCGCGTGTCGCGCAGCCAGGCTTCGCGCGAACCCGGCGGCGCATAGGTTTTGACCACGCCGAATTCGCCGCACCAGACCGGTACCTGGTTCCGGTTCTTCCATTCGGCAACGCGGTCGAGCATCAACGCGAGCTTGGCGCGGTTCCAGTTCTGCTGGCCGTAGTAGGCCGCATGCGGGCGCGCGTCGGCATCCAGCCCGGGCAATACCGGCGCCAGCGCCTCGACCGAAGAGGGATACGGAAACCCGCGGAACCTGGCCCACATCGGCCAGCCCCAGGTCGCGCCCTGGTGGGTGAAGTTGAACGGCTCGTAGAAGTGGAAGCTGTAGATCAGGTTTTTATCCTGGAACGGCGTCAGCGCCAGCAGCTCGTCGATCGACGAATACTTATGGCCGGCGACCGCAATGGTGTAGGCCGGCGCCGCATCGCGCACCGATCCGGCCAGGGTCTGCATGACTTTCAGTGATGCGGCCGCATCGTCATTGCCGGGCTCGTTGAGCACTTCGAATACCAGCATGGCAGGCGGCAGACGCGACGACAGCTGCTTGGCGAGACTCCACCAGAAAGCCGACGCTGCGGTGAGCGTGGCCGGATCGCCGAGCAGGCGCTTCAAGTATGCGTTGTCGGCGTTCATCGTGACGACCGCCATCAGATCGTGCGAGGCGACTTTTTGCAGCGCGTCGGCGAGTTCGGCGGCGCGCTGCGGATTCGCGCGCGAGGGCATGCCCGCATCGACCAGCCAGGCCTGATCGAAAGCGATACGCACGTGGCGGAAACCCATGCGCCGCAGATTGGCGAGATCCGCATCGTCGGGCCGGAACAGCTGCGGGTCGATCGTCGGGTTGCCACGATAAGTGAACCAGAACGACAGATTGATGCCGCGCGCCAGCCGCGCCTGCACCGCGGACGGCACCTCCGCCTGCGCGGTATCGCTGCATACCGCGAGCAGCAGGCCCGACATGAACAGGCCCATATAGCGCATCAGCCAGTTCGATCGTTCCATTTGTCCTTGTATTTCGGGTGTCTGATCGGGCCTGATCGGTGCCTGATTAGGGCGGCGACACGATATCTCGCTGGGCGAGCCCGAGGTTTTATTCCATTCAAACATTACAACATCGCATTAAGTTCGTTCTAAAACATAACGGGCGTTTCTACAGTGGGCCGCTTCAGGGGCAGGCCGGTACACCGGCAAGGTCGCTGTCCTACAACCTCAGGAAGATCGCATGAGCCACCCAGCTGTTGCCAGCATCGAGCAGCGCATCGCCGATGCTACCGCCGGCGTGCCGAACGGCGCTTCGGAACTTCCGGCGGCGGTTGCCCGCGCGCGCGCCGAGGCGGTCCAGGCGAAGCTGGCATACGCTGGCAGCATCAGTCCGCAGGACTCCTGGGACCTGGTCGCAAGCGGTGCTGCGGTGCTGGTCGATGTGCGCAGCGCCGAGGAGCGCAAGTTCGTCGGCGAGGTGCCGAACAGCGTGCACGTCGCCTGGGCCACCGGCACCGCGCTGACGCGCAATCCGCGCTTCGTCCGCGAACTCGAGGCCAAGGTCAGGAAGGACCAGCTGGCGATTCTGCTGTGCCGCAGCGGCAAGCGCTCGGTGCTGGCAGCGGAAGCCGCAGCCAAGGCCGGCTTCACCCAGATCTACAACGTGCTCGAAGGCTTCGAGGGCGAGCTCGACGCCGCGCATCAGCGCGGCAAGCGGGACGGCTGGCGCTTGCGCGGCCTGCCCTGGATACAGGACTAGTGTCCTGTCTCAGAGATTCGCATGCGACTTCGCGGCCCCTTTTCGCGCCTGGCCGCGTTGCTCCTCCTCGCCATAGTTCGACTATGGCTCGTCGTCGCGCCTTGCCAGACACGAAAAGTGACTCGCGAATTCATCAAGCAATCTCTGAGACAGGACACTGGAGCATCGCCGCATGAGTCTGCATGAAGCGCCGCCTCTGGCGGCGCAAAGCCATTGGGATCTGGACGCGATCGTCGCCGAGCTGCGCGAAGTGCGCGGCCGCTGGCGCGAGAATCGCAGCCGCAGCCGCGATCTGGGCGAGCGCGAATTCCCGTCGCGCGATAGCGTTCGCGACATCGTCGCGCTGCTGCGCGGCGCGCTGTTTCCGCTGCGGCTCGGCCCGCCCGACCTGAAGCGCGAGGGCGAAGACTTTTATATCGGCCATGCACTGGATACCGCGCTGACCGGGCTCGCCGCGCAGGTGCGCCTGGAGCTGAGTTGCCGCTGGCGTGGCGACGGCAGCGAGCCGAGCACGCAGGAACTGGCGCGGCACTCCGGTGAAATCGTTGCCGCGTTCGCGGCGCAGCTGCCGCGCCTGCGCGTGCTGCTCGATTCCGACGTCGAGGCCGCCTTTCGTGGCGACCCGGCTGCGCAGAGCGTCGACGAAGTGCTGCTGTGCTACCCCGGCGTGCTGGCGCTGATCCATCACCGCTTCGCGCATCAGCTGTACCAACTCGGCGTGCCGCTGATCGCGCGCATCGTCGCCGAACTCGCGCACTCCGAGACCGGCATCGACATCCATCCGGGCGCCCGCATCGGCGCGCATTTCTTCATCGATCACGGCACCGGCGTGGTCATCGGCGAAACTGCCGAGATCGGCGAGCGCGTGCGCATCTACCAGGCCGTGACGCTGGGCGCCAAGCGCTTCGAGACTGAAGAAGGCGGCGCGCTGCAGAAAGGCCGGCCGCGGCACCCGATCGTCGAGGACGACGTCGTCGTCTATGCCGGCGCGACGATCCTGGGACGCGTCACCATCGGCCGCGGCTCCAGCATCGGCGGCAACGTCTGGCTGACACGCAGCGTGCCGCCCGGCAGCCAGGTCACGCAGGCACGGCTGGAACATGCCGTCGGCGCATCCACGACGGCGATCGACAAAGCACAGGGCCGATGACCCTGCTGGAAAAACGCTTCGGCCGCGCCGTTCGCGAAGCGCGCATGGATCATGGCTGGTCGCAGGAGCGGCTCGCCGAAGCCGCGGACCTTAACCGCAGTTATCTCGGCGAGATCGAGCGCGGCCAGGTTACGGCTTCGCTGGTCACCGCCGACAAGCTCGCGTCGGCGCTGCATCTTCGACTGTCGGTGCTGGTGAGCCGCTGCGAGCAAGCGGCCTCGGCACGCACCAGTAAATCGCCGGTTCGTCGGCTTGGTGGCGATAGCCTGTAGCCAGACTCCTTAGGTCCGGCCAATCTATCTTTAGATTTTTTTTCTGATCCATTAAGACAAGGAACCGTCATGGCCGAATACATTGCCCCACCAACCGTGGGCGACGCCGCCGCGCATCAACTTGCCAATACCACCAAGACGCATGCGCAGCTGGCCATCATCACGCCGCGCTGGCTGGTGCATCTGCTGCAGTGGCTGCCGGTGGAAGCCGGCGTGTTCCGCGTCAACAAGGTCAGGAATCCGGCCGACATCCGCACCGCCTGCTCGGTCACCGAGAGCGGCGAGCTGCCGAACTCCTACGTCGATTATGAGGAGCATCCGCGCGAATACTGGCTGCGTCAGGTTGCCAGCAAGCTCAACATCCACACCCGTGTTTCCGACCTGTATTCGAGCCCGCACGATCAGATCAAGGAACAGCTGCGGCTGATCATCGAGACGATCAAGGAGCGCCAGGAAAGCGAGCTGATCAACAACCCGGACTACGGCCTGCTGGCCAACGTCGCCGAGAGCCAGCGCGTGTATCCGCTGAGCGGCGCGCCGACACCGGATGACCTCGACGAACTGCTGACCAAGGTCTGGAAGGAGCCCGCGTTCTTCCTCGCCCATCCACTGGCGATTGCCGCATTTGGCCGCGAATGCACGCGCCGCGGCGTACCGCCGCCGACCGTGAGCCTGTTCGGCGGCCAGTTCATCACCTGGCGCGGCGTGCCGCTGATCCCCAGCGACAAGGTGCCGGTTGCCGACGGCAAGTCCAAGATTCTGCTGCTGCGTGTCGGCGAGAAGCGCCAGGGCATCGTCGGCCTGTTCCAGCCCGGCCTCGCCGGCGAACAGAGCCCGGGCCTGTCGGTGCGCCTGATGGGCATCGACCAGTACGCGATCGCCTCGTACCTGATCTCGCTGTACTGCTCGCTCGCGGTGCTGACCGAAGACGCGCTGGCGGTGCTGGAAGACGTGGAAGTGAACAAGTTCCATGACTATCCCGACATCTACAAGTGAGTCGGCGCTGCCCGATATCGCGTCGCTGACGGCACTGGCGAACCAGCTGTTCCAGGCAGAGCCGGGCACGACGCCGCTGGGCAAGCTGTCGCCGGCGGCACCGACGCGCCCTGTCGGTTTCGGTGCGCCGCCGGCGCCCGGCGTTCCAACGCTGGGCCAGTACAACGTCATGCCGCAGCCGACATCGCTGCCGGCAACACCGCCGTTCCCGGTCACGCAGTCGGCGGTCGCTCAGCATATGGCGCCGCCGTCGGCGATCACGCCAAGGTTGGTACCGACGATGGCGCAGACACCGGACGTGCCGGCCGCCGCATCGACCGCCGTGCCGGCTTCGGGCCGCAGCAGCGGTCCGCTGCAGGGCGTACCCGAGGCTTATGCGGCAAATGCGCCAGCGGCTGCGCCGATTGCGGGGCTCGCCGATTTCGGCGTGCCTGCGGCTATCCCGGCTGCGCCGGCGTCGCTGAAACCGGACAGCCCGTTCTACTTTCTCGGTGAAAGCCATGGCTATCCGCAGACACGCGGCGGCACCTCGCCGAGCCAGCAGTCGCCGGATGTGCAGCCCTCACTGCCGACCTTCGCGGGCGCACCCACGCCGCCGAATGCGCCGGTTCCCTCGACACCGTATTACTTCGTCGGCGAATCCAGCAGCTATCCGGCCACGGCCAGCGGAGCACCCTCCAGCGATCTGATCAGTGCGCAGTCGTTTGCCTTGCCGGGCTCTGAAAAGTTGCAGGCGGCGCAGGTGCCAGAGCCTGCAGCCGACCCGGTACGCAAGCCCGCGTCCGCACCGAGCTACTACTTCACCGATCTGTCGCACCCGGAGCCGAAGCACGTCGATCGCGACGAGCCCGCCACGCCAAGCGCACGGCCCGCTTTCGACGTCAATGCGGTGCGCCGCGATTTTCCAATCCTGCGCGAGCGCGTCAACGGCCGTCCGCTGATCTGGTTCGACAACGCCGCGACCACGCAGAAGCCGCAATCGGTGATCGACCGGCTCGCGTATTTCTATGCGCACGAGAACTCCAACATCCATCGCGCCGCACACGAGCTGGCCGCGCGCGCGACCGACGCCTACGAATCCGCGCGCAACAAGGTCGCGAAGTTTCTCGGCGCGAGTTCGTCCGAGGAAATCATCTTCGTGCGCGGCGCCACCGAGGCGATCAATCTGGTCGCTTTCAGCTGGGGCCGGCAGAACGTGCTCGAGGGCGACGAGATCGTGGTCTCGCATCTGGAGCACCACGCCAACATCGTCCCCTGGCAGATGCTGTGCGCTGAAAAAGGCGCGAAATTGCGGGTGATTCCGGTCGACGACAGCGGCCAGCTGCGTCTCGACGAGTACCAGAAGCTGCTCAACGACCGCACCAAAATTGTCGCGGTCACGCAGGTATCGAACGCACTCGGCACGATCACGCCGATCAAGCAGATCGTCGAGATGGGCCAGCGTGCCGGCGCGAAAGTGCTGGTCGACGGCGCGCAGGCCGTGTCGCATCTGCGCGTCAACGTGCAGGCACTCGGCGCGGACTTCTACGTGTTCTCGGGCCACAAGATTTTTGGCCCGACCGGCATCGGCGTGGTCTACGGCAAGCGCGAAATCCTGGAGCACACGCCGCCGTACCAAGGCGGCGGCAACATGATCCAGGACGTTACCTTCGACAAGACGATCTATCACGGCCCGCCGGCGCGCTTCGAAGCCGGCACCGGCAACATCGCCGACGCGGTCGGACTCGGCGCGGCGCTGGACTACGTCGAACGCATCGGCCTTGAGAACATCGCGCGCTACGAACACGAGCTGCTGGAATACGGCACTCAGGGTTTGCTGACGGTTCCCGGCCTGCACCTGATCGGCACCGCCAAGGACAAGACCAGCGTGATGTCCTTCGTGCTCGACGGGTATCAGACCGAAGAAGTCGGCAAGGCGCTGAACCAGGACGGCATCGCGGTGCGCTCCGGCCATCACTGCGCGCAGCCGATCCTGCGCCGCTTCGGCGTCGAGGCCACGGTGCGTCCGTCGATCGCGTTCTACAACACCTTCGAAGAAATCGACACGATGGTGGCGGCGCTGCACCGGCTGGTCGCGAACGCGAATCGCCGGGGCTGAAGCCCGACCCACAAAAAGTTCTTCAGAAGATTCGCAAACAAAAGAATATGGGCAATAGTCCGCGTCCCTCGTCTCCCAAGCGCTTTCAACCGATGTGAATATCCGCTTTTAAGTTTGCGCTTTCGCATGCTGAGGAAGTCGACGTTTAGCAAGCAAAAGGGTCAGCAGTGCTCCGAGCGAGGCCAGATCGAGTGCACCACCTCCGCCTCCGCCACTTCCGCTACCGCCGGGCGACGGCACTTCGCCTGACGGAGGAGAGGTTCCCGGAGCCGGGCCAGAAGGTTGCGCAACCAGTACTTGCACCGTTGCAGGTTTTGACGAATGACCGAGGTCGTCCTGAACCGTGTAGCGAAAGCGGTCGAGTCCGCTGAAACCCGAATTGGGCGTGTAACGGATGGTGCCGTCGCCGTTGACGATTGCAGTGCCCGATTCGGGTGGATCGGACAGTAATACGCTCCCGGGATTCACCGTACCCAGCAACGAGCCGTCATTGGCGATGACCGGGATGACAACCGGCGTACCAATGGCGGTGTGTGCAGAATCATCGCCGGCGATAGCCTCGGTCCTTCGCAGCACATAGAGCTCGTCACCGAGCAGTGAGGATCGCGCGCTGAAGTAGATATTGGTGCCGACTTCGGTGAATTGTCCCATCGTGGTGGTGGGGTCGATGTCGGCGCCTCCCACCGCTGGGCTCCACACGACGGGCAAAAAAAATTTGTCGGCCGCGTCGATTTCCGCTGACCTTGTTCGTCGTATCCATATGAGCGGTAAAAAACAGGCGCTTGCAGGCTTGGCGAAACCGGAGAACTCAGGATGCGATTTAGGGTGATAGTCAAAGTGACTCAGGACAGCAGTATCCGTGAGGGAGCATCATCATGAAGCGGCACTACGGCTGGGTTGTGGTCGCCGCTGGCGCGCTGATCACCTGCGTCGCCATGGGCGCGCTGTTCTCACTCGCCGTATTCCTGCAACCGATGGCGGACACTACCGGCTGGTCGCGCGTCGGCATCTCCGGTGCCATGACGCTGGATTTCATCGCGATGGGCGTCGCCGGCTTCGGCTGGGGCGCGCTCAGCGACCGCTACGGCGCACGCATCGTCGTGCTCTGCGGCACCGTGCTGCTGGGGTTGGGCCTGTTCCTGGCCAGCCGCGCCCAAAGCCTGCTGGAGTTCCAGCTTTACTACGGCGGCATCGTCGGCATTGCCGCCGGCAGTTTCTTCGCGCCGATGATCGCCATTGTCTCGGCCTGGTTCGACGAGCATCGCGGCCTCGCCGTCTCGCTGGTCTCCGCCGGCATGGGCGTGGCGCCGCTCACTGTGTCGCCTTTCGCGGCCTGGCTGATCACGCACACCGACTGGCGCAACGCCCAACTCATCATCGCCGCGCTCGCGACGCTGATCCTGCTGCCGGCCACGTTGCTGGTGCGCTCGCCGCCCAAGGCCGCTGCGGCGGCAGGCGCTCCCATCGACACGACAGCGGATATCGGCAGCTCGGGCGCATCGACCGTAGTCCAGGCCCTGCACACGCCGCACTTCATCATCCTGGCCCTGGTCTTCTTCGGCTGCTGCGCGGCACACTCGGGTCCGATCTTCCACACGGTGAGCTACGCCATCGGCTGCGGCCTGCCGACGATGGCCGCGGTGACCATCTACAGCGTCGAAGGTGTGGCCGGTCTGGGTGGCCGCGTGCTGCTGGGTGTGCTGGCCGACCGCATCGGCGTCAAGACCACATTGATCGCGGGCCTGACGGTGCAGGCCATCGCCGCAGGCGCCTACATGTTCGCGCGTGACCTCGGCACGTTCTACGCATTGGCAACCATTTTCGGCGCGGCCTACGGTGGCACCATGCCGCTTTACGCGCTATTGATCCGCGACTACTTCGGCCTGCGCATGATGGGCACCGTACTCGGCGCCGCCGCCATGATCTCTAGCCTCGGTATGGCACTCGGCCCGGCGGTCGGCGGATGGATCTACGACAGCTTCCGCAGTTACGACGGGCTCTACATCGGCTCCTTCGGTATCGGTATCGCTGCCGCGGTGATGGCGCTGGCGTTTCCGCCGCTACAGTCGAAATCGAAGGCGGCTATGGTTTAAGTGAGGGGAGCGAAACCGTCGGAGTCATATGGCATCTCATAGGGTGGGCTTACCGGCATCCGGGACGGCAGGGATAGCCCGCAGCAGCACGGCTACCGTGCTGACAGGCCGTGCTGGCGCTGCCCGCCATATGGCGTACAATACCGCTCAAATGGAGGCGGCCTATGAGCGATGTTCCTGGTCCAGTTACCGAAGTTGAAAATGTGTTCACCCGAATCGGCCGCCTGCTTGATCTAAAGGTCGATTCCGAGGTGGATGTCATCCGCGTTGTCACGCAGGGCATCACCGTGCGCACCTACAAACGGATAGCGAACAAGCTCCGCTTCCCGGCCAACATGGTAGCGCCCGAAAGCACCGTGCGACGCCGCCTCACGAGCAGCGGTCGTTTTAATGAAGCCGAATCCGAGCGCGTTGTCCGTCTGGCGCGCGTGTTCTCAGAAGCGGTCGGACTGTTCGGCGATGAAAGTGCCGCCCTCGAATGGTTCAATACTCCTGCCGAATACTTACGCGATCAGGCGCCGATTACGCCCATGGCCTTGGCAGCGACGGATGCCGGCGCTCGCTTGGTTGAGTCGCACATCAGTCGCACGGCCTATGGGTTTGTCTGATGCGGCTGTGGCGGATTTCCGCCTGGCCGGGTCTTGACGGAACAGGCGGACTTCACACCTCCGGCCGCTGGCATACCGTAGGGCGTCTGGTTATCTACGCCGGGGAGCATCCAGCCTTGGCGATGATCGAGACCATGGCTCATATGCGACTCACGCTGACGTCGATTCCGCTGACGCTGAAACTGATACCGATTGACGTAGCGGACGGGGCAGTGATTTCCCCATCTCCAACGCTCCCGCCAGGCTGGCAGGCCAACGAACCGACAAGCCAGGCAGTCGGCGACGCTTGGTTAGCCTCGGGTGCCGGGCTATTGCTGCCCGTGCCGTCGGCTCTGTTGGCTCATTCCACTAACTACATCATCAACCCGGCCCACCCGCAGGCACCGATGCATCTGATGGAAGGAAATATCGAGCCATTCTGGTTCGATAAGCGATACCTTCGTTAAAAACGCGCTGGCAATTCCGTAGGGATTCAAATACGGCCGTAGAGATTCAAAGCTCTGGCATAGGCTCGGGCATCGCGATCGTCGATCAACAATCGAAGTTGATCGCGCTTGGCGATGCTGATCGCAACGGTTTCGCCGCGGCCTGGTAGGTAGAACCGGTTCATCCCCGCTCACACGGGGAACGCTTGGCGGCGGCATTGGGTCGCGTCGTCTCTGCCGGTTCATCCCCGCTCACACGGGGAACGCCCGCTCTGGATGAGTCCGGCGAGCAGCGGCACCGGTTCATCCCCGCTCACACGGGGAACGCCCAGTATTGAAAGGCACCCAGCCTAGCGACTTCGGTTCATCCCCGCTCACACGGGGAACGCGCTTGCCTCGCGTCCCCCCGTCAGTAGTCGGGCGGTTCATCCCCGCTCACACGGGGAACGCTAGGCCATGAGCGCCAGATCCCAGGTGCCGAACGGTTCATCCCCGCTCACACGGGGAACGCTACCGTTACCGTGTCGTCAACCTGGGTCATCACGGTTCATCCCCGCTCACACGGGGAACGCTGGAGAGCGACGGGGCGAAGTTGATCGCCGACCGGTTCATCCCCGCTCACACGGGGAACGCAAATAGAGCGTGCCTGCACTGCATTTGTAAGACGGTTCATCCCCGCTCACACGGGGAACGCCTCTTACCCCAGTCGGCGCCGTGTTCCAGTACCGGTTCATCCCCGCTCACACGGGGAACGCACGCGTTCAACGTTTTCCGGCCGCACCCAGAGCGGTTCATCCCCGCTCACACGGGGAACGCTTCACGAGACCTTCGAGCACCGCCTTGTCTTCCGGTTCATCCCCGCTCACACGGGGAACGCAGAGTATTGACGGTATCGAGGGATTCACTATCCGGTTCATCCCCGCTCACACGGGGAACGCAACTGGCCGCCGTCCATGTCTGATTTGCTGGGCGGTTCATCCCCGCTCACACGGGGAACGCAGGGAGAGGGTCCCCCTGGCTAGATCCGGCACCGGTTCATCCCCGCTCACACGGGGAACGCCTCAGCCCCCGCTCTGCACGCCTCTAGCTGGGCGGTTCATCCCCGCTCACACGGGGAACGCAGGCTCGCAGCCGTACACCGGAACAAGTTTGCCGGTTCATCCCCGCTCACACGGGGAACGCGTTTCAAGGCATGCGCGGTAAGTGGCCTCACCCGGTTCATCCCCGCTCACACGGGGAACGCGAAGCCTGTGCGCGCTACTGCCACCGCTACACCGGTTCATCCCCGCTCACACGGGGAACGCCCGATATCGCCAGCCTCTACCGCAGCCAGGAACGGTTCATCCCCGCTCACACGGGGAACGCTTCGTGTTGCCTATGGGGGCGCCTGCTGATGCCGGTTCATCCCCGCTCACACGGGGAACGCCCATGCCTGAGGACGAACGCAACGCTCGCTCTCGGTTCATCCCCGCTCACACGGGGAACGCGCGTAGCGCTTGATGGATCTCTGCTCGAAATTCGGTTCATCCCCGCTCACACGGGGAACGCCCGCAGCCCGCGCGACGAATTGCCGAACAAGCCGGTTCATCCCCGCTCACACGGGGAACGCCTCGCTGCCTGCTCGCAGTATTCGTCACGAAACGGTTCATCCCCGCTCACACGGGGAACGCGTCGAAAGTCGTGCATCCACTGCTCGCCGAGGCCGGTTCATCCCCGCTCACACGGGGAACGCGACTGCACCCTGATCGAGCGCAAGGCGAGCGGCGGTTCATCCCCGCTCACACGGGGAACGCTCGATCGGATCGCCTGGCTTCGTCGTTGCATTCGGTTCATCCCCGCTCACACGGGGAACGCGCGGCCTTCCATTGCCAGAGCCGGCGGGAATCCGGTTCATCCCCGCTCACACGGGGAACGCGTCGGGCACTGTGATGCGCTCGGCGGCGATGCCGGTTCATCCCCGCTCACACGGGGAACGCGTTCTCGGCCTTGGCACTCATATCGTCCATCGCGGTTCATCCCCGCTCACACGGGGAACGCACAAGCGAAACGATATCCGAAAGCCGATCAGTCGGTTCATCCCCGCTCACACGGGGAACGCACTAAACGCAAATAACTGACAGCATTAGTTATTTTCAGGTCTCGAAATTCTACCGCCAATCTGAGGCGCGATCATATATCGATTTCCCTTGATTGCTGAAGAACCAATTACGTATCGGGAAGCCGCGCGTCCTGGGGTAAGAACTCCACAAGCCGAGTGCCGTCGTAGTCGACAGGAACCCGCCGATTTTGGCCGACAGTATCGAAGCGAAACCCGGCTTCGTCGGTGGCATCCTTCCATGCGATGACGGCATTGCCGCCCTCGATTCCCTCGCGGACTTGATTCCAGAGATATTCTCGAATCTTCCGGTTGTAGTCCCCGACGTAGACACCGGCGCGCACTTCCAGAAGCCAAATCGCCATTCTGCCGCGCAGACGCGGGGGCGCATTTTCGAGCACGACTACGATCATCCGGATCGATGCCCCGGGTCGCCCAAACTTGAGGGATTTGGAATCGCCGGTGGAATCTGCTCCCCCGTTGGCTGCGGCGGCGCGAGTTCTCCAGCGGCAAGGATCGCTTCGATGTCGGGAATAATCCGCTCCAACAGGTTAGTGCGACGAAACGCATCCCGACAGGCCAGCCGGATCTGCCGCTCCGGTTCGGCTGGCTGACCCGCTGCCGTGGAAAATGCGATCGGCACCACGGTCTCGAATTTGTAGAGATCGGCCATGTCGTAGACGAAGGACAGCGGTTTGCCGCTGTGAATAAAGCCGATCGCGGGTGCATAGCCAGCTGCCAGCACAGCCGCCTCTGTCACTCCGTACAGACATGATGTTGCGGCTGACAAGCAGCGGTTGGGCAAATCACCTGCATCCCAGCTTTCGATGTCGTAATTGCGGGCTTTCCATTCCACACCGAACTTTTGCGCCAGCAATTGATAGGTTTTGCGGACGCGCGCGCCTTCGATACCACGCAATTGCTCAACGCTGCGCCGCGCAGGCGGCTCCTCACCGAATCGGCGACGATACATCTCGCGTACGACCTTGAGCCGGGCATCGTCGTCCAGTGCCAGGCGTGCCTGATACAGCAGGCGATCGGACCTCGCGCCACCCGGTTGACCTGCGGAGTAGAGCCGTACGCCTCCCTCGCCGATCCATACCAGCAGTGTGCCGACCTGCGCCGCCAGACGGACCGCTGCATGCGAAATGCGCGTACCGATTTCCAACATCAAGCAGGCGACGCCGCCCACCGGAATGTGGGTGCGGACACCGTTCTTGTCGACCACGACGAAGGCCCCATCCAGCACGTCGAGATTGCCCTTCTCGACATAAAGAACCGATATCCGATCCTTGATTGGAATGGGCTTGATCGGTGGCAGACGCTCGCTCAGGGGTTTTGTCCGGGCAAGCGCCGCAGCCGCACGCCATGTTCGGTAATGACGGATAGATTGCCGACGAGCTTGTCCGGCGCGGCCAACAACTCCAGCAATCGCTCGGCTGGCCACGTCGGAGGTACGGGCTCCTGACGCAAATAGAGGATCGCCGGCGGTGGCGCCCGACGCTTGGAAAACACCAGTTCGCCATAGTCGCGGTCAAACGTCACCAGCCACCGCCCTGACTCGTGCGCTGCCATCAGCACTCGCTCATCCGATGCGCCTGGCATCGCTTCCTGCACCGCGAGTACATCCACGCCCGCGGCTCTCAGCAGACGCACTGAAGGCGCCGGAAAGTTCTCGTTGACGATCAGCGGAGGGATCACGCAACAGCCTTGTGAGCAGCAATGTATTGCTCGTCGTGCATCATCTCAGCGGCAAAGGCGAGCGCCGCGAGAATGTCCTCACGCGTGATGTGCGGGTAGGACTCCAGGAGCTGTTGGTGCGACCAGCCGTTGGCAAGCCAGCCCAAAATCAGCTCAACGGAAATCCGTGTGCCTCTAATCACGGGCTTTCCGACCAGTATGGCCGGGTCACTGGTGATGCGGTCTCGCCATTCCATGTCTCTGTTCCTCAACTTCCCGAACCCTGATCTTCTGCTGGTCAGGCGACGGACTCAAGCTCGCCGCACCAGCAGCAGGCCGCAGCCGAAGGCTTTGGCCTTTCCTAAGCCGTTTCGCAGAGCAGCGCGAAACGGTTCCGGATCGGTCACCGTAAGCCGTCCACTGAAGTCGAGCGTGGAGTAACGAATATCGCCGCCACCGTCTTTGCGCACCCGCTCCTGTCGGTACGCGCCCGTGCGAACTTCGCCTTCGTCAAAACGAAAACCGCAGCGCGAGCCCTGCTTGGCCAGCCAGGCAAGTCCGGCCGCCCTCTCGATCAGCGCGCGGTCGATGGGTTCGCCAGCCTGCGTCCGCAACGCATCGCAAACCACGTCATGTCGGCGGGCGCCGCCTTCGGTACGGCGAGTCACCACCGGGTTGGCGCGCAGATCAAACGCCAGTTCATCACCTTCTTCGAGTTGCGGCTGAAAGAGCTTGGTTTCAATCTGCCAACCGGGGGTCTCCATGACGGGCGGCGATTCGGACAACAAGTAGTAGGTAGGCGTGCCGCCCTCGACGCGGCGAAACAGGAAATCGCGTTGCGCATCCGGACGGGTGCCCCACAACGTCCACAACCGCTGGTGCTCGATGTACGGGCCGCGGGCAAGCTGCCGCAGGGTTTCGCGGCCGCGGGCATCGGCAGCGTCGATCCTGGCTCTGGATAGATAGCTCATGCGGACAGTTCCGCCTTGGGCCACGCCGCCATCTGCTCCAGCCGTGGGCCGAACTGCCAGCGCTTGCGGCTGAGGCTGGCGTCGTTACGGGTGTGGGTTTGCAGGGTCTCCAGCCCCGAGGGTGGGTCAGCGGCGTCACCATCCTCCCAGAACAGCCAAGCCGGATCAGTTCCCAGCAAGCGGCCGATACCCAAGCGCTGCGGCAGTAGCCGTCGATCAAATCCCGGACCACTGCTCACTATCTGCCAGCGGCTGGAAAAATCCGTCAGCTCGACTTTGAACGCGCTAAGCAGATCCGGGGCATCCACGATCTGCGGCGCCAACGGGAACGCAAGCGGGCAACTCTTGCGCCCGACGTAGAGCGTAAATCGCGGACGTTCCAGTGCCGTAGCCAGTTCTGGCAGCGTCGGCGTCTCGGTAGAATCTGCGCGCCTCCATACTGCGATCACATGCAACGCCTCGCTGCGGTAGTCGCGTGCGGAGAGAATCGTGTTCAACTCCGATCGAGGAGCGGCACGCAACTCGTCCCTGCGCGTGAAATGCGGCGCTTTCTTCAAGTCGGTCTGACTCGGAACTTGAGCAGTGTGGTAATCCCGAAGCAGTTGGCCCGGCCGCAGTTGCAACACAGCCAAGCCGTACGCGCTGGATAGTCCAGCAAGACGCGCTTCCTCATCACGCCGAATCCCCAGCGCGGCACCCAACAGCCCCACGATCAGGCTCTTGCCTGGATGCGTCTGGCTCGGGCGCTGCTCACCCACCGCCACGGTGCCGAAGCTGGCGAGTGGTGCATACAGGCGGAATAGCAGGATCTCGGCCATGAGCTATTCCGTGATGAAGTCTTGCATCTCGCGCAGGCTGCCCTCGCCAGTAAGCACGTTGAAGGATTTTCGCCCCTCGCAGCGCGGCCCGTAGACCTGGTCCATGTTCGCCACAAGACGGTTCAGTTCCGTGATGGCTTGCGCCTGCACGTCGCCGTCGCGCGCATCGAACACCGGCCGGGTGAATGCCAGCGATAGCGAGCGCGGCTGCTGTGGCCCTTTCTCGGCCAGGCAGTAGAGCGCGTGGGCACGGCTTGCAAAGCTGTTCTGCTTGCCCGTAGGGGCTACTGTTGCCGCGCATTCCAGCAAGGCATACAAGGTCTTCGCCGTGAGCGCGGCATCGCCCTGAAGGTTCTGCTGCAAGAGGTCGCGGTCGATACAGAGATAGAGATAAAACACGCCCGCGCCGAATCCGGTCTCGCCCAGATGTCCGGCGCCCGCATCTACCTCACCCTTGTTCAGATCGTCTACCGCCGTGAAGTAGTCGTCTTCGATCTGCACCTTGTGAACCGTGAAGGCGTGCGCAACCTGGACCGCGGCCTCTATGTTGAAGACCGGCACGTCTGCCAACATGCGACCGAACAGCGCGATGTCCACCGCTTTGTTATCGCGCCGCAACAGTTTGAGTTCGTCCTCGCTGGGAGCGCGCTGTTCGACCGCTAGCAGCGCCACAAGGCGCTCGACCGCAGCGCGCTCCTCAGGGCTCAAGTGGAAAAGCTGGCCAGTCTTGAGCGGATCGGCAGCTTCCGGCTTACCGAACTGCTTGACGATGGCGCCAAGCCAGGTGGTTGCCTTCTTCTCGTCCACGCCTGCACCGATCAATCGCGGCAACAATTCCCGTCCCAATGTCTTGGTGCGCGTTCCACGATGCGCGCCCAAGGCGCTTTCGAATACCTCGGACATGCGCCATGCGCGCTTCAAACTCTGGCTGGATACGCGCAGACGGCTGGCACCGCCGATGATGCAGCTCTTGGGTCTGCCCAGGTCATCGCGATTGAGGTTCGAAGGCGGGTAGCTGGTGAGCAGATGCAACTGGATGAACTGGGTCATGGTGTCATTTCCTTAATTTCGTAACTGATTCGGGCGACAAGGTGCCTCATGCGCTCTTGGGCAGATGGCTGTAGTACTGGTAGGCCCAGCGCCGACGAAGCGCGGTGCCAAATAGTTCGTTGTCCCAGTCGCAGACCGCCTCGGCCAACCACAGGGCGTTGGCGGTTTTATCGAGAAGTTGAAGCGCACGACGCAGTTCCTGATGTAGTTCCGCACCCTGGGCCGCGAGCAAGCGTTGAAACCGCAACTCGCTCAAACGAGGGCGATCTGCGCCCTCTTTGGACTGGGCCAATTGCGCGGGCAGAGACCTTTCGCCCCCGTGCGTCTCTACCCAGGCAAGCAGCGGTGCGAGCGCCAGCAGCCGATCGTGATGCGGCGGTTCGTCGTCGCGGTCCGTGTATGCGGCCTCGGCTGAGCGTAGCAACTCATGGGCGCCGCGCTCGCTGACGGCATCCAACTCCCCGGCGCAGCGGCGCAGACGCGCGCGCGCCGCACGGGCGTGGGATCGTTCGCGGTCATGCAGCCAGTCCCGATACCGCAGAACCACGCGGCCTAGAGGATCGTCGGCGCGAAAGGGATGGCGGGGGAGATGATTCATGCTGGGGTGGCTCCTGCTTTATTCGCCGCGGCCCTGCGCGAGGCAGACTTTGCCGGCTTGCTGCTCGCAGGCATGTCGTCCGGCAAACCCAAGGCGTTCTTGAGCTTGGCGCCATCGAGATTCCGCATCAGTTGATGCCGCGCGAGCGCCACTCGTTTGGCGTTGCCCTGTTCGGCAGGGCCGCTTTCAGCGTACTGCTCGAACAACTGTTCGGCTGCGCGGCGCAGGCCTTGATGCCAGCGCAGACGGAATTCGAGCAGCGCCTCGTCGCTGGCGCGCGCTTCGACGCTTGCTTCGCTTAGGACATCGAGAAGGCGATAGAACTCCGGCTCCGTAGCCTGCCAGTAGGCATCCGTTGCAAAATCAAAATCCGCCCGGACCGTGGCACCGGGCGAAAACCAGGCGCTCTTGAGCGCCATGCGCAGAGAGCTTGCCGCCAGTTCCGCGGAATCGATCCACTGGCTGACGACATCCTCGATGTACCGGGATTCCACCGCCGGCAGCGGCATGTGCGACTCGTGCCAGCACAGCGGTTTCATGTTGTCCATGTCGTAACCGCAGGCGTAGAGACGAAATGGCAAACGTCGCGGGTTACGCAAGTGCCGCGATAACGCTTCGCGTCGCTTCATTGCGAACTCAGCGACCACGGCGGCGCGCTCAACGGTGGGAACGCATGCGCCCACCAGCCCGAGCCAGTCGCGGTAGTTCATGCCGCCCTTGGGGTGCAACGGCATCCACTCGACATCAGTCGGCTTGAGTCGGTAGTACGGCGACAAGGGATGCCGCCAGCCGGTGGTGTAGTTGGCGCCGTAGTTACGCGCACGGTACTGACGCACGCGATGCGGACTCGCCTCTCCACAAAGGTCGCACTCCCCTGAATCGGCGCTCGTAAGGTCGAGCACGATGCGGCGCGGCGTCGCCCAGAACACGTGCAGGGGATGTCCGTCCGCGTAGGTGACTTGCGGCCGGTGCTTTTCCGGAGCGTCACCGCCCGTTTTCCTGGCGGCTTTTCGTGCCACGCTGTTGCTGTCCTGGCTGGTGCGCGTCGGGGTCGCCCAGGGAAAGATCAGCGTGGGATCATTCATCTCCGCCTGCGGGTGATTGGGGCCAACGCTGGCCCGTTCCAGCACGTTGAGCCAAACCGCTCGCCACAATGTGGTCGGGAGCGCGTCCTGCCCCGTGGCGGCAACAAAAGTGGTCAATGGCCCTCCACCGCGCAGCGAGGTGTTGTTGCCCGCTCCGCCCGCCGGAGCATTAGTCTGCAAGGTCAACAACGCCGCGGCCGCACAGGGCGGGCAAAGTGCCTGCACCCCGCCACGCTTGACGAACAAATCCTTGTTGAACTTGGTGGACTGCTCGCCTGGGGATTCGATCAACAGCGCCGCGATGTCGTCGGGTTCCTGCTCAGCCAAATCCTGCGGCGCAAAGTCCTGCATGAAGCGCGCACCATCGCCGCCAAGCGCAAACCAGGGCGCCAGCGGAGCGAGCGTGGATCGCAACGCATCGGGGCCGGGCGGCTGCACGTAACCAGCAACCCAGTCCTGCGTGCCCGTCGGTGGGCAGGCGGTCTGGATCAGGCCGATCAGAAATTGCAGCAGGCTCGCGTTGAAATCCGGCCGCGTCGCTGCGAGACGCAGCACCGGATTCTCCGTGTCAGCGATCTCCCAAGGCGCGATGCGCGCGTAGCCCTGGGCACGGACTACCGGAAGCCAACGATCTTCGATCAAGTTCATGTTTCCTCCTGCACCGAACGCTAAACCATCAGAGGCCCAACAAATGGACCCAATCTCATGACTTTTTCCGGACGATTTCGAGCCCCGCATCGTCGGTGTAGGACAGATATCGCGTGGCGATTGCTCCTTGCTCGCCCTTCCACTGCGCCTTACCCGTCCACTGTCCGCCACTCCAACACATAGGTACCGGCACCACCCACTTCGCCCCGCGGCCCATGCGTTCACGCCAAGCTTGCAGTTGGGCAGCCAAAGCAGGATTAGCCGGCTCCGCCGCTTCGTTGACCTGCGCCGCGCGAACACTCAGGCGGCTCAAACCCGCTGCTCGACGCGGATCAGGGTCGGGGCAGAAGTCCGTCAAACAGCCTTCGGCCCATTTGAGCAGGTGCAGCGTCGCGGTGGGCTCGCCAAGGCGTGTGGGCGTATAGGCTTCGCTCAGCCAGTTGCTGAGCGGGGCAGAACCATAGGCGTAGCCTGTGGGCAGGCTCAGAGTGTTGGTGAGCGCCAGGCTTTTCGCGGCTTGCCGATTGCCCGCCTGCGCA
Source organism: Hydrocarboniphaga sp. (assembly GCF_028291725.1). Taxonomy (GTDB): domain Bacteria; phylum Pseudomonadota; class Gammaproteobacteria; order Nevskiales; family Nevskiaceae; genus Hydrocarboniphaga. The sequence continues at coordinate 77,250 of NZ_JAQGNT010000036.1, read as the reverse complement.
TCGAGCACGCCACGAAGCCCTTCGGGCAGGCGATCTTCCGCGTCCGGACCATAGACCGATTCGATCAGTTCACGCGCGTCCTCCGGCATTCGCCAGCCGCCGCGTCGGCTCAACTCGTCCACGGTCAGCCACAGCCGCGCGAGGTCGGGATAGACGTAGCCGCTGTTGCGCAGTTCCGATCCCAGCCAGCGCGCATCGGCATCCGGAAGCGCCTGCGGCGCATGCACCAGCAGAGTCGGCATGCCGCGCTCACCGCGATCATGACGATGCACGCGGCCCGCGCGCTGAACCAGCAGGTCGATGGGCGCGACATCGCTGATCATCAGATCGAAGTCCAGGTCCAGGGACTGTTCGACGACTTGAGTTGCGACCAGCACTTGGCCGGCACGGTCGCTGCCGGTGCGGCCAAAGCGATGCAATGCCTCGCCCTCGATACGCAGTCGATCGCCTAAGGCAAAGCGCGCGTGGAACAGCTGCGTTTCCGGATGCTGCGCACGCAGAGTGCTATAGCTCGCGATGGCTTGTGCAACCGTATTGCGAATCCAGCACACGGCCTTGCCTTGCCGAGCGGCATCCAAGACGCTGCGCTCGCAATCAGCGCTGCTGCGCAACCACTGCACTTCGACCCGTCGCGCTACCTGCGGTCGCGTCGCCACTTCCTGTTCGGTGAGCGCCTCAGCGTGCGCGTGCGTAAGAAGCGGATAGCTGACCGAGACGGGCGCGTGCCGCGGCGCGTAGATTGCGCACAACTCGCGGCGCATCTGCTGTGGCAGCGTAGCGGAGAGAAGGATCGCAGAGCCTCCTGCTTCGCAATGGAATCGCAAGAGTTCCTTCAGCAAGCCAAAGATATAGCTGTCGCAGGCGTGAACCTCATCGACGATCAGCACCTTGCCGAACAGGCCCAGAAGTCGCAGCGACTGGTGCTTGACCGGAAGGACCGCCATCAGCGCCTGATCGATGGTGCCAACGCCCACTTGCGCCAGCAGCGCGGCCTTGCGTGTATCGGCAAGCCACACCGTGCAGCGCTGACTCGCCGTTTCGTCTTTCTCGTATTCGGGCTCCGCGACGCCCTCGGGCAGCACGCTGGCGCGGAAGGCGGCGGACAAATCGCGCGCGCCATGCGCCAGGACCAGCGATGGCTGGCTACCCGTCGCAAACAGTTGGTCGTACACCGCACCAATGCGCTCATACATCTGGTTGGCTGTTGCCATTGTTGGCAACGCAAAGTACAGACCCTGGCCCCGACCCGCAGAGAGCAAGCGATGTGCAAGCATTACCGCCGCCTCGGTCTTGCCCGCGCCGGTAACGTCTTCGAGCACGAAGAGCTGCGGAGCCTTGGCCAACGCGATCCGCGCGCAATTCTGCTGCAAGGGTGTACCCGAGTCGCGGATACGCGGGAACAACGCGCCGAACGCTTGTTCCTCTGCTACCGCCCGTGGTAGTACGCCGCTGTTTTCGAGCGCTCGTACCGCCTGCAGTTGTGCTTTTCGCCAATAGAGTTCCAGTGCATCCGAAGGCGCGCAGTAGGGAAAGTATTCGGTGTTGGAACCCAGCCAATCGGAAAGCACCGCCAGCCCAGCAAGCCACCACGAGAATCGGCGATGATCGTCAAGCCTGATGCCGGGCAGGCTCGCGGCCCAGGCGTCGCGACTTGACGCGGGCCAGAGCAGACTGCCCGCGTCGTCCACAAACTCACGCGCGGCGAGAATGTCGGGCGGATAAAAGTGAGCGGCGAGGTGGGTGTCAACCCTGGGTGGTTGACCATGATGGCCCGTGACAGCGTGGAACCAGCACTGCCCGGCCTCGAAATCCGCGCCGCTGAGCAATGCGTCCAACCAAGGAACAGACGCGCAGAACTCCCAATCACCCACCAGTACAGCACCGAGGCTGTCGTGAAAATAAGGGCCGTAGGGTTTGAGCATGGTGCGCCCACCCTGCAACTGCGCAAGCAGATCAGCCCTCTGCGCTTGGAATGCCGGTGAGAATTTGCCGAGATCGTGCATCGTTAGAAAGAACGTACAGGCGTCAACGAACGCCTCGCCTGACAGCCCCAGGCGCGATGCCCAAAAGTCGCGCAGCTCATGGGCTTGAAGCAGAAACGTCTTGCCCACCGCTGCCACGTCGAGGCAGTGACAAGGCAATGGATGCCAAGCCAGAGCGCCGGCCTCCGGTCGCGCCTTACCCCAGTACTCCCAGTAACTCGCCATCACCGGCGCCCCCAATAACGACACGGGATAGATTTGCCACAGCTTACGAGCCTACAAATGATTTCGTATCAGACTTACGTCACGCATAAAAATCGGGGCGCCCGAAGGCGCCCCGATCGTTGCAGCGACTGCTTGTGTTGAAAAACGCCGCCAGGGATGGCGGCGTCTTGTCAGGACGACATTAAAAATCGCCCATTCCGCCCATGCCACCCATGCCGCCGCCACCGCCGGGCATGCCGCCCATACCGCCTTCATCCTTCTTCGGCGATTCGGCAATCATCGCTTCGGTCGTCAGCAGCAGGCCGGCCACCGAGGCGGCGTTCTGCAGTGCCAGACGCGTGACCTTGGTCGGGTCGATGATGCCGAGCTCGATCATGTCGCCGTAGCTGCCGTTGGAGGCGTTGTAGCCATAAGCGCCCACGCCTTCCAGCACCTTGGCCAGCACCACGCTGGGCTCGTCGCCGGAGTTCTTGACGATCTGGCGCATCGGCTCCTGGATCGCGCGACGCAGGATCTGCACGCCGATCTGCTGATCGGAGTTGGCAACCTTGAACGTCTCGAGGAACTTGGCCGCGCGAACCAGCGCGACGCCGCCGCCGGGGACGATGCCTTCTTCAACCGCCGCACGGGTGGCGTGCAGCGCGTCTTCGACGCGGGCCTTCTTCTCTTTCATCTCGACTTCGGTGGCGGCGCCGACCTTGATCACCGCAACACCGCCGGCCAGCTTGGCCAGACGCTCCTGCAGCTTTTCCTTGTCGTAGTCGCTGGTCGAGGCGTCGACCTGCTTGCGGATCTCGGCGACGCGCGCTTCGATCTTGCTCTTCTCGCCGGCGCCGTCGACCAGGGTGGTGTTTTCCTTGTCGATCTGCACTTTCTTGGCGTTGCCGAGGTCGGCCAGCGTGGCCTTCTCCAGGGTCAGGCCGACTTCTTCGGCGATGACGGTGCCGCCTGTCAGCGTGGCGATGTCCTTCAGCATTTCCTTGCGGCGATCACCGAAGCCCGGAGCCTTGACGGCCGCGACCTTGAGGATGCCGCGCAGGTTGTTGACGACCAGCGTGGCGAGGGCTTCGCCTTCGACGTCTTCGGAGATGATCAGCAGAGGACGGCCCTGCTTGGCGACGCCTTCCAGGATCGGCAGCAGATCGCGGATATTGCTGATCTTCTTCTCGGTGATCAGGATCAGCGGGCTGTCGAGCTCGACGGTCTGGCTCTGCGCGTTGTTGATGAAGTACGGGCTGAGGTAGCCGCGGTCGAACTGCATGCCTTCGACGACGTCCAGCTCGTTGTCCAGGCCCTTGCCTTCTTCAACGGTGATGACGCCTTCCTTGCCGACCTTGTCCATCGCGTCGGCGATGATGTTGCCGATCGCCTCGTCCGCGTTGGCGGAAACAGTGCCGACCTGGGCAATGGCCTTGCGGTCCTTGCACGGAACCGAAACCTTCTTCAGTTCGGCGGTGATGGCTTCCACGGCCTTGTCGATGCCGCGCTTGATGTCCATCGGGTCGACGCCGGCGGCGACCGACTTCAGGCCTTCGTTGACGATCGCCTGGGCCAGCACGGTGGCGGTGGTGGTGCCGTCGCCGGCGAGGTCGGAGGTCTTGGAAGCGACTTCCTTGACCAGCTGGGCGCCCATGTTCTCGAACTTGTCCTTCAGCTCGATTTCCTTGGCCACGGACACGCCGTCCTTGGTCACGGTCGGAGCGCCGAAGCTCTTGTCGAGCACGACATTACGGCCCTTGGGGCCGAGGGTGACCTTGACCGCGTTGGCCAGGATGTTGACACCGGCGACCATGCGCGAGCGCGCGTCGTCGCCGAATTTAACGTCTTTTGCTGCCATGTTGATCTACTCCTGAAGCTAAATAGGGGAAGTTGCGAGCAAGGCTTACTTGGTGATGACGGCGAGGATGTCGTCTTCGCGCAGCACGACCAGATCCTGCCCGTCATCCTTGATCTCGCTGCCGGAGTACTTGCCGATCAGCACGATGTCGCCCTTCTTGACGTCGACCGGCTGAACCTTGCCGTCGTCGGAACGTTTGCCCGGGCCCACGGCGATCACTTCGGCGCGAGTGGGTTTCTCGGCCGCGGAATCCGGGATCAGGATGCCGCCGGCGGACTTCTTTTCTTCTTCAAGACGCTTGACGATCACGCGATCGTGCAGGGGACGCAGACTCATAGAACACTCCTAAATCTTAAATGTTGCTTGGTTGATTCGATTCCCAGGACCTCATCGTGTAGCCGTACTAACCGTCCGGGGACGATTCTTGTGGGTCGTCCTCCAGCCCATTGTTAGCACTCTACTACGAAGGCTGCTAATTCTTGGGCACCTGGCGCCCGCTTTCAAGGGGGTGACACAAAATGAAACGAAAATCCGGGATGCAATACAGGCACTTCGCTGACACCAATCTCAGTTTGGCTTAAGCTTTTGCGCAGTAGCATCCGAAAAACCGGGCGGCGACTGGCTTGATTCGCGTCGCGCGGGCCTAAGCCAAGGGTGTTTTCAAAAAGGGAGTTTCACTATGAAATTTGCACGCCGCAAAGCCGCGGCCGCGATCGCAGCCGTGATCGTTTCTCTCGCATCCCATCACGCAGACGCACAGGACGAGGCATCCTCAGGCAACGATGCCGAAAAGCCCACACTGAGTTACGTTGGCATCCTCGGTAGTTACCTCGATCTGGACAAGGCGCGCCTGCCCAGTGACGGCTGGGGCGTCGGCGCCTACTACGGCCGCCAGCTCGGCCACGGCAACTGGTTCTGGGAGGCTCAGGCCTTTGCCCAGAATCTGGAAACCGACGAAGCCAACATGACCGACTTCTACCGCACCGGCGGCGGTCTGGATCTGGTCTATTCGCTGAATCAGCGCCGCACGTTCTCACCCTTTCTGTTGCTGGGCGTCGGCGGCAACTATAACGACGTCGTTCCTGACAAAGACGACAAGTTCGGCGTCTACGGCAATGCCGGCATCGGCGTCGTGACGCGGCCTTATGGCACTTACGGCTTCCGCCTGCGCGCCGAGGCCCGCTACATTTATGACGATTTCGATGGCGGCCAGAACGACTTCCGCTACAGCGTCGGCATCGAGCTGCCGCTGTCACCCTACGAGCAGCCGCACGTCGTACCGCCGCCTCCGGTCGAACCCACCGAAGTGGTCAAGACCGAAACCATGGCCGACAGCGATGGCGACGGCGTCCCGGACCAGTTCGACAAGTGCCCAGGCACCCCGACCGGCATGCCGGTCGACGGCGTCGGCTGCGGCCTGGAGCAGGTGATCACGCTGACCGGTGTCAACTTCGAGTTCGACAAGGCCTCGCTGACTCCGGATTCGCGCAAGATCCTCGAAGACGTGGCGCTGAAGGTTGCGCACTTCAAGGACGTGCCGATGACCCTGGAAGGCCATACCGACAGCAAGGGCAGCGACGCCTACAACATGAAGCTGTCGCAGCTGCGCGCCGACTCGGTGCGCAACTTCCTGATCGAGCAGGGCGTCTCCGGCGACAAGCTGACAGCCAAGGGCATGGGTGAAGGCCATCCGGTGGCGGACAACAACACCGACGCAGGCCGCGCGCTCAACCGCCGCGTGGAACTGCACATCGCCGGCCAGACCGCGCCGCCGAGCGTGCCAGTCGACGCCAGCGGCGCGGCGCTGCCGGGCGCCGATTCGGGCATGGCCGCGCCGTCCGAACCCGCTCCGCCTCCGGCAGCCGAAGAAACCCCGGCACCGGCACCTGCCGAAGAGACTCCGCCTCCGGCGGAGGAGGCTCCGCCCAGCACCGACGAGCCGGCCCCGGCGCAGTAATTGCCGGCAGAAGCACATGGTCCGGGGCGCAGTCGCTCGACTGCGCACCTGTTCGAATCGAAATGCGGTACTCCGGGAGAAGCAAACGTGAAGCGATGGAACGTGAAGGCATTGGCTTTGGCCGCGCTTGTCGCGGCGGTAACTTTGTCGGGTTGTGACGCTCAGGGCGATGGCAGCACCGACAGCGGGTTCGACGACAGCGACGATAGCGGGCTGTTTCCGAATGACGGCACCACGCCGACGACGATTGCCGAAAACGGCACCGCGATCACCGGCAACTTCATCTGTGAAGCCGGCATCCAGGCGCTGACCACCGGCGCCACCACCGAGGTCGCCACCGGCGGCCTGGTCGGCGGCCCGCTGACCACCTTGCTGAACAGCCTCGGCGGCGAAACTCTGACCGCGCTGCTCAACAGCGTCAGCAACAAGGACCTGGTCATCGACAACAAGCTGTCCACGTTCGCGACGTACTCGCTGACGCTGGGCCTGCTGGGCATCATCGACTCGGTCGATCTGCTGGTTCATGCCAATCAGACGGTGTCCGCAGGCCATTACGCGGTATTCGCGGTGCGCTTCCCGGCCGCGGTACTCGAAGCCTCGCTGCTCAACCAGGTCGCGGTGCGCACCTTCCTCGGCGATACCCAGCAGGAAGAAATCCTGGTCGACGAATCCGCGCTGGACCTGCTGGGCCAGAACCTGGTCGGCGAGGACCGTCTGTTCGTCGGCGTGAAGACCACCAAGGACTTCGACACCGCGTCGATCGCACTGACGCCCAACGTGCTCTCGGCCAATGTCGGTGAAGCCATGTATGTGCACGAGCTGTGCACGGGCGGCCACTTCGTCACTGCGCCGTAAGCGCCTGTACGCTGCTCGCCGCCCCGAACGTGGACGGCCCCGACGGCCGGATGCGAGCTTCCCGCATCCGGCCGTTTTTCTTTGCGCGGCGATGCTGGCACAACGACGGGAACCTGCTCAGGCGGGCTGCGTACCGCCGGGGCATACTTCCTGCGAACATCGGGCGCAACGCGTCCGGTCATCAAGCTGTTTATCAAGACCTATAAAGCATCCCAGGGAGAATCAATGAGTCTGTCCGCCAAGCTGCTGCGCACCAAAGCGATCGTCACCGACGGCAGTTCGGAATCCGGGCTCAAGCGCGTGCTCAGCGCCACCGACCTGACCCTGCTCGGCATCGGCGCGATCATCGGGGCCGGCATCTTCGTGCTCAGCGGCATCACCGCGGCGACCCAGGCCGGCCCGGCAGTGATCCTGTCGTTCGTGGTCGCCGGCTTCGCCTGCGCCTGCGCGGCACTGTCGTATGCCGAGATGGCCTCATCGATCGGCGGCAGCGGCAGCGCCTACGGTTACGGCTACGCGGCGCTGGGCGAGTTCCCGGCCTGGATCATCGGCTGGATGCTGATCTGCGAATATTCGGTGGCGATCCCGGCGGTGTCGGCCGGCTGGTCGGGCTATGCGGCCGACGGCCTGCGCACCATCGGTCTGGGCCTGCCGGAAGCGCTGACGCATACGCCGTTCGACCCGAAAACGCCGGGCCTGATCAACCTGCCGGCGTTCACCATCGTCGCGATTCTCGGCCTGCTGCTGTCGGTCGGCGCCAAGGTCAGCAGCCAGTTCAATGCGATCATGGTCACGGTCAAGGTGATCGCGATCGGCATCTTCATCGTCGTCGCGTTCCCTCACGTCACGCCGGCCAACTGGCATCCGTTCATTCCGGAACAGGTCATCGACGCCGAAGGCCAGCCTCATTTCGGAATCAACGGCATCTTCAAGGGCGCGGCGACGATCTTCTTCGCTTATCTCGGTTTCGACGCGGTCTCCACCGCCGCCGAGGAAACCAAGAACCCGCAGCGCGATCTGCCGATCGGCATTCTCGGCTCGCTGTTCGCCTGCACCGGCCTCTACATTCTGGTTTCGGCGCTGCTGACCGGTATCGTGCCGTATACCGAACTCAACGTTCCCTCGCCGGTTGCGCACGCGCTGATCCAGATCGGCAAGGACTGGGCTGCCGGACTGATTTCGATCGGCGCGATCGCCGGCCTGACCACGGTGATGCTGGTGATGTACTTCGGCCTGACCCGCGTGCTGTTCGCAATCGCGCGTGACGGCCTGCTGCCGAGTTTCTTCTCCTACGTGCATCCGAAAACCGGCACGCCGCTAGGCTCGATTCTGGCGTCCGGCGTGATCATGCTGGCATTCGCCGGCTTCATTCCGCTGGGCCGCCTCGCCGAGATCGCCAACATCGGCACCCTCGGCGCTTTCGTCGTCGTCTGCGCCGGCGTGATCGTGCTGCGCAAGACGCGCCCGGATCTGCCCCGCCCGTTCCGCTCGCCGGCCTCGCCGTTGATACCGTTCCTCGGCGTGGCGTCCTGCAGCTACTTGATGTACCAGCTCGGCCCGCACACCTGGATCGCGTTCGGCACCTGGATGGCGATCGGCCTGGTCGTCTACTTCCTCTACGGCTATTCGCACAGCCGCATCGGGCGCGCCGCCAGCATCGCGGCTTAAGCCGTGGAAGCCCTGTTCGCGGTACTCGACGCCATCAATGGCGTGCTGCTCAGCGTGCCGGTGCTGCTGGCGCTGCTCGCGATCGGACTACTGTTCACGATCTGGAGCGGTTTCTCGCAGTACCGTTCGCTGACCCATGGTGTCGCGCTGGTTGCCGGTCACGGCATCGACACTTCGCATGGCCCCGGTGCGCTGACGCATTTCCAGGCGCTGACGGCGGCGATGTCCGGCACGGTTGGTCTCGGCGCGATTGCCGGCATGGCGATCGCAGTCGACTTCGGCGGACCCGGCGCGGTGTTCTGGATGTGGGTCGTCGGCCTGGTCGGGATGGCGCTGAAGACCACCGAAGTCACGCTGTCGCTGCTGTTCCGCGACACCCAGGACCCGGAGAACCCTCACGGCGGCGCGATGTACGTGGCGCGCGACGGCCTGGCAACGATCTCGCCGAAGCTCAAGCCATTCGGCCGCATCGTCGGCGGCCTGTTCGCGGTGTCGCTGATGCTCTTCGCGTTCACTGGCGGCAACATGTTCCAGACCTGGAGCGTCGCCGACACCACGCGCGAATACTTTGGCGTGCCGACCTGGATCACCGGCGTGATTCTCGCGGTCTGCGCCGGCGCGGTGATCCTCGGCGGCATCAAGCGCATCGGCAACGTGACCAAAACCCTGGTGCCGTTCAAGTGCGGCGTCTACGTGCTGTGCGGTTTGTACGTGATCATTACGCATGCCGATGCGCTGCCGGAATGCTTCCGGATGATTTTTGCGGGTGCGTTCTCGAAGACCGACGGCGTCGGCGCGTTTACCGGCGGCACGCTCGGCACCGCCTTCATGTGGGGCATGAAGCGCGCGCTGTTTTCCAGCGAATCGGGCCTGGGCACCGCGCCGATCGCACATGCCGCGGTGAAGACACCGGAGCCGGTCACCGAGGGCGTCGTCGCCGGACTCGAGCCCTTCATCGACACGATTTTCGTCTGCACCGTGACCGGTCTGGTGGTGTTGATCACCGGCGTCTGGAATCGTCCGCCGGCCGCGACCTGGCAGGAGCCGCCGGCACTGGTGCAGACCGCTCCCGGACACTGGCAGCCGCAGCTGCAGCCGCAGCAGCTCGAGCTTCGCGACAACAGCCTGAAGACCAATACCGCCGGTTCGCCGGTATTCGTGGTGGTGGAACGCGGCGGCGAACGCACGCGTCTGTACGGCAGCTACAACACCGACAGCAGCGGCAGCCGTTTCGACTGGCAACCGCTGGCGAGCGTGGAGATGCCGAAACTGGTCGAACCGGGCGTATTCGCCGACTTCCGCGGATCGACCCTGGTCGCGAAGGGCTTCGATACCGTGCACGACGGTCTCGGCCGCTGGCTGATCACGATTGCGGTCTGGGTATTCGGCCTGTCGTGCATCATCAGCTACGGCTACTACGGCGAGCAGGGTGTGATCTATCTGTTCGGCGAGCGTGCCGTCACGCCGTTCCGCTGGCTTTGGTGCGTTGCTGCGGCCGCGGCCTGCTTCGGCTTCATCAAGACCTCGGGCCAGCTCGACACCATCAGCACGATCGGCATGGGCTTCATGTACGCGATCAACCTGCCGCTGCTGTTGATACTGGGCAGCCGGGCGATGCGCAGCTATCACAGCTATTTCCGTCGGCTGAAGTCGGGTGAAATCGCGCTGAAGTAGCGACGCGCCGCTATCATGGCGGCCACCTCCGCAGCCCCAGGTAGTTCGAGCCGAGCCGATGTCCGCAATCGATTCGATAGACCGGCGCCACAGCGTGCTGGCGACAACCGGCGTTCTGCTGTTGAACCTGGGCACCCCCGAAGCCCCGACGCCGGCTGCGATCCGCCGCTACCTGAAACCGTTCCTGTCGGACCGCCGCGTCGTCGAATTGCCGCGCGCGCTGTGGCTGACGATCCTGTATGCCTTCATCCTGCCGCTGCGCCCACGCCGGCTCGCGCACAGTTACGCCAGTATCTGGATGACGCCGGGGCCGCAGGGTTCGCCGCTGTTGCATCACTCGCAGTTGCAGCGCGACGGTCTGCGCGAGTGGCTCGCACAGGAGCTTGGCCAGCCGGTTCCGGTTGCACTCGGCATGACCTACGGCCAGCCCGGCATCGAAGGCGCTCTCGCCGAACTCGAAGCTCAGAACGTGCGCCGCATCCTGGTATTGCCGCTCTATCCGCAGTACTCGGCCAGCAGCACCGGCGCCGCGCTCGACGCGGTGTTTCGCGCGCTGCAGACACGACGCTGGATGCCGGAGATCCGCACGATCAACAGCTATCACGACGAAGCGGCGTGGATAACGGCACTAGCGCAGAGTCTGAGCGACCACTGGGACACAAAGGGCCGCGCCGAGCACCTGCTGATCTCGTTTCACTCGATTCCGCGCCAGTATTTTCTCGACGGCGACCCGTATTACTGCTACTGCGAAAAGACCGCACGCCTGATTGCGGAAAAGTTGCAGCTCGAGAGAAACAGCTGGTCAGTCAGCTACCAGAGCCGCCTCGGCAATCAGCCCTGGCTGCAGCCGTATACCGACCTGGTGATTCCGCAGCTGGCGCGCAGCGGCGTGCATGCACTCGACGTGATCTGCCCCGGATTTTCGGCAGACTGCCTCGAAACACTGGAAGAAGTGGCGCTGCGTTATCGCGACGACTTCATCAATGCCGGTGGCAGGACTTTCCGCTACGTGCCCGCCTTGAATGCGGCGCCGGCGCATATCGATGCGCTGGGCAGAATGATTTCGCGACATCTCACCGGCTGGTTGCCAGAAGCGGACACCGATGGCGCTGTACGCATCGCGCGCGCAAAAGCCGCAGAGGCACAGATGAAATCACCGACGCTGCTGGATCGGCCGGCGTAGAAACCCCGGCGCGTCACTCGGTTTCGAGCACCACATCGGCACGGCGGAATTCCTGGCCTGCATCGGTCGCCGGATGCCCGACGCTGCGCAGGCGCCTGCCGTCGATGCCCTGCTGCTCCAGCAGACGCCGCAGCGTGTTGGCACGCGAACGCGCAAGCTTGTCCGCAGCAACGCCATCGCTCTGGGTGTCCGCATAAGCCTCGACGAGCAGGACGGATTGTCGGTGAGCGCTCAAAGCCTCGCGCAGTTCGGGTAGCGTCTTACGCAGTTTGGCCATGCTGTTCGCACCTACGTTGCTGCTGCGCGCCGCGAACGACAGGCTGAGCAAGGTGGCCGGTTTCGGAGCTGCAGCTGACTGGGTGACGAGCTTCACAGCTGGTGGGGTTACACCAGCAGCCGAAGCAACGGCCGGCGCTGCCGGGATCACGATCCGGACCGGTGCCCTGGCCTGGACCTGTGGCAGCGACGAAGGCGGCGGGGCAACAGCAGCTGAAATCTGCACGGGTGCCTGTGGCTGCGGAATTGGTCCAAGCGCTGGCTTCGTGGCCGATGCCGCCGCGGCCGTGGCCGGCCTAGAGATCGTCGGCCTCTGGACTATCGACTGCGCGACTTGGCCGCTGGCGCAACCCCGCCGATCGACAACCGCACCCAGTTCGGTGTCCCGGCACATATCGAGCCCATTTGCAACGCCGTCGAAATCATCATCGACCGCACAGCCGCGGCCATCGACTTCGGCGCCGGAGGGCGTATATGGGCAGTCATCGGCACCATCTGGGACACCGTCACCATCATGATCCGATTGCGCAGAACAACCCCGGGCATCGACCGCCGCATGCGGCAGCGTGTATATGCACTGATCCACCGCATCGTCGACGCCGTCTGCGTCGCCGTCGACTATAGGCGCACGCGCCTGAGACTCCCCCACATTCAACGCGGCCGCCAACAGCGCGACCAGAATCGCGCCAAAACGCGTCTTGCCGCGATGCCGCGGATAAATGCTTGCCCGATATAGCCGCATGCCTTCGCCGTTCTTCTGTTTTCCAGGCGCGAATCGGAAGGTTAGCGGGCTGCTCACTACCGGCCAAGTTCCTACAGCTTGTAGGAACTACCGTCCAGCCGCTGAACATAAAAAAAACCCGCCGGTATCACCGGCGGGTTTTTAAAGACCGAGAAGTTCCCGGCTATTCTTCAGGCTTACTCGTGAGTCTGAATCTCGGCGCGACGGTTCAGAGCGCGGCCTTCGGCCGTCTCGTTGGTGGCAACCGGCTTGGACTCGCCGAACGCGTAGGTGTTGATGCGGCCGGCATCGACGCCCTTGCGAACCAGGTAGCTCTTCACCGTGTTGGCACGGCGCTCGGACAGACCCTGGTTATAGCCGTCGGTGCCGACCCAGTCGGTATGACCGGACACGTCGACCTTGAGGCTCGGGTACTTCTGGCTGAGCCCGCCGATCACGTTCGCATCAGCGTCGAGCTTGGCCTTCTCGGAATCGGCCAGATCGGAGTGATCGAAGGCGAAGTAGACGTCGTCGAACTTCTTCTTGGCGCCATCAGCCGGAACCTTCGGGCAGCCCTTGGCATCGACGGCGGTACCCGCTGGCGTACCGGGGCACAGATCGGCGGTGTCGCAGACGCCGTCACCATCGCTGTCCGCACACGGACCGGGAGGCACCACGGTCTCGCCGGCAACAGCGCGCGCACCCAGCGGAATGACCAGGCCGAACTTCAGTACGGCTTCGCCGAGATCGCTACCAGCGGTTGGCACCGAATCCTTGTCGAAGAATATGTGGCGATAGCGCAGATCGGCACGGAAACCCAGGTCGGTATTCCAGATCGTGAAATACTTGATGAATCCAAGGCCCGCATCCGCCAAGGGGTCGGTCGTGCGGTCATTTCCCGGGTTGCGCATTTCCGTGCGGACACCGCCGACACCGACTGCGAAGTAAGGAGAGAATGACGGGTTGCGGCTGTAGAAATACAGGCCGTCGAGCTTGGCACCATACTCGCGCTGTGCAAAGGAGCCCGGTACGTCGTCATGTGGGAAATTGGTGTAGAAGCCCCCGATCTCCAAGCCCCAGTGCTCGTTTATCGCTTTGCCGACGCTAAGCTGGGCACCCTGGCCGGGCTCAGTTCCGATGCGGTCGTTGTTCTCGAAGGTATAGGTATACAGCTCGGAGATATACGGACGCATCTCGTACGGTGAGTCTGCCACCGAGTCCTGAGCATGGCCGATGGATGCGGTGGACAGCAGTCCCAGAAGCAGACCTGCCCGGATGATTCTCTTCATTAAATTAAACTCCCTTCATGCAAAGCGGAACAGCTTTTGGCCAAGCCTTCTTACCGCGCGGCTATTATAGGCGTACCTGAATGAGACTCGGCAAGTCTCAAACCCCCGATTTTTCCCTTTCTTCCGCTATGCAGCATTGCCATCAACGACCAAACCGTGACTGAACGCCTGGGCTTGGAACATTACGATCGCAATACCCGCTTTCAACGGAGTTCCAAACTGTGATGCAGTTTTTGGCCCAATACGGGCTGTTTCTTGCCAAAACCGTGACCTGGGTCGCGGCTCTCCTGCTGTTGGTAGCCGGAATTGGCAGCTTGCTACGTTCCGCCCGGCAACAAACGGGCAACCGTCTGGAGATTAAGAACGTCAATCAGCGCTTGCGCGAACTGGCGGATGGCCTGAATGAAGAGCTTCTGGATGCCGCCGATCTGAAAAAACTATCGTCCGCCCGCAAGAAGCAGCAAAAACTGGAAGAAAAAAGGAACAAGAAGGCCCCGCCGCCGCCGAAGCCGCGTGTTTTCGTGCTTGACTTCGATGGCGACGTTCAGGCCTCGGCCGTGACCAGCCTGCGCGAAGAGATCAGCGCGCTGCTCCAGGTTGCCCGCGACGAAGACGAAGTGCTGTTGCGCCTGGAAAGCGGCGGCGGCCTGGTGCACTCCTATGGGCTGGCCTCGTCTCAATTGGTGCGGCTGCGCCAGCGCCGGCTCAAGCTGACCGTTGCCGTCGACAAGATCGCGGCCAGTGGCGGCTACATGATGGCCTGTGTCGCCGACCAGGTGATCGCAGCGCCGTTCGCAATCGTCGGCTCGATCGGCGTCGTCGCCCAGATCCCGAACTTCAACCGTCTGCTGCGCAAGCACGACATCGACCTCGAGCTGCATACCGCCGGCGAACACAAGCGCACGCTGACCCTGTTCGGGGAGAACACCGAAGCCGGCCGCGCCAAGTTCCGTGAGGAAATCCAGGCGACCCACGATCTGTTCAAGAACTTCGTTGCCCAGAACCGGCCCAGCCTGGACCTGGCCAAAGTCGCCACCGGCGAGCACTGGTTCGGCACCCAGGCACTGGATCTCAAGCTGATCGACAAGATCGCCACGTCGGACGACTATCTGCTGGGGCGCACCAAGGATGCCGACGTCTACGAATTGCGTTACCGCCGGCGTCGACCGCTCAGCGAAAGAGTCGGCGACAGCCTGACGCGGCTGGCAACGAGCCTGCGGCGCGGGGCGCGTTCGGAGATGCTGCAGCCCCTTTAGCAGCCCCTTTAAATTAACTATCAAATTAACTACCGTTGCCGGGGGTGGACCCGCTATCGGTGAGTGCAAGGGCTTGGTAGCCTGTCGTGATTCGGGCAAGAGTAGCCCGGCAGCCATTGGCCGTTACGGCACCAATAAAAATTAGAGTCAAAAAAGAGGAGAGAGTCCGATGCATAACGCCAATGGCGGCCCTTGCCCACCTTTGCTCGCCCGTACTTGCCGGCGCCGTTTTGCGAGGCTGCTGATCGCGGCCACGATCATCGGCCCCTGCGTCGCGCAGGCGACGCCTTTCGATTTCGACCTTGCGGACGAGTCGCTCAACGGCATCATCAACACCAGTCTCAGCGTCGGCGCGCAGTGGCGCGTCGAGAACCGCTCGAACGACCTGATCGCCAAGAACAAGGTCAACCCCAACCTGTGCCCGGTCGCGCCCAACGGCGCCGGCACCTCATGCCAGGGCCACCTCGATTACGCCGACCCTTCGCACGCCCTGCTGGGCCTTAACAGCTACATCGGCGAAGGCTCGAGCGCCAACCAGGTCGCGGTCGATGCACCTGGCCAGTTCTCGAACAACAACGACGACGGCGACATCAACTACGACAAAGGCGATCTGACCCAGGCCGTCGGCAAGCTGGCGATGGACATCACCGCGCACTACCGCGGCTTCGATCTGTTCGTGCGCGGCTACGGTTTCTACGATGCCGAGAATCACAACCGCAGCGATTTCAACCCGAACATCCAGACCGCGAACACCACCAGCGGCCCCGGCCAGATTCGCCGCGGCATCGGCGAGGGTGCCAAGCGTTCGCGCAATGGCGTTACCGAGGACCAGATCGGCGTCGGCGCCAAGCTGCTCGACGCCTATATCTCGACCTCGTTCCCGCTCGGCGAAAGCCGTGACGTGACGGTCAAGCTCGGCAGCCAGAACATCAACTGGGGCGAGAGCACCTTGCTGGTCGTCGGCAGCCTCAATTCGTTCTCGACACCGAACGTGAACTCGCTGTATCGCCCGGCATTCCTGGAACTCTCGGAAGTGCTGGAGCCGACGCCTGCGCTGCTGATTTCGACCAGCCTGGTCGAGAACGTCACGCTCGAGGCCTTCTATCAATACGCCTGGAAACCGGCCGAAATCCCGCCGGCGGGATCGTATCTGTCGACGGTCGACATCGGCTCCGGCAACCAGCGCGACTACATCTTCCTGGATTTCGGCAAGACCGCCGAAGATCCTGACCGCCTCGCTCTGCCCGACCAGATCATGCTGTCGGCGATCACCGAAACCTCGGGCACGATCGAACTGCTGCCGGAGAACAAGGCCAAGAGCAGCGGCCAGTTCGGCATCTCGCTGAAGTACTACGCGGAGTGGCTCAACAGCGGCACCGAGCTGGCGCTGTATGCCGGCCGCTATCACAGCCGCCTGCCGTACCTGAGCTTCTACGAAGGCGACTATGGCTGCCTGTCCGGCCCCGGCGCGCTGCAGCCCGCGGCGATCGGCGTCGGCAAAACCCTGCAGGACACCCTGGGCGTTCTGGGCGCCTGTCCGGGCTCGGATGCGGCACTGTTCGTCACCAGCGCGCTGCCGGGCGGCCTGGTGCCGAACCGGGATCAGAACATCGGCGCCAACGGCGACGCCTTCGTGCTCGACACGGTCAAGGCGCGTCTGGAATACCCGGAAGACATCGACCTCTACGGCTTCAGCTTCAACACCGCTTTCGGCGACATCTCGCTGCAGGGCGAGGTCGCGTACCGCCCGAACCAGCCGCTGCAGGTCGACGACACCGACCTCGCGTTCGCGGCGCTGCAGAACATCTTCCCCCGCGGCAACGGCACCGGCGCGCAGGGCGACAGCTACGACTTCGGCCTGGTCGGCGATCTGCCCGGCGTACCTGCGGTGCTCGCCGGCGCCGGCACCATCGCGCAGCTGCCGGGCGCGCGCTATGGCGTGCCGGATTTCGTCTCGGCTTACCGCGGCCTCGACCCGCTGGGCTATGCACCCGGCCAGTACATTCGCGGCTGGGAGAAGTTCAAGACCGCGAACTACGACCTCGGCATCACCAATGTGATCGGCCCGGAGAACTGGCTCGGCGCCAACCAGATCATCCTGATCGGCGAACTCGGCGCCAGCCAGATCTTCGACCTGCCGCCGACGTCCAAGCTGCAGATCGAAGGCCCGGCCACGTTCACCTCGGCCGGCGCCGGCGCCGACGGCACCGGTGCCGACGGTTCGGCGCAGTCCAATTCGGCGGTGATCGGGCCGTCCGGCATCCGCTTCAACCCGACCCAGACCAAGAGCGGTTTCGTCACCGACTTCTCGTGGGGCTATCGCGTCATCGCGATCATGCGCTACGAGAACGTGATCCCCGGCATCGGCGTCGAGCCGACCATCATCTGGTCGCACGACGTGTCCGGCGTGTCGCCGGGCCCCGGCGAGAATTTCGTTGAAGGCCGCAAGTCGGTGATCGCCAGCGCCACGGTGCGCTTTACTCAGGCCTGGGCGGCGGCGGTGGGCTACACCACTTTCTTCGGCGGCGGCAGCCACAATCTGCTGCGTGATCGCGACTTCGTGCAGGTTGGCTTGCGCTACCAGTTCTGAAGCTCGTGCAGCAGCGGATGCGCTCGACAGCTGCGCATCCGCTGGCCGGTTCACGGCGCTCTGTTTCATAATCGGCGGATCGTGCTCGCAGGAGTGCGGCCGTCGCTGCTTCACGCAGACGCCCCGGAACATAAAACGACAATCAGGACGAACCGCATGAAACTGACGAGCAAGAGCTTTCCCGATGGTGGCGTGGTACCGGGCCGCTGCGCATTCGCAATCAAGGCACCGAAGGGTCGCGTGCGCCTGTCGGACAATCTGAATCCCGAGCTGAGCTGGAGCGGCGTGCCGTCCGATACCAGGAGCTTCGCGCTGCTGTGCATCGATCCGGATGCGCCGAGCAAAGCCGACGACGTCAACAAGGACGATCGCGAAGTACCGCTGAAACTGCCGCGCAGCGCGTTCGTGCACTGGGTGATGATCGATATCGCAGCTAGTGTCAGCTCGATCGAAGAAGGTGCGTCTTCCAACGGCGTGATCGCTCGCGGCAAGCAGCAGCCGGCCGGCCCCGAAGGCTCGCGCCAGGGCACCAACGACTACACCGGCTGGTTCAAGGGCGATGCCGATATGGAAGGCAGCTATCTCGGCTACGACGGCCCCTGTCCGCCGTGGAACGACAGCGTGCCGCATCACTACCGCTTCGAAGTCTTCGCGCTCGACATCGAGCGCTGCCCGGTCGATGACAGGTTCTCCGCGACTGATGTACTGGCTGCGATCCGGCCGCATGTGCTGGCCAGCGCGAGCATCACCGGCCGCTACAGCCTGAATCCGCGCATTCGTCTGAATTGAGATCGCCAGCCGTCCCGACGCGCGAACTCGCGTATCGGTATACGGTCCTAGGCGCGCCGCAGTTCGCGCGCCACCGCTCCGCTCCTTTCGTCATTGCCGAGATTGCCCCGATGTTCCGACCCGTCTTCAAGATCGTTGCGCCGCTGGCGCTGTTGTTGGTGTTCAACCTCGCCGCGCTGCCGGCGCAGGCGCAAGCGCAGGCCCAGGGGCTGCCGTTGCAGCAAGGGCTGCCGTCACTGGCGCCGATGCTCAAGATCGCAACACCAGCGGTGGTCAACATCGCCGTCACGGCCAAGGCCGAGATGCAGAATCCGCTGTTGCAGGACCCGTTCTTCCGTCGCTTCTTCGACGTGCCGGACGAACCCCAGGAACGCGAAACCCAGGCGGTCGGATCGGGCGTGATCGTCGATGCCGCCAAGGGTTACATCCTCACCAACAACCACGTCGTCGATCAGGCCGAGACGATCAAGGTGAGCCTGGTCGACAGGCGCGAGTTCGAAGCCAAGCTGATCGGCAAGGACCCCGACACCGACATCGCGCTGCTGCAGATCAAGGCCGACGACCTGAAGGCGCTGACGATGGCCGACTCCGACAAACTCGAAGTCGGCGACTTCGTGGTCGCGATCGGCTCGCCGTTCGATCTGCGCACCACGGTCACCTCGGGCATCGTCAGCGGCCTCGGCCGCCAGGGCATGGGCGCGGGCTATCAGGACTTCATCCAGACCGATGCGTCGATCAACCCGGGCAATTCCGGCGGCGCTCTGGTGAATCTGCGCGGCGAACTGGTCGGCATCCCGAGCCAGATCCTGTCGCGCAGCGGCGGCAACATCGGCATCGGCTTTGCGATCCCGGCCAACCTCGCCAAGCTGGTGATGAACCAGCTGATCCAATACGGCAGCATCGAGCGCGGCCGCATCGGCATCGGTGGCCAGGATCTGGATCCGGCTCTGGCCAAGGCTTTCGGCCTGACAACCACGCGCGGCGCAGTCATCAACCAGATCCTGCCCGGTTCGCCCGCCGAGAAGGCCGGCCTGAAGTCCGAAGACATCGTGCTCAAAGTCAACGGCCGCGAAATCTCCAGCTTCCAGCAACTGCGCAACATCGTCGGCCTGATGCGCATCGGCGAGAAAGTGGATCTCGACATCCTGCGCAACGGCAAGCCGAAGACCGTCACCGTGGTGATCGGCAAGAGTGCCGACGTGGCGGCGGCGACGGCCGAAGGCGGCAGCGACACCAGCGGCAGCAAGCTGCATCCGGCGCTGGCCGGTGCCAGCTTCACCGCGATCGACGAGGCGACCGCCAAACGCCTGCGCACCGGCGGCATTCTGGTCAAGGAAGTTACCCCGGGTTCTGCTTCGGCACATGCAGGCCTGCGCCCCGACGACGTGATTCTCAGCGTCAACCGCCAGCCGGTGACGACCATCGACCAGTTCAGCAAGCTCGCCGGCCCCAAGGCCAGCGAACTGCTGCTGCACATTCAGCGCGGCACCGGCGCGCTGTTCCTGATCATCCGCTGATCCCGATCCTGCCGCCTGCCCGCCTCTCTCCCGTTCCCCGGAGAGAGGTTTTTCTCATCGTCCCGCGGCTATACTGCGGCGACATCTACAAGCAGCGCAGCGCCATGCTGGAAGCCGAACTCGAGCAACTCGAACAGCGCATACAGCGACTCGCGGCCGCCTACCGGCAGGCGCGCCTGGAGGCGCGCCGCGCGCAACAGGAGCGCGATCGCATGGTCGCCCTGAACAGCGAACTGCGGCGACGCATCGAAGGCATCGTCGAGCGTGTGCGGCAGCTGGAAACCGAGCAGGATCCGTGAACCCAAAAGTCTCCACAGATAACGACGGCAAGAGCGACGCACGCAGTGTCACGGTGCGCATCATGGGCCGCGAATACACGGTGATGTGTCCGGCGGAAGAACATGAGGCGCTGGTCGCATCGGCCGATTTCCTCAATGAGCGCATGACCGCGATCCGCAAACGCGGCAAGGCGCTGGGCGCCGAGCGCATCGCGGTGATGGCGGCGCTGAATATCGCGCGCGAACTGCTGGAATTGAAAGGCTCGGATGCGGTTGCGCATCCCGATGACGCGGCCTTGGCGCGCGTACGCCAGATGCGTCTCGACATCGACTCGACGCTGACACTCGAGTAGCCATCGCGCTGCGCCCGCAGGCATCACCGCTGGGCGGAGGCGGCTTTTGCGACAAGCGGCAGCAGCGATCCGGGCAGCACGGGAATGCAGTGTTATGATGACCTCGGTGTCTCCTGCAGTGTTCGACGATTGCTCTAATCCCCTTGAGCCTAATTGCAAACCCCGGGAGCCAATTCTGTTTGGGCGTGCAAGCCCGCGCTGTTGGCGGGAAGCCCGAAAAACGGATTGCGGCACCCACTTGAGACCTCGTCTCAAGGTACCGAGCGAATGACGGCGCAGGTGGGAGGCACCGCTTTTAATTCTTTACCGGTGGACGGCAAAAGCCAGCTCCGCCGGAGGCTGCGCCAGCAGCGCGCGGCTGTCGCGATGCGCATCCGCAGAGAACACGCCGCGCGCTGTGCGCGTCGTGCGCTGCGTGCGCTGAGGGCGCGCAACGCACGCCGCGTCGCGGTCTATCTTGCCTATCGCTCCGAGCTGTCGACCGAGCCCTTGATTGAGGGACTTCTGCAGCAGGGCGTGCGCGTCTATGTGCCGCGCCTGGTCGGCGACGACATGCACATGATCGAGTTGCGCAGCGATACGCAGCTGCGTCGCAACCGCCACGGCATCGCCGAGCCTTGCGCGCGCGATCACGCGAGGCCGCGCCAGCTCGATGCGATCGTATTGCCGTTGACCGGCTTCGACGCCCATGGTCACAGGCTCGGCACCGGCGGCGGCTACTACGATCGCTTTCTGGCCGGACTGCACGGCCGGCAAAAACCCTGGCTGCTTGGCTATGCTTACGCGCTGCAGCAGTGCGAAAGCGTACCGGCCGATCCCTGGGACGTGCGCTTGCACGCGGTCTGCACCGAGCGCGGACTCATCCGCTTCCCTCCCTGAGCAACTCGAAAATCACATGCCCGAGAAACTGTCGCACTGGCTGATGAAGTCCGAACCGGACACGTTCTCGATCGACGATCTGGCCCGCAGACCCAAGCAGATCGAACCCTGGAACGGCGTGCGCAACTACCAGGTGCGCAATATGTTCAGGGACCAGATGAAGCGAGGCGATCTGTCGTTCTTCTATCACTCGAGCTGCCCGGAGCCGGGCATCTACGGCGTGATGAAGATCATCTCGAACGCCTATCCCGATCCGACCCAGTTCGATCCGAAATCCGACTACTACGACGCCGGCTCCAAGCAGGAAGAACCGCGCTGGCTGCTGGTCGATGTGCAGTTCGTGCAGAAACTCGACAAGCCGGTGCTGCTGAACACGCTACGCGAGCATGAAGCCAGGCTGAGCGGCTTGCGGATTCTGGAGAAAGGCACGCGGCTGTCGGTGACACCGGTACAGCCCGCGCATTGGAAGTACATCTGCAAGCTGGCGGGGATCTAGTGGTGATCTGGCGGTGATCGTTGGGGTTCGCTGCGCTCACCCCAACCTACAAAGGCGCCATTCGTAGGTTGGGGGTAGGTTGGGGTGAGCGCAGCGAACCCCAACATCAGGCCTAGAAAACCAGGCGCAGGCCCGCTCGCGCATCGCTGAGCCGCAGATCGAAGTTGCTGTGGCTCAGGTCGGTCGAGCGATAATCGGCAAACAGGCCGAGGAAGTCGTTCAGACGCACATCCAGGCCGACGTTGTATTCCAAGCCGTCGTAGGTATCGCCGTCGCGGTCCAGGCGCACGTAGCCGACCGCGCCGGTGAAAGCCAGGCCCTTGATCGCCAGCCAGCTGGTGCGCAGATAGATGCCGACACCGTCGGCATCTTCACTGGTGGTGCCGTCGTCGACCGACTCGTTGATGTAGTCCGCGGCGATACCGAAATAGCGCCAGTAGTAACCGGCGCCGGCGCGATAGCTGTCGCGGTCCGCCGAGCCGTCGTAGTTCGCGCTCTGATATTCGCCGTCGAAGGCGATGTTCTCATTCAGACGCAGCAGGCCCTTGACGCCATAGCCGTCGCCATCGGTGGTGTTGCTGATCGAGTTGCCGTTGTCGTCCTCGACCTTGCTCTTCAGCTCGGTCCACGGCAGGTAGTACGCATCGACGAAGCCGGCCAGCGACTGCGCCTGGGCAGCGGGAGCAAACATCGCCAGGAGGGCGCCGGCCAGAACGGCGGCGGGCGCGACAGCGGACAGCAGCAGCTTCAGACGCATATCAGACTCCCTGATGGCAGGCTCAAACCTGCGTACCCAAGAATAGCTGGTACGCGGGGTTTGCGGTCTCGATCCAGTATTCGTAGCCGAGTTCATCCAGCGAACGCCGGCACTCGGCCAGCTGGCCGCGCGGCAGCTGCAGCGCACACAGCACCCGGCCATTGGCTGCACCGTGATTGCGGTAGTGGAACAGAGAAATGTTCCAGCGGCCACCCACCGCGTCCAGAAAATCGACCAGCGCGCCGGGCCGCTCCGGGAATTCGAAGCGGAACAGGTGCTCATCGTGCAGGCCGGGCGCGCGGCCGCCGACCATGAAGCGCACATGCATCTTCGCCATCTCGTTGCCCGACATGTCGAGCACCGGATAGTCCTGCTGGCGCAGTGCATCGATCAAGGAGGCACGCTCGGCCGATCCGCCGCTGAGCTTGATGCCGACGAAGATATGCGCCTGGCTCGGCGACGAGTAGCGGTAGTTGAACTCGGTGACCGAGCGACGACCGATCACTTTCAGAAAGCGCTTGAAGCTGCCCGGCTTCTCCGGGATCGTCACCGACAGCAGTGCTTCGGCGTCGTCGCCGAGTTCGGCGCGTTCGGCGACATGCCGCAGGCGATCGAAGTTGATATTGGCACCGGACACGATCGCGCAGTAGGTCTTGCCGCTGACGTCATGGGTCTGCGCCCAGCGCTTGATGCCGGCGATGCCCAGCGCGCCGGCCGGTTCCGGCACCGCGCGGTTCTCGTTGAACATGTCGCGGATCGCCGCGCAGATCTCATCGACGCTGACGGTGATGCAGTCGTCGACCAGCTGGCGCGCGATCCGGAACGGCTCGGTGCCGGCCTGACGCACCGCAACACCGTCGGCAAACAGCCCCACCTGCTGCAAGCGGACCCGGCGGCCGGCGGCGAGCGCGGCGCCCATGCAGTTCGAGTCGTCCGGCTCGACGCAGATCACCTTGGTTTTCGGGCTATGCTGCTTGATCCACGCGGCAACACCGGCCAGCAAACCGCCGCCACCAACGCAGACGAACACCGCGTCGAGCCTCGATACGCCCAGCGGCGCCAACTGCTGCAGGATCTCGCGCGCCACGGTGCCCTGGCCGGCGATCACGTCGGGATCATCGTAAGGATGGATCATCGTCATGCCGCGTTGCTCGGCAAGCTCGCTGGCATGCGCGGACGCGTCGTCGAAAGCATCGCCATGCAGGATCGCCTTGCCGCCGAGGCTGCGTACCGAATCGACCTTGATACCCGGGGTAGTGCGCGGCATCACGATGGAGGCGGCAATGCCGAGCTTCCTCGCCGCCAGCGCAACCCCCTGCGCATGGTTGCCAGCCGAGGCAGCGACCACGCCGCGCGCGCGCGCGGCCTCATCGAGCTGGGCGATCTTGTTGTAGGCGCCGCGTAATTTAAAGGAGTGCACCGGCTGGGTGTCTTCGCGCTTCAGCAGCACGCGGCAGCCAAGCCGGGCCGAGAGCTTGGGCGCGTCTTCCAGCGCGCTGATCATGGCGACGTCGTAGACCCGGGCCGCGGCCTGCTCGATGCGGCGCGCGTACTGGTCGAGCAGCCGGGTTCGGGCAGCGTTGCTGGCGGCAGCGGCAGGTGCAGCTTTCTTTTTCACGTCGGGGTCCACAGAGGGCTCGCCCAGCCTGGGCGGCGGCGCCAGGAGGCGGGTTCGTAGCGGGTTCGTAGATTAGGCGGGCGTTCATTATGATAGCGGCCCTTCGCCTCCCCCTGACGAAACTCTCTCCGCGCATGGCTTTCCAAATTGCCCAAACCCTGGCCTTCATCGGCGGCGGCAACATGGCCACCAGCCTGATCGGCGGCCTGATCGCTGCCGGCACCGATCCGCAGCTAGTGCGCGTGGCCGAGCCGGATGCCGCTCGCGCCGCGGCACTGCGCGAACGCTTCGGCGTGAGCATTGCGGCGGCTGGCGCCGAAATCGTCGCCGGCGCCGCGGCGGTGGTGCTGGCGGTCAAGCCGCAGCAGCTGGTGCAGGCGGTCAAACCGCTGCGACTCGATGCCGGCGCCACGGTGCTGTCGATCGCCGCCGGCGTGCGCGTCGCCACGCTGCGCGCGGCGCTCGGCGACGGCGTGCATCTGGTGCGCAGCATGCCCAACACACCGGCGCTGTACGGCTGCGGCATCAGCGGCCTGTACGCGCCGGCAGGAACACCGCCGTCGGCGCGCGATCTGGCCCAGACGATTCTCGATGCCGCTGGCCAGACCTGCTGGGTCGAGCAGGAATCGGATCTGGACGCGGTGACCGCGGTCAGCGGTTCGGGGCCGGCCTATTTCTTCCTGCTGGTCGAGGCGATGCGCGAGGCCGGCGAGCAGCTCGGCCTGTCGCCGGCAGTCGCGGCCCAGCTCGCGGCGCGCACTCTGGTCGGCGCCGCCAAGATGGTCGACGCCGGCGACACCGACGTCGCCGTGCTGCGCGAGCAGGTAACCTCCAGGGGCGGCACCACCGAGGCCGCTCTGCGGCATCTGGAATCTGCCGGTTTGCGCCCCATGTTCGCTGCTGCGCTGGCCGCGGCGGCGCGTCGCAGCAGCCAGCTCGGCGACGAACTGGCTGCTGCGAAAACTTGACCTGATGCGAGCCTGACGGAGACTGTTTATGGGCGCGCAAGCGGCCAATGCTTTGATCTACCTGATCAACACGCTGTTCAACCTGTACATGGGCGCGGTGCTGCTGCGCGTCGTGCTGCAGTGGGTGCGCGCGGACTTTTACAACCCGATCTCGCAGCTGGTCTGGAAGATCACGCAACCGGTGCTGTCGCCGGTTGCCAGCCTGCTGCCGCGCTGGCGCAAGCTCGACGTCGCGGCCCTGCTGCTGCTGCTGATCCTCGCCGTGATCTACGTGCAGATCATCGGCTCGCTGTGGAACCTCGCTATCGGCCCGCTGGCGACGCTGTGGTACTCGGCGCTGAAGATCGTCTCGCTCGGCATCTCGATCTACACCGCCAGCATCATCATCTACGCGATCCTGTCGTGGTTCGGCCCCGGCCTGAGCAACCCGGCGGCGAACATCCTGTACAGCATCAATGAACCGCTGCTGCGGCCGATCCGCAAAGTGATCCCGCCGCTGTCCGGGCTGGACCTGTCGCCGCTGGTCGCGATCCTGCTGCTGCAGGTCGCCGGCATGCTGCTGCCGCTGCCCGGCTATTTCGGCCTGTCCTGAAGTGTCCGCGGACGCAAGCGAGAGCTCGGTCGGCACGGTCATCCCGCAGCTGATCGACATCGATGCGCCGCTGATTCTGGACTGCGGCCGCCTGCTGCCGCGCCATCAGCTGATGGTCGAGACCTACGGCAGTCTCAACGCCGAGGCCAGCAACGCGATTCTGATCTGCCACGCGCTGTCCGGCGATCATCACGCCGCCGGCTATCACGACGACGAGCGCAAACCCGGCTGGTGGGACAACTGCATCGGCCCCGGCAAGCCGATCGACACGAGCCGTTTTTTCGTGGTCTCACTGAACAATCTCGGCGGCTGCCGCGGCTCCACCGGCCCGAACACCGTCGACCCGGAAACCGGCCGCGTCTGGGGGCCGGACTTTCCGCTGCTGACGGTGCGCGACTGGGTGCGCTCGCAGGGCCTGCTCGCGGACCGGCTCGGCATCGCCCAGTGGGCCGCGATCATCGGCGGCTCGCTCGGCGGCATGCAGGTCATGCAATGGGCGGTCGACCTGCCCCGCCGCATCCGCCACGCGGTGGTGATTGCCGCGGCTCCGCAGATTTCCGCGCAGAACATCGCGTTCAACGAGATCGCACGGCAGGCGATCCTGTCCGATCCGGATTTCCACGGCGGCCGCTATTTCGAGCAGGGCGTGGTGCCGGGCCGCGGCCTGCGGCTGGCGCGGATGCTGGGCCATATCACCTATCTGTCGGACGCGGCGATGCGCGCCAAGTTCGGCAACGACCTGAAGGCGCCGCAGCCCTCGTTCAACTTCGACGTCGAGTTCGAAGTCGAAAGCTACCTGCGCTACCAGGGCGAGGCCTTCGTCGACCGCTTCGACGCCAACACCTATCTGCTGATGACCAAGGCGCTGGATTATTTCGACCCGGCGCGCGATTACGACGACTCGCTGGTCACCGCGTTCCAGCAGGCGCAGGCGCGGTTTCTGGTGATCGCGTTTTCCAGCGATTGGCGTTTTTCGCCGGCGCGTTCGCGTGAAATCGTCAAAAGCCTGGTCGATGCCGGGCGCGACGTCAGTTACGCCTTGATCGATTCCGAGCTGGGCCATGACGACTTTCTGATGCCCCTGCCCGACTATCACCGGATGCTGCGCAATTATCTTTCGCGCGTCGCCGACGAGGTCGGCGCATGAATGCAGCCGTCAATGAGCTGCGCCCTGACCTGGCGCTGATCGCCGGCTGGATCACGCCCGGTGCACGCGTGCTCGACCTGGGCTGCGGCGACGGCGCGCTGCTCGCGCACCTGGCGGAACAGCGCGGCGCCCGCGGCTACGGGCTGGAGATCGATCCGGCCAACGTCGCCGCCTGCGTCGCGCGCGGCGTCAACGTGATCCAGGCCGATCTCGACGACGGCCTGCGCGATTTCGAAACCGGCTCGTTCGACTACGTGCTGCTGACGCAGACGCTGCAGGCGCTGCAGCGGCCCGACGAGGCGATCGAGGAAATCCTGCGCGTCGGCCGCACCGCGATCGTCACCTTCCCCAACTTCGGCCACTGGCGCGTGCGCCTGGCGCTGATGAACGGACGCATGCCGGTGACCAAGACGCTGTCTTCGGCCTGGTACGACACGCCGAACATCCATCTGTGCACGGTCGCGGATTTCGAGGCGCTGTGCGCGGTGCGCGGCTGGCAGGTTCATGAGCGTCGACTGCTGAATCGCGCACATCGGGAAGGCTGGACGATCCGGCTGGCGCCCAGCCTGTTTGCGGAGGTGGCGCTGTACCAGCTGCACGGGCGAGTCGGCGGCTGAAACCATTGTAGGTTGGGGTGAGCGTTAGCGAACCCCAACGATCACGCGCGCAATGTTGGGGTTCGCTAACGCTCACCCCAACCTACGAGGCCAGCACAACGCGGTTCTTGCCCCTCTGCTTAGCGGCATACATCGCCGCATCCGCGGCCCGGATCAGTGCTTCGCGCCGATCGCTCGCGCCGCGGCAGTGTTCCGGGAACATCGCCACACCGATGCTCGAACCGATGTTGACCGTCACCGGCACGTCCATGCCCAGGTCCAGCGCATAGGGCGCGGCCAGCACTTCCAGCAGCTTCTCGCCGAACTGCTGCGCCGCAGGCAGCCCTTCGACCGCGTCCTCCATCACCACCGCGAACTCGTCGCCACCGAGCCGCGCGACCGTGTCGGACTTGCGGATCGCATCGCGCAGCCGCTGCGCGATCTGCTGCAGCAGCAAGTCGCCGGCATGATGGCCGAGCTTGTCGTTGACCGGCTTGAAGCCGTCGATGTCCAGGTACAGCAGGCCGACACGGCTGCGCTGGCGGTCGGCGCGCTGCAGCGCCTGGTCGACCCGGTCCATGAACAGCGCGCGGTTGGGCAGCTCGGTCAGCGCGTCGTGAGTGGCGCGATGGCGGACTTCCTTCTCGGCGCGCTTGCGCTCAGTCACTTCGATCTCGAGCTGGCGGTTGCGGCCGTCAAGCTCGGCAACCAGGCGCTGCAACTCCTGGCGGCCGCGATACAGATCGAGGAACACGCGAACCTTGGCCTGCAGGATCACGTCGTTAATGGGTTTTGCGATGTAGTCGACCGCGCCGAAGTGGTAGCCGCGCAGGCGGTTGACGTCGTCGGAGAACGCGGCGGTGACGAAGATGATCGGCGTATCGGCGGTGCGCGCCTCGTCCGACAGCAGGCCCGCGACTTCGAAGCCGTCGATGTCCGGCATCTGCACATCGAGCAGGATCAGCGCGAACTCCTGGTCGAGACAGGCCGCCAGCGCATCGTTGCCCGACGACACCATCACCAGGTCCGCATCGATACGCGACAGCAGGCGCCGCATCGCCACCAGGTTGGCCGGCGTGTCGTCGACGACCAGGATCTTGGGTCGCGGCAATGGCAGGGCCGGCGCGGGCAGCGGTTTGGCTGGTTCTTCCATATCGTTCTTGTTGGTGAGGACCGATGCTTCGATTCAGCGCGCCGTGACACGGCGAAAAACGCTGGCGCCGGGCGCGATCGCGCCGAAATCCTGTGCAAACCGCGGCTCCGAGGGCCTTTCGCGGTCGCCCAGGCACAGAAAACCGCCACGCACCAGGCTGTCGCGGAACAGTGCGAGCGCGCGCTGCTGCAGCGGCTCGCCGAAGTAGATCAGCACGTTGCGGCACAGGATCAGATGCATCTCGCCGAAAACGCCGTCGGCAGCCAGATTGTGATTGGCGAAGGTGATGCGCTCGGCCAGAGCCTGGTCGAGCTTGATGTGCTGGTAGGCGGCGGTGTACCAGTCCGACAGCGAGCCGCTGCCGCCGGCCTGCAGATAGTTCGACGAGAACAGCTGGGCCTCGCGCAGCGGATAGATGCCCGCGCGCGCGCGCTCCAGCGCAAGCTCGCTGATGTCGGTCGCGTAGATCCGCGCACGCGCATACAGCCCGGCTTCCTTCAGCAGGATCGCCATCGAATAGGCTTCTTCGCCGTGGGCGCAGCCGGCCTGCCAGATGTTGATCTGCGGATAGCTCGCCAGCACCGGCAGCACTTCGCGGCGCAGCAGGTCGAACACCGGCGGGTTGCGGAACATCTCCGACACCGGCACCGACAGCCGGCCGATCACTTCGGCAAGGAAGGGCTCGTCGTGGATCAGGCGCTCGGTCAGCGCGCTGATCGAAGCGGCGCCGCTGGCCTCGGCCAGGGCGCGGACGCGGCGGTTGAACGAGGCCCGGGCGTAGCCGGCGAAGTCGTAGCCGTGGCGCAGCCTCAGCGCCTGCATGAACAGCCCGATCTCGATGTCCTGGCGGCTTTGCAGGTCCATCGGTGGCTCTAGATCCAGACCCGGATCTGCGACATCAGCTGATCGATATCGATCGGCTTGGCGCAGTAGTCGTTGGCGCCGGCCTGCAGGCAGCGCTCGCGGTCGCCGGTCATCGCCTTGGCGGTGACCGCGATGATCGGCAGCTGCTTCCACTGGTCGCGCTCGCGAATCCGGCGGATCGTCTCATAGCCGTCCATGCCCGGCATCATGATGTCCATCAGCACCAGATCGATGCCGGGATTGCTGTCGAGCTGGGTCAGCGCCTTGTAGCCGTCCTGCGCCATCGTCACTTCGAGCTTGCGCGTGCGCAGCGCCTTGGACAGCGCAAAGATGTTGCGCATGTCATCGTCGACGATCAGCACGTGGCGCCCGGCGACGTCGCGCACCACATCCGCCGGCGCCGCCGCGCCAGCGCTGCGCGGCGGCGTCAGCGCGTGCAGGAACAGCGACACCTCGTCGAGCAGACGCTCGGGCGCGCGGCTGCCCTTGATGACGATGCTCTCGGTGTACTGGCGCAGCCGCAGCATCTCGTCCGGGCTCAGTTCGCGCCCGGAGTAGACCACCACCGGCGGCAGGCTGACGCCGGCCGCAGACAGCTCGTCCAGCAAGTCCAGGCCGGACACGTCGGGCAGTCCCAGATCGAGAATCAGGCAGTCGAAGCGGCGCGCGCGCAGCGCCGTGCTCGCCTCAGACGCGTTCTGCGCCTCTTCGATCTGCGCGGTTTCCGGCTCCAGCAGCTTGCGCACCGCGGCGCGCGAACCAAGATCGTCGTCCACCAGCAGCACGCGCCGCGGCGCCGCGGCCCCGTCGCCGCCCGGCGCGATCACCCGATCCAGTGCAGCGAGTACCGATTCACGTGATACCGGCTTGGTCAGCACGCCCACCGCGCCAAGTGCCAGTCCGCGATCCAGGTCGTCGGACGCGGAGATGATGTGCACCGGCACTTGCTGCGTGGCCGGCAAGGCCTTGAGCTGCTGCAGTACCTGCCAGCCGCTGATATCGGGCAGACCGATGTCGAGCAGCACGCCGAGCAGCGGCATTTCCGCCGCGGCCTTCAGCGCCTCGGCTCCGCTGCTCACGACACGGGTCGGTATCGATTTGCGCGCGGCCAGGCCAGCCAGGATATTCGCGAAAGAGGCATCGTCCTCGACGATCAGCAGCACCGCGCGCTCGTCGGATGCCGGCGCCTGCGCATAGCTCGGTTCCAGCGGCTCGGCCGGCCGGCTCGTGGCCGCCGCGGTCGGCACCTCCGCGGCCACCGCTGCAGAGGCGTCGATCGCGGCGCCCGCGACGTCGAGCCGCTCCGGCAGAATCAGCAGGAAGCTCGAGCCCACGCCGATCGCGCTGTGTGCCTGCAGACTGCCGCCGAGCAGGCCGGCCATGCCGCGTGCGATCGACAGGCCGAGGCCGGTACCGCCGAAGCGGCGCGCCGTGCCGGAATCAACCTGTTCAAAGGGCTGAAAAATCGCATCCAGCCGGTCCGGCGGAATGCCGATGCCGGTATCACTGACCTTGAAGCCGATCGCGCGGCCGGGCACCAGGCCAGCGAGGCCGGCGTGGCGCAGCGACTCTTCATCGGGCCGGCCGATATGCAGCGTCACGCTGCCCTTCTCGGTGAACTTGAAGGCGTTGGCCAGCAGGTTGACGACGATCTGGCCCAGCCGGGTGCCGTCGGTGCGCACGGTCTGCGGCGCGTCATCACCGATAACGACTTTGAACTCGAGATCGTGGCTGCGCGCAACGTGGCGGAAGTTGCGCTCCTGCAGCGTCGCGAAACCGCGCAAGCCGACGTCCTCGGACACCACCAGCATGCGGCCGGCCTCGACCTTGGACAGGTCGAGAATGTCGTTGATCAGCTGCAGCAGGTTGCGGCCGGCGTCGTGGACGATGCGCGCGCTCTCCACCTGGTCGGGCTGCAGATTGCCGTCCTCGTTGTCGGCCAGACCTTTGGACAGGATCAGCAGGCTGTTCAGCGGCGTGCGCAGCTCATGCGACATGTTGGCCAGGAACTCGCTCTTGTAGCGGCTGGCGCGCTCGAGTTGCTCGGCGTGGCGCTCCAGCGTGCCGCGCGCGGCCTCGAGCTCGGCCTGGCGCGCGCGCAGCGCGGTCGAGCGTTCGCGCAGGGTTTCGTTGGCCAGGCGCAGCTCCTCGGCCTGCGCGCGCAGTTCTTCCTCGGACGCGATCAGCTGGCCGCTCTGCTGTTCCAGCAACTGGCTGCGCGAGCGCAGCGCCTCGTTGCTGCTCTGCAATTCTTCCTGCTGGATGCGCAGCGACTCTTCCGAGCTGCGCAGTTCTTCGGATTGCGAGCGCGTGACGTCGAGCAGTTCGGCGGTTCTGAGGCTGCGCGCCAGCGTCTGCCAGGCCAGCGCGCTCGGCGCGCGCGCCTGCGCCAGCAGTTCGGCACGTAGTGCCGAAGGCGGCTTGAGCGAGGCCAGCTCGACTACGCCGACGATTTCGCCGCGCGAGAACAGCGGCGCGAAGCTCAGCGTGTCGGGCATCATCGAGCCGAGGCCGGAGACCACTTTCAGATAAGTCGGCGGCACCGGCGACAGGCTCAGCGTGCGCTTCTCGGCCACGCATTGGCCGACCAGACCCTGGCCGGGCTTGAATTTTCGCGACGATAGATCGGCGGCCGACACGCCGTAGCTGGCGCAGGCCTGCAGCTCGCCGGCAAGCGCATCCCAGCGATAGGCGACGCCGTAACCGGCATCCAGCGGCGGGCACAGCGAGCGCAGCAAGGCATCGCCGAAAGCTTCATGGGTGTCGGCCAGCTGCAGGTCGCCGGCCAGGCTGGCGAGCCGGGTCTTCACCCAGTCATCGCCGGCGCGGCCTTCGACCAGCTTGGCCAGCGCGGACAGCGAACGCGCGAATTCGCCGACTTCGTCGCGCCGCCAGCGATATGGAATCGCTGCGGCATGGCCGCCGGCGGAAATATCCGGAATCAGCTGGATCAGCCGGCGCAGCGGCTCGGCCAGCAGGCGGCGGGCCGCAATCAGCGCATACAGCGTGCTGATCAGCGCCAGCAGCAGCGCCAGCAGCACGACGTCGCGGCCCAGAGCGGCTGCACGATCCAGCACGCCGATCCGCGTCGCCAGCAAGCCGTGCTCCACGGCGCGCATCTGAGTCAGCTCGCCCTGCAGCGAGCCCAGCGCCGAGCTGCCGTTGTTGATGAGGGCCAGCAAGTCGTCGGCGCTGCGCTTCTGCTGCAACAGATCCGGGCTGCGCAGGCGCTCGACACTCGGACGCACGAAGCCTTCGTCCCAGTCGCGCTTCAGATTCTCGATGCGCTCGAGCCGCACTTCCTGCACCGGGTTGTCGCGCATCAGCTCGCGCAACTCGCTGAACAGCGCGTCGTAGCGATCGCTCTCGACCTGGAACGCCTCGATCTTCGAAGCATCGGCGCCGAGCAGCCCGTCGCGCAGAGACAGGCGCATGTTGAGCAGCGCGGTTTCCGCGCGCTCCGCGGTCCACAGCGCCTGGTAGGTGTGTACCGTCCAGCGCCGCGCAACGGTTTCGCGCTGTTGCACCATCAGGAACGCGAGACCGGCGCAGACGAACAGGATCAGCAGCGCGAAGATGATCAGCCGGAACTTGGCGAGCAGCGAGAGATCCGCAACCCAGCGCCGCAGCTGCGAAAGCGGCGCGCCCTCCGCGATCTCGGCCGGCGCTTCAGCCATTCGGCATTTGCGCCTCAGCCTTGAGCTTGGTCGCGATGAAATCCTGGTGCGGGATGTACAGCAGATCGGCCAGGCGGCGCAGCAGATGCTCTTCGTGTACGTCGAGCCGGCCGTCGGCATAGGCCACGCGCCACAGCATCGAGATCAGCTCGATCTTGTCCGGCGGCTGCATGCTCGCGTTCAGGCGCTGCACGAACTCGTGCAGCGACACCGCCTGACGCGCCTGCTCGCCGGCCTCGGCGAGCAGGCGGTCGAGCGCCGCATCGTCGAGCGACAGATAGCGGCGCAGCGCGTCGCGCACTGCGAGCATCTCGTTCTCGCTGCGCTCGAAATCGGCGCGCGCGCACTCGAGCAGCAGCACCGCGACCGCGAGGCGCTGGCGCGCCGCCTCGTCGACCGGCGGCGATTCAAAATGGCGCAGCAGCTTCTGCCACATACGAAAAGTCCGGCGCCGCTAGATGGAGAAACCCAGGCGCAGGTTGAACACGTTGTTGCTGCCGACGTGCTCGTATTCCGGCGTGATTTCGAGGAACCCGGCGGAAATACGCAGGCCGGCGAACAGCCGCGCCTGGCTGGGATCTTCGTCGTCGAGCACGCCGCTGTAGGTGCCCTTGACCTTGACCTTGCCCCAGATGTAACCGGCGCCGGCATAGGGTGTGACGAACGCGAAACCCTTGGAGATCGAGGCGTCGAGGCTGTACGTGCTCAGGTCGATGTCGTCGATCCCGGCGGACTTCGTGAACGCACCGCGGACCGCGATGCCCGGCGTGGCGATGCCGCCTTCGAGTATCGCGTAGCGCAGTTCGGCGCCGTAGACGCTGGCACCGGCGGTCGGCACCGAGCCGTAGAACGCCCCGACGTCGATCCCGAACGGCAGGCCCTTGTGGGCGGTGACGCCGGCCATGCCGATCTCGCTGATGCTCTCGCCGGTCAGCGTCTTCCAGGCGCTTTCGTCGGTCGACATGTAGCTGCCGAAACCGCCGATGCCAAAGCCGGTGATGCCGGTGGCTTCGGCAGGCGCCAGTGTGTGATAGCTGAACGCACTGACCAGATCCTTGGACACGGAATGGAATGCGCCCTGATCCGGAGTGACGATGTCGTAGTCATCCGCCATGGCAGGGCCGGCGACGAAGCAGCAGGCGAGCAACAGACGCTTCATGTGATCTCCATGTGACTTTGTAAGAAATGAGGGTAGGTGACGGCCGCGGCAGGATAGCTCAGGGCGCCGGAAGATGGCGTTGAATGAAATCACCGGCGGCCTCCCGGATATCGTTCAGCCGGCCGTTGAAGAAATGGCCGGCACCGTCGACGGTGAACAGTTCTGCGGGCGGCTCATATGCGGCCAGCGCGGCCGCGGTCTCGTCGTAGGCGACCGTGTCATCGTCGCGGCTGTGGATCACCAGCCAGGGACAGGGTGGCCGCGCGGGCCTGGCCTGGTAGACGAAGCGTCCGCCGAAAGGCGGTGCGACGCTGATCTGCAAGCTCGGCCGCGCCGTCGCCGCGGCAGCGACGCTGACATAGCCGCCGAACGAGAAACCCGCCAGCAGCAGCGGCAGCGGTTCTCCACTACCGGCGGCCGGCACGCGTTGCCGCAGCCAATCGACCAGCAGCAAGGTATCTTCGATCTCGCCGCGGCCCTCGTCATGCGCACCTTCGCTGCGGCCGACACCGCGAAAATTGAAGCGCAGCGCGTAGAAACCCGCGTTCAGTGCGATCGATGCCAGGGTGTAGGTGACCTTGTTGCTCATCGCACCGCCGTACAGCGGATGCGGATGGCAGATCACCGCGATACCGCGCGCAGCGGTCTCGCGCGGCGCGGCGAGGATCACCTCGAGCTTGCCGGCGGCACCGGGCAGCAGCAGGTCCAGCGAGGCACCCGGCGCGGGCAGATCGGCCGAGGGAAAGGCGAAAGTGGTGGCGGAGGTCCGGGTCGTCATCGGCAAAGTCTAGACGGGGCGTCCGGGCCGCGCGACCGCGGCCTTGCACGAGCGGCTGCCGATCTCGGATCCGCTGGTCTGGTCCGCCTGCGACTGCTGTAAGATTTTGGCCGGCATGAACCCCTCTCCCCGATTCTGGACCGAGCGCCTCGGGCGCGCCTTCGCGCTCGATCTGCGATCGCTCGCGGCACTGCGCTTCGTACTCGGCCTGCTGCTGCTGGTCGACACGCTGTCGCGCCTGACCGAGGTCAGCGCGTTCTACAGCGACACCGGCATCCTGCCGCGCGCGCTGCAGGGCGACGTCGTCTCCGGCTGGCGCTGGTCACTGCACCTGGCCAATGGCCAGGCCTGGTTCCAAAGCCTGCTGCTGCTGGCACAGGCCGGCGCCGCGCTGGCGCTGGCCTTCGGCTGGCGCACGCGGATAGCAAATCTGCTCGCCTGGCTGCTGAGCGCGTCGCTGCTGAACCGCAATCCGCTGGTGCTCGGCGCCGGCGATACGCTGATCTGCGTACTGCTGTTCTGGTGCCTGTTCCTGCCGACCGCGGCGCGCTGGAGCATCGACGCCGCACTGTCGCCCAAAGCGCCGCCCAC
The DNA here is from genome assembly GCF_028291725.1 of Hydrocarboniphaga sp. Classification (GTDB taxonomy): domain Bacteria; phylum Pseudomonadota; class Gammaproteobacteria; order Nevskiales; family Nevskiaceae; genus Hydrocarboniphaga. The sequence goes on along the minus strand of NZ_JAQGNT010000036.1, from coordinate 41,525 downwards.
CGATCACCGTCACGCCTCCTGGGCCTCGGCCGCGCTGCTGCTGCAGGTGCTGTCGGTGTTTTTCTTCCAGGCGCTGCTACAACCGGCAGCGGCCGACCTCTACGCGGCCGACACCGACACGCTGGCGGCTGGACGCTGGCTGCGCGAGCACGCCGACGCGAACCAGGCGCTCGCCACCTGGGCGGTGTGCGCGCAACTGATCGCGCCGCTTATTCTGCTGCTGCGCGCCGGTACCACGCGCGCGGCGCGATATCGCATGATCGTCCGCGCGGTGTTGCTGCTGCAGCTGCTGCTGGTCGCGCTGCTGACGATGTTCACGCTGTCCACCGGGATGCTGGCCTGGGCGCAAATCGCCGGCCTGATCGCGCTGGTCGGTGCGACGTTCTGGGAAAACCGCGCCCGGCATATCCGGCGGCAGCAACCAGGCACCGAACTGCGCCTCTATTACGACCGCAGCTGCGGGTTCTGCCTGAAAACCTGCCGGCTGCTGACCCAACTGCTGGCGCTGCCGAATGCGCGCGTGCTGCCGGCGCAGGACAACCGCCGCGCGGATTCACTGCTGCGCGCGAACGACTCCTGGGTGGTGATCGACCACGATGACACCGCACATCTGAAAGGTGCCGCGATGCTGCTGCTGATCCGGCGCTCGCCGCTATTCGCCTGGGTCGGCGTGCTGGCTCTGCCCCTGGGCTTGAGCGGCGCCGCCGATCTCGTCTACGAGGCCATCGCCCGCAACCGTGCTGTGCTGAGCCGTCTCGGCGACAAGCTGCTGCCGGAGCCTGCGCTGCCGTTCGTGCCGTCGATCGGCATGCAGCGCCTGGCGGGCCTGCTGGCGACGCTGGTGCTGGTGTGGAACCTTGCCGGCCTGCGCACGCCGGACGGGCCGTTCGAACGCCTGCTGGCGCCGCCGCTGGAACTGCTGCGGCTCGACCAGCGCTGGGACGCTTACTCGCCCTCGCCGGTTCCGGCCGATAGCTGGTGGGTGGCGGCCGGCCATACCGGCGACGGCCGCGAAGTCGACGCGCTGCGCAGTGCCGGCGACGCGCTGCGCTTCGACGAACCGGGCGCGGCGCGCGACGACGGCGTGCGCTGGCGCGCGTTCCGCCGGCAGATGGCGCAGCCGCAACTCGCGGCAACGCGTGCGCGCTGGTCGGAGTATCTGTGCCAGCGCTGGAACGCGGATCGCTCCGCCGACTCAGCTGACCGGCTCGTGGACTTCAAGCTGATCTCGGTGCTCGATTTGCAGAGCGGCACAGGCCGGCGCCTCGAGCAGCGCGTGCTCGGCCGCCAGGATTGCACGGCTCCCGGCGCGCGCTGAGTCCGCGGTAGTGAAGCTCATCGACATCGGCGCCAATCTGGCGCATGAGAGCTTCGGGCAGGATCTGCCGGCGGTGCTGGCGCGCGCGCAGCATGCCGGCGTCGGCGCGATCGTCGTCACCGGCAGTTCGGCGGAAAGCTCGCAGGCCGCGGCGACGCTGGCGGCCGCGCACCCTGGTTTTTTGTATGCCACCGCCGGCCTGCACCCGCATCACGCCAGCGACTGGAACGAGGCGCTCGCAGAAGCGCTGCGCAGGCTCGCATCGCAGCCCGGGGTGCTGGCGATGGGTGAATGCGGCCTGGATTATTTTCGCGATCTGTCGCCGCGCGAAGCCCAGCGCCGCGCGTTCACCGCCCAGCTCGATCTCGCAGTGGAGCTGAAACTGCCGGTATTCCTGCATCAGCGCGATGCGCACCCGGATTTTTTCGCGATTCTTCGCGACTACCGCAGCCAACTCGCCGACGCCGTGGTGCACTGCTTCACCGACACCACCGAAGCGCTCGCCGATTACCTGCGGCTCGACTGCCACATCGGCATCACCGGCTGGATCTGCGACGAACGCCGCGGCCGCCATCTGCTGGCCGCGGTGCGCGGCATCCCCGCCGATCGCCTGCTGATCGAAACCGACGCACCGTACCTGCTGCCGCGCACCGCGCCCAAAGCCGCGCATCGCCGCAACGAGCCGGGCTATCTGATCTACGTGCTGCGCACGATCGCCGCGGCGCGCGGTGTCGATGAAGACGAGCTGGCGAACATCACCACGGACAACGCGATGCGATTCTTCCGCATCGCAATCCGGGCCTGAACCGTAGGTCGGCAATCCTTTGCCGACGTGAGGCAGTCATTGCGCATCGACCGTACACGTCGGCAAGGGATTGCCGACCTACAGACGCGAAAAAGCCCCGCTTTCGCGGGGCTTTTGTTGAAGCTCGCAGGCAATCAATCGTCGCTGTTGGCGTAGCCCAGAAGCTGCAGCAGGCTGAGGAACAAATTGTAGATCGACAGGTACAGCGACACGGTCGCGAGCACGTAGTTGGTCTCGCCGCCGTTGATGATATCGCCGGTCTGATACAGGATCATGCCGCACATCAGCAGCGCGAACATCGCCGAGATCGCCAGCGACAGCGGCTGCAGATACACGCCGAAGAACGACGCGATCAACAGGCCGATGCTCAGCGTGAACGCGAGGATGATGCCGCCGACCAGGAAGCCGCGCATGAAACTGAAATCGCGGCGCGTCTTCACCGCGTAGGCGGACAGGCCGACGAAGATCGCACCGGTCAGGCCAAGCGCCATCATCACGGTCTGCGGACCGTTGGCCATCTTCAGGTGCATGTTGATGATCGGGCCGAGGCCGAAGCCGAGCAGTCCGGTCACGCCGAACACGACCCAAATGCCCGCTTCGGAATTGGCGGTGCGCGGCACGACGAACCACAACAGGCCCATCGACACCAGCGAGCACATCAGGCTGAGCCCGTAGGGAACATGGAGTGCCATCGACACCCCGGCCATCGCGGCGCTGAACAGCAGCGTCAGCGACAGCAGGCTGTAGGTCTGGCGCAGGACCCTCTGCGCTGGCGTCACCGCACCGGCGCGGCCAAAACCGGCATCGATACCCGGGCCGCGGTACTGGGTCTGCAGATCCTTCATGACATCCTCTCTTGTTACGTGTCTTGTTACGTGGCGTTACACCGAAACCGCAGTCTAGCAAACACCAGGTTCAGCGGTATTGCCCTGGGCAAGGGTTCAGACCGCGACGGCCGCGCGCAGTTCCTTTAATCTGTTTCCAAAGGGAAAAATAGGGCTTATGCGGATGAAACAACACGCTTACCCGGTGATTGCGGTCACCGACGACACCGGCATCCTGATCCATGAGGACTGGTTGCTGCGCTCCGAGACCGTACATCGCCAACTGCGGCCCGCCCTGCCCGAGCGCTATGCCGACTGCCTGCAGCAAGTCTTTGAACACGGGGGACGCATGGCGGTCGCCGCCGACGGCGACCGTGTGGTCGCCGTCATGGTCTGGAGGTTGATCGTCAACACGGCGTATCGCCGCGCGTTGTATGTCGACGATCTGGTGACCGACCCGGCATCGCGTTCCAGCGGAGCCGGCAAGGCCCTGCTCGACTGGTGCGCCGACAAGGCCGTGCTGATGCAATGCGAGTGGCTTACGCTGGACTCTGGAACCCAGAGGACCGACGCGCATCGCTTCTATTTCCGCGAGCGCATGCACGTCAGCTCGTTTCATTTCGTCAAGCGCATCGGCCCGGCTTGATGTTGGGGTTCGCTGCGCTCACCCCAACCTACGAGCGGAACATTGTAGGTTGGGGTGAGCAACGCGAACCCCAACACCGCTCAGAACGGAATCAGCGAACGCTTCAGCGTGTAGTGCAGATAGCCGATGCTGGCGCCAGCGCGCAGGCCGACGCCGGTGCGGATCGGCGCCAGCGTGATGTCGCCGCTGCGCTGATAGTTCACGCCGATGCCGCCGACGATATACAGGCTGCCGTCGACGCCTGGAAAGCGCTGCAGCATCTCGTTGGTGGTGCGCAGGTTGTAGACCAGCGTAAACACCTTGCTGGCATTGCCGCCGAAGTCCCAGCCGGCCGACGGACCCTGCCAGTACAGCGGCAGGCCACCGCCGCCCTTGTAGTTCAGCGTGCCCTTGCCGTAACGCAGACCAACCACGATCGCGCCGCTGCCCTCTTCACCGACGATGTAGGCATTGGGCCGGCCCTGCTCGGCAAAAACCTTCTCGATCGCCTTGGCGAAGCCTTCGGTGGTGGCGCCGAAAAAGTCGCGGCCTTTCGAGACGATTTCATCGGGGCTGTACGTGTCCTGGCTGACCGGCTGACCACCGGTGGTCGCGGCCTCGTCGGCGGGCGGCTCGACTGGAGTCGGCTCGGACTGAGCAACCGCCACCACCGCCGAACACACGAAAACCATCGACAGCACCGCTACGATCAACTGACGCATAAAGTCCCGCTCCGACGAAAAAAGGTCGCCCAGTCTTTCGGTAACGGATGAGCGCAACCTTAACGGAGCGTGACTGGTCATTAGTAGCCTACATACGGACCATGCCGCGCTGCTACATTGATCACCAGACCATCCGACCAGACAATTCAAAATGGGAATCCCGGTGTCGGCAGCTGTCGAATCCCCCGCATCCTCGGAGCCGGCCGACCTCAAGGTCGATCGCTACATCGCGCGCTTGTATCGATCCGGCCTGGCGATCGCGCCCGAGCGCTACCGCGCCTGGGCGCTGGAAACGCTGGCGCGGGTGATTCCGCACGACGGCGCGCTCTGGGGCAGCGGCAGCGCCGCACAGGGGCGCTTCCATACCCGCACCATCGTCGGCCTGCCGGAAGAATTTCCGTCGCAGCTCGAGGCCACGCACCAGATCAATCCCTTGCTCCCGCGCATCATGGCCAACCTCGAGCAGCCGGTGGACATGGCCAGCGTGCTGTCGGACGAGGCTTTCCACAAGACCGAGGTCTATCGGCGGGTTTTCCAGCCGCATGGGATCGAGCGGATCCTGTCGACCGGCCACCTGGAGCGCCGCAGCGGCCTGTACAGCCTGGTGACGCTGTACCGCAAAAATCCTGACGAGCAGTTCAGCGCGCAGGAAAAGGAATGGCAGCGGCGCATTACCTATCACCTGTTCAACGCCGCCTCGCATGTGTTCTTCGTCTACGAGCTGCATCGCAGCGATCGCCCGCCCGGCAGCGGCGCGGCGGTCGTCGACAGCACCGGCCTGTTCCACGAGGCGCAGCCGCGTTTTCTGGATCTGCTGGAAACCCATTATCCGCATCCGCAGCCGCCGCAGGCGCTGCCTTTCCCGTTGCCGGAAGCCGGCTCCACCGGGCTGGTCGGCACGCTCGGCGTCAAATGCGAGGCGCTCGGCGATCTGTTCCTGGTTCACCTCTGGACCGCGGGCCCGCTCGACCGGCTGACGGTGCGCGAGCGCGAGGTGGTCAACGCCGTCGCACAGGGAATGTCGTTCAAACAGGCCGCGAAGAAAATCGGCGTCGCGCCATCGACGGTCGCCAATCATCTGTATCGGGTGTACCGCAAGCTGGGCGTATTCAGCCGCACCGAACTGGCGGCGCTGGTGCATCCGCCGTAGGTCGGCAATCCTGTTGCCGAGGTGTACCGTCAATGCGCAACCGAGGCATCTGAACCCAACTGTAGGAGCGGACCTTGTCCGCGATTGAGGCCTCACCGGCACAATCGCGGACAAGGTCCGCTCCTACAGTGCGGTCACGATCGAGGGCGGTCAGGCCCGGTGATACGGATGCCCCGCGATCAGTGTCGTCGCGCGATAGATCTGCTCAGCGATCAGCACGCGCACCAGCGCATGCGGCAGGGTCAGCGGCGACAGCGACCATTTCTGCTCGGCGCGTTTCAGCACGTCCGGCGCATGGCCGTCGGGGCCGCCGACCAGCAGCGCGACATCGCGGCCGTCCTGCTGCCAGCGTTTGAGCTGATCGGCAAGATCCAGGCTGCTCCAGCTGGCGCCGCGCTCGTCGAGCGCGACCGTGCGCAGGCCATCGGGCAGCGCCTTCAGCACGCGCTCGCCTTCGATCTGGCGCGCGCGCGCGATGTCGGCGTTCTTGCCGCGCGCCGCGAGCGGAATCTCGACCAGCTCCATCCGCAGCTCGCGCGGCAAGCGGCGCACATAATCGTCGAACGCAGTCCGCACCCAGTCGGGCATGCGGCCACCGACCGCGATCAGGCGCAGCCGCACAGTCGTGAACCGCTAGCCGTTGGCGACTTTGGAACGCGGCTCGCTCATGTCCCACAGCTTTTCGAGCTGGTAGAACGCGCGCGTCTGCGTCTGCATCACATGCACCACGACATCGCCCAGATCCACCAGCGCCCACTCGCCCTCGTCCAGACCTTCGATACCCAGGGGCTGGTAGCCGGCTTCCTTGGCCATGTCGAATACATTGCGCGCCAACGACACCACGTGTCGGTTGGACGTGCCGGTACAGATCATCATCACGTCGGTAATGGTGGTTAGGCCGCGCACGTCGAGAATCTTGAGATCGATGGCTTTCAAGTCTTCGAGCGCGCTGCGGGCAACGTCAGTCAGTGGCTGGGTCTTCATCGTGTGTGAGAAGGCTGATGTCCTTATGAGTGAATGAAGCAATCACGGACTCGGGGACGAGGCCGCGTACCGATCGTCCCGCCTTCAGCAGACGGCGGACACGAGTTGAAGAGATCGCCAGCGGCGGGATGTTGGCCGAGGTCCACAAGCCTGCAAGCTGCTGGCTGAGCGCCACATGGCTGGGCGCGCGGCGGCCACGCAGATGCGCGAGCAGTTCTGCCGCTGGCGCCGGCGGCTCGTAGGGCCGCTCGACGAACACCAGGTGCGCCAGATCGATGATCTCGCGCCAGCGATGCCAGGTGTGAAACTGATTGGCCGCGTCGTCGCCGAGCAACAGTACCAGTGGGCGATCCGGGAATTCCCCGCGCAGCGCCGCCAGCGTGTCGTGCGTGTACGAAGGCCCGGCGCGGCGCAGCTCGCAATCGTCGGCGATCAGCGCCGGCTCGTTCTCCAGCGCCAGCTGCACCCATTCCATGCGCCGCTGCGCGCTGATCTGCGGCGCTTCGCGATGCGGTGGCTGGGCGCTCGGGATTACCCGCACCGATTCCAGTGCCAGGCGCTCCCTGAGTTCCAGCGCGAGCCGCAGGTGCCCGTTGTGAATGGGCGTGAAGGTGCCGCCAAAAATGCCGAACGGAGCGTTCAGCGCCCGAGCCTCATTCGCAGGAATGCCAGCCAATGCGCGGAGCCGCCGGCTCCGGAACGGGCGCAGTGCAAGGAACAAGCGACGCCGTGTACCAGCAGTACACAAGGAGGGCGTGACGCCGCAATGCGTCCGTTCCGGAGCCGGCGGCGTTCAGCGGACGTTGCCATCGCCGAGCACCACCCACTTCTGCGAAGTCAGGCCCTCGAGGCCGACCGGGCCGCGCGCGTGGAACTTGTCGGTGCTGATGCCGATCTCGGCGCCCAGGCCGTATTCGTAGCCGTCGGCGAAGCGCGTCGAGGCATTGACCATCACCGAGGCCGAATCGACTTCGCGCAGGAAGCGGCGCGCGCGCGTGTAGTTTTCGGTGACGATCGCGTCGGTATGGGCCGAGCCATAGCGCGCGATGTGCGTCATTGCGGCGTCGACACCGTCGACGATTTTCACCGACAGGATCGGCGCCAGATATTCCTCGGCCCAGTCCGCCTCGGTGGCCGGCTTGGCATCGGCCAGAATGCGCCGCGTGCGCTCGCAGGCGCGCAGCTCGACGCCGGCTTCACGGTAGATCTGGGCCAGGCGCGGCAGCACGCGCTCGGCGATCGGCGCATCGACCAGCAGGGTCTCCATCGTATTGCAGGTGCCGTAGCGCTGGGTCTTGGCATTGACGCAGACCGCGATCGCTTTCTCGACGTCGGCGTCGGCGTCGATGTACACGTGGCAGATGCCGTCCAGATGCTTGATCACCGGCACACGCGCCCCATTGGAAACGGCGGCGACCAGGCCCTTGCCGCCGCGCGGAATCACCACGTCGATGTATTCCGGCATCGTCACCATCGCGCCGACCGCGCGCCGATCGGTGATCGTCAGGATCTGCACCGCGTCTTCCGGCAGCCCGGCGTCGCGCAGCGCGCGCTGGATGCAGCGCGCAATCGCCTGGTTGGAGTTGATCGCCTCGGAGCCGCCGCGCAGGATCGCCGCGTTGCCGGATTTCAGGCACAGGATCGCGGCCTCGGCGGTCACGTTCGGGCGCGATTCGTAAATGATGCCGACCACGCCCAGCGGCACGCGCATGCGGCCGACCTGGATGCCGGACGGACGCATTTTCATGTCGGTCATCTCGCCGATCGGGTCGGGCAGCGCGGCAACCTGGCGCACGCCCTCGGCCATCGTCTCGATCCGGCTGTCGTTGAGCTCCAGACGATCCAGCATCGCCGCATCCAGCCTGGCGGCGCGGCCGGCACGCAGGTCTTCGGCATTCGCCGCCAGGATTGCGCGCCTGTCGTCCACCAGCAGCTGCGCCAGCGCGAACAGCGCCGCATTCTTGGTGCCGGTGTCGGCACGCGCGATATGACGCGCGGCCGCGCGAGCGCGCTCGCCGCGTTCGCGCATGTAATGCAGGACCTCATCCTGGCTGGTCTTGCTTGCGATTTTTACCGCCTGCGCGTTCATGCTCGTTGGACTGCGGCTTGTGGAAGCTTCGGCGCCGACCCGGCCGCCGCCATGACCAATGTTAGCAACTCTTCCCAGGCCTGTTCCTTGCCGCCGGTGGACTTGGCCAGCTGGTCGATCACCGCGGTCCTGCGCATCCAGCCGTAGATCTGCGGCAGCCGGGTGCGGCGCAGGGCTTTCTGATACGGCGCCTGGCGCGGACGCGGCACGTAGGCCGCCTCGCAGGCGCGCTGCACGTCGCCGCTGGCGGCGAACGCGGCCTGGACGTTGGCCCACTGGCGCAGGCAGTAGCTCAGCGCACCGAGCAGCTCCAGCACCTCGACGCCCTCCTGGCGCAGATGGCCGAGGCTGCGGACCACGCCGGCCGCGTCGCCGCCGAGCATGCGCTCGGTCAGGTCGAAGGCGTCGAAGCGGGCGCTGTCGGCCACCGCCTCGCGCACCTGCTCGACGCCGATCGCCGCATTCGGGAACAGCAGCGCGAGCTTGGCGATGTCCTGCGCCGCGGCCAGCGTATTGCCCTCGGTGCGCTCGGCCAGCAGCTGCAGCGCTTCGGCGTCCGGCTTCAGGCCGGCGGCGCGCAGCCGGCCGTCCAGCCAGGGCGCGACCTCGGCGCTGGCGATCGGCCAGGCATAGACGCTGGCGCCGGCCGTCTCCAGCGCCGCGAACCAGGCGCTGTTGCGCTGCTTGGTCTCCAGCGCGCCGCAGACGACGATGAACAGCACGTCCTGCGGCGGCCGCTCGGCCAGCTTCTGCAGTACCGCATTGCCCTCGGTGCCGGGCGCGCCATTGGGCATGCGCAGCTCGACGATGCGCTGCAAAGCGAACAGCGACAGGCTGTCGCAAGCCTGGGCCACACGAGACCAGTCGAAAGACTTGTCGACGTCCAGGACTTCGCGCTCATGAAAGCCGCGCTTGCGGGCGGCGGCGCGGATCGCGTCCAGCGACTCCTGGATCAGCAGCGGCTCGTCGCCAGCGACCACGTAGACCGGCGCCAGGCTGCGCGCCAGCGCGGCGCCGAGCTGGGTGGGGTTGAGCTTCATGCCGCCATTGTTTCAGACCGGCCCCGGCATCGCACGCGGTGCCGAGTTAGACTGCTTACCTTTCTATGGATCGGAAGATGGCCGCTTCGCTCGTGAACGGCCGGTATACGCAGGGAACGCGATGTCTGCACCACGTAAAACGGCCGCTGCGCTGCTCGCGCTCGGCATGGCCATGCCCGCGCACGCCGACCTCGGCGGCGCGGTTGAACAAGTCGGCGAGATTTTGAGCGGGGCTTTCGAGAACCTCTCCGGCACGCTGGGCTATGTGCTGACACGCATGGCTCAGGAATCCCTGGAGCCGACCGAAGGCACCGTCGCCATCGCCGACGCAGTCGAGCATCAGGGCGTCGCCAGGCCGCTGCTGATCATCGAACCGGCGGTGGCGAGCGCGGAGAAGGCGCCGCTGATCGTGCTGCTGCATTTCTCCGGCGGCGATGCCGAGATCATGGCCAACCTGGCCCGGGCCGGGCGTCTGGCGGCCGAGCACGGCGCCTGGATCGTGCTGCCCGAGGGCAGCCACCGCCGCTGGAGCGACGATCCGGCGATCTCACCGTCCAGCGACGACGTCGACTTTCTGGCCGCGGTCATCGCTCACATGAGCAGCGCCTACCCCATCGATCCGCGGCGGGTCTACATGGCCGGCATGTCCAACGGCGGCTTCATGACCGAGCGCTTCGCCTGCGAAAGACCGGAGCTGATCGCCGCAGCCGCGGTCGACGCGGCGACGCTGCGCATCTCGCAGGATCATGCCTGCGCGCCGTCGCGGGCGGTGCCGATGCTGCATTTCGCCGGCACCCAGGACCTGCTCGTGCCCTATTCCCACCCGATCACGATGCTGCCCGCACAGGCCACGTTCCAGCGCTGGTCCGACATCCACGGCTGCGATCCGGCTTCGCGCCAGGATAGTGCGCTGGCACCGAGCGTCGACGACGGCACCTCGATTCAGCTCAGCGAGAACTGGGACTGCAGCAGCGGCGGAGCCGTGCGTCTGTTCACCATCGTCGGCGGCGGTCACGCCTGGCCGGGCAGCGCGGGCACGCTATCGATCGGCCGCACCACCCAGAACCTCGACGCCACCGAGGCGATGTGGGCGTTCTTTTCGCAGTTTTCGCTATAGCCCTGCAAGTAACGCCGCGCGCCGCTGAGTGCTGGGTTTCGTTCCTCAACCCAGCCTACCCGACTCGTTCGAAGAAGCCGTCGCAGAGCAAGTAGGCTGGGTTGCAGCGCAGCGGAAACCCAGCGCAGAAGGCCAGGCAAAGCGCTGGGTTTAGCCTACTCGGGCTGCTCGGCGTGATCGAACGCCGGTTCTCCGAGTTTCCGGAGAGTTGAGGGCCGGGTTCGGACTGCGGGCGCCGTTACCGGCCCGCATGGTCAGGCCGTACGCACTGCGTTAAAGTGCCGCCGGTCAAAAACCAGACAGCCGGTTCATCCAGGGAGAACCGCTGTATCCGAGAGATAAAACCATGCCTGCAATCCGCCGATGGGCCGCGCTGCTGACGCTGAGCCTCATTTTTGCCATGCCCGCCCGAGCCGGGCTCGGCGACAGTCTCGACAAGCTCGGCCAGAACCTCGGCGGCGCTCTCGGACAGTTTGGCCAGAACCTGGGCGGCAGCCTCGGCCAGTTCGGCCAGAACCTGGGGGGCAGCCTCGGCCAGATTTCCGGCGTCCTCGACGGATCGCTCACGCAGTCGCTGGGCGCCCTCGGCTATAGCCTCACGCGCCTGGGCCAGCAATACCTGATGCCCACCGAGGGCACGATCGCGGTCACCGACTCGGTCGAGCACCGGGGCGTGTCGCGGCCTTTGATCATCATCGAGCCGCAGAACGTGAGCCCGGAAAAGGCACCGCTGATCGTGTTGCTGCATTTTTCCAACGGCAACGCCGAAACCATGGCCAATCTGACTCGCGCCGGACGGCTGGCGGCCGAGTACGGCGCCTGGATCGTGCTGCCCGAAGGCACGGCCCGGCGCTGGGACGACGATCCCTCGTCCTCGCCGTCCAGCGGCGATGTCGATTTTCTGGTCAAGGTCATCGCGCACATGAGCAGCGCCTATCCGGTGGATCCGCAGCGCGTGTACATGGCCGGCATGTCCAACGGCGGCTTCATGACCGAGCGTTTCATCTGCGAACAATCGGAGCTGATCGCCGCCGCCGCCATCGACGCGGCGACGCTGCGCAATACGCAGTCGGCGGCCTGCGCGCCGAAACGCGCCGTGCCCGTGGTCTATTTCGCCGGCACCGACGATCCGGTCGTGAACTACGACGCCCCGCTGGGCATGCTCTCGGCCGAGGCCAACTTCGCGCGCTGGTCCGGCATCCACGGCTGCAACCCGGCTTCGCGCCAGGACAGCTCGCTGCCGCCGGAGGTGGACGACGGCACCTCGATCGAGCTCAGCGAGAACTGGGACTGCAGCAGCGGCGGCGCCGTGCGCCTGTTCACCATCGTCGGCGGCGGCCACGCCTGGCCCGGCGGCGAGCCGGTAGCCCCGCAGCCCTGGCTGGGCACGACCACCCAGAACCTCGACGCGACCGAGGCGATGTGGGATTTCATGTCGTTGTTCACGCTGTAGAACCATGCCCACAAAACAAGAACCCGGCAACCCGTGATCGATCAGCACAGGCGCCCGGTTCGCGGAACTGTAGGAGCGGACCTTGTCCGCGATTGAGGCTGAACCGGCACAATCGCGGTCAAGGACCGCTCCTACAGTTCCAGCTAGCGACGGCGGTTTGATCGGCGGGAACCATGCAAAAAAAGGCCGGGCACGAGCCCGGCCTTTTCGCAGGATGAGAGGCCCTGCGACAAACGATCCCGCATTGATCAGAACGAATAGCCGGCGCTGGCCTCGACGTAGTCGCGATCCGACATCAGGTTCTGGTCGGCGCCACCGAAGTAGTTGACGTAGCCGACGTCGCCGCTCCAGGCCGCGTGGTAGGTCCAGCCCACCGACACGCTGAGCATCTTGCGGTCTTCGACGAAGTTGCCGAGCGGCTGCGGCGTGTAGCCGTGCAGGTCGTGGTCGAAGCGGATCGTCGGGTTCAGCGCGACCGCGCCGATCGCGTTGTTGTAGCTCAGCCGCGCGATCAGCTTGTAGCCATACGAAGTCGAGGTCGCGTAGCTGTTGGTCTCCGCCGGCAGATCGTCGCGGCCATCCGGATCGCTGGGATCGACCTTGCCGCGGTTGTGCAGAAAGCCCGCGCGCACGGCGCCGTCGGTTGCCGCGTCGTAGCCCGGCAGATAAGTGCCTGGCGCGTCGAAGCGCAGCTCGCTGGTCGGCGGCAGATCATGCACGTAGTCGTAGGCGAACTCGGCGACCAGGATCGTCTGATCGTTGCGCAGCAGAGAGTTCGGGCCGAACACGCGGGTCAGCGCGACGTCGGCCTGCGACACGTCCTTGCGGCGATAGCCTTTCAGATACTGGTTGCCGGACGCGCCGCCCAGCGTGCGGTTCAGCTGGCTCGGAATGCCCAGGCCGGTCAGCAGGATTTCGACGTCGTCGATCTGCAGCGGCTGGCCGTTCTTCAGGCTGTACTCGCCCTGCAGCGCCAGGCCCCAGGGCAGGGTCGAGTTGAACGAGGCGCCGACCATCTTGATGTCGTCCGGATACTCCAGGAAGTAGTCACCGCCGAAAGGCTTCAGCGGCTCGGTCGCCGAGTGGCCGCTGACCAGCGGCAGCCGGCTGTTGTACTTGGCCGCGTACAGCGACAGGTCGATGCCGTTGAGCTGCGGGATGTAGAAGTGCAGTGCAGCGCCGAACTGGCCGCTGTCCTTGCCCAGGCGGTCTTCGCCGTGCGGCACGGTGCTGCCGATGTCGTTCTCGCCCGGGATCGCGAAGCTGATGTTGGCGCGCGTGCCACCGGCGCCGACGAAGTCGTTGGTCTCCCAGAAGCTGCCGGCCGCGTCCGGATCGCTGCGGCGCCACTCGAACTGGTAGAAGCCTTCCAGGCTGACATTCTCGATGATGTCGTAGGACGCGCTGACCATGCCGACCGGCTTGACCGCTTCGTTGATCTCGAAGCCCGGCACGCGCAGCTTGTTCGCATCGGCCGACACCAGCGAGTTGAGGCCGTTCTGCACCAGGGTCGATTCGCCCCAGTTCAGAATCTGGCGGCCGATCTTGTAGCTCAGCGTGCGATCGAGAATCGAGTTGCTGCCGTAGAAATAGGCATCCAGCAGGCTGCCGTCGTGACCCAGGCGGTCGCGCACGATGTCGGTCTTGTCGTGGTATTCCGAGGCCGGCGCTTCCTTGCCGGGCTGGCCGTAGTTGGCCGGGTTGAAGTATTGCTTCTGCTGCAGCGTCGGGTCGTAGACGTAGCTGCCGCGCACGAAGATGCCGTAGTCGCGCCAGGTCAGCGTCGCGTCGCTGGTCAGCTTGATCGGCGAGGCCACCAGGTCGCCCTTGTCGAAGGCCAGATTGCCGTCGTCACCATTGGTCGAATAGGCCTTGCCGCCATTGCTGATACCGATGTTGTTCGGGTCGCGATCGGCCACGCGCCAGGCGGCACCGACCGAAAGCCGGCTGTCGACGCGCAGTTCGACGCCGTTGGCGGAATAGTCGAGCGCTTGGACGGCGGGCGCGAAGCTGCAGCCGAACGCGGCGGCAGCCAGTGCAACGCTGGTCCTGCGCAGACGGGGAGATTGGGTGCGGTTCATGTGCCTGTCCTTATGAGATGAGTTGCCGTGGGTAGCGGTCGCTGCGCTTGTCATTGGCAGGACCCTCCGATCGGCAGGCACAGGCCGTTGCTGGCCAGGAAACTCGCGGTCTCTTTCTGCATTTCCGAGGTGGCGGCGGCCGACGCGGCCGGGCTCAGGATCGAGGCGTGATCGCCGGTGGTGAACTGCACGACGTTGCCGTGCGCGGCCTCGCCGAACTGCACATCGGCGCTGCCGTCGTACACATGCGGCGTCAGGCCCATCTGCTGGTACAGCGGATCGGTGCCCGACAGGAAGCCGGTGATCGTCACCTTGTCGTTGCTGCTCGTGCCGGCGTTGGCCGGTGCATTGTTCGGCACCACCTGGTCGGCCGGCGAGGTATCGCTGCCGACCACTTCGATCATGTGGATGGCATGCAGATCGATTGCGCTGGCGGCGTAGTTGATCGGATCGGCCGAATCCACCAGCGTCTGCGCAAAGCGCAGATAAGTCTCGTAGTTGTCGGTGCCTTCGATCAGGCCGCTGGCGGCCAGGCCAGCGGAAATGCGCGGACCGAAGCTGACCGAGGCGTCGAGCAGCTTGGCGATGCCGCCACCGGGCATGGCCAGCGTCGCCGCGCCGATCTCGGTGTTCACGCCGAGCAGCGTGCCGCCGACGATGCCGCCGAGCGAGTGGCCGACGAAGCGCAGCTGCGTGGCATCGAACTTGTTGCCGTCGGGCGAGCCAGCGGTATTGACCAGAATCGTCCCGCCGGCCGACTTCGCCACCACGATCAGGTCGGACACGGCCTGGCGGATGTTGTCGCGGCTGGTGATCAGGCTGGAAAGATTGATGAAGTAAGTGCCCGAGGGATCGACCACACCGTCCGGGCCCGAAGCGCCGGTGGTGTTGTTCGACAGGTCCAGATCGAAAGTGCGTTCGGACACGCCGGCGATGCGCAGCGGGCTGTCCGGCGGCAGGCCGTGCAGCGGCAGGTCGATCGATACCACCGCGAAACCCGCCAGCGTCAGCGCCGGTGCCAGCGCCAGCATCTGCGAACGGTTGCCGGTGATGCCGTGCTGGAAGATCACCAGCGGCCAGCCGTTGGCCGGCATGGTCTTGCCGCTGCTCGCATTCGGTACGGTGATCAGCACCGGCACGGTGACGTCGCTGCGCTTGACCGGATCGGGGAAGCAGGCGGTGGTCGATTCGCTCGGCGACAAACCGGTGCTCGCGGTCACGAACGCGCCGCAGGGAACCTGGCCGAGAAAGCTCTGCGTGGTATCGGGCTTGGCAGCGTCGGCCAGCCAGTACTTGGTCAGCGGATCGGTGACGGTCGCGGCCGTCGTGCCCGGCGTCGCCAGGTAGTACGGCAGCTTCACGGTACCGAAGTAGACGTTCGCGATCGGCGGCAGCGCGGCGTTGAAATTCGCCAGCGTCGCGCCGGTATTCTTCGCCGCGATCTGGCTGGCCACTGCGTTCGCCTGCAGATGCTTCAGCGTGTTGCCGATCGACTGCGTGGTGAAGCTCCAGGTCAGCACGATCTGCTCTTCGCTCAGGCCGAAGCCGGCGAGCTGGGTCACGATCGGGCGGATCAGCGAAGTGCGGACCGTCTCCAGCGTGGCTTTCTGCGCGGCGCTCAGCGCGGTCAGCGCGCCGACCGTCTGATCGGCGACCGGCGTCCCCGAACGCACTACCTTGAACAGCTCGCTGGGCGCGGCCGGCACGCCGTCGAGGCTCTTCAGCGCCGGCGTCAGCACGACCACGTAGCGGGTCTGCGCAGACAGCGGCTTCAGCGGCTCGATCAGCACGCGCGAGCGGAACGCGCTGATCGGCTCGTCCTGTCCCGACAGCGGATTGGTCGAGATCGCGACCGAAGCTTGCGTGGTGTAGTCGACGCCCGGCGTCAGCACCGCGCCGGTCGCGGTGTTGATCACCAGCAGGCCGGCGCTCAACGTCGAGTAGTCGAGCGTGCCGAGCATGTCGGTGAACATCGACGCGCTGGTCGAGAAACCGTCCTGCAGGTTCGCCTGGGTCACGAACGGCGCGCCGCTGCTGTTCGGGATATTGAGCGTGCCGTCGGTCGAGCCGGAGAAGAATCCGTCGAACGGGAAAGGCACCGTGGCGCTGGCGGCCACCGGATCGAACAGCGAAAAAACGCCGGTCTTCAGACCGGCATTGTCATCGGTGGATTCATTACCCCCGCCGCCACAGGCGGACAGAAACAGCGGCGCGCACACAACAGCCAACGCGGCGAATGCGTTTCGTACGAACATTGAGCCTCTCCTCATCGCACAAAGGACTTCTTGTCCCAATCGGCTGCGCTGAAAAACCAGACACAGCCACTTATGTGGCGCGGAGTCTCGGAGCAATGTCACAGCACGGCAACAAAAAAATCACACTCACGACTTACCCGTCACGATGCTGACAAGGCCTTGTGCGCACAGAGGAAATCCTGATTGCGGCAGCAACGTTCAGCGTGAGCGCATTTCGTCGACTGCCAACTGCCGTTGATCGGCGGTCCATTTCAATTGCTCGCCGAATAGCGTGGCGATTTGCTGTAAATCGGCCTTCGCGAGCGGGGTCAGCAAGGTCAACGGCATGCGGCGGCGCAACAAATCGTCTAAGGAAAAACACATTTCTTCGCGCGCGGCCAGCACGATTTCGGCGTCGATGAACTCGGCTTGCGCAACAACCCGCGCAGACCACGCCGGTTGTTCGACCAAAAGCTCGGCGATTCGTTCGACGCGCTGCCCATGCCGCAGCGCGAGCTGTATCGCTGCGGCTGCATCGACGCCATGCTGCCGCAGGCGCGTGCTGGCGTTCACGAGCCAGGCATCGAAGCCACGCGCCGGCGGCGCGCCGGGCAGCGGATGATCGTGCGTCGTCGACGGATGCCGGCCGCGGCCGAGCGTGCGCATTACCGCATCGACGATCTCGATGGCATCGACGCGCGAAGTCGTGTACTTGCCGCCGATCGGCAGCACCAGTCCCGGCGAGGGCTGCAGCACGACGAACTCGCGCGTGACCGCCGACAAGCTGTCCTCCTCGTCCGCCTGCAGGGTGCGTACGCCGGCGAAGCGGCCTTGCACCTGCTGCTCGGTCCAGCCAAGTTGCGGCAGTGCAGCGCGCGCGGCCTCGAGCAGGTAGGCGACCTCGGCCCCGGTGACAACGGCCTGCTTAGGATCGCTGACTTCGGATTCGGTGGTGCCGAGCAGCGTGCGGCCATACCAGGGAATGACGAAGTAGACGCGGCCGTCCTGCGGTGCGGTGAACAGGAAGGCATCACTGCAGCCGGGGATCGCCGGCATCACCAGATGCACGCCCTTGACCAGCTTGACCTTCGGCGCTTCGCGGCCGATCAGCGCCTGCGCCCAGGGGCCGGCGGCGGCGACCACCGCTGCGGCCCGCAGATCGAAGCTCGTATCGCCGAGCAGATCATGCAGCGTCGCACCGACGATCCTGTCTCCGTCCTTCAGCAGCCGCGTCGCGGCGACGCGATTGGCGACCACGACGCCAGCCTGTTGAGCTGCTGCGACTACCGCCAGCGTCATCCGCGCATCGTCTTCCTGGCAGTCGCCGTAGGACAGGCCGCCCTTGAGCCCGGCTTCGCGCAGGTAGGGATGCAGCCGCAGCAGCTTGGATTTTGAGTAGGACTTGTGCCGGGCGACCGGCTGATCGCGGCCCGCGAGAAAATCGTACAGTGTCAGGCCCGCCGACATCTGGAACATGCCGACCCGGGCGCCTTTCCACACCGGCACCATGAACCGCAGCGGCCGCACCAGATGCGGCGCGATATCGGTCAGCACCCGACGCTCGGCCAGCGCATGGCGCACCAGCTGGAATTCGAAATGCTCGAGATAGCGCAGGCCGCCGTGAATCAGCTTGCTCGACGCACTCGAAGTGCCGCTGCCCCAGTCGCTCTTCTCGACCAGCGCGACCTTGAGCCCGCGCAGCGCGGCGTCGTAAGCGGTCCAGGCACCGTAGATGCCGCCGCCGATGACCAGCAGATCGAAGGGCGCGCTGTTTTGCAGCGCGGGGACGTCGCGGACCAGCGGGTAGGCGTGGGGCATGGCCGCTAGCTTAGCGAACTGCCGACCGCGAACCCCAACCGCCGCCGACCGCTTTCCGTAGGTTGGGGTGAGCGCAGCGAACCCCAACATCGGCGCGGACGAATGTTGGGGTTCGCATGCTCACCCCAACCTACCCCGTTACGCCGTTACGCCGTTACGCCGTTACGCCGTTACGCAGCTTCTGCCACCAGCCCGTTGTGCCGCAGCAGCGCATCCACCTGCGGATCGCGGCCGCGGAACTCGCGGAACAGCTCGCGTGCTTCGCGCGAGCCGCCGTTGGCCAGGATCGTGTCGCGGAAGCGCTGCCCGGTCTCGGCGGCGAAGTTGCTTTCCTCGAACGCGGCGAAAGCGTCGGCCGACAGCACCTCGGCCCACTTGTAACTGTAGTAGCCCGCGGCGTAGCCGCCGGCGAAGATGTGGCTGAAACTCATCGGCATGCGGTTGAAAGCCGGCGGACGCAGCACCGACACCTCGTCGCGCACCGAGTCCAGCGTCTCCAGCACGCGCGCACCGATGGCCGGGTCGAAGTCGCGGTGCAGGCGCAGGTCGAACAGCGCGAACTCGACCTGGCGCACCGTCATCAGCCCGGTCTGGAACACGCGGCTGCCGAGCAGCTTTTGCAGCAGCGCGTCCGGCAGCGGCTCGCCGGTCTGCCAGTGGTGGGCGAAGCCGCGCAGCGTCGCTTCGTGATAGCACCAGTTCTCCATGAACTGGCTGGGCAGCTCGACCGCGTCCCACTCCACGCCGTGGATGCCGGCCAGCGAGGCCTCGTCGACCTGGGTCAGCAGCAGATGCAGGCCGTGGCCGAATTCGTGGAACAGGGTCACGACCTCGTCGTGCGTCAGCAGCGCCGGCTGGTCGGCGGCTACCGCCGGGCGGAAGTTGCAGACCAGGTAGGCCACCGGGTCTTGCAGGCCCGCGGCGCTGCGGCGGCGGTTGTGGCATTCGTCCATCCAGGCACCGCCGCGCTTGTCCTCGCGCGCGAACGGGTCGAGGTAGAAGCGGCCGACGATGTCGCCACCGGCATTCTTCAAACCGTACAGGCGCACGTCCGGATGCCAGACCGAGGCGTTCTCGATGATCCCGGCGCGCAGGCCGTAGAGCTTCTCGATCACGCCGAACAAGCCCTGCAGCACCTTCGGCAGCGAGAAGTACGGGCGCAGCTCTTCATCCGACAGGCCGAGGCTGCTTTCCTTCAGCTTCTCGGAGTAATACGCGGTGTCCCAGGGCTGCAGCTCGTCGAGACCGTCGAGCTGTTTGGCGTAGGCGCGCAGCTCGGCTAGCTCGGCCAGCGCCTGCGGCCGCGCGCGGCGCGCCAGATCCAGCAGGAAGGCTTCGACCTCGTCGGCCGAGTCGGCCATCTTGGTCGCCAGCGACAGCTCGGCGTAGTGCTCGAAGCCCAGCAGCCGGGCTTCCTCATGACGCAGCGCGAGGATCTCCTGCATCAGCGGGCCGTTGTCGAACTGGCCAGCTTGCGGGCCCTGATCGGAGGCGCGCGTGGTGAACGCGGTGTACAGCTCCTTGCGCAGCTCGCGGTTGGTCGAATAGGTGATCACCGCATCGAAGCTGGGGAAATCCAGCGTCAGCAGCCAGCCGTCCAGGTTCTTGGCCCTGGCTTTTTCCTGCGCCTGGCTCTTGGCCGCCGCCGTCATGCCGGCCAGCAGGGACTCGTCGGTGACGTGCTTGCTGAAGGCCTGGATCGCGTCCATCAAGTGTTCTTCGAACTGGGTCTGGATTTCGGACAGGCGCAGCGCGATGTCCTTGTAGCGCGCCTGCTGGTCGGCCGGCAGATCGATGCCCGACAGGCGGAAGTCGCGCAGTGCATCGCGTATCACTTTCTGCCGCACCGGCGACAGCCCGGCGAAATCCGGGCGCTGCTCGATCGCGCGATACGCCGCGCACAGCGGCGCCGACTGCGACAACTCCAGGCCGTACTCGGTGATCTTCGGCAGGCAGGCGTTGTAGGCGGAGCGCCAACCCGCGGTCGCGCGCACCCCGAACAGATGCGACACCGGACCCCACATCTGGCCCAGGCCTTCGCCCATCTGCTCCAGCGGCTCGATCAGCGTCGCCCAGCTCGGCTCGCCCTGCTTGCTCAGCAGCTGGTCCAGCGCGGCGCGATTGGCGGCCAGCAACTGGTCCAGCGCCGGCTCGGCCTGCTCGGGCGCGAGTTGCGCAAAATCCGGCAACTGGTTCAGGGGGCGCTCGGCTAGCAGCGGATTCGCGGTCTGGGTCATGGTTTACGAAAGTTCTTGTGACGAGTGCTGAAGCATGGGGGCGCGCTCAGGCGCGAACAAGTGGCGCAGGGCGACATGAATTAACATTGAGACTTCGGGCGCGCCCCTGCGCCCGTGCCAGCAAACCCGACCCGATGACCCACGCCTTCCGCAACGTTTGCCTCTGGCTGAGCCTGCCGCTGCTCGCCGCGCTGAGCGCCTGCTCCGGCGAGCAGGTTCTGAACAGCTTTACGTCCACCAAGGACTTCCAGCGCACCCAGAACATGCCCTACGACCCGGTCAAGAATCTGCGGCTCGACGTCTACACGCCGGCCAACCAGACCAAGCGCCCGGTCGTGGTGTTCTTCTACGGCAAGCGCTGGACCACCGGCACCAAGGACGAATACGAGTTCGTCGGTGGCGCGCTGGCGCGCATCGGCTACTGCACGGTGATCCCGGACGTGAGCCTGTACCCGATGGTGCGCTTTCCGGCCTTCGTGCAGGACGGCGCGCGCGTCGTCAAATGGACACGCGACCATATCTCCGACTACGGCTGCGACCCGAAGAAGATTTTCGTGATGGGCCATTCCTCGGGCGCGCATATCGCCGCGATGCTGGCGCTGAACGAGCAGTACTTGCAGGACGTCGGCGGATCGCGCACCTGGCTGCGCGGCATGGTCGGCCTGGCCGGCCCGTATGACTTCCTGCCGCTGGTGGACCCGACGCTGCGCGATCTGTTCGGCCCGCCGGAGAAGTTCGAGCAGTCGCAGCCGATCATGTTCACCGACGGCCGCAACCCGCCGATGCTGCTGATGTCCGGCGAGGACGACGAGATCGTGCAGGTCAGCAGCACCCGCAACCTCGCCGCCAGCATCGGCCGCGCCGGCGGGCCGGTGGAGACCATCATCTATCCGAAGATGCCGCATCCGCGCCTGCTGGCGTCGATCGGCCCGGGGCTGCGCGGCCAGAGCGACGTGCTCGACCACATCAAGGAGTTTCTCAACAAGTGGTCGGACGCCAACTACGTCAACCGGCTGAACACGCCGGGCATTACCACCACGCCGCTGCCCCCTTGAGACCATGATTCGCAGCTACCAGGGCATCTCGCCGACGCTGGGCCACGCGGTCTACATCGACGAACTCGCGCTGGTGCAGGGCGCGGTCACGCTCGGCGACGACGTGTCGATCTGGCCGTTCGCGGCGCTGCGCGGCGACGTCAACAAAATGGCCGTCGGCGCACGCAGCAACGTGCAGGACAACGCGGTGCTGCATGCCACGCACGACGGTCCGTACACGCCCGGCGGCTTGGAACTCAGCATCGGCGAGGACGTGACCGTCGGCCATGGCGCGATCCTGCATGCCTGCACCGTCGGCGACCGCGTGCTGATCGGCATGGGCGCGATCGTGCTCGACAAGGCGGTGATCGACAGCGACGTGATACTCGCCGCCGGCAGCCTGGTGCCGCCGAACAAGCGCCTGAAAAGCGGCTGGCTGTATCGCGGATCGCCGGCGGTCGCGGTGCGCGAACTGACCCGGGACGAGCGCGACAATTTCACCTATTCCACCGCTCATTACGTGCGGCTCAAAAACCGGCATCTGCAGGATCGACAGGAACGACCATCACCATGAGCACCCGCAAACTCGTGCTGCTGCGCCACGGCCAGAGCCAGTGGAATCTCGAGAACCGCTTTACCGGCTGGGTCGACGTCGATCTGACCGAGGCCGGCGTTGCCGAGGCGATCGCCGCCGGCAAACTGCTGAAGGACGAGGGCCTGGCGTTCGACGTCGCCTACACCTCGGTACTGAAGCGCGCGATCCGCACCCAGAACGTGGTGCTCGAAGGTCTCGACCAGCTATGGATTCCGGTGATCAAGAGCTGGCGCCTGAACGAGCGCCACTATGGCGCGCTGCAGGGGCTGGATAAAGCCGAAACCACCGCCAGGCATGGCGAGGAGCAGGTGAAAATCTGGCGCCGCAGTTACGACGTGCCGCCTCCGGCCATGGACGCCGCCGATCCGGGGCACCCGCGCCACGACGCGCGCTACAAGGCCTTCGACGTCAACGCGCTGCCGGCGACCGAATCGCTGGCGACCACACTGGAGCGCGTGCTGCCGTTCTGGCACGACGCGATCGCGCCCGACCTGAAAGCCGGCAAGACCGTACTGGTGACCGCGCACGGCAACTCGCTGCGTGCGCTGTACAAGTATCTGACCGGCGTCGGCGAGAAACAGATCCTCGAGATCAACATCCCGACCGCGATCCCGCTGATGTTCGAACTCGACAACGAACTCAAAGCCAAGAGCCACCGCTATCTCGGCGACCCGGAAGCCGCCAAGCGCGCCGCCGAAGCGGTCGCGAACCAGGCGAAGAAGAAGTAGGCGATCGGCCGGGCTCGGCCCCGGGTTTCACCCGGGCTACGGCCAACACGGTTCACTTTGTCGCGTAGGGCGGGAGGAGCGCAGCGTATCCCGCCGCCCCGTCGCGAAAGGCGGGATGCTCCCGCCCTACAACTCGGCGTTAACTGAACGGTATTGGGGCTACGCCCGTAGGTCGGCAATCCTTTGCCGACATGAGGCCTTGATTGCGAATCGGGCGTACACGTCGGCAAGGCATTGCCGACCTACGCTTATGGCGCGCCGGTCACCGTCAGGGGCTTGACCGCGACGCCGTCACCCCAGGTCCCCATGTACCGCTGCGCTGCGCTGCCGTGGCCGAGCGCGACATCACGCTGGCTGCCGTCGAAGGCCGCCGACATCAGCGCGTCGGACAGCTTCCAGTAGCCGTAGAAATCCAGCGCATCCGGCGGATACACCGCGCCGGCCGTGGTCCTGCCGGCCAGCGCCGCAAAATGATCCGCCACCAAGGGCGTATCGCCGTGAGCGTCGCTGTTGACGACGATGTAGTCCTTGTTCGCCGACTTGATATTGGTGGTGCCGTAGAAGATCTGCTTGGCGATCACATCGGTGATGCGTTGGTCCTGATCACTGAACAGCGACAGCTGCAGCGTCTTCGACGGAACCTGCGCCATATCTTCCAGCGTCATCACGACGCTGCCGCTGCTGGACTGGTTGCTCGGGTTGATCGTCATCATCGCGATCGGCTGCGGAATGCCGGACGAGCCGGCTATGGCCGCGATGTTCGCCGCGACCGCACCGCCCAGCGAATGGCCAATCACAATCACTTTGGAGGTATCCGCCCGGACACCGCCGTCCGCGGCGACCAAGGCCAGCGCGTCCTTGATGCCCTGCACCGCATTGGGCGTGTACGAGTCCACCGGCGTCGTCACCGAGAACTGGTAGTAGGGATAGATCACGATCGCGCCGCGCCTGGCCAGGTGTTCGGCCCAGGAGCTGTAGGCCTCGCTGCCGAGCGTGCCGTAGCCGTGCAGCAGATAGACCACCGGCAGGCTGGCCGTGCCGGCGCCATCGGGCAGCACCAGCGTGTAAGAGGTTCCGCCCATGCCGTAGTGGCGGGAAGTTGCCGACGCATACCGGGCTTCGGTACCACCGGGGCCCGAAGCCGCCTGCACGGGCGAGGTCGGATCGCCGCCTGATGTGGGGTCGGACGGCGTTCCCGGGTCTTCGGCAGGAACCGATCCGCTGTTGTCGGAGCCGCCGCCACAGGCGGCCAATATCGTCAAAGTGAGCAGGGCTGCGGCAGCGAGAATGAAACGGCCGCGGGCACGGCCAGGGAAGTGCGTGAACAGAACACGCTCCAGAAAGAGTAGTGGACAACGGGATGAGCAACAATCTTGCCGAACCGGCCGTCAGGTTGCGGCCAGATGATACCGCTCGGCGACCGCGCTGTGGACTCCTCAGGTATCGAGTGGAGACATCGTCAGCAAAAACGGCGTGAGCAAACCCTGCCCGGCCAGCCAGGCCTGCGCGTCGTCGCTGTCAGCCTCGAACCAGGCCCGGGTGCTGCCGAGCCGGAAGTGGTAACCCCAGGCGTCCATGTCGGCAAACAGGCGCTCGCGGCTGTAGCCGGCGAGCCGCGGCGCCAGCAGCGCCTGCAGGTAGCAGACCGCGCTCTCCTCGGTGTCGCTGCCGCCGGCATCGGTATGCAGGCCACCGCGGCGCGCCGGCTCCATGCACAGGTAATGACAGGCCTCGTGCAGCGCCGAATGCACCGGCGTATCGGCGCGCAGGTACAGGCGGTTGCCGATCAGCCCGGCCTCGCGCTCGCCCCAGTAGCTGCCGGGGATGCTCGCGCCGTCCTCAACCCACACCAGCTCCAGGCCTCGATGCGACAGCAGGCCCGCCAGCGCGTGCCCGGATAGTTCGCTGACCTTCAGAACCTCGTCTTCGCTCATCCTTCAAGAATAACGGCCGGCGCAGGCAGCGCGCGATGCGGCAGGGCCTGGCGCCTGAGCCCGAACAGCGGCCTGAGCCAGCCAATGCGCCGGATCAGAACGTGATGCAGCAGCCCACAGCCGGCAACCGTGCCGGCCAGTAGCAGCAGCGGCTCGACGACCGGGCCCAGCGACAGCGCCGACAGCCAGAAACCGAGCCCGACGATCAGGCTCTGATGCAGCACATACCACGGGAACACCGCCTCGCTGGCATAGGGCAGCCAGCGGAATGGACGATTCAGCAGCTGGTGCGACCAGCCCAGCGCGGTGCAGATCGCGACCCACACATAAGTCCAGCGCAGCGTGCGGATCGCGGCCAGCTGCCAGGCCGGCAGATCGTCGTCGACGATCTCGAGGGCGACGTAGTAGCAGCAGAACAGCAGCGCCGCGAAGCCCAGACTGTGCCAGCGCCGCCGCTTCAGCTCGTCCCATAGTCCGCGCTCGGTACCCAGCAGATAGCCGTACAGGAAAATCGTGAAATAGACCGGGTGCATGAAGCCGTCGTGAAGCAGATCGTTGGTCTGCGGAAAGCGGCTCTGCAGCAGCCAGGCATAGATCACGAACGGGATCGCCGGCAGCAGCATCAGCGCGTTGCCGCGCAACGACAGCAACTGCGAGCGCAGCCGCCGGCCCGCTGAGGTGTCGAACAACCACGCGACCGGCAGCAGCAGCATCGTGTAGACCCACAGATAGGCCAGGTACCAGAGATGGTTCCAGGTCCAGCCGTGCTCCCAGCCGCCATAAGCGTCCGGCGGGAATCCGCGGCCCGACCAGTAGCGCAGCAGAAACTCCCAGAAGCCCGGTGCGATCACCTGCTTCGCCAGCATCTGGCAATAGGGCTGGATCGGGATCACGACGGCCATGCCGAAAGCCAGCGGGATCAGCAGCCTCGCGCTGCGGCTGGCGGCGAGCCGGCCCGGCGACGGGCTTTTGCCCAGCATCAGGCTCAGCGCCACGCCGGAGATCAGGAACAGCAGCTCCATCCGCCAGCGGTTCAGCATCAGCATCGGCGGCTGCAGCCAGTCGGCCAGGTAGTGGCTCTTGACGTGCCAGCCCCAGTCCTCGCCGCCGACATAGAACATCGCCAGGTGATAGAGGATCAGCGTGCCGAACGCGATCACGCGCAGGGCGTCGATATCGTGGCGGCGCGGGGTCGGTGCGGACATGTGCGGCTCGGGTCGTTGCGAGATGATCAGAATGATCCGGCGAACGAGTCCGAGCAGCCGCCAAGTGACGATTCGCGGCCGAAAAGTGACAAAGCGCGGCCGGCGTTGACGAACCGGGGCCACGGGCCCGAATGCCTGCCTACAATGCGCGCATGTCCGATCGTCCCGCGAGCCCTCTCGACCGCTATCTCGCCCATCGGCGACGCTACGAGATCGGCTTCTGGTTCGCCTACTGGCTGATGCACGCCAGCCTCAATTCCATCGACGTGGTTCTGGCTCTGCACCGCAGCAGCCCGTCGTTCGAGGACTGGGAGCCGGTGGTCTGGGAGTTCTCGAGCTGTCTGATGCTGCTCGCGCTGGTGCCCGCAGTCCTGCTGTACGAACGGCGCTTCCCGCTGCGCTGGCAGCACTGGCGCCGCAGCGCGGCACTGCACCTGGCCGGCAGCCTGGCGTTTTCGCTGAGCCATGTCGCCGGCATGGTCGGCCTGCGCGCACTGGCCTACGCGGCGATGAATTCGCGCTACGACTTCGGTGACTGGCCGCGCGAGCTGCTCTACGAATACCTGAAGGACGTACGCAGCTACGTCTACATGCTGGCGATCCTCTACGCCTACCGGCTGCTGCTGCTGCGCCTGCAGGGCGAGGCGCGACTGCTGGCGGAGCCGGAAGAAGGTGCACCGGTCGAGCCGATCGAGCGACCGGAGCGCTTCCTGGTGCGCAAGCTCGGCAAGGATTTTCTGGTCGCCGCGCGCGATGTCGAGTGGCTGGAAGCCGCCGAGAACTACGTCAACCTGCACGTCCGCGGCCACGCCTATCCGCTGCGCTCGACGATGTCGGCGATCGAACAGCGGCTCGATCCCGAACGCTTCCTGCGCGTGCACCGCCGCTACATCGTCAACCTCGACCAGATCGCGCACATCGAGCCGCTGGACACCGGCGATGCGCGGCTGCTGCTGAAGGACGGAGCCAAGCTGCCCTGCAGCCGGACGTATCGGGCGGCGCTGAAGACGGCGGTGGTGCGATAATTTTTTGCACAAGTTCGACCCCCAACTGTAGGAGCGGGTCGTACCCGCGACTGAGGCTTCACCGGCACAGTCGCGGGTACGACCCGCTCCTACAGTTGGGGATCGGGCTTCACGTCCGCGGCATATCCGGCTCCATCGGCAGCTGCTCCGTGCTGCCATTAGGACCGCGTCGCACCGGCTCGGCAGCCGCTGGCGACGACTCAGGAGCAAGGGCTGTCGTGTATCAACAAATACTGGCCGCACAGCCGCAACCGCGGCCTGCGCTCAGGTTCTTTGCACCGTCGCGGCAAGGTCTTCGAGGATCGGACAGTCCGCACGCTGGTCGCCGTGGCAATGGCGCGCCAGATCGCTGAGCGCATTGCGCATCGAGCGCAACTCGTCGATCTTCGCGTCCAGATCGGCGACATGGCGCTGCGCCATGCGCTTGACCTCGGCGCTGGCGCGGCGCGGATTGCGCCACAAGCCCAGCAGCTCCTCGATCTCGCCGGTGGAAAACCCCAGGCCGCGGGCGCGCTTGATGAAGCGCAGCGAATGCAGCTGGCTTTCGTCGTAGCGGCGATAGTTGCCGTCGCTGCGATCAACGCCGTGCAGCAGGCCGATGCTCTCGTAGTGGCGGATCATCTTGGCCGACACGCCGCTCGCCTCGGCGGCCTGGCCGATGTTGAGACTGACAACAGCGGCGGCTTTGCGGGCCTCAGTGCGCGGCATCTGCTTTCTCCCTGGCGGAGCCGCGCCAGCGGCTCAAGCTCAGTGCATTGCCGACCACACTGAGGCTGCTGAAGGCCATCGCGGCACCGGCGATCACCGGGTTCAACTGGCCCAGCGCCGCCAGCGGCACGCCGGCGAGGTTGTAGACGAAGGCCCAGAACAGATTCTGCCGGATCTTGCGCGAAGTTCGCTGCGCGATGTCGATCGCATCGGCAACCAGGGACAGGTCGCCGCGCATCAGCGTGATCGCAGCCGAGCTGATCGCGACGTCGGTGCCGGTGGCCATGGCGATGCCGACATCGGCGGCGGCAAGCGCCGGCGCATCGTTGATGCCGTCGCCGATCATCACCACGCGCTCGCCGGGCCGCTTCAGCGATTCGATGACCGCGGACTTGCCGGCCGGCAGCACCTCGGCATGGACCTCGGTGATCGCCATCTGCCGCGCGACTGCCTGCGCCGCGCCGGGATTGTCACCGGTCAGCAGCACGCAGCGGATGCCGCGCTGCTGCAGGCGCGCGATCGCGGTCTGCGCTTCGGGCTTGATCTCGTCGCCGAATGCCAGCAGGCCGAGCAACTGCGGCGAGGGTGCGGTCTGCACGAGCCAGGACACGGTCATGCCATGCCGCTGCAGTTCGGCGGCCTGCAGGTCCAGCGAGCCTGGATCGATGCCGGCATCGCGCATCAGCCGCGCGTTGCCGAGTTGCAGCACGCGATCGGCGATGCGCCCTTCGATACCGCGGCCCGGCAGCGCGCGAACATCGCCCGCCTCCACCAGCGGCGCGCCGCGTTCGCGCGATGCATCGATTACCGCACGCGCCAGCGGATGCTCACTGCCACGCTGCAATGCCGCTGCATCCTGCAGCAGCGGCACTTCGCCGCGACCATCGGCAGCCTGCAAGCGGACCAGTCGCGGGCGGCCGCGGGTCAAGGTGCCAGTCTTGTCGAACACCGCAATCGTCGCGCTCCGCAGCAGCTCCAGCGCCTCGGCATCCTTGATCAAAATGCCCTGGCGCGCAGCGGCGCCGGTGCCTGCCATCATCGCGGCCGGCGTCGCCAGGCCCAGCGCGCAGGGACAGGCGATCACCAGCACCGCCACCGCGTTGATCAGCGCCTGTTCCCAGTCACCCGAGACCAGTCCCCAGGCGAGCAGCGTGACACCCGCCGACAGCACGATCACCGGCACGAACACCGCGCTGACACGATCGACCAGCCGCTGGATCGGCGCCTTGCCGGCCTGCGCCGATTCCACCAGCCGCACGATGCGCGCGAGCATGGATTCGGCACCGACCGCGAGCGTGCGCACGAGCAGCAGCCCGGTGCCATTGATGGCGCCGCCGATGACGCGATCCGGCGCCGACTTGTCCACCGGCAGGCTCTCGCCGGTGATCAGCGACTCGTCGACCTCGCTATGGCCGTCGAGCACCAGCGCGTCGACCGGCACGCGCTCGCCGGGCCGGATCACGACGACGTCGCCGACGCGCACCTGAGCGATCGGCACATCGGTTTCCGCGCCCGATGCGCTGCGCAGCCTCGCCGTCTCCGGCCGCAAGGACTGCAGCGCGCGGATCGCGGCGCCGGTGCGGCGCTTGGCGCGCGCCTCCAGGTACTTGCCGAGCAGCACCAGCGTGATGACCACGGCCGATGCTTCAAAATACAGTACGGCGTGCATGCCCTGACTCAGCAACTCGAACAGCGACAGCCCGTACGCTGCCGAAGTACCGAGCGCGACCAGCAGATCCATATTCCCGGTGCGGTTACGCAGCGCGCTCCAGGCCGCGCGATAGAAGCGCGCGCCGAGGCCGAACTGCACCGGCGTCGCGAGCACCAGTTGCAGCCAGCCCGGCAGCATCCAGTGCAGGCCCAAGGGCATGATCAGCATCGGCAATAGCAGCGGCAGGCTCAGCACTGCAGCCGTCGCGCTTGCGCTCCAGGCCGGCCAGCGCGACTCCGCCGGTGGCGGCGCCTGCAGCGTGCGCGCCTGGTAGCCGGCATCGACGACGGCGGCAATCAAGACCGCACTATCGACCTGCCCGCTGACCGTGGCGTGCTCGGTCGCCAGATTGACGTTGGCCGCGCTCACGCCCGGAACACGGCGCAGCGCACGCTCGACCCGGCCGGAACAGGACGCGCAAGTCATGCCGCCGATAGCGAGGTCAATACTGTGCATCTGCCCACGATAGACCTTCCCATCATGGCAAGGTCAAGCGCGGCTCCGGGACTTGAGCTTGCCATGATGGGAAGGTCCAGACTGTGGTCTCGAGCAAACCTGGAGAAGCACCGTGCTGGACCTGGAAATCAAGGGCATGACCTGTGGCCATTGCGTGCGCGCCGTGACACGCGCGGTGCAGACGCTGGACCCGGCGGCGACGGTCGCGATCGACCTGCCGACCGGCCACGCGAGGATCGAAACTGCGCAAAGCACGCAGGCCATCGCCACGGCCATCCGCGCGGAAGGCTACGAGGTGAACGTCGTGTAGGTTGGGGTGAGCGCAGCGATCCCCAACGCTTGCCCCGCGCCGATGTTGGGGTTCGCTGCGCTCACCCCAACCTACGGCAGAGCGCTTTTTATTCGGCTGCATTGGTCGCATGCTTCAGCGTCTGCAATCTGGAGCCACGTTGATGGCCGACACACCTGCCGATACCGGCGCGTACACCGACTTCGCCAAGGCCATGAGCTACGGCGACTACCTGCAGCTCGACACGCTGCTGTCGGCGCAAAAGCCGCTCAGCGAGCAGAGCGACGAGCTGCTGTTCATCATCATCCACCAGTCCACCGAGCTGTGGATGAAGCTGGTGCTGCACGAGCTCGGCCTGGCGATCACCGGCGTGCGCGAAGACCGGCTGCAGCCGGCACTGAAGAACCTGGCGCGCGTCGGCCGCATCCAGGCGCAGATGATCCAGTCCTGGGACGTGCTGTCGACGATGACGCCGGCCGAGTATTCGGCATTCCGCGATTCGCTGGGACGCTCGTCCGGCTTCCAGTCGGTGCAGAACCGGCGCATCGAGTTCATGCTCGGCAACAAGCAGGAGGCGATGATCGCGCCGCATCGCCACGACGCCGCGCTCAGCAGCACGCTCGACGAAGCCCTGCGCGCGCCGAGCCTGTACGACGAGGCGATCGCACTGCTGGCGCGTCGCGGTTTTGCGATCGAGCCGGCGATGCTGAAGCGTGATTTCCGCGCGGCTCATGCCAGCAACGACAGCGTGCGTGCAGCCTGGCTGCAGATCTATCGCGACCCCGATCGGTACTGGGATCTGTATCAGCTGGCCGAGAAGCTGGTCGATGTCGATGACTGGTTCCAGCAATGGCGGTTCCGTCACATGACCACGGTCAAGCGCATCATCGGCTTCAAGCGCGGCACCGGCGGCACCGATGGGGTCGGCTATCTGCGCAGAGCGGTGGACATCACGCTGTTCCCGGAACTCTGGGATCTGAGGACCGAGCTGTGAAGCGGGCTGTGGATGATCCCGGCTTGCCCGCGCATCGCTGCCTGGCATAACGTTGCCATCGCATGCACACGCTCCGGCCCTTGCTCAACCTGATGCTGGCACTGGTATTCCTGGTGCAGGGCTACGGCGTAGCCGCGGCCGGCCGTTCGCCGGCCGAGCTGCGCGGTCATCCGACATCGGTCAGCATCGCCGGCGCGCAGCTGATGCCCTGTCACCACCCATCCGCTGATGCCGGCAAGCGCAGCTGCTGCAACGCGGCCTGCCCCGACATGCTCAGCTGCGCGCTGGGCACGTTCGCGATCCTGAACGCCGAAACGATGCTGCCGCTGGCCCCGGATCAGCTGCCGGCCGGCCGCATCGCCGCGACGCTCTACCCCGCCGCTCCCGACGGCGCCAGCTTCCGACCTCCGATCACGCTGCCGGCCTGAGCCCGGCGCAGCCACGGCTGCGTCCGCCACCGCCGGAGTCGGAATCCCGAGGAGGCCTTAGCCTCGTCAACCCGCTCCAGTGAGCGCATCAGCCTGCTTCGCTGAGAGACACCGCAATGAAACCGTTCGACTGCCTGCGCGCGATCCGCGCCGGCTTGCCGCTGTCGCCCGCCCTTGCCCGCGCGCTGGCAACGGCGCTGGCACTCGCGATGTTCCCGCTCCACGCCGAACCACCGCCCGGCGATCCGCCTGCGGATTCCGGCGCTGCCACCAGGCTGCGGATGGAGCAGGCCGAGCAGCTCGCGGTCGAGCAGCAACCGCTGCTGGAAGCACTCGACGCAAGAGCCCGCGCGGCACGCGAGCAGGCCATCGCGGCGCGGCAGCTGCCCGATCCGCAACTGCTCGCCGGCGTCGTCGATCTGCCGGTGGATACGGCCGAGGCGGGCAGCTTCCGGCAGGACAGCGACACCCAGATCCAGGTCGGCCTGATGCAGGAGTTCCCGCGCGCGGCCAAGCGCCAGCTGCGCGGCGACAGCCTGGGGCACGAAGTCGAACGCCTCGCCGCCGACCGTAGTCTGGCCGCGCGCAGCATCCGCCGCGACGCGGCCCTGGCCTGGCTGCAGGTGTGGCGCGACGAGCAGGCCCTTGAGCTGACGCGCGCGACGCAGCGCGAGGCGCAAGTGCAGGTGCAGGCGGTCGAGATCGCACTGAAGGCCGGCCGGGCGGCGCAGGCCGATCTGCTGACGGCGCGCATCGAGGCAGGCCGGCTGCGCGACAATGTCGCGGGCGCCGAGCAGAGCCTCGCGCATGCCCGCAACCGGCTGGCGCGGTGGATCGGCGACGCCGCGCAGCAGGCCATCGATGCGGATCTGCCGGCCCCCCCGCCGCTGCCGCCGCTGGAGCGGGTGCTGGCGCGCGTCCGCGTCCATCCGCAGCTGGCCGGCCTGCAGGCCCAGGTGGCGGCGGCGCAGACCGGTGCCGATCTGGCGCAGGCCAGTTACGCGCCGGACTGGCGCGTCGAGCTGGGCTACGCGCACCGGCAAGCGTACTCGGAAGAAGTGACGCTCAAGCTCGGCGTGGATCTGCCGGTGTTCACGCGCAACCGCCAGGATCGCGGCCTGGCCGCGGCGCTGGCCGAGAAGGACGCCGCGGAATTTGCGGTCGCCGACGGCCTGCGCCAGCTCCAGGCCGAAGCCAGGCTCAACCATCACGATCTGATCCGTCTCGGCGAGCGCATCCGGGACTACGACGACGCACTGCTGCCGCAAACCCGATCGCGCATCGACGCGGCGCTCGCCGCCTGGCGCTCCGGCAGCGGCCAGCTGACCCAGGTCCTCGACGCGCGCCGCGCTGCGCTCGAGCTGCAAATGAACCGGCTCGATCTACAGCTCGACGCCGCCATGCATTCCATCCAACTCCGCTACCTCGGCGCCTACGGCACCGCCTCCGACGGCGGGGAGAACTCCGATGAATAAAACAATCCCCATTGCGGTTCTCGTGATCCTCGCCGCTGCCGCCGGCGGCTGGTGGCTCGCAAAACATCACTCGCCGCAAGCGGCCGCGCCGAGCACGGCCGCAGCCGATCGCAAAGCGCTGTACTGGTACGACCCGATGAAGCCCGACCAGCATTTCGACAGTCCCGGGAAATCGCCTTTCATGGACATGGAGCTGGTGCCGAAATACGCCGACGAAAGCGCGTCGGTAAGCAGCTCCACGATCGTCACGATCGATCCGCGCATGGCGCAGAACCTGGGCATGCGCACCGCCGCCGTCACCGCCGGGCCCGGCTCCGTCGGCATCGAGGCGGTCGGCAGCGTGATGGTCGACGAGCGGCGCATCGTCGCCATAGCGGCGCGTGCCGCGGGCTGGGTGGAGCATCTGGACGTGCGCTCGGTCGGCGACGTCGTGCAGCGCGGACAAGTGCTGGCCGGCGTGTACTCGCCCGATCTACTCGCGGCCCAGGAAGAGCTGGTTCTGGCCAAAAAACTGGACGACCCCGCGATGATCGAAGCGGCGCGCACGCGCCTGAGTCTGCTCGGCATCGGCGAAAACAAAAATGGCGCGCAACGCCGCGTCGCGATCAGCGCGCCGCAGTCCGGCGTGGTCACCGAGCTGCTGGTGCGCGAGGGCATGCAGGTCACGCCGGGCATGCCGCTGATGAAGCTCGCCGACCTGTCCAAAATCTGGATCGTCGTCGAGATACCCGAAGTACAGGCAGCTTCGGTGACGCCGGGCCGCGCAGCGCAGGCGCGACTGCCGTCGCTGCCGGGCCGGCTTTTCAGCGGCAGTGTGGACTACGTCTATCCCTTGCTCGATGCGCAGACACGCACGCTGCGCGCGCGGCTGGCTTTCGACAACGCCGATCTGGCGCTGAAGCCCGGCATGTTCGCGCAGGTGTCGCTGCCGGGCCTGGATGGTGCCGAACTCACGCTGGTGCCGAGTGTAGCGGTGATCCGCACCGGCACCCGCAATGTGGTGCTGGTGGTGGAAAGCGCGGGACGCTACCGCCCCGTGGAAGTCACGCTGGGGCCGGAGCATGACGAGCAGATCGTCGTCATCAGCGGGCTGAGGCCGGGTCAGCAGGTGGTGACTTCGGGCCAGTTCCTGATCGATTCCGAAGCCAGCCTGCTCGGCGCCTACCAGCGCATGAACGCCGCCGACGCAGCGCAGCCGCGGCTTGGAGCAGTGCCGTGATCGCCGGGCTGATTCACTGGTCGCTGCACAACCGTTTTCTGGTTCTGCTCGGCGCGTTGCTGCTGACGGCCTGGGGCCTGTATTCCGCGCGCAACACGCCGCTGGATGCGATCCCCGATCTGTCGGACGTGCAGGTGATCGTCAGGACCACGTATCCGGGACAGGCGCCGCAGGTCGTCGAAGACCAGGTCACTTATCCGCTGACGACCACACTGCTGTCGGTGCCGCATGCGAAAACCGTGCGCGGCTATTCGCTGTTCGGCGAGTCCTTCGTCTACGTGCTGTTCGAGGACGGCACCGATCTGTACTGGGCGCGCTCGCGGGTACTCGAGTACCTGTCACAACTGCAGGGGCGCCTGCCGGCGACGGCGCGCGCGGCACTAGGGCCGGATGCGACCGGCGTCGGCTGGATCTACGAGTACGCGCTGGTGGATCGCAGCGGCGCCAGCGACATCGGCCAGCTGCGCGCACTGCAGGACTGGTTCCTGAAATACGAGCTGAAAACGGTGCCCAACGTGGCCGAGGTCGCGACTATCGGCGGCTTCAACCGGCAGTACCAGATCGTGCTCGATCCGGATCGGCTGCGGGCCTACCGCCTGCCGCTGGAGACGGTGATCGCGGCGGTCAAGGCCTCCAACAACGAAGCCGGCGGATCGGTGCTGGAACTCGCCGAAGCCGAATACATGGTGCGTGCACGCGGTTATCTGAAATCGCTGGATGACTTCCGCCAGATTCCGCTCGGGCTGGGCAGCAACGGCACACCGATCCTGCTGCGCGACGTCGCGACGGTGCAGATCGGCGCGGAAACCCGGCGCGGCATCGCCGAGCTCGACGGCGAGGGCGAAGTGGTCGGCGGCATCATCGTGCTGCGTTCGGGCGAGAACGCACAGACCACGATCAAGGCGGTCAAAGCCAAACTCGAAACACTGAAAGCAAGCCTGCCCAAAGGCGTGGAAGTGGTCGAGACCTATGACCGCTCGCTATTGATCGACCGCGCCGTCGACAACCTGTCGCAGAAGCTGTTCGAAGAGTTTCTGGTCGTCGCCGTGGTCTGCCTGATTTTCCTGTGGCATCTGCGTTCGGCGCTGGTCGCGATCGTGACGCTGCCGATCGGCATCCTCGCCGCGTTCATCGTGATGCACGCGCAGGGCATCAACGCCAACATCATGTCGCTGGGCGGCATCGCGATCGCGATCGGGGCGATGGTCGACGCGGCCGTGGTGATGATCGAGAACGCGCACAAGAAACTCGAAGTCTGGCGGCACGAGCATGCAGGTCACGAACCGGAAGGCGAGCAGCGGCTCGGGCTGATGGCCGAGGCTGCCGCCGAAGTCGGCCCGGCGCTGTTCTTCAGCCTGCTGATCATCACGCTGTCCTTCGTGCCGGTGTTCACGCTGCAGGCGCAGGAAGGCCGCCTGTTCGCACCGCTGGCGTATACCAAGACCTATGCGATGGCTGCGGCAGCCGGGCTTTCGGTCACACTGATCCCGGTGTTGATGTTCGCCTTCATCCGCGGACGCATCGCCGATGAGACCGCGAATCCGCTGAACCGCGTGCTGATCGCGGGCTATCGGCCGGTGATCGATGCCGTGCTCCGCTATCCGCGTTCCACGCTGGCGATTGCGGCGATGGTCTCGCTGGCGACACTGTGGCCCGCGACGCATCTGGGTAGCGAATTCATGCCGCCGCTGGATGAAGGCGACGTGCTGTACATGCCCACCGCGCTGCCGGGCCTGTCCGTCGGCAAGGCCGCCGAGATCCTTCAGCAGACCGACCGCATCCTCAAGACCTTCCCCGAAGTCGAGCGCGTGTTCGGCAAGATCGGCCGCGCGGAAACCGCGACCGATCCGGCGCCGCTGGAGATGGTCGAGACCACGGTCCGGTTCAAGCCGAAATCCGAGTGGCGCCCTGGCCTGGATACCGAGCAATTGATCGCGGAAATGGACGCGGCGCTGAAAATCCCGGGCATGGGCAACGTCTGGGTGCAGCCGATCCGCAACCGCATCGACATGCTCGCGACCGGCATCAAATCGCCGGTCGGCATCAAGATCGCCGGGCCCGACCTGGCGGTGATCCAGCGCCTGGGCAGCCAGATCGAAGCGGTGGTGAAGCAGATCCCGGGAACCGCGTCGGCATTCTCCGAGCGGGTATCCGGAGGACGCTACATCGAGATCGTGCCGGACCGGCTGGCCGCGGCGCGCTATGGCCTGAGTATCGACGACGTGCAGCGCATCGTTTCGGTGGCGATCGGCGGCGAGAATATCGGCGAGACCGTCGAAGGGCTGCAGCGCTTTCCGATCAGCCTGCGCTATCCACGCGAGCGTCGCGATTCGGTGCAGGATCTGCGCGATCTGCCGGTGGTGACGATACGCGGCGAGACCATCACGCTGGGCTCGGTCGCCAGTGTCGCGATCACCGACGGGCCGCCGATGATCAAGTCGGAGAACGCACGGCCCAATGGCTGGGTCTACGTCGATATCCGCGGGCGAGACCTCGGCGGATATGTGGCCGACGCGCAGCGCGCAGTCGCCGAGCAAGTGCCGCTGCCACCTGGATATTCGATCGCCTGGTCGGGCCAGTTCGAATACCTGGAGCGCGCGTCGCAGCGGCTCAAGCTGGTCGTGCCATTCACGCTCGCGGTGATTTTCCTGCTGCTCTATCTGACGTTCCGCAGCGCCGCGTCGGCGACGCTGATCATGGCGACTTTGCCGTTCGCGCTGGCCGGCGGCTTCTGGCTGATCTACCTGCTGGGCCAGCACTTGTCGGTGGCATCCGGTGTCGGCTTCATCGCACTGGCCGGCGTATCGGCCGAGTTCGGCGTGATCATGCTGGTCTATCTGGACAAGGCGATCCGCGATCGCCGCGACAGCGGCGAGCTGCACACCGAGGCCGATCTGCGCGACGCGTTGGTCGAAGGCGCGGTGCTGCGTGTGCGGCCCAAGGCGATGACCGTCGCCGTCATCGTCGCCGGGCTGATCCCGCTGTTTGTCGGCCAGGGCACCGGCAGCGAAATCATGCAGAGAATCGCCGCGCCGATGATCGGCGGCATGATCACCGCGCCGCTGCTGTCGATGATCGTGTTGCCGGCGGCGTATCTGCTGATGCGCCGCCGCGGGCTACGGCCTTGAATTCATAATGTGTCATATCATATACAAATAATGATTCTAAAGGGTACGATATGACCCATTATGGCCCGAACATCACCCGCTTTATTGCCTCGCCTTTCCCGTCTATTGAAGGGAATGGGCGACAACATCCGAAAGGCGCGCTTACGTCGTGCCTATTCGGCCGAGACCGTGGCGCAGCGTGCCGGTATTACCCGTAAGACCTACTCGCGGGTGGAGCAAGGCGATCCCGCGGTGAGCTTAGGCGTCTATGCAAGGGTGCTGCAGGCGATTGGGCTGGAGAACGACATCGGCTTGATCGCCAAGGACGATGAGTTGGGCCGCAAGCTGCAGGACTTGAAGCTGGAAACTCCTAAGCGCGCTCCTCGGCGAGCAGCCGCTGTTGTCGAATCGGAGAATCCGCCTTCCGGGCGCCAGGAACCCGAATGAGCCGCGTAGACGTTGTAGAGGTGTATGCCGACCCGCAGCATGTAGGGCAAGCCTTGCTGATGGGTGTTTTGCGATGGCAAGCCGGGTCGAGAGCGCAATGCAGTCTTGCAGGGACTACGGCAGATCGCGGCGCAGGCCGGAAGGATATGCTCGATCTTCAATGTGAGCCGCGAACTGCAATACCTCGAAGGTGCGGGACGCGCGACACACACCAAGGCCGAAGAACAATTCAAGCACCTACCTCTTGCTGTTACCGGCTGCGTAAATCCGCGTAAATCCGGCGGCAAGGCTTGCTCTGTGGCGGCGACGTGGTGGCCTGTGACTTGGAAGCAGTCGGCGGGGGACTACGGGATTTCGCGACGGCTGTTTCTCAAGCCCTGAAGCCAGTCGGCGGCCAATCGATGCAGGTCCGCTGCGGCGGGCGGCAGGTCGAGGCCCGATGGCATCTGCAGGCACTCGGCACTGTCGCGCAGGACATTGATGGCAAGCGTGAGCAGCTCGTCCTGGTCGATGGCGGCCCGGTCGGGCTGCCGATCGTGGCGTAGGAAGTCCTGGATGTCCTGGTGATAGAGCCGCCAGAGGTCGTCCTGGAGGATCTGCAGGAGTTCGAGCACGGCGTGGGCCTGTTGCCCGGACCAGTCGAGCGGCAGTTGCGGCCGATGTGCAGGGAGCGTCGGCATGGCGATCAGCGCTGGGGTTTGCGCCGTCGCGCCGCCTGCTGCTCGGCGCGTTCGCGGGATTCCTTGAGGCGGTAGGACTCGCCTTCCAGGGCAATGATCTCGGCGTGATGAGTGAGGCGGTCGATGAGGGAGACCACGCAGGCGGCGCTGGGAAAAACCTCCTTCCATTCGGAGAAGGATTTGTTGGTGGTGATCAGCGTGCTGTTCTGTTCGTAGCGGCGATTGGTGAGTTCGAAGAGCAGGTCGGCGTGGCGGTTGGAGTAGGACAGGTAGCCGACCTCGTCGATGCACAGGAAATCAATGGCGGCGTAGTGGCGCAGGCGACGCCGGAGCGCGGAATCGCTATCGAGGGCGGCCAGATCGCCGAGCAGCTGGCCGGCGCTGATGAAGAGCACCGTGTGGCCCTGCACCAGGGCCTGGTGGGCGAGATTGCGCGCCAGCGTGGATTTGCCGATGCCATTGGGTCCGACCAGGAAGACGTTGGTGGCATCGGCGAGAAACGCCAGCGTCATCAGCTCGTCCAGCGCGGCGCGGTCGCAGCGGCTGGGCCAGGTCCAGTCGAAGTCGGCGAGCGGCTTGAAGCACCCCAGGCGCGCGTCGCGGACCCGGCGTTCAAGGCTGCGCCGGGCCCGTTCCTGCTCTTCCCAGGCCAGCAGGTCGGCAAGCCAGGGGGCGTTGGCGGCTTGTCCCCAGTGGGCCAGCAGGCCATGCAGGTGCAGATCCCGGGCACGCTGTTGCAGGTCAGTCATCGGCGGCGTCCTTGATACGGTCGTAGGTGTCCAGCCGATGCGCTTGCACCGCGACATCGCGGCCCTGCAGGTGTGCCGGCAGGGTCAGGGCGATCGGCGGTGGTTGCTGGCGCTGCTCGCGCCGGCGTTCGAGTGCCAGGCGCACGGCATTGGGATGCGGGACGTTCGAAGCCAGTGCCATGTCGATGGCGGCCTGCAATTCGGCGGCGCCGTAGCGCTCCAGCAGCCGGACCAGGGCGGCGGTGATCGAGCCCAGGTTGCCGCCGCGTTCGGCGGCCTGGACCAGCAGGGTCCTGCTGGCCGGTGCAGCGTGGGCGAGCCGGTCGGCAGCGCGATGCTGACGGCCTGCGCGCTTGGCCTGCACCAGTTTCTCGATGTGCGACGCCTGCTCGATCTGCCGGCCCTTGTCGTAGCAGCGCGCATGCTCGGCCAGCACCTGGGCGCCGTCGGCGATGCGCACGCGCGCAGGGTCGGCGAGCACCGTCAGGGCGCGTTGCACATGGGTATGGGGGATCGAGTAATCGTTCAAGTCGAAGCGCACGTACGGGGTCTTGGCGGCGGTGACGGCGCGGCGCTCGATCAGGGGGTATTCGTGTTCCGGGAGCACCAGTAGCTGCGGGGCTTCCTCAGCGAAGACCTCGCGCACGCTCCGGGTGCGGTCTTCGGGACACGGCCGGTCGGCGGCCGGGCCCTCGCACCACTGCGCGGCCTGCGCATTCAGATCGGTGAGGTCGGAGAATCTCCGGGCGGCGAAGAAGGCATCGCGGATGTAACGGATGGCTCGCTCGACCCGCCCCTTCTCATTGCCCCTCGCCACGGCGACCGGACGTGGTTCGTAGTGGTAATGCCCGGCAAACTCCAGCAGCGTCGGGTGAAAGCGGATCGCATCGCCGCGCCGTTCGAGCACGGCGCTTTTCAAGTTGTCATACAACAGAATCCGCGGAAGACCGTTCCAGGCCGCAAACGCGCCGACGTGCCCGCGCAGGAAATTCTCCATGCGGGCGTCGAGGAAGAAGCGCAGATAGATCCGGCGCGAATAGCTCAGCACCATCACGAAAGCCATCAGCGGACGCTGCGCCCGGCCGATGGTGAGCTTTCCAAAGTGAGCCCAGTCAATTTGTCCTTGTTCACCGGGAAGCGTGCGCAGACGCAGGTACGCTTCGGCCTTCGGGCGCGGGCGGTGCAGCGCTACCCGGTGCCGGAAATGATCGGGTGAGCCGCGATAGCCGCGCTCGGTCACCATCGCGTACAGGCGGCTGGCGGTGAGGCGGGGAAACTGCTCCAGCGTCTGCAGCATGAAGGGCAGATAGGGATCCACGGCGCTGGGTCGCAGCGGTGCGCCGAGCCGCGGCAGACCGGCCTGGTGCAGGACGCGCGCGACGGTGCCGTGATGGACGCCCAGCTGGCGCGCGATCGTGCCCATGCGCCACTTCTCGACGTGGTAGTAGCGCAGGATTTGCATCGTCAAATCAGGGCCAATGCTCATACGGTTGCCGTCCTCGGGACGCGGA
This sequence comes from Hydrocarboniphaga sp., assembly GCF_028291725.1. Taxonomy (GTDB): domain Bacteria; phylum Pseudomonadota; class Gammaproteobacteria; order Nevskiales; family Nevskiaceae; genus Hydrocarboniphaga. The sequence goes on along the minus strand of NZ_JAQGNT010000036.1, from coordinate 733 downwards.
TCGATGGGCCCGGCGACGGCGCAGGAAACGACTGCGCAACCACGGCGACACCGGTGCTCCGCAGCGCTGGCAGCGCCAGCACAGCAGCTTCGTTGCCGGCGACGCGGACCGTGTCGGCGGGGACCGCGGCACTACACCATCCGACCCCGCCGCGGGTGAACCCTGATGCGTCACTTTCTTTCGCCGCGCCCGATAACGGCGTGCGCGTTGCGCATGGGCCAGACGGCCCCGGTAGCTGCCCTGGTAGCGACACGCCGCTTCACGCTGGGACGCCCGGCGCGCCTGCTGCGAGCAGTCCGTCCCGCAGTACATCTGGCCTCGGTCGCAACCGCTGCACAGCACAACCTGCACGCGGCAGCGGGCGCACACGAACCATCGCGCGGAATCGTCCAATGGCGTCTCCGGTCATGCCGAAGAGCGCTGGACGTGATTCGTCCCCCAGTGCCATAGTCAACGGGCACTTGTTCTCAAGCGCGTGCGGATGCGGCGTCGAATCAAACCGGCCAGGAGTGAGCGACGCCGTACCCGCTCTTCAGCGGTCGCGACTTCTTACCCGCTTCGCGCTGTCGCTGCCACTCACTGCCCCGATCCATCCGTCGCGATACCGCCCAGGCCCGTGTCGGCACTGGGCATCGCTCACGCGACCGCCAACCATCCCCCGTTCTGTCCAGCCTGGATTGGACTCGCTGACTTCTCGCCGCCAGATTTACGCGGATTTGAACCGCCGTTCACA
>NZ_JAQGNT010000035.1 GCF_028291725.1 Hydrocarboniphaga sp. | reverse complement strand
CAGCAGCTCGATCGCCTTGCGCGCCAGTCCGTTCACCAGGCCGTACACCAGCAGGATGTGAAAAATCACAACGCCGGTGATGCCGATGATGCGTCGCTTCGGATCTTGGCGTTGGCCAAATTCCATCCCTTACTCTCCTGTCGGTGGCACCGGGGCCGTGATGTCAGCGGGCGCCGGTGCATTGCTTGACGCAGCGCCGGTGACCTTCAGCTCGACGCGGCGGTTCAACTCACGGCCTTCATCGGTTTCGTTGTCGGCGACTGGCTGGGTTTCGCCGTAGCCTTGTGAGGTCATCCGGTCGGCGGTGACGCCACGGCTTTCCAGGTACTGCATCACCGAGCTGGCGCGGCTCTCCGAGAGCGTCTGGTTGTAGCTGTCGCTGCCCTTGGAATCGGTGTGTCCACCCACTTCAAAACGGATGCCCGGCGCAGCGAGCAGCGCATCGGCAACACCATCGAGAAGTGTCTTCGCGTTGACTGTCAATGTCGCCTTGTCGAATTCGAAGTTCACACCGCGCAGCACGATACTGTCGCCCACTCCACAACCCGACAAATCCATCCTCTGACCGGGCTTGGGCGGCTCGCAGGGCGGCGGCAGCGGGCAACCGACATCGTTGACGACGGTGCCCCTCGGCGTGCCCGGGCACTGGTCACGATCATCCGGTACGCCATCGCCGTCGCTGTCCGCAGGCGCTGCAACCGGCACCACTGCGACGGGCCCGGGCACAGGCGCCACCACCGGGGGCTTCGCCGATAGCGGCAACTGCAGGCCGACATTGACCAGCACGTCTTTGAAGCTCTTGGCGATATCCGGATCCGAGCTTGGCTTCTCGTCGGTATCGCGCTCACCGTAGCGATAAAGCAGCTCGGCGCGCAGCCCGAATTCGTAGTTGCCAACATTAAATTCGAACAGCTGCCCGACACCCGCCGCGTAGGTCACGATCGAGGCCAGCTCGTCGGCATTGGCTTGCGGATAGTGCTTGACCTCGACCCCGCCGAATTCCGCAATCAGGAAGGTGTTCGGTGACGACGAGAAGGGGAACCACAAGGCGTTCAAGCTGCCGCCGACTTCGCGTACATCATGATCGCTGCTAGTGATATTGCTGTAGATGCCGCTGATTTCGAAAGCGTAGGTATCGAGTCGATAACCGGCGGCGAGGATGCCGCCGTAACCGTAGTCGAGTCGCTTGGTCTGCGAATAAATGCCCGACGCCATTGGCGCCAGATATGGGCCGGTCTTGAACGGAGCGTCCGGCTGCGCATCGTCCTCCTGCGCCCATAGCACGGACGCCAACGACATGCCCACCAGAATCAACGCGGACCTGCAAATGAATTTTTTCATAATCCCCTCCTTGCGACTCTTTTGACGATGATCGAAGCCGGCACTCAGGCGCGGCCGATCAGCCTTTTCGTTGGATGCTGCTATCCCACGCAGACACCCCAGGTCTTACAAATCCCAATTGAGTCGGATGCCGAAGGTCCGCGGCGGAGCCAGGTACGTCTGACGGCCCGCATCGGTGTGAAACTGCGAATAGCTGTAAACCTCATCGCCGAGGTTCTTGCCGAACAGCGTCACTCGCGTATTCGCCGGCTTGTACAGGTAGCTGATCTGCGCGTCGATCACGTAGTAGGACTTCTGCCTGGACACCGGCGCGTTGTCGGCCAGATAGAAAAAACCGGAGTTGTTGTAGAGACTCGCACCCATCTCCAGATCTCCGCCCGGCACGTCCACGATCTGGTTGATGTTGAAGGTGCCGCTGAGCTTCGGCGTGCGCGTGACCTTGTTGCCGGTGTAGTCGCCCGACTTGAAGTTGTACAGACCGGCGCCGGCGTAGTCGCCATTCGCATTGACGGTGTAGCCGCTGCCGTTTTCGTAGCTGGTGTACTTGGAGTCAAGATAGGTGTACCCACCACCGATCACCAGGCCCGGATCCCATTCGGGGAAAGGTGTCAGCTGGAAGTCGAATTCGGCGCCGTTGATCTTGGCGCCGCCGGCATTTTCCAGGCTGACCGCGCCGCCCGACAGCAGCGAGATAAACTGCACCTGCAGATCGTCGATCTTGTTCTGGAACACCGCGGCGTTGAATCGCAGCAGCTTGTCGAACAGCTCGGACTTGAAGCCGAGTTCAATCGAGGTGACGGTCTCCGGCTTCACGTACTCTGGAGCGTTGTAGACATTGACCGTATTGAACGTGCCGCTCTTGTAGCCCTTGGTATACGAGGTGTACACCATCAGATCGTCCATCGGATTAACGCCGATAGTGAATTTCGGCGAAAAGTTAGTGGTCTTCGAAGGCGGCGGCGCGGCTGGCACCGTATGCAGCGGCGTGGTGCTGCCATCAAGATTCACCAACGACGCGCTCGATTCGACGACGCCGCGATTCTCTCGCTGATAACGACCGCCGACCGTCAGATGCAGCCACTTCTGCAAGTCGAAGGTGTGCTGGGTGAAAAACGCGGTCGACTTGGTCGACAGCTCCGACACCAGACCTACTGAAACACCGTCGGGCACGCCGGGGATCTGGCTCAGCAAATCGAGCAAGGCCGGCGGCACCGGAATGATGCCGGCGATGTTGCCGTCCGACAGATCCAGACTGCCGACCGAGAGACGATTGAGCGGGAAGCCGGATTCCTGATCGAGGTAGAAACCGCCGAAGATCCAGGTCCACCATTCCGGACCCCAGTCCTTGTTGGACAGGAACTGCATTTCGGCGGTCTTGACGTCGGCGAACTGGCCTTTCGCGTCGAAAGTAATGAATGGTGCGGTGGTTCCGTCGAAGTCGTAGACGTTGTCGGATGCTATCTTCTGCTTGCTGCCCAGCAGCTTCACGTCGAACCATTCCGGGTGATAGTTCAACTGACCATAGTAGACCTTGTTGTCGACTGAGAAATACGAGGGTACGTCGACGTGTACTTCGTAGGTTCCCAGCGGCCGCGTTGCCTGGCCGCCGGTAGTCGCATCGCTGATCAGCGTCGTTGCCAGGCTGGGATTGGTGTTCGGAATCGCGGTCGAACTCAGGCCGTCCTGGCGGTAGCGGAACGCAGCCAGGTTCAGGTCCATGTTGTCTGTCATGTTCCAGCGTGTCTTGATTCGGACGCCCTTGCTGACCTCCTCCGGCAACTCAACACTGCTCGCGTCCACACCGCTACCGCGTGTACCGGTGTAGTAGTTATCCGAGGTGTTGTAAGTGGCAGAAACGCTGGCTGCAAACGAATCGCCGAAGGGAAGGCTGACGTAGACTCGCCGTCTGATTTCGTTGTAGTCGGCGTAGCTTGCCATCACCGACACTTCAGGCTCGGTGCCCGGCGTCTTGGTGATGGTATTGAACGCACCGCCGGTGGAGTTGCGCCCGAACAAAGTGCCCTGAGGTCCCTTCAGAACTTCTACACGCTCGACCGCGCCGAAGGACTGCGAAAGACCGTTGGCGAAAGGAAAATAAATGCCGTCGATGTAGGAGGCGACGCTGGGATCCGAGTCTGGCAAGAACGCGTCGGAACCGACACCGCGAATGTAGATGATCGCAAAGTTGACGGTCTGGCCGTAGTACACGCCGGGCGTGGATTGAGCCAGTGCCTTGGGATCGTCGATACCCTTGGCATCGAGTGCAGCGGCGCTGAATGCCGAAATCGAAATCGGCACGTCCTGCAGATTTTCTTCGCGCTTCTGCGACGTGACGACGACCTCTTCGACCAGGCGATTCTGCGAGGCCGGAGCAGTCCGCTGCTGATCTTCGGCCGGCTCGGCGGGCCCTTGCACCGCGATGGTGTCGGGAGCCCGCTCAGCAGAGGTACTAGCAGCGCTGGCACCAGCACCGGCAATGGCATCCGGGGTCAATTCAGCGGAGGTCTCGGGCGCCTGTACTGCAGTATCAGCCGACCGCGACGGGTAAGCAGGATCGCCCACCGGCGCTGACGTTTCGACGCTGGCAGGATCGCCCCCCACGGGCACAGGATCCTGAGCAAAACCACAAACCGGTATCGCAGACAAAGCAATTACCAGCGGCAATCTGGATGCACAGTACATCGCTGCTCTCCTCAATATCTTCTAAGTTTTATCGGGCCGACTAAGCTGCGGCTCTTTGGTGCTGCATGACTTGGCGGCCATGCATCCTGACGCATGAATCTTATACCATAAGTTTTACAAAAGTCACTATATGTATTTTGATACTTCTCGATCTGCACAGCAGTCGGGAAGCCGGTCGCGCCGAAGTGCAGACTCGGAGCCATACCTCCGGCAGGCTTTTGATATTCATTGCGCAGATAGCGCCTGGCCTTGTAGCCTTGCGCGGTTATTTACCGGGGGCCCCAAATGGCGAAGCTGCCAGCGTTGAGTTTCAATCGCGATATGCGAGTGGAAGACAAAATCGTCGATGCGACGGTCAAGTGCTTCCAGCGATTTGGCATCAACAAGACCTCAATGGACGACATCGCCAAAGTGGCGAAAGTGTCCAGGCCGACGATCTACCGATACTTTCCGTCTCGGCATCATCTGGCGGTCGAAGTGCTGGTCCGGGAAATCCGCGACCACACGCGGCTGGTCACTCCTGTGCTCCGCGAAACCAGATATCCGCCGAAGGCGATGTTGGAAGGAATCGTTTTGGCTGTCTCGACCGCGCGCGAGCACCCCTATACCCAAATCGTTCTCAGCGATGCCGGCGCCGAGTTGTTGGCGCGCGTCCCCGGAACGGAGCAGTCGCTGTTGGACGCCATGGGTGAACAATGGCTGCCATCCCTGACTCGCTGGCGCGAAGCTGGTTATATCAAACCCTCCGTCAGGCTCGACGATTTGCTGCTATGGATCACGTTCTATATGCATGCGAGCATCGGCAAAGGACGATTTATGGCCATCACCGAAGATCGGATGCGCCGGATGCTGGAGGCAATGCTGATCCCCTCGGTTTTCGACTTCGACAAATTGAAAGTCGATTTCCCCGATCAAAAGTAATAAATCGGCTTATCGCTAGTCGAAGAAACAAGCCTTCCGCTGCGCCAGATCGCGGAGCAACCGGGTCGCGCGATAGGCGCCGCCCAAAGATTCGTACCGCGCTAGCTTCTCGATCACCACCGGCAAGCCGAGGATGTCCGCATACTTCAGCGCGCCGCCATACTGGCGAGGAAAACCGAGACCCAGAATCAGGCTCATGTCGATTTCGGCCGCGCTGCCGGCAACGCCCTGTTCCAGGCAGACCGCGGCCTCATTGATCATCGGCAACATCAGCCGATCGATGATCTCCTGATCCGAGAACTCGCGCGAGCCACCGGCCTGTGCCTCGGCGATCAGCTCGCGCGCCTCTGCCGCAGAGCGCTTCTGCGGCCGGCCTTTCTCATCGGCCTCATAGCGATAGAAGCCGGCGCCATTCTTCTGTCCGTAGCGCCCGTTTTCGGCGAGCAGGTGAATCGCATCCTTGAACCCCAGATGCATGCGTTCCGGATAGCCGATGGTGATTGAATCGACGACATGGCTGCTGGTATCCATGCCGATCACGTCCTGCAGATACGCCGGTCCCATCGGCCAGCCGTAGGTTTCCATCACGCGATCGATCCGCTCGAAGTCGCCGCCGTCGTGAACCAACCGAAGGAAACCGACGAAGTATGCGGTCAGGATGCGATTTACCAGAAACCCCGGGCAATCCTTGACGACCACCGGCGTCTTACCCATCGCCGCGGCGTAACCGGCGATGGTCGCCGCGGCGATATCGCTGGTCGCCGGTCCGCGGATCACTTCGACCAGCGGCATCACCGGCACCGGGTTAAAGAAGTGCATGCCGACGAAGTTCTCCGGCCGTGCCAATGCCCCGCCGATTTCGGCGATCGATAGCGACGAAGTGTTCGAGGCCAGGATCGCGTCGGCTCTAACCCGCTTTTCGACTTCCGCGAGCACGCTCTTTTTGGCGTTGATGTTCTCGACGATGGCTTCGACGACGACGTCGACAGAATTGAAAGCGCTGTAGTCGAGCGTCGGCACGATCGCCTCTGCGATCGCCGATGCGTTCTCGGGCTTCAGGCGTCCGATCTGCACTTGCTTGTCGAGCAGCTTGCGCGCTTCGCCCATGCCCAGATCGAGTGCGGACTGCGCGATATCTTTCATCAGCACCGGCGTCCCGCGCGCGGCGCTGGTATACGCGATGCCTCCGCCCATGATGCCAGCGCCGAGCACCGCACTGCGCTCGACCTTGTGCGCCATCTTTGCGTACGCCCTGGCCTTCTTCTTCATGGCCTGGTCGTTGATGAACAGTTGCACCAGCGCGCTGGCGGTCGGCGTTTTCGCGATACGCGCAAAGCCGATTGCTTCCCGGACCAGCGCATCGTCGCGCGAGAGCTTGGCGGAACTACCGATCAGTTCTGCCGCTGCGCTTGCGGCCGGAAAGTGCCGCGCTGTCTGTGCCGCAGCGGCCTCGAGCCTGGCGAAACTCTCGGCATTCAGCGCTGATACTGCACCGCGGCGCCGGACTCGATCCGCCTTCCATTGCCCGCTGCCGATGGCTTCGCGAAGCTTGACCAGGGCGGCATCGCGCAGATCGGCGGCCGGCGTGACCGCATCGACAGCTCCGGCGGATTTTGCCGCCTCGGGCTTCTGCGGTCTGCCGCTTGCGATCCAGTCCAGCGCCAGCGCTGCATCGATCAGCCGCGCGAGCCGTACGGTGCCGCCGAAGCCGGGGAACAAACCCAGGTTCACTTCGGGGAGGCCGACCTGCGCGGTGTCGGCGATTACGCGGTAGTCGCTGGCCAGCGCCATCTCGAAACCGCCGCCCAGCGCCAGGCCGTTGATCGCGGTCACGATCGGCACCGGTAAATCCTCGAACGTGGTGAATACGAGATTCTGCTTTGCGGTGTTCGCCGCGATCTCGCTCTCTGGCAGTGCGAACATGGCCGTGAATTCGAAAATGTCGGCGCCGACGATGAAGACGTTCTTTGCGCTGCTAACCAGCACACCGCGCACATCGTTTGCTGTGGCGATGGCAGCACTGGCCGACCTGAGTTCATCGACGGTGCGCGCATCGAACTTGTTGATCGAGTCGCCGCCGCGGTCGAAGCACAGCTCGACGATGCCACCGCCGATGGCTTCGACACGGATGGACTGGCCTTTGAACATGTATCTCCTCCGAATCAGACGCGGCCGTAAGCGGTGACGACACAGGCGCCGCCGATGCCAATGTTGTGCTGCAGCGCGAGCCGCGCGCCTTCCACCTGGCGCGGCCCGCAGTCGCCACGCAGCTGTTCGACGAGTTCGGTGCACTGTGCGAGCCCGGTCGCGCCCAGCGGATGGCCTTTCGACAACAGGCCGCCGGACGGATTGGTGACGACCTTGCCGCCGTAGGTATTGTCGCCGTCCCAGATAAACTTCTCGGCCGTGCCTTCCGGCGTGAAGCCGAGCGCTTCGTAGGTCAGCAGCTCATTGGCGGTGAAACAATCGTGCAGCTCGCAGACATCGATATCACCGGGGCCGATACCAGCCTGCGCGTAGACCGCGTCGGCGGCGCGCTTCGACATCTCGGCGCCGACAGCCTTAATCATCGAGCCCGCGTTGAACGTGGATGCGTAGTCCGTGGTCATCGCCTGACCCAGAATCGCGATGTCGGCCCTGAGCCCATGCTGCTTGGCGAAGCGCTCCGACACCAGCACCGCGGCGGCGGCACCGCAGGTCGGCGGGCAGCATTGCAGGCGTGTCAGCACGCCATAGATCTGCGGCGTCGCCAGCACCTGCTCCACCGTAACCGGATCGCGGAAGATTGCCTTGTCGTTGTGGAACGCGTGCCGGCGCGCCTTCTCGGAAATCTTCGCGAAAGTTGCGTTCCGGGTGCCGTACTTTTGCTGGTACTCGATACCGGCGCCGCCGAAAAGGTGTGGCGCCGGAGGTGTACCGACCGGTGCTGGCTGCAATGCATACGACTGCGCGTTCCACTTGTCCATCGGCGAGGGACGATCGGAGAACACTGAGGCCAGCGCGCCAGGCGCCATCTGCTCAAAACCTAACGCAAGTACGCAATCGAGCGCGCCCGACTCGATCGCCTGGCGCGCCAGAAACAGTGCGGTCGATCCGGTCGAGCAGTTGTTGTTGACGTTGATCACCGGCACGCCGCTCATGCCAACTTCGTAGACCACGCGCTGACCGCAGGTGGAGTCGCCGTAGACATAACCGGCATAAACCTGCTGAATCTTGTCGTAATCGACGCCGGCATCCTTCAACGCCAGGTGGATCGCCTTGGGACCCATCACGGTGTAGGGCTCCGCCGCACTCGGTTTGACGAAAGGAATCATGCCGACACCGGCGATCAGGACTTTAGTGCTCATTGCTTTCTCTTGTTGTTTGGCACGCCGATGGCGTTTAGGCGAAAGCCGCGTTGACCAGCGACAGACGCTGATGACATTCCGCAACCATGCGCCGGATCAATTCGTCGCAAGTCGGGACGTCGTCGATCAGGCCGACGATCTGGCCGACGGTAACGATGCCGTCGTCCGGAGTACCGGCAACCAGAGCGGCCTTGCCGCGCGCACCGGCAACGAGATGACGGATGTCCTCGAACCGGCAGCCCTTTTTCTCGGATTCGACGACTTCCACTGAGATCGCGTTTTTCAGCACGCGCGCGGTGTTGTGCAGCGTGCGGAAGATCAGCCGCGTATCTCGCTCGCTGGCCGCGACCAGGGCCTGCTTGATGTTCTCGTGTATCGGCGCCTCTTTGGTGGCGCAGAAACGCGTGCCCATATTGATGCCTTCGGCGCCGAGTACCAGCGCGGCGGCGAGACCGCGGCCGTCGCCAATACCACCCGAGGCGATAATCGGAATCTTCAGCTTCCGCGCCGCGGCCGGAATCAGCACCATGCCGCCGATGTCGTCTTCGCCGGGATGGCCGGCGCATTCGAAACCGTCGATCGACACCGCGTCGACACCATTGCGTTCGGCGCTGAGCGCATGCCGCACCGCGACGCATTTGTGCACGATCTTCACGCCTGCCGCCTTGGCCTTGACGATGAACTCCTTGGGATTGTTGCCCGCGGTCTCCATGACCTTGATGCGGCTGCCGATGATGACGTCGAGGTAAGCCTCGTAAGGCGGCGGATTGATCGACGGCAGGATCGTCAGGTTCACACCGAAGGGCTTGTCGGTGAGGCCACGGCAACGCTCGATTTCGGCGGCAAGCGCTTCCGGCGTTGGCTGCGACAGCGCGGTCAGCACACCAAAACCGCCGGCATTGGAAACCGCTGCGGCCATCTCGGCGTAACCGACCCACTGCATGCCGCCCTGGATGATCGGATAACGCACACCCAGCATTTCGCTGACACGGGTCCTGATCGCCGGCAATGTCTGATTCGTCTCGCTCATCATCTTGCTCACATCCTGCGTTCGTCAAGGCCGAGCCCGCGGCCGATAATTTCTTTCATGATTTCACTGGTGCCGGCGAAAATCCGGGTCACGCGCGCGTCCTGATACATGCGGCAGACGCGGTATTCCTGCATGTAACCGGCGCCGCCGTGCAGTTGCACGCATTCGTCGAGCACACGGCCTTCGAGTTCGCTGGCCAGCAGCTTGGCTTCGGATGCGAGTTCGGCGCTTAGCTCTTTTGCGTTCGCCAGCACCACGCATTGATCGACGAAAGTCTGGGCAGCATCGATCTGCGTGCGCATTTCAGCCATCTTGAAACGGGTGTTCTGCAGCGCACCGATCGGCTTGCCGAAAGCCTTGCGCTGCTTGACGAAATCCAGAGTCAGATCGAACGCGGTCTGCGCTGCCGTCACCGACGCGATCGCGACCTGAAGCCGTTCCACGGCCAGGAATTGAGCCATGTACTGAAAGCCCTTGGTCGGCTCACCGAGTTGGTTCGCTTTAGGAACCTTGACGTTGTCGAAGAACAGCTCGGCGGTGTCCTGCGAAGGCAGGCCCATTTTCTTCAGCTTGCGGCCGCGGCTGAAACCCGGCATGCCGTCTTCCACCACGAACAGGCCAATGCTGTAGCGACTGTCGGCAACGGTGCGTGCGGCGACCACGATCAAGTCGGCCTGGTACCCGTTGGAGATATAGGTCTTGGAACCGTTCAGAAGCCAATGATCGCCGCAGTCTTCCGCGCGCGCCTTCATGCCGGCCAGATCGGAGCCGGCGGCGGGCTCGGTCATCGCGATCGCCAGAATCTTGTCGCCGCTTGCGGCAGCCGGCAGCCAGCGTTGTTTCTGCTCGTCGCTGCCGAGCTTGGCGATGTACGGCGCGACGATCATCGAATGCAGATTGCCGTAGAAACCGGCGTCGCCGTAACGAATGTTTTCTTCCTGCACGATCTGTTCGTAGCGGTAGTCTTCGATGCCGGCGCCGCCGTACTCCTCGGCGGCCCACATCAGCAGAAAGCCCTGGGCGCCGACTCTCTGGTAAGCCTCGCGATCGACATATCCCTGCTCGCGCCAGCGAGCCACATGCGGCGCCATTTCGGCCTGGTAGAACTTGCGCACGGAGTCGCGGAACAACTCATGCTCGGGCTCGAAGATCATGCGTTTCATGTGCCGCTAACCAAGGCTGCACCCGCATTGCCCATCCGCATCACCCTTCTCCTCCGTACTTTTGGCAGCTTGAATACCGCCTTTTTCAGCGGCGCAGCTCAGTCTCGAATGCCCGCGTCACTTCCATCTTCAACAACTCGTGCAAGCTGCGAACCGCGATCTTCGGATTCACCAGCCAGCGATAGATCAAACCGTCGACCGCAGCGCAGAACAGTTCCGACATCAGCGGCGCATCCACTTCCGTGCTGACGCTGCCGTCCTTCTGGCCGCCTTCGATCCAGCGCTGCACGTCGCGACGCTGCGCCTTGTGCGCCTTGGCGACACTGGTGCGGAAATCCGCACCCGGGTCGATGCTGGCGTAACGCAGCAGATACATCGCGCGCATTTCGTCCGGCTCTTCCTTGATGAATCCATACAGCGCATCGACAACGTGACTCAGCGCCTCGGCGCCGGAGCTGTCGCCGACCGCTCTCTGCACACGCATAATCCAGTCGGCCATTGCGGTGTCGTGCACATGAGCGAACAGCCGCGCCTTGCTGCCGTACCGATGCGTGACCAGGCCACGCGAATAACCGGCGCGCTCGCCGATCGCCGCCAGCGTCGTGCCGGCCAGCCCGCTCTCCACGATCAGCCCAACCGCTGCCTGCATCATCCGGCGATCGGACAAGGCCGTGCGTTCTTCCTGTGTGCGTCGTGCCGGCGCGGATTCGATCATCGTTATTTACTTGTTGGTGACACGCAACTTATACTTTGGCTCGTTGATCGTCAACATCGCCGCGGCCGCCATGCACGCCGTCACCTACGCCGAAATCCTCCAGCTGCGTTCTGCCGCCGATACCGTCGCGCAGGATTGGAGCCGGCTCGCCCGATATCTAAAGACCCAGGACCTGGATCTCGAGACCGATCCGCCGCCGCGTCAGTTCGCTGGCGGATTCGCGAACTTGAATTACCGGGTTCGCATCGACGGCGGCGACGCGGTGCTACGACGTCCGCCGATGGGCTCGCTGCCGCCGGGCGCCTATGACATGGGCCGCGAATCGAAGATCCTGTCGCGGCTGCACGAGCGTTTTGCGCTGGCGCCGCGGGCGCTGCATCTGTGCCAGGACGCCAGCGTGCTTGGCGCGCCGTTCCAGATCACCGAGTATCGCCGCGGCATTTCGTTTCGCGACACGCTCCCGCCGGCGCTGGCCGTCGATCCGAAGGTCTGCCGGCATCTCGGCCTGACGATGATCGATGTACTGAGCCAGTTGCATCGCGTAAATCCGGCCGAGGTCGGCCTCGCCGATCTCGGCAAGCCCCAGGGTTTTCTGGAGCGCGCAGTCGAGGGCTGGATCAAGCGCGCGGCGCTCGCAGTGGCCGGTTGGGCGACTCCACACACGCTGGGCCTGATTGACGAACTGTCGGTGTGGTTGCGCGCGCATCGAGTCCCCGACGGCGCCGCCGTGCTGCTACACAACGACTTCAAGCTCGACAACCTGCTGCTCGATCCCGAGAGCCTGCAGCCGGTTGCGGTGCTGGACTGGGACCAGGGTACACGCGGCGACGGTCTGTTCGACCTGGCGACCTTGCTGAGTTACTGGACCGAAGCCGGCGATCCGCCGGTGATGCAGCAGTTGCAGCAGATGCCGACCGCTTTGCCCGGCTTCCCGACGCGGCTGCAGGCGGCGCAAACCTATTCGGCAGCGACCGGCCGCGATCTTTCCGACTTCCGCTTTCATCGCGTGCTGGCGATATTCAAGACCGCGGTGATATTTCAACAGCTGCATGCGCGCTGGCGCAGCGGCGCCACGCAGGACCCACGGTACGCCGACTTCGGCGACCTCGGCGAAGGACTGCTCGCTTTCGCGCAGGACATCGCCGCCCAACACCTCTTCTGAGTTCACACATGGATTTTTCGCTGACACCGAAGCTATTCGAGCTACAGCAGCGCACGCGCCAGTTCATCGCCGCCGAGATCATTCCGCTGGAGCAGGACTCGCGCCAGTCTGGACACGGTCCCAGCGAAGCGCTGCGCAGCGAACTGGTCGGCCGCGCACGCGCCGCCGGCCTGCTGACGCCGCATGCCTCGCCCGAACTCGGCGGGCTCGGGCTGTCGCATGTCGAAAAAGCGATCGTATTCGAGGAGTCCGGCTACTCGCCGCTGGGCCCGGTGGCGATGAACATCCACGCACCTGACGAAGGCAACATCCATCTGATGGAAGTGGTCGCGACACCGGCGCAGAAACAGCGCTGGCTGAAGCCGCTGGTTGAAGGCCGCATCCGCTCCTGCTTCTCGATGACCGAGCCCGCGCCCGGCGCCGGCTCCGATCCGTCGATGATGCAGACCACGGCGATTCGTGATGGCGACGACTACCTGATCAGCGGCACCAAGTGGTTCATCACCGGTGCCGAGGGCGCTGCGTTCACCATCATCATGGCGAAGATGGAGGACGGCTCCGCCTCGATGTTCCTGGCCGATATGGACCAGCCCGGCGTGCGCCTGGAACGGCTCATGGATTCGCTGGATTCCTGCTTCACCGGCGGCCACGGCGTGCTGCATTTCGACCAGCTGCGCGTACCCGCCACCGACGTGCTCGGCGAACTCGGCAAAGGCTTCCAGTACGCGCAGATCCGTCTCGCACCGGCGCGCCTGACCCATTGCATGCGCTGGCTGGGCCAGGCGCGGCGTGCGCACGAGGTCGCGTTGAACTACGTGCGCAAACGCCAGGCTTTCGGCAAGACGCTGGGCGAACACGAAGGCATCGGCTTCATGATCGCCGACAACGAAATGGACCTGCACAGCGCGCGCCTCAACATCCTGCACACGGCCTGGGTGCTGGACCAGGGCGGCCAGGGCAATATCGAATCGAGCATGACCAAGGTCATCGTCTCCGAAGCTGTGTGGCGCGTTGTCGATCGCTGCGTGCAAATGCTCGGCGGCCAGGGCGTCACCTCGGAGACCATCGTCATGCGCATCTTCAAGGACATCCGCGCCTTCCGCATTTACGACGGCCCCAGCGAAGTGCATCGCTGGAGCATCGCCCGCAAGATCATTGGCAAGC
>NZ_JAQGNT010000022.1 GCF_028291725.1 Hydrocarboniphaga sp. | reverse complement strand
CGATGCTGCCCCGAAGGGGCGGATGAGGGGCTGTTCGGCGGGAAGAAGCCCCTCACCCGGCGCTCCGCGCCACCCTCTCCCGCAAGCGGGAGAGGGGATTTTCTTCCTAAGGTAGTGCCATTGGGGTCATGACCCGCCGTACGTGAAGCCCATCACCACGATGTGCTTGGCGATGGGGCTGGCGCCTTCAACTTGCGTCAGGCGATCTCGCCGATCACGGTTCCGACATCGAGGACGTCGCCGGCCGGCACTTTCTGAACCAGTTTTCCTGAAGCGGGTGCTGCGATCTCCTGGACCGACTTACCCGTTTCCAGCGAATAGATGGGCTCGCCTTCCTTGACCTGGGCGCCGTCCGCTACCAGCCATTCGGTCAGCGTGCCCTCGGTCATGGACATTTCGAGTTTGGGAATCGTCAGTGAAGTCGGCATCTGGTGGCTTCTCGTTAATGATTACTTGAAGGAAAGGATTTCACGCACACGCGCGGCGATCGACGGTGCGCTCGGAATCTGGTTCATCTCGATATCGCGCGAATAGCCGATCGGGGCAAACGCGGCGCCGAGCCGGCCCACCGGCGCTTTCAGCTTGGAGAACTGATCTTCGCCGATCGTACTGGCGATTTCCGCGCCGAAACCGCCGAACTCGGTCGCCGCATGGACAACCAGCGCGCGACGCGTCTTCTTCACCGAATCGAGCACGCGGGCGTAGTCGATCGGCACCAGCGTACGAAGATCGATGACCTCGCAGCTCACGCCTTCCTTCTGCAGCTCGTCGGCGGCCTTGACGCATTCGTGCACTTCCCAGCCGTAGGACACCAGCGTGATGTCGGCACCTTCGCGACGGATCTTTGCCACGCCCAGCGGAATGCGGTAATCCTCGACCGGCACTTCGCCCTTGATGCCGCGCAGCAACTTGATCGACTCGAGGTGGATGACCGGGTCCTCGTCGAAGATGCTGCTCAGCAACAGGCCCTTGGCATCGAACGGCGTGCTCGGCATGACGACCTTCAGGCCCGGGACATGCGCGAACCAGGCTTCCAGAGACTGCGAATGCTGGGCGCCGAAGCCGCCGATGCCGCCACCGACCATCATGCGGATCACCATCGGCACATGGGTCGCGCCACCGGACATGAAGCGCTGCTTGGCCGCGTGGTTGAAGATCGGGTCCATGCAGACGCCGGCAAAGTCGTTGAACATGATTTCCGCAATCGGGCGCATACCGACCAGGGCCGCACCGACGCCGCAGCCGATGATGGCCTGCTCGGCGATCGGGGTATCCAGCACACGATCCTTGCCGAACTTTGCCTGCAATCCCTTGGACGTGCCGAACACGCCACCGGGTTTGCCGACGTCCTCACCGAACGCGAATACGCCCTTGTCCAGCTCCATGGCGGCGGCCTGTGCCTGAATGACCGCTTCGAGCATGAGCATATTCTTGCGCTCGCCGGTCGGCTCCACCTCGGCCTCGCGCCGCGGATACTGGCCGCGAACCGGGACATTGCTGACGTCGGCGTAGACGTCGATCAGCGTTTCCGACGCCGGCGTGACCGGCGCGGCCAGCGCCTTGTCCATTGCCGTCTCGACCTCGATGCGCGCCGCCTCTTCGATCTCGACGAGCTGCGCTTCGGTGCAGATCCCGGACTTGAGCAGCAGCGCGCGGGTGCGCGGCACCGGCCAGGCTTCCTTGCCCGCCTTCAGTTCTTCGGGCGCCGCATTGTGATTGTCGCCGACACCGGCATGCGGGCCGAGGCGATAGCTCGTGGCCTCGACGAAGATCGGCCCCTGGCCGGCGCGAATCTCCTCGACCACGGTCTTCATGCCCTGGTAGAAAGCGACCGGATCATTGCCGTCGAGCTTGACGCCCTTGAAGCCGTAACCGGCGGCGCGGGACGCGAAGTCCTTGCTGGCGGTGTAATCCGCAAGCTTGGTGTACTCGCCGTACTGATTGTTCTGGCACAGGAAGATGATCGGCAGCTTCCAGGAGCCGGCGAAGTTCATCGCCTCGTGCACGGCGCCGATGCTGGTTGCACCATCACCGAAATTGACGATCGTCACGCGGTCTTCACCGCGCGACTTGGCAGCGAAGGCAAGGCCGTTGGCGATCGGCGCGCCCGCGCCGACGATCGCCGTCGTCAGCATCGAACCCGACGCCGGATCGGAGATGTGCGGCGCACCACCCTTGCCTTTGTTGACGCCGGTGGACCGGCCCAGGGCCTCGGCGAACAAGCCTTCGAGATCCAGTCCCTTGGCGACCTGGTCGTGGATGCCGCGATAGGTGGTCACCATGTAGTCGCGCGTGCTGGTCAGCTGCGAGACCGTGGCCGGAATCACCTCCTGACCCGTGGCCGGCCAATAGGAAAACAGGAACTTGCCAGCCGACAGGCCCGCCTGTATGCCCTTGTCCACCGCCCGGATGCGCGCCATCTGGCGATAAATGTTGACCAGGGTCGCGGGCTCGATGCCCAGGCTGTTTGCCGAATTTGATTGCATGCTGTTGTCCTGAATTGTTCTGGTCGATACGAACCGGATGGGCGTTGCCAGCCCGGTTGGCCACGAGACGCGCCGATCTCGTGAACGGAACTGCTGTTCGAGAACGGTCGCGAACTCCTCAGTCAACAGTGTAGTTCAATAGCCGGGGCAAAGCAGTTTCCTGCTGCGGACCGATTCAACAGGCAGAAGATAAGGCCACTTGGCTTCCACTATCCCGGGCGCACGACGGAGCGCCCGGCCTGCTTCAACTGAACTCGAAAGCCTCAAGCGTCTCGGCGAACGCGCGCGTGAATCGCGCCGCATCCGCACCGTTGATCACGCGGTGGTCGTAGCTCAGTGACAGCGGCAGCAGCTGCCGGATTACCGGGCGGCCCTCGGCGTCCGGCACGAATCGATCCTGCGTGCGCGTGATGCCGAGGATCGCCACTTCCGGCGCATTGATGATCGGCGAGAAGCTGGTGCCGCCGATATGACCAAGCGAAGACAGCGAGAAGCAGCCTCCCGACATTTCGGCAATCGACAGGCCCTTGGTGCGGGCCTTCTCGGCGGTTCGCGCGACCTCTTCCGCGATCTCGCCGAGACTCTTCTGATCGGCGTTCTTGATCACCGGCACCAGCAGGCCGGTGGGAACGTCGACGGCGATGCCGATGTGGTAATACTTCTTCGAGAAGATCGTGGCGCCATCGGCGCTCAGCGAGCTATTGAACACCGGAAAGCGTTGCAGGCAGGCAACCGCAACCTTGATCATGGCCGGCAGCAAGCTGCGCTTCTGATCGGGATGCGCGGCATTCCATTCCTTGCGGCGCGTTTCGAAGCCGGTGACGTCCGCCTCGTCGTTATGTGTGACGTGCGGAATCGACGTCCAGTTGCGCTGCATCACGCGACCGACGTAATGCTGAATCTTGCCAACGGCGCGGGCTTCAACGGGACCGTGCACGGAGAAATCCTCGGTCGGCCAGGGCAGCGGCGCGGCAGGAGCCGGAGCGGCGGGCTTGATATCACTCACGTCATGGCCTCCCAAAGAACGGCAAGCTTGCCGGGCGCCAGTGTTGCACTCGAGGGCAGCAGCGCGGTGCCCGCACGGGCGAGCAGTTCGCTGACAAAGCGTTGTGGGTCGTCGGTTTCGACTTCATAGATGGCCAGATAGTGGTACGGCTGCGCCTCGTCGCGTATTTGCGCACCCGCCAAGCGGAAACGCCGCGCCGAGACGCCAGGGCAGTTGAGCAGATCGGTGAGATGAGGGCCTGAATACCATGCATTGTATTCATCTTCACGCCCCTCCACCGGGTTGGTATGGACGACAAAAGAATAGCGTGGCATGCGCAGTTCGTCGGTTCGCGGCGCTGTTGGGTCTCAAGCCCGCGCTTGAGCAGCGCTGGCGGGGTCCATCTGCAGCACTTCCCAGAACACCGGCGACGCCCCCGCCACCGAGGTGCTGCGCGGTATGTGGCCTGACATCACGCGCGAATTCATCTCGTCGATGAAGCCTTGCAGATCGTCGGTTTCGACTTCGAACACGGTGATGTACTGGTGCGCATGCGGCGCCGGACGAGCCTGTGCAACTGCCACTTTGCCGCGACGCCCCCAGATCACGCCGGGGAGTGCGAGGATGTCATCGACGTGCCGGCCAATGAAGTCGAGATAATCCTGCTCGCGGCCTTCCGCCGCGTTGCTGTGGACCACGAATAAATAGCGAGACATGGATGGACCCTCGCGAGCTGGGTACTGTCGGTTCGGGGCAACTCAGCCCGATCACGCCAAGGCCTTTCTGCGCAAGCTCAAGACAAGGGCGTGGCGATCGAAGCGAGCAAGCGCTGGCGTGTGGCCTCACCGAGCGGTGGCGCCCCACTTTCGATCGGGGTTTCCAGGCTGTTGATGGCCAGGGCCAGCGCGGCGTAGCAACCGACCAGGAAAATCAGATCGAGCATCTGGGATTGATTGTAGCGCTGCGCCAGCCGCTCCCAAGTGGCCGGCGTGATCCGTGACAGCTCGTGCAATTGATCCACGGCGCGCACCAGATCCGCATCCTCGGCCGACCAGCCCGGCGCATCGGGGCCCTGCTGCAGCCGCCCGATCTCCTCGTCGCTGAGGCCGGCGCGCTTTCCCAGGATCATGTGCTGGACCAGCTCGTACTCCGAGTGCATCACCCAGCTCAACCGCAGGATCACGATCTCGCGGTCGCGATACAACAGCGAGCTGGCGCCAGCGACATGGGCGTTGAATGTCATGAACGCTTTGGCCAGCGCAGGGTAATGAGCGAACGTGCCCAGCACATTCATGCCGCGCACCGCACGGTCGCCCGAACTCCATCCCTTCATAACGAAATTGAGACTGGTCGGAAAGGCGGCCAGCGCATCCATTGCGGCCTCGTCCCACTCAGATGGCTTCTGGGGAACAATCAGCGGGGTGGGCTGCCGGTCCGTAGTCAAGTAAAGCTCCTCCGTAAGTCATTGCGAGCGTCGAGCCGCAGAGGAAGTTTTCAACTCTGCAGGACTCTGCAACTCAAGCAGGAGACTTCACTAACGGCATTTATTATAGACAGCGTTGTTGACTTAATTGTAAGCGACGGCCTTCCGGCATGGCAATGGCGGCATCCGCGTAGCGATTCTGCAGGATGAGAGTCGATACCTGGACGCAGGCCGACCCAAAATGTAGCAATCCGGCCACGCGTTCGTGACCATGCAATTCTGGGATATCGACTGTTCGTCGCTATCCAACGCCGTTGTTGATTGTTGCGATGCAGCGCGAGTAGGCTCCCCTGGCCCCGCAGTGCAACACGGAAGTCGCCTCCCCCATGTTTGAAGCCAGCGCTCCAGCCGTCAGCGCGTCTACCCAGCTTGCCTATCCTCCGAGAGCCGTCGCGTGGTACGCGACGCTCGTGCTGGCCGTGATGTACTGGCTGTCGGTGCTCGACCGCTTCATCATTTCGCTGCTGGTCGGGCCCATCAAGGCCGACCTCGGCCTCTCCGACACACAGTTCGGGCTTCTGAACGGTGCAGCCTTTGCCGTGACCTTCTGCCTGTTCGGCCTGGTTGCAGGCGCCGTAGCCGACCGCTTCAGCCGCCGCTGGGTGATATTCACCGGCGTCTCGATATGGTCGATTTCGACCGCGCTCTGCGGCACGGCGCAGAATTTCCTGCACCTGCTCACTGCGCGCGTAGGTGTCGGCGCCGGTGAAGCCGCGCTGGCGCCGGCGGCCACGTCGATGCTCACCGACCTGTTCCCGCGCGACCGGCTGACAACGGCCATCGCGGTCTACGCGCTCGGTTCCACCATCGGCTCCGGCTGCGCCTACCTGTTCGGCGGTCTGATCATCGAGGCGGTGTCGCAACACAGCACCGTGACACTGCCTCTGCTGGGCGAAATGCGTTCCTGGCAGGCCGTGTTCTTCATCGTCGGCATTCCCGGCGCCGCCATGTCGCTGCTGATGTTCACCGTGCCCGAACCCTTTCGCCGCGGCCAGCGCGCCGTCACCAACAGCTGGGCCTTCGTCGCTGCGGCCTATCGCGACCTGATCAAGTTCATCCGCACGCAGCCGGGATTCTTCTTGAGCCATTACGTCGGCTTCGGCCTCGTGTCGGCCGTCATCACCGGAACCGGAAGCTGGCTCGCCGCATTCATGGGCCGCAGCTTCGGCTGGCACTACGGCAAGATCGGCCTGGTGCTGGGCCTGGTCATCGGCACCAGCGGCATTCTTGGCCCGCTCATCAGCGGCCGCGCCATCGACGCGATGGTCCGTCGCGGTCAGCGCGACGCGCAGTTCCTCTGGTACGGCAGTTGTCTGATCATCGCAGCGCCCGCCGGCATCATCGCGCTCACCTCGAAGTCGCCGACGGTGTTCATCGCGTTCCTCCTGGTGTTCCAGCTGACGACCAGCTCGATCAGCGCCTGCTCCAACGCTGCCCTCAACCTGGTCACGCCCAACGCGTTGCGTGGTGCGGGCGTGTCGTTCTACTCCGCGACTGCCGGACTCGTGGGCGTGAGCCTGGGGCCACTGTTGATGGGCGTGATCTCGGATCATGTGTTTCACAGCGAAGCCGCCATCGGCTACGGCATGGCCGTGATGATCGCGATCTGCTTTCCGCTGGCCGCGCTGATGCTGCTGACCGGGCGCAGGCACATGCGCAAGGCGGTTGCGGCTGCGGAAGTCGCGGCTGCATAGAGGTGACGACGTACCTTGGGGAACTGCGCAGCAACTGGCGCGCGCTGTTGGCGGTGTCCATAGGGCTGGGATCGGGGTTGTCGATCTTCGGCTACTCCGCCGCCGTTTTCGCGCCGCATCTGCTGCAAACCTTCGGCTGGTCCAAATCGCAGTTCGCGCTGATCGGCATCACCCCGGTGATGCTGATGTTCTGCCTGCCATTGGTCGGGCGCCTGACCGACCTGTTCGGTGCCCGCCGCGTCGCCATGATCGGCGTCGTCAGCCTGCCACTGAGCTTTCTGGCGCTGAGCGCGATGACCGGCGACATCCGCGTGTTCCTGGCGATCGCCATCGCGCAGGTTCTGCTGGGCGCATCGACGACAGCTGCGGTCTATAGCCGGGTGGTCGCCGAGGCCTTCGAGCGCACTCGCGGGCTGGCCCTGGCCATCGTCACCTGCGGGCCGCCGCTCGTCGGCGGGATCGGCGTGCCGCTGCTGACCGCCTTCATCGACGCGCACGGCTGGAAAGCCGGCTACCAGGCGATGGCGGTTTTCTCCGCGGTGTTCGGCGCGCTGGCGCTGATCCTGATCCCGAGGCGCAAAACCCCCGATGCCCGCGCCGTCAGGGCACGCCGCCCGGCGTCGCAGGACTATGTCTTGATCGCAAAGAGCCCGGCCTTCTGGGTGATCATGCTCGGCTTTCTGCTGTGCAACTTTTCGCATCCGCTCACCGGCGTGCAGCTGAAGCTGGTACTGCTCGACAACGGCGCGTCCTCCGCGACCGCGTCCCTGCTGATCTCGATGTTCGCCGCGGGCGTGATCGTCGGCCGATTCGCCTGTGGCCTCGCACTCGATCGCATGCCCGCGCACATCGTCGCCACCGTCAGTATGGGACTGCCAGGGCTGGGCCTGCTGCTGCTCGCATCCAGCATCGACACGACACCCGCGCTGGCGGTGTCCACTTTACTGATGGGGCTGTCGCTGGGCGCCGAAGGCGATCTCGCCGGCTTTCTGGTCGTGCGTTTCTTCGGCCTGCGGATCTACAGCAGCGTGCTCGGCCTGGTGTTCACGTCGCTGGGCATCGCGTCGGCCCTGGGCTCGGTGCTATTGAGCTACACGCTCAAGCTCGCCGACAACTACACGCTCTACGTCTTCATGACCGCGATCGCCGTGCTCGTGGGCGGCGCGATGTTCATGCTGCTGGGGATTCCATCGATTGTCGGGACCGCGCTGGGCGAGCCCGGCCCGGATGAGTCTGCCGCCTCGAACAAAGCGGCCACATTGCGGGAACCGGCTGGCTAAGACAGCAGAGTCGACAGGACCGCGACCCGGACCGCGGGCGACACACAAGGAGAGAGGATGTCGACGGATACGCAGGCCCGCGCAGACGGCGGGCTCCAGGAATTCACAGCACGGGCTCTCGCCCGCCCTGCCGCGCAGCAGGCCATCGAATTCCAGAAGCGTTGGATCGGCTGGGGCGATATGCGCCGCGTGGCCGAGCGTCTAGCGGCGCTGATTGAGGCCAGCGGCGCTGCTGCAGGCGCTCCTATTGCCTTCGTGCCACGCAATCGACCCTCGGCCGTCGCGGCGCTGCTGGGCCTGCTGGCCCGCGGCAGCTACCTGCGCATGATCTACGCCTTCCAGTCGCCGGCCGCGATCGCGCGCGACATCGACAAGCTCATGCCCAGCGTGGTGGTGGCCGCGGCCGAGGATTTCCCGGAGGAAGTGCAGGCGGTGCTGCGCGCCAACGGCATCGCCGGCATAGCACTCAGCGAGATGGACGCGGCGGCAGTCCCCGGACTGGAGCAGTCGCGGCGCAAACACGACGACGAAGCCTCTGGCTATCCGCGCATCGAAATCCTCACCAGCGGCACCACCGGCCCGCCCAAGCAGTTCACGGTGAGTTACGAGCTGATCGCGAAGCATCACATCGGCGAGATGAAAGACTTGTCGCAGGAAACGCCCGCCTTGCTGTGTTTCCCGCTGGGCAACATCACCGGTGTTTACTCGACTCTACCGCCGATGGTGAAGGGCCAGCGCGGCATTCTGCTGGACCGCTTCAGCGTGGCCGGCTGGCACGACTATGTGAAGCGCTTCCGCCCGACCATGACGGGCCTGCCACCGGCCGGCGTGCAGATGGTGCTGGACGCGAACATTCCCAACGAGGACCTGGCCAGCATTCGCTACATGGGCACCGGCGCGGCGCCGCTGGACCCGGTCGTGCACCGCGCTTTCGAAGAGCGCTATGGCATCCCGATCCTGCTGTCTTATGGCGCCACCGAGTTCGGCGGCCCGGTGGCGGCAATGACCGCGGAGCTGCACGCGGAATGGGGCCAGAACAAGTTCGGCAGCGTTGGCCGCGCGATGCCGGGCGCGGCGCTGCGCGTGATCGATGCCGACACCGGCGCAGTGTTGCCGCAGAACCACGAAGGCATACTCGAAGCGGTGTCGCCGCGTATCGGGCCTGCGTGGATACGCACCTCGGACATCGCGCTGATCGACGAGGACGGCTTCCTGTTCCATCGCGGCCGCGCCGACGGCGCGATCATGCGCGGTGGCTTCAAGCTGCTGCCCGAGACCATCGAGCGTGCGCTGCTGCTGCATCCGGCCGTTTCGGCTGCGGCTGCGACGGGCATTCCGGACCATCGGCTGGGGCAGGTGCCTGCGGTGGCCGTCCAGCTCAAGCCCGGCGTCGATGCGCCCGGCACCGCGGACCTGGAAGCGCACCTGCGCGATCACCTGCCGTCTACGCACATTCCGGTGCAGTGGCGCTTCGTGGAGACCTTGCCGCGCACGCCGTCATTCAAGGTGGACCGGCCCGCAGTGAAGGCGTTGTTCGCCAGCACATAAGCCGCAGCCGCAGGGCTTCATCGACTGCTACAGACGCACACCGTGCGAGAGAGAACTGGCGAATGACTTATCTAGGCGAGTTGCGCGCCCATTGGCGGCCTTTGCTGGCAGCGGCGGTCGGGCTGGGTTCCGGACTGTCGCTGAACCTGTACATCACCAGCATCTTTGCGCCGTATCTGCTGGCCGATTTCGGCTGGTCCAAATCAGAGTTCGCTCTGGTGGGCTCGATGACCATGCTGACGCTGTTCTGCATGCCGGTCATTGGCCGGCTGACGGACCGGTTCGGCGTGCGCCGCATGGCCACCGTCGGCGTCATTGCCATGCCGCTGTCGTTTCTGGCGTTCAGCGCCTATCACGGCGGCATCGGCGGCTTCGTCGTCATCTACGGCTTGCAGATCGTGTTCGGCACGGCGACATCGGCAACCGTCTACAGCCGGCTGGTGGCCGAGCGCTTCGACCTCACCCGCGGCATCGCGCTCGCCATTGTCAGCTGCGGCCCGGCGCTGGTCGGCGCCATCGGCAGCCCGCTGCTCAACAGTTTTATCGAAGCGCACGGCTGGCGCGCCGGCTACCAGGCGCTGGCCCTGTTCTCGACTACCACCGGCGTGATCGCGCTGATGCTGGTTCCGAACCTGCCGAAGGCCGACGCAAAGCGGGCCTCGGCGCAACGGCCGGCCGCGCGGGACTATGCGCTGATCATTCGCCAGCCGGCGTTCTGGATCCTGTTCGGCGGCATCTTCCTGTGCAGCCCGACGCTCGCGCTGCACAACCAGCAGATGAAGCTGATGCTGCTCGACAACGGCGCCAGCTCCTCTGCTGCGGCACTGATGATTTCCAGCTATGCCATCGGCGTGATCGTCGGCCGTTTCGCCTGCGGCCTGGCGCTGGATCGCTTGCCGGCACACGCGGTGGCGGCCATCAGCATGGGCCTGCCGAGCATCGGTCTGTTCATGATCGCATCGGGCTTCGATTCAACGCCGGTGCTGGCGGCAGGCGTCATGCTGATGGGGCTTTCGATGGGCGCGGAAGGCGACATCATGGGCTTTCTGGTCATGCGCTACTTCGGCGTGCAGGTCTACAGCAGTGTGCTCGGCCTCACCGTGGCGGGGCTCGGTATTGCCTCGGGCCTGGGCTCGGCCTTGCTGAGTCTTTCGCTCAAGCTGAGCGACAGCTTCACGCCATTCATCCTGTTTTGCGGAGTGAGCGTGCTGATCGGCGCCTCGCTGTTCATGCTGCTGGGGCGAGCGTCGATCGCCAGGATGGCGGCCGCGGTTCAAGCCGCGCCGGATGTGAACGATGCGTCCGGGTATCGGCAGCCCGCCGCGACCGCGTCCCAGCCGTAGCGGCGGGCGGTGGTCGCTACGCCTGCCCGCTTAGATCGGGGATGATACGCGGCAGGTCCGCCGAAGATCGGATACCGGGCGCCGCGGCGCAGACACAAGGTATCGAGTTGACCACCGGGTGCGCCGTGTAGCCTGGCGTCGTCGCGGCCTTGCGCTCGGCCGGGACCGTGAAATGCAGGTGCATGTCCAGCGGACAGTCACCTTCGACTTCCACCTGCCAGCCGTCGCCGCGCAGCTTCCAGTTCGCGTCGATGTCGTAACTGACGAACCAGTTGGCGGTGAAAGTCATCAGCGGCTTGCCCTTGCGCATGCCGGAGACCGTGGTCCGCAGCGCAGCGACAGTGCCGGCCTTGACCACACCTGCGGCGATCTCAATGGTGTTGCGCGCGAACGCCACCTTGCCGCTGGCCTCGATGCTGTCGAACGACAGGCCCACCGCTTCGGCCACCACCTGCAGCGCGGGCCCGAATTCCTTGCGCAGATGATTCACGCGGCCCGCTTCGGCCTGCGGGTTCGGTGCCTGCCCGAATCCCATGATGTCGAACAACATCTCCGGCGAGTCGCGCGAACTGCAGTCGGCGTACTCGTTGATGTGCAGGCCATCGAGCCGGCGCTGGATCGAGAGCAGCGTCAGCGGCACCAGCTCGGTGATGAAGCCTGGGCTGCTGCCGGTGCTATGGATCGAGGTTCCGCCGCGACGGCAGGCGGCTTCGATGCGCTCGCGCGCCGCCGGATTCACCGCGGAAGCCAGGCTGAATTCGGGACGCGAGGTCACGACATTGCTTCCGGATTCGAGCAAGCGGCACAGATCGTCGACGTTGACGTATTGCGGCATATACACCACGCAGTCGGCCTTGAGCGTGAGGATGTCGTCGATACTGCGCGTGGCCTTGACTCCGATCGGCGGCAGGCCGCAGATCTCGCCCGCATCGCGGCCGAGCTTGGCGTCGGAGTACACATAGAGCCCGACCAGCGAAAGGCTGGGATGCTCGATTACCGCTCGCAGCGAACGGGTGCCGACATTGCCGGTGGCCCACTGCACGACGCGGTACTGCTTTGCCGGCAGCAGGGTAATAGTGGCGGCGCTTGGACGGCTCATGCATTTCCCCTCTACTTGTTATGATCTCGAGACGCCATTGCGCGAGGCGCATGCTGGCCTTGAGCGGCTTTGTGAACAGCAGTGCTGTGTACACTAATACCTCAGCCTATCAAGCTTGAAAAGGCCTCGCCGATCCTGTTCGGCGACGCCATTTTCAGTTTTGCCGGCAAACTGGCCGGACGCGCACCGCGATACTCTGCTCTCTGACCATCGGTCAGCGCCCTAGATAAGGTTTTCGATGACCCCTACAAGATGACCCCTACAAACAGCAAGCCGTCCGGCGAAACCTGGAACGCGTTCGCGCCACTGCGCGATCGGACGTTCCGCAACATCTGGTCGGCGAGCCTGCTGTCGAATTTCGGCCAGCTGGTCCTGGGTGTCGGCGCCGCCTGGGAGATGACGCGGCTGACACCTTCGCCCGGCATGGTGGCCCTGGTGCAGTCGGCATTGATGCTGCCGATGATGCTGGTGGCAGTGCCCGCAGGGGCGATCGCCGACATGTTCGATCGGCGCAGAACCGCCATGACCGGCCTGGGCTTCGCCAGCCTGGCGGCCGCCGTGCTCGCCACGGTCGCGATGCTGGGGCTGACCACGCCGTGGATATTGCTGATCTTCTGCAGCCTGATCGGCGCCGGCGTGGCGCTGTATGCACCGGCCTGGCAGGCCTCGATCATCGAGCAGGTGCCAGCCGAACACCTGCCGGCGGCCGTCGCTCTCGGGGCGGTGAGCTACAACCTCGCCCGCAGCTTCGGCCCCGCGATCGGCGGCGCGGTGGTACTGGCCGTCGGCGCCCAGGGCGCATTCGCGATCAACGCGGTGTTCTATCTGCCGCTGCTGATCACGTTCTTCTTCTGGAAGCGGGCGCAGCCGGTGAACCGGCTGCCACCCGAACGGCTCGATCGCGCCATCGTCTCGGGGGCACGCTATGCGCTGCATTCGCCGCCCATCCGTATCGTTCTGATCCGCGCCTTCCTGTTCGGCATCTGCAGTGCGTCGACGGCTGCGCTGACCCCCCTGATCGCGCGCGATCTGTTGCACGGCAATGCCGCCACTTTCGGCCTGCTGCTGGGCGCTACCGGCATCGGAGCGGTGATCGGCGCCCTTGCGGTCAGTGAGGTTCGCGAGCGCTTCAGCGCCGAACGCGCCGTCAGCCTGTGCGCCCTGGTGGGTGCCCCGGCGGTCGTGCTGCTCGGTTTCAGTACCCACTTGATCTTCACGGCCGGGCTGCTGCTGATTTCCGGCGCGGTGTCCATGCTGCTGGTATCGCTGTTCTCCATCGGAGTCCAATTGTCCGCGCCGCGCTGGGTTGCGGCGCGCGCCATTTCGCTGCACTCATCGGCCCTGACGGGCGGCATTGCCCTGGGTGCCTGGCTGTGGGGCCAGGTCACGGCCGGCTGGGGCGTCGACGTCGCGATGATCGCGTCCGGCGTCGCACTGCTGCTGACGTCTTTGCTGGGCCTGGTCCTGCCGATGCCGCGGGTATCGCTGTCCGGACTGGAGACGGTCGAAATGGGTAACGAGCCGGAGGTGGCACTGCAACTCACTGCCCGCAGCGGGCCGATCGTGATCGAGATCGACTACTCGGTGGATCCGGAACAGGCGCGCCAGTTCTACGCGGCCATGCTCAAGCTGCAGCATGCACGCCTGCGCAACGGCGCCTACGACTGGTCGCTGTCGCGCGACATCGCAAACCCCGCGCTGTGGACCGAGCGCTATTACTGCGCGACCTGGGGCGACTATCTGCGGCAGCGGGAGCGCTTCACGCATTCCGATCGTGAGTTGCAGGCGCAGGCCAGCGCCTTCAACACGGCGGATTCGGCCTCCCGCGTGCGCAGGCGCCTCGAACGGCCGTTCGGATCGGTACGCTGGCGCGCGGACGTCCCTGATCCGCAGCGCGATACCATCAGCGTGTATGCCCCATGAAATACGCGGTGAAAGACGACCGCTCCGCCGGCCTGCTTATCGCCCGCCCGCGACAGACGCGCGATAATTATCGCGGGTCGTCATTGCGACAAACTCAACGACAAACCGCGCAACCAGGAGAATCATCGATGTCGGAAGCATTCATCATCGATGCCGTGCGCACGCCGCGCGGCGTCGGCAAGATCGGCAAGGGCGCACTGGCGCACATGCATCCGCAACATCTCGCCGCCACCGTGCTCAAGGCGATCCAGCAGCGCAATGGCTTCGACACCCGCCATGTCGACGACGTCATCTGGGGCACCAGCGCGCAGAAGGGCAAGCAGGGCGGCGACATGGGGCGCATGGCCGCGCTCGACGCCGGCTACGACATGAGCGTGAGCGGTGTCACGCTGGACCGCTTCTGCGGCAGCGGCCTCACCGCGGTGAGCTTCGCCGCCGCCCAGGTGAAATCGGGCATGGAAGACCTGATCGTCGCCGGCGGCACCGAGATGACCTCGCAGATCGCCGCGATGCAGCAGGCCGAGGCCGCAGCCGGACTCAAGTCGGCGGGCCTGGGCACCGGCAATGCGCGGCTGCAGGCCCGGTATCCGCAGTCGCATCAGGGCGTCAGCGCCGACGCGATCGCCTCGATGGAAGGCATCAGCCGCGAAGCGCTCGATGCCTTTGGTGCCGAAAGCCAGCGGCGTGCCGCACATGCGGTCCAGAACGGCTATTTCGACAAATCGATCGTTCCGGTCATCGACGAAGACGGCAAGCTGGTGCTGGCCAAGGACGAACACCCGCGTCCGGACACCACGCTCGCCGGCCTCGCGGCACTGAAGCCCTCCTTCGCACAGATCGCCGACATGGCGATCGACGAGAACGGCACGAGCTTCCGCAAGCTGATCAACAAGGTCTATCCCGATCTGAAGATCGAGGCCTTCCATCACGCCGGCACCTCGTCCGGCAATGTCGACGGCGCCGCCGCGCTGCTGCTGGCGTCCGAAGCCTATGTGCGCAAGCACGGCCTGAAGCCGCGCGCACGCGTGATTGCGACGGCCAACATCGGCGATGATCCGACGCTGATGCTCAATGCGCCGGTACCGGCCGTCAGGAAGATCCTCGCCCGCGCCGGCCTGACCGTGAACGACATTGACCTTTGGGAAGTCAACGAAGCTTTCGCCGTGGTGGTGGAGAAGCTCATCCGTGACCTGCGCATCGACCGCGAGAAGATCAACGTCAACGGCGGCGCGATCGCGCTCGGCCATCCCATCGGCGCCACCGGCGCGATCCTGATCGGCACGGTGCTCGACGAACTGGAAAGGCGCGGTCTCAGGCGCGGCTTGGTTACCATGTGCGCGGCGGGCGGCATGGCGCCGGCCATCATCATCGAACGCGTTTGAGCACAGGCCGCCCTCAGCGGCGCCCAAAAAGGAAATCGGCTTGAAAACTACGGGAGAGCAAGCCATCAGTCCGCCGGACGTTCAGAAGCGGGCGATTGGGCGCAAGCTGGCGGTGATCTCCCGACAGCTCTGGCAGCAATTTGACCAGAACGTACAAAGTGCTGGCGTATCGCGGGCCAAGTGGGGTTTGATCGCGGCGGTTGCGCGCCGCCCCGGCGCCACCCAGCGCGCCATCGCGGCGATGCTCCAGGTCACCGAAGTCACTGCCGGCCGCATGATCGACCGTCTCTGCGACGACGGCCTGCTGGAGCGCCGCGAGAACCCGCAGGATCGGCGCGGTTACTGCCTCTACCTGACGACGGCTGCCAAGCCTTTGCTCGACCGGCTCGGCGAGGCAGCCGCGATCTACGAAGCCGAAGCCTTCGCCGGCCTGAGTGAGGCCGATCTCGCGCAACTCGAGACGCTGCTCGACATCATTGCGCGCAACGTTGCCGCGGCAGCACAGCGCCAGGAGAGTCGCAAATCCGATGACGCCACTTGACATCGGCCGGGGCGAATACTAACGTGGCTTATGATTTCGCCACGCGCGAGATTTCCCCCAAAAACCTTGGAGATTTAAAGTGAAGAAGTCGTGGCTCGCTGTTGCGCTGTTTGCGCTCGTTAGCGTTTCTGCCGGTGCACAGGAAGCGGTGTCGTCCGCGGCTGCCGTTTCCGTTACCGCAGTCAAGGGCAAGATGTTGTACGCCACCAACGGTGGACGTCTGGGTTCGGTGTATCGGGTCGCGGGTGACGGTTCCGTTCAGCTGATTCTGGACGGCAACATGAAGACGGTACCGGCCAGCACGCTGGCCATGGTGGATGGCAAGCTGACGACGAGTCTGTCGAAGGCCGAGGTCATTTCGCTGCGCTAGGCGTAAGCGGGGGTCCCAGACGCCACGGCACGGCCTTGACAGGCCTGCCCCCAAGATTCATCGGCGCGGCGGAGGAGAGCGATGAAGACGCTGAAAGTTGGAATTATCAGCGCCAATTGGGGTGCATTCGCGCACTTGCCAGGATGGCGTGCCGTTCCGGGTGTGGAAGTCGTCGGCATTTGCACATCAAAGCGCGAAACGGCTGAAGCCGCGGCGGCACGCTTGCGCATCGAGCGTCCCTACTGGGACGCCGAGGCGATGGCGGCTGACCCGGACATCGACATCGTCGATTGCGGCACACGCCCCAACATCCGTCACGCGATGGTGCTGGCCGCGCTGCGCAACGGCAAGCATGTCTACAACGGCATTCCGTTCGCCGCCGACTTCGAGAGAGCGCGCGAATTGCGTAATGCATGGAAGGCCAGCGGCAAGGTCGCGGTCGTCGATGCCTTTTCGCAGTGGTTGCCGGCGCACCGCCTGGCCAAGGAAATGATCGAAGACGGCTCGCTCGGCGAACTCTTCGGCGGCACCTGCATCCTCAACATCAGCCTGTTCAATCAGCTCAATCCGCACTTCCCTTATAACTGGTTCTGGCAAGGCGGGCTTGGCGTCTCCGCACTACGCAACCTCGGCAGCCATGCGCTGCACATGCTGCTGTTCCTGTTCGGGGACATCGAAGAACTCGTCGCGATCGATCGTCAGCTGCTGAAAGAATGGCGCTTTCCCGACGGCACGCTGATCAAGCCGCAGACCAAGGACTTCGCCAACCTGCTGCTGCGATTCAAGAGCGGCATGACGCTGCAGCTGCAGGTTTCGTGGAATGCCACGCTCACGCCGGGCTGGACGCTGGAAGCTTTCGGCAGCAAGGGACGTTTCGTGGCGCGCGCGCCGACCTTCCCCACCAGCCGCGACACCACGCTGCACGCCGGCACGCTGGGCGGCGCAGCCTTCGATAAAGTCAGCATTCCCGAGCGTCTGCTGAAGACACCGGAAGTGCAGATGAACTCCGAAAGCGAGCCGAATGCCTCGCATCCGATGGCACTGGCCATGCACCGCATGGTCGAGGCGATTCGCGGCAACGGAGCCGCTGCGCCGGATTTCGATCAGGCCTGGATCGTCGAATGCGTGCTCGAAGCCGCGCGCCGCTCGTCCGATCAGCGGCGCTGGGTGCCGCTCGATGAAATCGCCTGAATCCGAAAGCGCTGCGGGTGAAGTGAATCGCGCCGCGGCGCCTTGGGCCGTGCGGGTGCTGCCGCTGCAGGGCGGCCGCAACTTCCGTGACCTGGGCGGCTATCTCACCGTGGACGGACGTCGCGTGCGTTGGGGCCGGCTTTACCGCTCCGGCAGCATGGCGGGGCTAACGCAGGCGGATTGCGAATATCTCTCCGGCCTGGGCATTCGATTGATCTGCGATCTGCGCACGAGCAGCGAGCGCGAAGCCATGCCGAGCCCCTGGCGGGATGCCGATGGACGCCGCTACTGGAGCCGCGACTACGCGATGAGCTTCGGCGACCTGCGCGGCCTCCTCAAGAGCAGCCCGCCGACCGCCGAGCAGGTTCGCGAAACGATGCTGTCCGCTTATCGCCAGTTGCCCTTCGAGCAGGCGCCGGCCTATCGCGAGCTGCTCAAGCGCCTCGCCGGCGGTGAACTGCCGATGGTCTTCAACTGCACCGCAGGTAAGGACCGTACCGGCATCATCGCGGCGCTGATCCTGGACGTGCTCGGCGTACCGCGCGAGGTAATCCTCGACGACTATGCGCTGACCAACGAGCTTTTGGCCGGACATCGCTTTTCCAGCGGCGGCAAACCGAGCCTGCTGAGCCACCTGTCGCCGGATGTGATCCGCGCCGTCATGGGCTCCGACCCGGCGTACCTGCGAACCGCTTTCGCCGTGATCGAGGAGCGGCACGGTTGCATCGCGCACTACCTGCGTGACGTGCTCGATATCGGCGAGCAGGATCTGAACAGTATTCGCCGGGAACTGCTCGAGTAATCAGGGGCCGCGTCCGCTGGCGCCGAACAGCACTCGTGCTTGACGGTGCATCACGCACCGCTGCCAAAGTCGGCGGACGGCCCCCAAACGATATATCATTTCGGGCAACAGCGGTGTTCAATAGCCCGTCAGAGATTAAATCAAAGATTAGGCGGATGGAGAGTGTATGACGCAAGTAATGAAAGGCGTGCGTGTACTGGAAGTTGCTCAGTTCACTTTCGTACCCGCCGCCGGTGCGATCCTCGCTGACTGGGGCGCCGACGTCATCAAGATCGAGCATCCGGTGCGCGGCGACACGCAGCGCGGATTCATCAACATGGGCGGCATCCCGGTCGATCCGAACCGCAATCCGCTGATCGAGCATCCCAATCGCGGCAAGCGCAGCGTCGGCATCGACGTATCGACCAAGGAAGGCCAGGAGCTGCTCTACGAGATCGCCAAAACCGCCGACGTCTTCCTGACCAATTACCTTCCGTCCGTGCGGCAGAAGAACAAGTTCGATATCGAACATATCCGCGCCGTGAACCCGAACATCATCTACGCGCGCGGCAGCGCCTACGGCGACAAGGGGGCCGAGCGCGAAGTCGGCGGCTTCGACGGAACCGCGTTCTGGTCGCGCAGCGGCGTCGGCTACGCGATGACGCCCGCCGAACTCGAAGGGCCGCTGTCGCAGGGCATTATGGCGTTCGGCGATTCCATCGGCGGCATGTTCATCGCCGGCGGCATTTCCGCGGCCTTGTTCAATCGCGAGCGCACTGGCGAAACTGTCGAAGTGGACGTTTCGCTGTTGAGCGCCGCCTGGTGGTCCGCCGGCGCCAACATCACGCAGGTTCTTGAGACCGGCAAGACCACGCGCAACTCCATGCCGACCTCGGGCGGAGCGGCGCGCAACCCGCTGATGGGCAATTTCCGCACCTCGGACGGCGGCACGATCAATCTGTGCATGGTCAGCCCCACGGGCCTGATCCGCGACGCATTCGCGCATTTCGGCATCCCTGAAGCTGCGGACGATCCGCGCTTCGCCGATGTCAGAAGCCTGATCGACCATTCGGGCCCGGCGAGCGAGCTGATCGTCAAAGCCTTTGCCGCCAAGCCGTTCGCCTACTGGCGCCAGCATCTGAAGACGATGAAGGGCCAATGGGCGCCGATTCAGAGCCTGCAGGACCTGACCACGGACGATCAGGCTCTGTCCAACGACATGCTCGTCGAACTCGAAGGCGACGACGGCAAGCCATTCAAGGTCGTGCGCGGCCCGGTGCAATTCAATCATGAACCGCTGAAGACCACCCGCGCTCCGCAGGCTTCGGAACACACCGAAACCTTCCTGATGGAACTCGGCCTGGAATGGGATCGCATCGAAAGCCTGAAAGCCGCAGGCGCGATCGCCTAGCATCAAGACCAAGACCAGCGACAGAGAAACCAATGAAAGCGGGAAGCAAGCTCAAGAGTGCGGTGTGCGACACCGAGGTAATGGTCATTCGCGGCAGCGATGTCGTGGTCGAATGCGGCGGCGCGCCGATGGCAGCGGAACGTCCGGCGACGCGCGCGGCGATCAATCCGGCCTTCGCTGAAGGCACCAAGATCGGCAAGCGCTACGTGGATGCCGCCGCCACGGTGGAACTGCTGTGCGTGAAGGCCGGCCAGGGGTCGCTGTCGCTCGCCGGCGTCGCGCTGCAGGCCAAGGATGCCAAGCCGCTGCCTTCGTCCGATTAGGTCCGATGAATATTTCGCTGATTCTGCAGATGGCGGCCGACGCCGAACCGGGCCGCATCGGCCTGGTCTGTGACGGACGCCGCTGGTCGTATGCGGCCCTGATGAAGGCCGCGCGCGGCGCCGCCGAGGCCATCGCCAGGGCCGGTTGCTCCTACGTCGGCCTGCTCGACGAAAGCAGCGAAGCCGCATCGATCGCGTTGTTCGGCGCCGCCATCGCCGGCGTGCCCTACGTGCCGCTCAACTACCGCCTCGCCGATGCCGATCTCGCCGCACTGCTCAAGCGTATCGACCCGGCCTACCTGATCGGCGATGTCGAGCGCGTGCAGCGCCTGAATCCGGACAGCGGCCACCAGACGCTGGCGCGTGCCGATTTTGTGACCGAGGCCGAGAAACTGGGCGAAACCGCCTCCGGCGACGAGCACGACGGCGAAGGCATCGCCGCGCAGATCTTCACCAGCGGCACCACGGCGGCGCCCAAGGCGGCGCTGCTGCGTCACTCCAACCTGCTGTCCTACATCCTCGGCACCGTGGAATTCGGCTCGGCCTCGCCGGAGGAAGCCGCGCTGGTCTGCGTGCCGCCGTATCACATCGCCGGCATCGCCGCGCTGCTGAGCTCGATCTACGCGATGCGGCGCATCGTGCTGCTACCGGCTTTCGAGCCGGATGCCTGGCTGCAGCTCGCATCCAGCGAGCGCGCGACCAACGCCTTCGTGGTACCGACCATGCTGTCGCGCATCATTCCGCGCATGGACGCCATTGGCGACACACTCGATCTGTCGTCATTGCAGTCGGTCGCCTATGGCGGCGGACGCATGCCGCTGGAACTGATCGAGCGCGCGCTGGTTCTGTTTCCGGACACCGGCTTCACCAATGCTTACGGTCTCACCGAGACCAGCTCCACCGTCGCCCTGCTGGGGCCGGAGG
Organism: Hydrocarboniphaga sp.; assembly: GCF_028291725.1. Lineage (GTDB taxonomy): Bacteria > Pseudomonadota > Gammaproteobacteria > Nevskiales > Nevskiaceae > Hydrocarboniphaga. Next base: position 106,208 of record NZ_JAQGNT010000022.1, on the reverse strand, counting down.
ATCATCGCGCGGCGCTGTCCTCCGGCGATCCAGTCGTGCGCGCGCGCCTGGGCTCGGTGGGCCGGCCGCTGCCCACTGTCGAGATCGAAATCCGTGACGAGGAGGGCAAGCTGCTGCCCGCCGGCGAGCGCGGCGAAATCTACGTGCGCGGCGAACAGGTTTCCGGCGAGTATCGCGGGCGCAGCGCGCTCGACGCCGAAGGCTGGTTCCCGACGCGCGACGCGGGCTGGCTCGATGCCGAGGGCTACCTGTTCCTCGCCGGCCGTGCCGACGACGTCATCGTCCGCGGCGGCGAGAACATCTCGCCCGGCGAAATCGAAGACGTGCTGACCTCCCATCCCGCGATCGCCGAATCCGCCGCCGTAGCAGTGCCTTCGGCCGAGTGGGGCGAAGCCGTCGGCCTCGCGGTCGTGGCCAGGCCCGGCCATGCCGCGCCCAGCGAACAGGAACTCAAGGCCTTGATCAAGGATCGCCTGCGATCCTCGCGCGTGCCCGAGCGCATCGTCTTCCTCGATGCCCTGCCCTACAACGAAATGGGCAAGCTGCTGCGGCGCGAAGTGAAGAAGCTGTTCAACAGCTGATCGGGCGCTCGGCAATTTCCGGAAAATACTCGCTGCGCAGATTGCCGCACATCCATCGGCCCCAGACCCGTCTCACAGTTGACACCGCGGCTCCACTGAACAACCATGTTGATCAAGGCTCCAGCAATAGGTGAGCCTGAGCTTGCGCCTGTGGCGAACGCTCGGCGGCCACGATGAAACACCGGCGTGGCACCGAATTCACTACACAATGAGAGCTGCCGCGGCGCGAGCCGCCGGCAGCCATGCTTAGCAAGGAGAAGAACCAGCATGTCAGGAATCCTCGCCGGGCGCGTCGCCCTGGTTACCGGCGCATCCTCGGGTATCGGCGAAGCGGCGGCGCTGGCCCTCGGCGCCGCCGGCGCGAGCGTCGCGGTATCCGCGCGGCGTGCAGACCGGCTCAATGATCTGGTGATGCGCATCCAGGCCTGCGGCGGCAAGGCGCTGGCTTTGCCGGGCGATGTCGTCATTGAGTCGGTGGCGACAGCCGCGGTCGAGAAAACGATCGCGCATTTCGGCAGGATCGACATCCTTGTCAACTCGGCGGGCATCATCCAGGCCGGCGGCGTCGAGAATGCCGATACGGCCGAATACCGGCGCGTGATCGACATCAACCTGCTGGCAACGGTCTACACCTGCAAGGCCGCGCTCGGGCCGATGAAGGCGCAGGGCAACGGCGACATCATCAACATTTCTTCGCTGGCGGCGCGCAAGTCGGGCCCGATCTTCAACGCCTATGCGGCCAGCAAGCACGCACTCAACTCGATGACCGACGCGATGCGGCAGGAAGTCGGCGCTCACGGTATCCGCGTCTGCATCCTCATGCCGGGCGCGACCAGTACCGAAGTCGCCAACAACATCAGCGATCCCAAGTACCGCGAAGCGATCAAGTCTCATGTCGGCAAGGAGGGCGCGATGGCGCCCGGCGACGTCGCCGACGCGATCATGCTCATGGTCACGATGCCGCGCCGCACGAACATTTCCGAGCTGTCGATCCGGCCTACCATCGATACGTCGGCATAAAGACGCCAGGAGCTGCACATGAACATCGAAACCGTCGATCTGGCGCCGCGCATCGGCACCGAGATTCTCGCCAGCCGCGGGACCCTGCTTAGCGGCAGCGAGGCGCAGGAGATCCGCCGCTTGCTGGAGCAGCGCGGCGTCGTCGTGTTCCGCAAGATCGACTTCGACGACGAGCAGCAGCTGGCTTTTGCCGGAACGCTCGGCGAGATCATTGCGCAAGGCAACAAGGGCATCTACAAGGTCACGCTCGACAAGAAGGAAAACGACCGCGCGGACTACCTGCTTGGCGCTTTCCACTGGCACATCGACGGCACCACGGACGACGTACCCACACGCGCCTCGCTGCTGAGCGCGCGGCGCCTGTCGCCCAGCGGCGGCCAGACCGAGTTCGCCAATACCTACGCGGCCTACGACGATCTTCCGGAGTCAGAGAAAAAGTCGCTGGCCAAGCTCAAGGTGGTGCATCACGTCGAGGTTATCCAGCGGAAGATCCACACCGCCCCCACCCCGGAGCAGGAGGCCAGCTGGCGCCTCTACCCGCCCAAGTCGCATCCTCTGGTATGGAACCACCAGTCAGGCCGCAAATCGCTGGTGCTCGGCTCCACTTCTTCGCATATCGAGGGCATGGACATCGCCGCCGGCCGCAAGCTGCTCGCGGAACTGGAGGCCTGGTCCACGCAGCCGCAGTTCGTCTACCAGCACCGGTGGACCCTGGGCGATCTGCTGATCTGGGACAACACCGGCACCATGCACCGCGTCGTGCCCTATGCGCTCGACAGTGGCCGCATGATGCATCGCACGACGCTGGTCGCCGAAGAGCAGCTGGTCTGAAGCTGGCTTGCTACGACAAGGATTGGAGGGGAAAGCGATGGGACGTCTGGCAGGTAAGGTCGCTGTAATCACCGGGGCCGGCTCCGGCATGGGCAAGGAGATGGCGCTGCTGTTCGCGCGTGAAGGCGCAAAAGTGGTCTGCGCCGATCGTAGCGGCATGCAGGAACAAATCGCGGCGAGCATCGGCGACGCGGCGGTTGCGGTGCATGCCGATGTCTCCGTGAGCGCCGACATCCAGAACATGATCAAGGTCGCCGAAGATCGTTTCGGCCGCCTCGACATTCTGTGCAACAACGCCGGCTTCGGCGGCAAGATGATGCCGCTGCACGAGCAGACCGAAGAGGCCTACGACAACGTGCACGCGGTGAACCTCAAGGGCGTGTTCCTCGGCATCAAGTACGGCGTCATCTCGATGCTGCGTACCGGCGGCGGCGCCATCGTCAACACCGCGTCCGCCACCGGCCTGGTCGGCTGGAAGGACCACAGTATCTACGCAGCCGCCAAGGCCGGCGTGTTGCAGCTGACCAAGTGTGCGGCGCTGGACTATGCGCAGAACGGCATCCGCGTCAACGCCATCTGTCCGGGCATGGTCTGGACCGGCCTGGTGAAAGCCTCGCTGGAAAACCCGGTCCCGCCGCCGGGCACCAAACCGCCGTTCAATGTTCCGATGGGCCGATGGGGTCTCGCCGCCGAGCAGGCAAACGCAGCGCTGTTCCTCGCCAGCGACGAAGCCTCGTATATCACCGGCGTCGCCATCCCGGTGGACGGCGGTTACGTGGTGGGTTGAGGTCACGCGCGTTTCGAGTCAGACCCGTAGGGCGGGAGCATCCCGCTCTACGGCGCCGGATCGGCTGCGACACCCTTCATCACGAAGGCGTTGACCGCGGCCTCGATCTCCTCGTCGCGCGCAAGGCCGGCGGGGAAGATCCAGTCGCGGAACATCACTGAGGCCAGCACCGACGCGAAGGCCAGCCTCGCCATCATTTGCACTTCGGTATCCGATTGACCTTTGAGTCTCGACGCCATCATCCCCGCGGCGCGGTCGAAGTAGGTGCTCAGGCTGTTGATCCTGCCGACGCCGTGCGCGGTGCCCTCGTCATAGGTCTGCGCCACCACCAGCGAGATCAGCATGCGCGAATGCTTGCGGATGAAGTGCTGAAGTTCCGAGGTGTAGAGATGCGTCCGCTCGCGGACGGTGGACGGGTCTTCGATCTCGGGCAGATGGGCGTCGATGAAATTCAGGAAGTGCTGATCCAGGGGCTTGAAGATGGTTTCCAGAAACAGATTGGACTTCGAGCCGAAGCAGCGGAACAGCTGGGCCTCGGTCACGTCTGCCCGGCGCGCGATGGCCGCGGTGGTCGTACCGCTGTAGCCGCCCCGCGCAAACTCCTCGGCCGCCGCCTGGACGATGCGGTCGAGAATGTCCTCCGCGCTGCGCCGCTTGCGCGCAGCGGGCACGACGCGTTTTCGGGTCGCGGCGGACGCCGCCGTCTTCTTGGTCGACGAACGCGGGGCGGACCGCGTGGTTTTTTTTGCGGTCATTGGGAAACGGTCATTGGGAAGCCGGAGTCGTGCATGGCCGGATCATAACCGCCGGGCGCCGGCACTTGCAGATAGTGCCTACTATCATTTACGGTAGTGTGCACTATCAACACACGGCACCACGAAGCACGGGAGCCGTTCTTCGGAGAACACGCCATGAGTCTCGCAGCCATCGACCGCACTACTTCCAACACTGCGGGCAACTCCGGTGGGGACTGGCCACCGAGCTGGCAGAGCGCGCCGCATGGCATCCGCGTCGGCCGCTACATCGATCCGGCCTTCGCCAAGCTGGAGTTCGAGAAGATGTGGACCCGGGTCTGGCAGGTGGCTGCGAGGCTCGACGAGATTCCGGAGGCCGGCGACTACACGGTCTACAACATCGGCGATCAGTCGGTGATGCTGGTGCGCGTCGATGCCGACACCGTGAAGGCCTACCACAACTTCTGTCCGCACCGCGGCACCGCGCTCGCCCAGGGCTGCGGCAACTTCGAGAAAAAGCGCATCGTCTGCCCGTTCCACGGCTGGCGCTGGAATCTCGCCGGCCAGAACCAACTCGTGCTGGAGCGCGAGGAATTCCGCGGCGGCGAGCTGCGCGACAGCGACGTCGCGCTGCGCGAGCTCAAGTCGGCGGTGTTTGCCGGCTTCGTGTTCATCAATCTCGATTCCAAGTGCGGCTCCTTCGACGACTACATCGCACCGGTGCGCCACTGGATCGAGGATCTCGCGATCGGCGACATGCATCATTACTGGTGGAAATCGCTTTCGGTGCCGGCCAACTGGAAAGTTGCGCAGGAGGCCTTTTTCGAGGCCTATCATGTGTCGGCCACGCATCCTCAGCTGGAAAAGGTCGGCCGCGACATCGTCTATGGCGATCGTGTCGGAGGCGACCTGGCGTATCGCAACGTGCAGTACGAATCCCTGCCGCTGGGCCACGCACGCTTCTACGGCGGCAACAAGACGCCGATGGCCGGCCACCTGCAGGAGCCCACGGGCGATCCGCTCGAAGAGATGGCCGAGCGCCTGTCGTTGATCGCGGACGGCATGGACGCCATGGTGCTCAAGGAAGACGTCGAGGTGCTGCGCAGCCTGCGCGGCAGGCCGATACCGGAAGGTTCCAATCTCGGCGCCGAGTACGTGCGCGCGCTGTACGCGACCGCGGCCGAGCAGCAAAGGCCGATGCCCAAACTCGAGCCCGAAACACTCGGCATGTGGGGCGGCGAGATTTTCCTGTTCCCCAATTTCCTGATCCTGCCGCAGGCCGGCAACACCGAGATGTATCGCTCGCGGCCGGATGGCGACGACCCCAATCGCTGCATCTTCGAAATCTATTCGGCGAAAACCTATCCCGCCGCGGTCAGGCCGCCACGCGCGACGGTGGAGCATGTCACCGATTTCGACGATCCCGAGCAGCTGCTGCTGATCCCGCGCCAGGACTTGAGCAACATCCCGCGCATCCAGCAGGGCCTGCGCTCGCGCGGCATGCGCCAGACCTGGCTCGCCGCCAACCAGGAGCAGATCATTCTCAACATGCACCGCGAACTTGACCGCCATCTGCAAGCCTGAGCATCCTGCGGCCCTAAAATAAACAGCTCTGTTGCTTACGAGCCTGCAGGAGGAGAACAGCATGGAGGCATTCGACGAGATCCACGACTTCGTCGTCGTCGGCAGCGGTGGCGGTTCGATGTGCGCGGGCCTGGTGATGCGTTCCGTGGGCAACAGTGTGCTCATACTCGAAAAGACCGAAGTGGTGGGCGGCACCACCGCACGCTCCGGCGGCGTGATGTGGTTGCCGAACAATCCCTTCATGAAGCGCGATGGCGTCGAAGACAGCTTCGAGAAAGCGTCGATGTATCTGGAAGCCCTTTGTGGCGAGGACCGCGATGCGCCGGGTTCCACACCGGCTCGGCGAAGGCGCTATATCAGCGAAGTGCCGCGCATGCTCGACTTTCTCGGCAGGCAGGGCATCAAGCTGACGCGCGCGCAGTACTGGCCGGACTACCACGACGAGCTGCCGGGCGGCTCGGAGCGCGGGCGCGCCGTCGTCGCCGAGTTGTTCGACGTCAATGAGCTCGGCGCCTGGAAGCAGAAGCTGCGGCCGACTTTCATCCGCGCGCCCTACGCGCTGCTGCCGCCGACACTCGAAGAAATGATGGAGCTGCCCGCCTACAAACGCTCCTGGCGGGTCAAATTGCTGATCGTCAGACTGGTGCTGCGCGGCCTGCTGGCCAAGCTCACCGGCAAGCAATGGACCGCCGGCGGCGCCGCGCTGCAGGGCCGCATGCTGCAGGCGGCCTTGCGCAGCGGCATCGACATTCGCACCGATTCGCCGGTCAGCGAGCTGATCGTCGAAGCGGGCGAGGTCAAAGGCGTGCTGACGAACCGGAACGCTCGCCCCTGGCGCGTGGGCGCGCGGCTGGGCGTGCTGGTGAATGCCGGCGGCTTCGCACGCAACCAGGCGATGCGCGATCGCTACACGCCCGGCACCTCGGTGAAGTGGACCATGGCCACGCCCGGCGACACCGGCGAGATGATCGAGGAAATGATGCGCCACGGTGCCGCCGTCGCGCAGATGGACGAGCGTGTCGGCAATCAGCAGACGCACCCGCCAGGAGCCGAGGACAGCGAAGCCAAGCCGACCGCGCAGGCGATGACGGCGTCACCACACTGTATCCTCGTCGACCAGAGCGGCCTGCGCTACATGAACGAGGGCGGCTCCTACATGGCCTATTGCAAGGCGATGCTGGAACGCAACAGGAGCGTGCCGGCGGTGCCGAGCTGGGCCGTGTTCGACAGCCAGTACCTCGCCAAGTACATGCTCGCCGGCACGATGCCGGGCAGCAGGAAGCCGCAGAGCTGGTACGACTCGGGTTACCTGAAACGAGCCGACAGCATCGAAGCGCTGGCGCAGCAGATCAGGATCGATCCGGCCACGCTGAAGACAACGGTCGAGCGTTTCAACGGCTTCGTTGCCAGCAACCACGACGAGGATTTCCATCGCGGCGAGCGCGCCTATGACCGCTGGCTGGGCGACGACTTGAACAAGCCCTCGGCGACGCTCGGCACCATCGCCCAGGCGCCGTTCTACGCCGTGCAAATCATCCCCGGCGACGTCGGCACCTACGGCGGCGTGGTCACCGACGACCACGCGCGCGTGCTGCGCGAGGACGGCTCGGTGATTGCCGGCCTTTATGCGACCGGCGTCTCGACCGCGTCGGTCATGGGCCGCAAGTATCCAGGAGCGGGTAGCAGCGTCGGGCCGTCCTTCATCTGGGGCTTCGTCGCCGCACAGCACGCCGCCCAAGTCGCATCGCCCTGAGGAGAACATCATGACGGGCAGAATCAGCGCCGTTGTCGTCGGCACCGGCTTCGGTTGCCGCATCCACGTGCCTGCGCTGCGCGCTGCCGGCTTCGAGGTCCTGGGCCTGGTCGGTGCCGACGCCGAGCGCACGCGCCGGCGCGCCGACACCAGCGGCGTGCCGCAGGCCTACACCGATCTCGACGAGGCGATCACGCGCACCGGTGCGAAGGTGGTCAGCATCGCGACACCGCCAGACACGCATGCAGCGCTGACGCTGGCCGCGCTGTCGCGCGGCTGCCACGTGATCTGCGAGAAGCCCTTCGCGATGAACCTGGCCGAGGCGCGCGCCATGCTGGCAGCAGCCGAGCGCGCGCGCATCGTGCATCTGGTGGCACATGAGTTCCGCTGGGGCCCGGACCGCGCACTGGTCGCACGCGCGATTGCCGAGGGGCTGATCGGCGAGCCGCGACTGCTGACGATGACCAGCTACAGTCCGCAGTTGGCGAGCCTTGAGGCGAAGATGCCGCCCTGGTGGTTCGATCCGCAATCCGGCGGCGGCTGGCTCGGCGCGCATGGTGCGCACATCATCGATCAGGTGCGCTGCTGGCTCGGCGAGTTCGCGTCACTGAGCGCGGCGCTGCCGATGGTGTCCGAGCGCAGGAATGGCGCCGAGGATTCCTACTCGCTGAGCTTCGCGCTCGCCAACGGCGTTCAGGGCGTGGTGCAGCAGACCGCGGGTGCCTGGGGACCGTCGGCCTCGATGACCCGTGTCGCCGGCACTCGCGGCACGCTGTGGGTCGAAGACGGCAAGGTGCGGCTCGCGGACCGCGACGGCACGCGCGAACTGCCGGTGCCACCGGAGTTCCAGTTGCCGCCGCCCAGCGACGATCCCAGGCAGAGCATGCCGTATCTGCTCGGGCCGTTCATACGGCTCTGCGAAGCGCTGCGCTCGGCGATGGAAGGCGGCGCGACATCGGCCGTACCCTTGCCGACCTTCGCCGACGGCGTTGCCGGCATGGAGGTGCTCGATGCCGTCCGCACCTCGGCCGCGAGCGGCGGTGCGCTCGTCCGGCTGCGCTGAGCCGCGGCCGCTCGTCCGGAGCCCGAACCGATGAGCGATGACATTCACGTTGATGCGGCCATCGAGCTGCTGCTGATACTCAGCGCGCGGACCCATTTGGTGAGCACGCTGGTCGGGACGCCGCTCGGCGACCGCAGCGTGTTCGATGTCGACGGTGGCCACTTCGAAGGCCCGCAGCTGCGCGGCCGCGTGCCCGCTTCCGGCGGCGATTGGGTGACGCGTACCGCTGCGGGCTCGCAACAGGACGTGCGCCTGCTGCTGGAGACCGACGACGGCATCACGATCCTGCTGCGCTATCAAGGCAAGGCGAGTCAGCGTGCCGACGGCCTGATCCGCATCGAGGTGGCCGGCAGCTTCGAAGCTCCGCAGGGCCGCTATGCCTGGCTGAACTCGCTACAGGCCTTCGGCCTGGGCACGCCGACCCAGGACGGCGTGCGCTACCAATTCTACCGTTTCACACGAGATCGCTAATGGAATCATGCATGGAAAGACGCCGGATCGGCCGCAGCGGCTTGCGCGTCACCACTGTCGGCCTGGGCTGCAACAACTTCGGCTGGACGATCGGCCAGGACGCTTCAAACGAGGTCGTCGCCAAGGCCCTGGACCTCGGCATCAACCTGTTCGATACCGCGGATCGCTACGGCGCTACCGGCGGCGATTCCGAAGTCGTGCTCGGCAAGGCTCTGGGCGCGCGCCGCAAGGACATCGTGCTGCTGACCAAGTTCGGCGTTGATCTGATCAACGCGCGCATCCGCGACAGCTCGCGCCACTACATCATGCGTGCGGTGGAGGCCAGTCTGAAGCGCCTGGGCACGGACTACATCGACTGCTACATGATCCACTGGCCGGACTACGGCACGCCGATGGATGAGACGCTGCGCGCACTCGACGATCTGGTGCGCAGCGGCAAGCTGCGCTACATCGCCTGTTCCAATCTCGAAACCTGGCGCGTGGCCGATGCCGTGTGGATCTCCAAGCACCAGGGCTTGGAGACCTTCATCGCCACGCAGACCGAATACAACCTGCTCAATCGCAGCGCAGAGAAGGACGTGATCCCGGCGCTGCAGCACTACGGCCTCGGCTTCATCCCCTACTACCCGCTGGCCAGCGGCCTGCTCACCGGCAAGTATTCGGCGCCGGGCGCGCAGGGCCGCCTGAAGGACAACTTCCTGCGTCTCGGCGACACCTTCATGACCGAGCGCAATCTGAAGCTCGTCAAGGCGCTCGACGCCTACTGCCGCGAGCGCGGACATACACTGCTCGAACTGGCGGTAAGCTGGCTCGCCGCGCAGCCTGGGGTTGCCAGCGTGATCTGCGGCGCGACCCAGGTCGAGCAGGTCGAGCAGAACGTGAAGGCCGCGAGCTGGGCGCTGAGCGCCGAAGAACTCGCTGAAGTCGACAAGCTGACCAAGGCCGGCTGAGGAGCGCTCCGATGATCCGTGGCATGCACCATATCTCGCTGGCGACGATCGACCTCGACCGTTTCACGCACTTTTATCGCGACCTGCTCGGCATGCAGCGGGACCGCGTGTCGTCGGTGCCGTCGGGCTTCGAACCGTTCGAGAACATCGTCGGCATGCGCGCGGTTCTGGGCCAGGTTGCGCAATTCAACCTCGGCAATATGCAGATGGAAGTGTTCTGCTACACGACACCGACGCCCAAGCCGGGCGAGCGGCGCCCGGCTTGCGACGTCGGCATCCGCCATATCGCCTTCGACGTGAAAGACATTCATCACGAATACGAGCGCCTCGTCGCGGCCGGAGTGGAGTTCATCTCGCCCCCTCAGCACCTCACGCTGGGCGGCGTCACCTCCTGCTACTTCTACGACCCGGACGGCAACATCGTCGAGCTGCAGGAAATCCATCCGGGCAGCCCGGTGCGGCCGGCGTTCGGCATCGTCGACAGCGCAGCAAATTGACAAGCCGCAGGCAGCGTCACTAAGTTACCAGCTGATAACTTAGTGGCGCTGCTGATCATCCGCACCCGTAACGGCGGCTCGCGAGACTCCTGCAGCGCCGACAACGGCGGAGAACGGCTCGTGGATGCAATCGGAAGCTGGAAAGTCACCATGTCGACCCCCGCTGGCCCGCAGCAGATGCACCTGCGCATCGATACGCTGAGCGACACTTTTACCGGCCGCATCGAAAGCCCTCTGGGAACGCACGACATCACGGGCAGCGTCAGCGCCGACACGCTGAGCTGGCAGATGAAAGCAACCAGGCCGATCCCGATCACCGTGAGCTTCATCGCCAGAATCGACGGCGACACGCTGAGCGGCAGCGCCAAGCTCGGGCTGTTCGGCAAGTCCAAGCTCAGCGGCGAGCGGCTGAAGGCCGGATCGCCATCGATGGAGCCGCCCGCGGCGGACGCTGCGCCCTGCGGCGAAATCACCGGCGATTCCATCGATCCGCAATACAACCAGCCCTATGTCGATGTGAACGAACTGCGCAAGGAGCCGGTGCCGCATCGCTACGTGCATGGCGGTTTCACCGGCACCGGCGCGCGCTTTTCGTTCTATTTTCCGCCGGCTGATCGCTACCGGCGGCGCTTCTTCCACAACACCTATCCGATGGCGACCAGCGAAGACATCGGGCCATTCCCGATCGAGTTCGAGGTAGCAACCGGCAATCTCGCGTTCACAATCGACAGTGGTGCCTACTACGTGCAGACCAATCTGGGCGGCGCCGATCGCGCAGGCGGCATGGCCGATCCGGCGATCGCCGCCTATCGGGTCAATGCGGCTGCGGCGAAATACTCGCGCGTGATCGCGGCCGAGCTGTACGGCCCGCACCGCCCCTACGGTTATCTGTTCGGCGGCAGCGGCGGCTCCTATCAGACGATCGGCAGCGCCGAGAACACGCGCGGCGTCTGGGATGGCTTCGTGCCGTTCGTGATGGCTACGCCCAACGCCATTCCCGGCATGTTCACCATCCGCATGCATGCCTTGCGCGTGTTGAAGGCAGGCAACAAGTTCCCGGCGATCATGGATGCCACCAATCCGGGCGGCAGCGGCGACCCCTACGCCACGCTGGACAACGAAGAACGTGCCGCGCTCAGAGAGGCGACGCTGATGGGTTATCCGCCGCGCGGTTGGTGGAATCACGAAACCCTGGGCAGCGGCTACTTCATGCAGGTCGCGCCGCTGGTACCGATGCTCGATCCCGGTTACGTCGACGATTTCTGGACCCTGCCCGGTTATCTGGGCAGCGATCCGGCATCGGGTCTCGCCGCGCTGCGTTTCCAGTTCGACACCGCCGTGGCCAGGGTCATCGACGGCTTTCCGAAGCAAGTCGAACTGGCGCAAGTCCCGCAGCGGGATTTCGCCAACGCGCATCTGCTGATCATCAGCGGCGAAAGCGCCGGCAGAAGCGTTCCGATTGCGTCCATCGATGGCAAGACCATCGGCTTCGCTTTCGCCGCGGATCAGTCGGTGATCAACGGCATCAGCGCTGGCGACGCAGTGCGTATCGACAACGCCTGGGCGCTGGCTCTGCAGACCTACCATCGGCACCAGGTGCCGACGCCCGACATGGTGGGCTGGAACCAGTTCCGCGGTGCCGACGGCGAGCCGATCTACCCGCAGCGCGAGATTCTGATCGGGCCGATCGGCACCGCCGGTACCGCGGGCTCGGTACCCAATGGCCGGATTCACGGCAAGATGCTGGTGCTGGAAGCGCTGATGGATATCGACGCGCTGGCCTGGCAGGCCGACTGGTATCGCTCGAAGGTGAAGCAGGCGCTCGGCCCGGGTTTCGACCAGCAGTTTGCGCTCTGGTTCATCGACCATGCCCAGCACGACAACCCTCGGACAGCAGCCGCCCGCGCGCATACCGTGAGCTTCGAAGGCGCGCTGCAGCAGGCGTTGCGCGACCTCAGCGCCTGGGTCGAGACAGGCGTCAAACCCTCGAGCACGCAATACCGGGTGGTCGACACCCAGGTCCTGTTACCGGGCAGCGCCGATCAGCGCATGGGTATACAGGCAGTCGTCGAACTGAAAGCCAATGGCGGTGAGCGCGCCGAGGTGGCCGTGGGTGAGCTGGTCAGGTTCACAGCGAACATCGAGCTGCCCGCCGGCGCCGGCATGGTGGTCGCAGCCGAGTGGGACTTCGAAGGTGCCGGCACTTACCCGACGGCCGAGCCGATCACCCCGCTGCCGCGGCTGCAGCTATCGGCCGGGCAGGCCTACTCCAGGCCGGGCACCTATTTCGCCGTGCTGCGCGCCACCTCGCAGCGTCAGGGCGATGCGCAGACGCCGTTTGGCCGGGTCCAGAACATCGCTCGCGTGCGCGTGGTTGTCGGATGACACCGGGCAGGCGGCGTACGGCTTGTCCCGGACGGCAGTCGGCCGCGCACGATGGCCGACGGCACCCCGTGCTACGTCTGCACTCCGCACGACAACACTGTTGAGTTACAGTGAAGCCCGCTCGGGCGGCCCGGTGCAACCGGCGGTCGGCACCACCGACTGTGGCGGCCCGGTTTCTATCGAGGCCTCCATCGCGGCTTTAGAATATCCGCGGGTACCCTTTCAGTTAGCAGGACAGAACCATGACAACCGATGTTCTTGACGAGCTCAAAGCCAGCAATCTGACGCCGCTGATCGGCAGCGCGATCCACCTCGACAAGGCCGCCCTGCTGAGCGGAGAACACGCCAGCGGCATTCGCGAACTGCTGGAACGGCGCGGCGTGCTGGTGTTCCCGAAGATCGGCTTCAGCGACGAAGAGCAGGTCGCGTTCACCAAGACCCTCGGCGAGTTTGCCGCGGAACGCGGCGATGGCGAAAACATTCACAAGATCAGCCTGGACCCCAAGGTCAACGCGATGAGCGCCGAGTACCTGAAGGGCTCGCTGTACTGGCACATCGACGGCACCATGAGCCAGATTCCTATCCTGGCCTCGCTGCTTTCGGGCAAGGTGCTCTCCCCCAGCGGCGGCGACACCCAGTTTTCGAATACCTACGCGGCCTGGACCGAGCTGCCGGAAGAGGACAAGCAACAGCTCGAAGGCCTGCGCGCAGCGCACGGCGCCTGGCCGACGCTGTTCTACTACGATCCGGAACCGAGCCTGGCGATGACCGAGCAGATGATGAGCATCGGCGAGCAGGAACTGCCGCTGGTGTGGAAGCACCGCTCGGGCCGCAAGTCGCTGGTCATCGGCGCCACCGCGCATCGCGTGATCGGCATGGAGGCGCGCAACAGCACCGCCCTGCTGGTGCGCCTGCGCGAATGGGCGACGCAGCCACGCTTCGTCTACACCCACAAATGGACAGTGGGCGATCTGGTGATCTGGGACAACACCGGCACGATGCACCGTGCCACGCCCTACGATCCGAACTCCGGCCGATTGATGCACCGCACCAAGCTGCGCGGCGAAGAGGCTTTCGCGTAAACCCGAACGCGGGCTCGTCGGACCGTAAAGCGCGGCATCGCTGTCGAACAGCGATGCCGCGCTTTTTTGCATCTGCGGCAAGCAGAGCTTGTAGGGCGGGAGCATCCCGCCTTTCGGCATGCCGGCACGCGAAAGGCGGGATGCGCTTCGTTCCTCCCGCCGTACAGATGGTTGTGGCCGCTGGCCCGTTCGAACGCAAACTTGGCCGCATCCGGTGCGCCGCCGACGCCCACATGGCGCACAGTGGAGATCCTTAGTAGAAGCGGCCACGAGGTCGACACTCATGAAGATCTGCCGGTATCAGGATGTCTCGGGCGGTCCGATCCGAATCGGCATCGTCGAAGGCGACACCGTGCGCGACGTCTCCGCCGTCGCCGAAACGCTGCCCTCACTGCGCTGGCCGCTGCCGCCGGGCGATCTGTTCATCACCCATCTCGGAGCACTTCGTCCGCAGATGCTCGAACTCGCACGCGGCGCCAAGCCGGTGCCGCTGGCCAGCGTGCTGCTGAAATCACCGGTGGCGAATCCCGGCAAGTTTGCCTGCGGCGCCGGCAATCACACCGATGTACTGGCGATGGGCGGCCATCCACGCAAGCTCGGCCTGCTGTTCAAGATGACCAGTGCGGCGGCCGGTGCGTCGGATGGCGTGACGCTGCGCTGGCCCGAGCGCGTGACTTTTCATGAGATCGAGCTGGCCATCATTATCGGCAAGCAAGGCACCGAAATCCCGGCATCCGAAGCGCTGAACTACGTCGCCGGCTACGCCATCGGCCTGGACATGACGATGCAGGGCAAGGAGTTCCCGAGCTTCGGCAAGTCCTTCGACAGCTACGGTGTGATCGGGCCGTGGATGGTCACGGCCGACGAGATTCCCGATCCCTCACAGCTGTCCTACCTGCTCAAGGTCAATGACGAAGTACGCACGCAGGATTCGACCGGCCGGCTGGTGCTCGGCGTGCCGGAGCTGATCGAGCACGTGGCCTCGATCATGACCTTGTATCCCGGCGACGTGATCTTCTCAGGCACACCGCCCAAGAGTCTGGGCCCGGTGCGCCCCGGCGACGTGATGTATGCGCAGATGGATCGCATCGGCGAAATGACGGTTGCCGTGCGCGGCGGCCCCGGCCGCAAGACGCCGGAATAAAAAACAGCAGCGGGCACCCATGCCTGCGCACGGATGTGAGGAGAGCTTCATGAATTTTGTCTTCAGCGCCGACGGCCACGTCGTCGAACCGAGCGATCTGTTCGAGACGAAGCTTTCACCCTCGCTGCTGCGCCACGGCCTGCGCACCGAAAAGCGCGACGGCCTGTTGCTGTCCTACGCCGGCGAGCACATCACCGGCCGGCGTCCGCTCGACATGCCGCCACGCCTCGGCCCCGACGGCGAGCCTTTCGGCCGCCCGGACCGGCGCGGCAATCGCGAAGTCGGACCGCGCCTGGCCGACATGGCGCTGGACGGTGTGGACGCGGAGATCGTGTTCCCGAGCCTGGGCCTGACCGCGTTCATGATCGAGAATCCCGAGGCCGAGCTGGCGACCGCGCAGGTCTACAACGACTGGCATCACGGCCTGCTGAAGGACCATCGCGAGCACTTCGTGCGCTGCGGCATCCTGCCGGTGCGCGATGTCGCCAATACCGTCGCCGAAATGAAGCGGCTGGCCTCGCTGGGCTTCACCGCGGCGATGCTGCCGAGCCTGATCGACGCCGAATCCCGGCTGCCCACCTACAACAGCGAAGCCTGGGACCCGGTGTTCGCCTGCGCGCAGGGCCTGGGCATGGTGATGGCCCTGCACACCGGCACCGGCCGCTACAACGTGCGCAGCTTCAAGGGCGCCGGCGGTGCGGTGATGAATCACGCCATCCAGTCCTGCGACGGCATGGTCACGATCATGGCAATGGTCTCGGGCGGGCTGCTGGACCGCTTCCCCAAGGTGCAGGTCTGCGTGATCGAAGGCGGCGCCAGCTGGCTCGCCGCACTCGCCGAGCGCATGGACGAAGTCTACGAAGCGCATGCGAGCTTCGTGTCACCCAAGCTGTCGCTGAAACCCAGCGAGATCATCGCGCGCCAGGTGCATTGCAGTTTTCAGTACGACCGCGCCTGCATCATGGCGCGCTCAGTCACCGGCAGCGCGGCGCTGCTGTGGGGCGCGGACTATCCGCACCACGAGGGCACCTTCCCGCGCTCCAGGCAGGTGCTCGCGCATCTGTTCGACGGTATCGACATCAGCGAGCGCGACAAGGCGGACATCGTCGGCCTCAACGCCGCGCGCCTGTTCCGCCTGCCGCATCCTGCGGTTCTCGCGCAATGAGTGCAAAAAGCGAAGCTGCGATCGTCGGCGTCGGCGCGACGCCCTATTACTATCGCGGCACCTCTGCTCCGCAGACGGTGCCCGAGCTGATCGGCAAAGCAGTGTTCGCGGCACTGGCCGACGCGGGCCTGACGATCAAAGACGTCGATGGCTTCGCCTTCTTCGCCTATGGCTTCGATCCGGGCAGCTTGATCGAACAGCTCGGCATCGAGCAGCTGACGTTTTCGCACATCGTCTCGGGCTACGGCGGCGGCATGGCCGGCGTGCTGGACCTAGCCTCGATGGGCATCGAAACCGGCCGGGCCAAGACCATCCTGTGCATCGGCGCGATGCAGCAGACCGGCCGCCGCGTCGGGCAGTCGCTGAACATGCTGGGAGCAAACCCCGACGGCGTGTTCCACGCGCTCGCCGGGCTCTCCGGGCCCGGGCAGGCGCTGGCGCTGTCGGTGCGGCGGCACATGCATCTCTACGGCACCCGGCGCGAAGCTTTCGGTGAAGTGGTGATGGCCTCGCGCGCTGCGGCTGCCACGCGCGAAACCGCGCTGCGCCGCAAGCCGCTGACGCTGGATGAGTACATGGCCTCGCCGATGCTCGCCGATCCGCTGTGCCGGCTCGATTTCTGTCTGGAGACCGACGGCGCGCTGGCCTTCGTCGTCACAAGCAGCGAACGCGCTGCCGATCTGAGGCAGCGTCCGGTCTATATCGCCGGCGCCGCACAGGTCGCCACGCGCAACTGGGGCCGGGCCTTCTTCTGGCTCAACCAGCCGGAGCCGGAGTTCGTTTCCGCCGGCGCGACCGCCGTGGCCCAGCGTCTCTACGAGACGAGCGGAATCGGGCCGAAGGATATCGACGTCGCGCTGATCTACGACCATTTCTCGCCACTGGTGATCATGCAACTGGAGGACTACGGCTTCTGCAAGCGCGGCGAAGGTGGCCCGTTCGTCGAAAGCGGCGCGATCCGGCAGGGTGGTTCCATTCCGGTCAATCCGCACGGCGGGCATCTGTCGGAAGGCTATGTGGTCGGCATGACGCATATCCGCGAAGCGGTCGAGCAACTGCGCGGCACTGCGGTTAACCAGGTCAAGAATGCGAAGACCGCGCTGGTCACCGGCGGGCCTGCGCCGGTTCCGATGACGGCGGCGATCCTGAGGAACGAACGATGATATCGCTCGGCATGCGCCGTCATTCCCGCGAAAGCACACGGCTATGCGGAATGGCTTCGGCCGCACCCTCCTCCCGTTCGCACCGAGTAGCCTCATCGCGCAGCGATGCGGCGTATCGAGGTGTCCGCACCGGCGGCTCGGCTGTCTCGATACGCGACGCTTCGCGTCGCTACTCGACACGAACGGGTAGTGGACTGGACTCGACTGCATCGAGGAACCCGCGATGAGCGCGCGCAGCATCTGCCCTGATTTTTCCGCGCTGGAAGTGCCGATGGACCACTGGAGCGAGCCGTTCTGGCGGGCCGCCGAGGAGCACCGGCTGCTGGTGCCGCGCTGCGGTGCCTGCGGCACTTTCCGCTGGCCGTCCGGGCCGTTTTGTTCGCAATGCCAGTCGCAGAACGTCGAATGGCTGCCGCCGGGACAGGGGCGCATTTATTCCTTCACGGTGCTGCCGGTGCGTGGCGACGGCGAAGCGGCGCCACCGCAGTTCCGCATTCCCGCGCTTGTCGTGTTCGACGAGGCGCCGGGTGTGCGCCTGGTGTCCTCGCTGGTCGATGCGCCGGCCGCAGCGGTGGCGATCGACGCGCTGGTGGAAGTCGACTGGCTCGCCGCCGCGAATACCACCGTGCCGGTGTTCAGGCTCAGAGGAGAATCCTGAATGACGAACGAGATCAGCTGGATCAAGGCTGACGAAGCAGGCAAGCGCGCGCTGGCGGCGGCACGCTCGCGCACGATGTGGCAGGCGATTTCGGATGCAGCGGCGCTCGACCCCGACCGTGTCGCGCTGGTGGCGGCGGACGATGCGGGCAACATCCAGCGGCTCACTTATGGCCAGCTGCTGACGCGCGCACGCAACTTCTCCGCCGGGCTCGCCAGCATCGGCGTGCAGCGCGGCGACCGCGTGGTGCTGTGGATGACCAACCGGCTGGAATGGATCATCTCCGCGTTCGCCGCAGAGCGACTCGGCGCCGCGGTGGTGCCGATCAACACCTTCCTGAAACCCGTCGAGATCAAATACTGCATCGCCCAATCGGGCGCGCGTCACCTGATCATGCTCGACCGCTTTCGCAAGCTCGACATGCCGCAGATGCTCGCGGAGATCGGTCCGGCTTTTGCCGATACGGCCGAGCCCGGCTCGCTGTTCGCGCCCGAGTTGCCGGATCTGCGCAACGTCGTGATGTTTGCACGTGAGAACACACGACATCCCGGCACTTTCGATTGGGACGAACTGGAAGCGGTCGGTGCCGTGGGCAATAGCGAATGGCTTGCGGTCGCCGACGACATGGCCCGCGCCGTGACACCCGACGACCTGCTGATGGTCAAGTACACCTCCGGCAGCACCGGCTTTCCCAAGGGCGTGATGCTGCAACAGGGCGGCTTCGTCGCCGTCGGCCTGCTGCACGGACGGCGCTGCGACATGCGCCGCGAGGACATCTACTTCTCGATGATGCCGTTCTTCCACGCCGGCGGCAGTATCTACGGGCAGATGAGCATGCTGCCCATCGGCGGCACGCTGGTGTTCACCGAGGCCTTCGACATCGCGCTGGCGATTCGTCTGATGCAGCAGGAGCAGCCGACGATCTTCGTCAGCGTGCTCGGCAAGGAAGTCGTGATGGAGGCCCACGAGCGCGGCATCCGCTTCCCCTCGGTGCGACTGGGGCATGCGCACAACGAGGCGGCGAAAGTCGTTTTACCCAGCGCGACATTTTCGTTCTCGCCTTTCGGCCTCACCGAAACCTACGGCCCGGCCTCGCTGACCGGGCCGGACGATCCGCTCGAAAAACAGCTGACAACCGGCGGCCGCCCGCTGCCGGGCAACGAAATCCGCGTGGTCGATCCGCAGACCGGGCATGACGTCGCGCCCGGCGAAGTCGGCGAAGCCTGGGTACGCGGCAACATCATGCCCGCCTATTGGAACAAGCCCGAGGAGTCGGCACGCGCGATCGACGCCGAAGGCTGGCTGCACAGCGAGGATCTGGTCACCGTCGATGCCGAAGGCTACATCCGCTACGTCGGCCGCCTGAAGCTGATGGCGAAAGTCGGCGGCGAAAACGTGTCGCTGGAAGAGGTCGAGAACGTCATCAAGGCCCACGAGGCGGTGACGCATTGCGCCGCAGTCGGCGTCGCCGATCCGCGCAAGGTCGAGGCGGTGCGTGTCTACGTCATCCAGCGCACCGACGTGCGCATCTGCCAGAAGGATTTGCAGCTCTGGCTGAAGCCGCGTCTGGCGCACTTCAAGATGCCGCGCGAAATCCTGTTCGTCGACGACCTGCCGCGTCTCGCCAACGGCAAGCTCGATAGGCTCGCGCTGTCACAGTGGGCCAAGCGGGAGATCGCGGCGTGACTTCCGAAGCGCTCTCCGACGAAGCCGTTTTCGCCGCGTTTCCCGGCGTGTTGATCGACCGCGACAACATCGCGCACTACCGCGGCATCATCGCCGGCAAGCTGCTGATCAATCGCTGCAGCGGCTGCGGTTATTGGGTGTATCCACACAGACCTTTGTGTCCGCAGTGCCTGTCCTGGGACGTGCAAGCCACCGAAGTCAGCGGCCGTGGCAAGGTCTTCATGTTCACGCTGATCCAGCAGCAGCGCGATCCCAACAACCGTCTGCGCGAGCCGATCATCGCGGCGGCCGTCGAGCTGGTTGAACAGAACGGCTTGCGCTACCTCGCGCGCATCGTCAACTGCCTGCCTGACGAGGTCAGGCCCGACATGCCCGTACAGCTCACGTGGATAGCGCACGAAGGACAAGTGAGCATGCCGGCCTTCGAGCCGATGCCGGCGTGGGAGGGCTGATGTCGATGGCGTATATACCTCTCGTAGGGCGGGTCATGACCCGCCGTTTTGATTTCGCGCATCGGCGGAGCGAAAGCGGCGGGTCGCGACCCGCCCTACGGTGCTCGTCCCTCGCATTGGATCGGGGCTGACCGATGGCCAGGAACCCACTCAAAGACCAGATCGCCGTCGTCGGCGTCGGCTCCACGCCCTATGCTCGCGACTCGCAGCGCACAGCACTGTCGCTCGGCCTCGAAGCCGCACTCAAGGCGATCGAGGACGCCGGCATCCACCGGCAGGAAATCGACGGCATCTGCGGCTCCGGCATGGACCCGCTGGCGATGGGCGGCGCCGGCTTCCTGTCGCTGCAGGGCGCGCTCGGCATCGACAAAACCACCTGGTGCAAGAACGGCTGGCTCGGCTCCAGCTTCGTCTTCGCCGCCGAGGCGGTGTTCTCCGGCCTCTGCGATATCGCGCTGGTGGTGCAGGTTTCGATGCGCGAAGTGCTGATGTCGCGCTCGGCCGCCAGCGATCCGTTCCGGCTGCGCGCGGCGCAGAAGAAGATGGGCAGCGGACTGTTCACTGAGAACGATTTCGCACGCCGCTGGATTCACTCCGGCGAGCCGTATGCGGGCTGGATGGGCCGCTACATGCACGACTTCGGCGTCAACAAGGATGCCTTCGGCCTGATGGCGGTGAACAACCGCAGCCACGCGCTGCGCAACCCGAACGCTTTGCTGCGTACGCCGATGACGCTCGACGACTACCACGCCTCGCGCATGATCTGGTCGCCGATGCAGATGCTGGACATGGACGTGCCGGTGGATTGCGCCGAGGCCTTCATCATCACCACCACCGAGCGCTCGCGCGATCTCAAGCAGAAATCTGTCTACGTCGATTCCATGTCGCTGGGCGGCTCGCGCGTCGGCGAGTTCTACGAGAACACACTGGGCTGGACCGACAACGCATTCTGGGTCTGCCTGGAAGGCCTGTGGGCGCGCAGCGCGCTGACCGTCGAGGACGTCGATCTGTTCTATCCCTACGACGGCTACACCATCGATGCGATTGCGACGACGGAGGCTGCGGGTTTCTGCAAACCGGGTGAAGCCGGCGAGCTGTTCAAGTCTTCATGGGATACGCGCAACAGCATTCTCAGGCTCAACGGCGGACGCACCCTGGTCACCACGCATGGCGGCGGCCTGTCACAGGGCCGCGCGGGCGGTGCCAACTTCTACACCGAAGCCGTGCGCCAGCTGCGCGGCTTTGAAGGTGATCGCCAGATCGGCGGTGCAAAAAACGCACTGGTCTGCATCGGCAGCTTTTTCCACGACCCGTCCGCCGTGATGTTGCGGACCGATTGATCAGGAGTCAGACATGACATTCGTCTTCAGCGCCGACGGCCATATCGTCGAACCCTCCACGCTGTTCAGCGAGGGCCTGCCGCCGTCGCTGCGTCCTCTCGGACTGCGCATGGAAGTGCGCGACGGTTTCATGCTGCTGATGGCCGGCGACAAGATCACCAGCCAGAAAGCGATGAACAAGCCCGCTCCGAAAATGGGACCGGACGGCGAGACTTTCGGCCGCGCCGAACGCCGCGGCGGGCGCGAAATCGCCGGGCGCCTGCTCGACATGGAGATGGAAGGCATCGACGCCGAAATCATGTTCCCGTCGCTGGGCCTGAGCGCCTTTCTGATCAAGAACGCGGAAGCGGAGCTGGCGACGGCGCAGGTCTACAACGATTGGCTCAACGGTCTGCTGTCGCCGTATCCGAAGAAGTTCGTGCGCTGCGGCATCCTGCCGGTGCGCGACTTCGGCAACACCGTGGCCGAGATCAAGCGGCTCGCCGGCCTGGGCTTCACCTCGGCGATGCTGCCGAGCCTGATCGAGGTGAATTCCGGGCTGCCCTTGTACAGCAGCGAGGAATGGGACCCGGTGTTCGCCGCGGCACAGGAACACGGCATCGTGTTCGCCTTGCACACCGGCACCGGCCGCGACGACGTGCGCAGCCATCGTGGCCCCGGCGGCGCAGTGATCAACTACTCGCTGCAGGCCTGCGACGGCATGCTGACGATCATGCAGCTGGTCGCCGGCGGCGTGCTCGATCGCTTTCCGGGCGCGAAAGTCTGCGTGATCGAAGGCGGCGCCAGCTGGCTGGCCGCGCTCGCCGAACGCATGGACGAGGTCTACGAAGCGCATCACGTCTTCGTTCGCCCGAAGCTGTCGCTGACGCCGCGCGAAATCATTGCGCGCCAGGTCGCCTGCTCCTTCCAGACCGACCGTGCCGGCATCATGTCGCGCTCCGTCACCGGCACCCAGTCGCTGATGTGGGGCTCGGATTATCCGCATCACGAAGGCACTTTCCCGCGCTCGCGCGAAGTGCTCGCACATCTGTTCGATGGCATCGACATCAGCGAGCAGGACAAGGCCGACATCGTCGGCGCCAACGCAGGACGCTTGTTCCGCGTCCCGCACCCCGAATTCATTAACGCAGCTTGAGCATCCACAGGACACCTAGCAATGAACGACTCCATCGTAAAGCCGGCCGGCCGCAAAATCATCGACGCCGACACCCATCTGACCGAACCGCATGATCTCTGGACCCGGCGCGCGCCGGCTTCGGTGCGTGACCGCGTGCCGCAAGTGATGATGCACGAAGGCCAGATGTCCTGGATCATCGACGGCAACAAGTCGATCGGCACCGGCGCGCATCCCAACAGCTCCATCCTCAAGGACGGCACCAAAATTCGCGTGCTGGATAACTTCCTGAAACTGAAGTTCGACGACGTGCATCCGGGCTCGTCGTCGGTCAAGGAGCGCATCGCGGTGATGGACGCGGCCGGCATTCATGCGCAGATCGTGTATCCGAATATTCTCGGTTTCGGCGGCCAGGCGTCGGCCAAGGTCGATCCGGCACTGCGGCTGATCTGCACGCAGATCTACAACGACGCGATGGCCGAGTTGCAGGAAGAATCAAAAAGCCGCCTGTTCCCGATGGCGCTGCTGCCGTGGTGGGACGTCAAAGCCGCGGTCAAGGAAACCGAGCGCTGCGTGGCGATGGGCCTGCGCGGCATCAACATCAACTCCGATCCGCACTTTCAGAAAGACGAGAACGGTGCCCAGATCAAGGATCTGGGATCGAAGCACTGGGACCCGCTGTGGGAAGTCTGCGTCGACAAGGACCTGCCGGTGAACTTCCACATCGGCGCGTCGGAAACCTCGATCGACTGGATGGGCCAGCAGGGCTGGCCCTCGCTGCCGCGCGATCTGCGCAGCGGCATCAGCGGTGCGATGCTGTTCTTCAATAACGGCAAGGTCGTGTCGAACCTGATCTATAGCGGCATGCTCGATCGCTTTCCGAAGATCAAGTTCGTATCGGTCGAAAGCGGCGTGGGCTGGGTACCGTTCCTGATGGAAGCACTGGACTACCAGTTGGCCGAAATCGCCGAAGGCAAGAAGTTCGATCTGAAGCCGTCGGAGTATTTTCAGCGCAACTTCTACGCCTGCTTCTGGTTCGAGCAGAAAGACATCTCGCACACGCTGCGCGCCGCGGGCATCGACAACGTGCTGTTCGAAACCGACTTCCCGCATCCGACCAGCCTGTTCCCGATCGAGAACATCGAGGCACGACTCAACGGCCTGACCGAGCAGGAACGCGACAAGGTGCTGAGCCTCAACGCTGCCAAGCTCTACAAGATCAAGGTCTGAGCACTGCCATGACGACTCCCGCGCAAACCCTGGCGGTCACTCCGGCGAATCTCATAGAAGAGCTCAGCGTGACGCATGCAGGGCCTACCGCGGCACAGGAATGGCGCGCTCACTGGCCCCTGGTAGGAGCGGCGATGATGGGGCTGTCGTTCGCCTCGGTGGCCGCCTCTTCGCTCGGTCTGTTCATGGAGCCGCTGAGCCAGGAGTTCGGATGGAGCCGCGCGTCGATCGCCGGCGGCCTGTCGGTGTTCGCGGCGATCGCGGTACCGCTGGCACCGGTGGCCGGCGGCCTGATCGACCGCTGGGGCTCACGCCGGCTGGCGATTCCGGGCGTGATCGTCTCGGCCACGATGCTCGCCGCGTTCAGCCTCGCCAACGGCTCCATCGCGCAGTGGCTGATTCTGTGGGCTCTGTATGCGCTGGCAGCCGTGTCGATCAAGGCGCCGGTGTGGACCACCGCGGTCACCGGCAACTTCTCCGCCGGACGCGGCATGGCGCTGGCGGCAACGCTCTGCGGCACCGCCGTCGCGCAGACGCTGTCGCCGATCATCACGCAGTACCTGATCAGCACGCAGGGCTGGCGTACCGCCTACGTCTGCCTGGGATTCGGCTGGGGCGCGGTGGCGCTGGTGTTCATCCTGCTGTTCTTCTTCGACGCGCGCGACCGGCTGCGACAGCAACCGGCCGCGGCGAGAGCCGCCGCTCCGGCGGCGGTGGCGCTGCGCGGCCTGAGCCTGCGCGAGGCGCTGCGCAACCCGGCGCTGATCCGCATCGCCGTCGCCACGCTGACCACCAACATCCTGGTCGGCGGCATCCTGATTCACCAGGTGCCGCTGCTGAAGGAGCATGGGCTGACCGCGACCGTCGCCGCGGCCGTCGCCGGATCGGCCGGCATCGCCAGCCTCTGCGGCAAACTGTTCAGCGGCTGGCTGCTGGACCGCTGGCACGGCGCCAGGATCGCCAGCATCAGCCTGTCCTTGCCTGCATTGGCCTGCCTGCTGCTGCTCAACAGCGCGGGCTCGTCGATGCTGGCGATGGCCGCCGTGATAGCGCTCGGCTACACCACTGGAGCGCAGATGCAGCTGTGTGCCTATCTGACCGGCCGCTACGGCGGGCTGCTCAGCTTCGGCAAGATCTTCGGCCTGATGTCCGGCCTTACTGCGCTCGGCATCGGCATCGGGCCGGTCGCGGTCGGCCTGGTGTTCGACCGCGTCGGCAGCTATTCACCGGTGTTGATCGTCGGCGTGCCCACGGCCCTGCTCTGCGGCCTGCTGCTGGCGCGGCTCGGGCCTTATCCGGACTGGACTTCGGCGCGTCCGGTACGATGACAGTGTGATGCTGCTATCCATGAATGCCCTTTTCACCTGCCGTCATTCCCGCGAAGGCGGGAATCCAGCGGCGGACAGCGCGGCGCTTCATTTTCTGGATTCCCGCCTTCGCGGGAATGACGGCCTGGGTGGAAACTCGTTATGGGTCTGATGGCCTCTCCACCGCGACAGTCCGCGGGCGCCGCTCCGCCACGGACGCCCGGCTCGGCGCGCCGCACTTCCAGCATCGACGTCAGCTGGCCCGAGGGCCGCGCGGGCAATGCGCGCATCGTCGGGCGCGCGCGCGACATCGTCACGCCCGCGTCCGGCGGCGCACCCATCGTGCTGGCGGAAGATGCCTTCGAAGCCTGGCTGCAGCCCGATCGCCTGATCGTTTCGATCATCGCGGAGCCGCCGCGTCCTGCACTTTCAGGCCTCACCGGCGAACGCGGCGGCGGTGGCCTGCGCAAAGCCCTGGCAGCCACCGTACCGGAGGAGCGCCGCAATGCCACGCCGCTGTACCTGATTCTCGACGATCTCTCGGGTGCGAGCCTGGTGTCGGGCTGGGCCTGGTCGCAGTGGGACCCGCAGTGGCTCACCACCTCGCGCGTAGCGCTGAAAAACTTCGACCTCGAAAAAGCCTTTCGCGACCGCGCCGGTATCTGCGCCGGCTTTGCCGAAGGCTCCAGCGGCCTCGATGTCGGCACCGACCGCTCCGGCACGCCGACCACCGATCTGCGCAACCCCGACGACCCCGAAGGCTGGCATCGCTACACCGATCAGTCCGGCGCCGTCGGCCTGCGGCGCGCACGCCGCATCGACGTGTGCCTCGACGATGGCCGCATCCTGATCGACTCCGCGTTCCAGGACAGTGCCACCACGCCGCAGGGCGGACGCGCCGTGGTACACGAATACGGCCTGAGCGCGAGCGCCGATGCGCAGTCACTGCAATTGCTGTCGATCGAAGCGCAGCCCTACGTGCTGCCGTTCGTGGAATGCCCGAATGCCACGCTGAGTCTTCCGCGCCTGCTAGGTGTGCCATTGCCCGAGTTGCGTGAAAGAGTGCTGGCAGAGCTGCGCGGCACGGTGGGCTGCACGCATCTGAACGACGCACTGCGCGCACTGGCCGAAGTGCCGGCACTGGCAGACCGGCTCCGGGAGATCCTGCGCTGAGTACGCCATTTCATAACGACGCTGACGTATGAATCCCTTCTCCCGCTTGCGGGAGAAGGTGGCGCGAAGCGCCGGATGAGGGGCTTTGGTTCGAGCCGCGCAAGAAAAGCCCCTCACCCCTGCCGCTCTCCCGCACGCGGGAGAGGGGAGTCGTATACGGGGCGGTATGGGTGAAAAGGATCAATCCGTGAAGCTCTGATCGAGTCCGGCAGGAGCGTATCACCCGGCATCCATCACCGACACATCCATCACCGATCACACAGGTATTGTTCTCATGACGAGCTTCAAGGCGCTTCGCATTCATCAGGCTGGTAAAAGCACCAGCGCGCGCTTCGATCGGATCACGCTCGATGATCTGCACGCAGGCGACTCGCAGAACACCGTCACCATCCGCGTGGCGTATTCCGGTCTCAACTACAAGGATGCACTGGCGGTCACCGGCAAGGGCCGCATCATGCGGCGCTTTCCCTGTGTCGCCGGCATCGATCTGTCCGGCGTGGTGGAATCCAGCGACTCGCCCGCGTTCAAGCCGGGCGACCCGGTGCTGGTCACCGGCTGCTACATCGGCGAAGTGCTGGACGGCGGCCTCGCCGAGTTCGCGCGCGTGCCGGCAGAAGCGGTGGTGCCGCTGCCGGAAAACCTGAGCCTGTTTGAAGCCATGGCATTCGGCACCGCCGGCTTCACTGCTGCGCTGGCGCTGCGCCGCATGCTGGATAACCACCAATCACCGGAGCTGGGACCCATTGCGGTTACAGGCGCGACCGGCGGTGTCGGCGGCATCGCGCTGGGCTTGTTGAAGCGCGCCGGCTTCAGCACCGCGGCGATTACCGGCAAGAAACACCAGGCCGAATACCTGCAGCAGCTCGGCGCCGACCAGTCTGAGCACGCTGATCGCGACGCGCGTCATCGAACTCGACGAGGTGCCGCGCATATGCGCAGAGCTGGTGGCCGGAAGCGCGCATGGGCGCAGCGTCGTACGCATCGCCAACCTGTAAGACCGAAGTCTTGGGGTACATCGCCCTGTCGTTCGATGTGACAGCGTAGCTATCCACGGAAATCACCGGAAGGCGGGATGCTCCCGCCCTACGGTAATACTCGCCTCTGGCAGCCGATCGGGGCGAGCGGCAGCAAGGCCGGACTCGCCCCGATCCACCACTGCATCAGCTGCCGAAGTTCACCCGTACCCGGGCGCCCAGCATCCGCGGCTCGCCGGGAATCTCGGTTTCGAAGCCGAAGGACGTCCAGCTGTTGGTGATGCCGGCGCGGTATTCCCTGTCGAGCACATTGGTTGCGAACAGAGCCGCATCGACGTTGCTGCCGGCAATCGCATTCCAGCCCAGGTTCATGTTCACCAGCGAGTAGGCCGGGATCTCACCGTATGGGTTGGCCGTTGTGCTGGAGAAGTCGGACGTGGTGTGGGCGATGAACTGCGGGCTCTGATAGCTGTAAGTCGCGCCGATCGATATCTGGCCGATGCTGGCATCCAACGGCAGGGTGTAGCTCGCGGTCGACGACAGCTTGTGCTTCGTCGAATACGGCAGCGGGTCACCCTCGAAAGTCGATTGGCTCGCGATGTTGTAGAGATCGGTCGGCGCCGGCACCGGCGCGATCAGCTTCTTCACTTCGGTGTCCAGATAGGCGTAGCTGATGCTGAAGTTCATGCCATGGAAAGGCACCAGCGTGAGCTCGACTTCCGCACCCTTAATTTCCGACTTGCCCGCATTGATGATGGCCGCGTTACCCGACGCACCGTTGGTGCTGCCGAAACCGAACAGCAGCTGCTGATCCGTGAAGTTGTTGTAGAACAGCGCCGCGTTGAAAGTGCCTCGCACCGGAGCACGGAAGCTGCTCTTGAAACCCAGCTCGTAGGTATCGACCTTCTCAGGATCGTAGGTATTGTGCCCGGCGGCCGAGAACGGCTGGACACTGCCCTGGCGATAGCCGCGCGAGTACTTGCCATAGAGCAGCACGTCGTTGATCGGCTGATAGTCCAGGCCCAACACCCAGGTCGGGGCATCGCTGTCCTGGGAATACTCCACGCGGCAGTCGTCCACGCTGGCCACGATCTCCCTGACGCCGTGACCGGAACTCGGGTCTGCGCAATACACCACGGGTGTACGGTAGCTCGGAGCCGGGAAACGCCGCAGCGCGGTTTCGGCAACGCTTTCCGCATGGTCCTTGGTGTAGCGGATGCCGCCCGTGGCCTTGAGCTGATCGGTCAGGCTGTACGTCGACTGCGCGTAAATACCCAGATTGCGAAAGTCGATCGTGCCGATCAGCCAGTTCACGCTGCCGACGCCGATGCCGTTGGGTCTGCCGGCCAGCTGCGCCGCTGCGTCGGCCTTTTGCCCCAGTACGTCGTAGCAATCCAGCGTGCCGGAATTGGTGCAATTGATGTTGGCCGGAGACTGCGCGCCTGCCGGTTCCATGCCCTTGCTCGATTCATAGTAAGCGCCCGCCTGCCACACCCAGCGCCCGTCCAGCTGCGTGCCCTGCAACTGCAGTTCTTCGGTGAACGTGTTTTGAGCGGTGGAGTGATAACCCGGCGGCACCGACGAGGTATTCGAGGCCACCTGATACTGATTGCCGTCCGTTCCCGTCGTGAAGAAATCAGTGCCGAACAGGTCGCCGCGCAAGTCGTTCACCAGCTCGGCATAGCTGATGATGTTCTTGACCGTCAGCGCGTCGCTGGCAAGCCAGGTGCTGGTGTTGATCAGCTGCGAACGGTCGGTACGCGATTGCGCGTTGGGGTTGTCGCTCTGGATGTCGAAGCGGCCATCAGAACCGGATGCCTGCATCGACGCGAGCTGGGCACAGCCGAGTGCACCTGTGGGACCGCGCCGCGGATCGAATTTGGGATTGCAGACAAAAAGCCGCGGCACCTGACCATTGGTATCCGACACGCTGTAGGTACCGATGGTGTAGTTTTCCAGCGATGGCGTGACGTCCCACACCAGGCTGGCGCGCGCTGCCGTGTAGTTGACGTCCTGGAATTTGTCGGGACCTATACCACTGGTGTTGTTGAGATAGCCGTCACGCTCGTTGTGGTCGATGCCGAAACGGAAGCGCAGCTTGTCGCTGATCGGCGTGTTCATGACCGCCTGACTGCGCATCATTCCGTAGTTGCCGAACGACTGCTCGGCATAGCCTCCAACCTCGGCAGTCGGTTTCTGTGGCACGAGCAGGATGGCACCGCCGGTGGTATTGCGGCCGAACAAGGTGCCCTGCGGGCCTTTCAGCACCTGCACGTTCTGCAGGTCGAAGAAGGAGCCGGGGCCGGCGCCATCGCCGCTGGGTGTGCCCGCACCGCTGCCACGCGGTGCCACGACGTCGGCAAAATAGACCGCGACTGAGGGCGTCGTACGGATTTCCTGGCTGAAGCCTCTCAGCGAAAACGCGGCGTTTTCCGTGCCGTAACGTCCGTTGACGGCCAGCGACGGCGTGTACGTGGCCAGATCGCGGCCCGACAGTACGTTGCGGTTGGTCAACTGATCCTGGTTGAACACCGTCATCGAGATCGGCACATCCTGCATGCGCTCTTCCACGCGGCGCGCTGTCACGATGACTTCGGATATGTCGTCGGATGGCGCGCTACGCGGCGTCGATGCGATGTTCCTGGCGGGCGCGGCTTCAGCAGCTGGCGTGACTTCGGCAGCGGGTACTGCCGGGTCCGGTACTGCGGGTGCCGCTGCTGGCGCGGGTTCTGCGTTCTGTGCGGCCACCGGCCCCGTGCTACTCAAGCCCAGCATCACCGCAACATACAAGCCCAGCCTGCAATTTTTTATGCTCATCGTCCTCTCCTCATCAGTTTTTCTTTCGTTTTTTTGTAGCCGCGCCGAGGCCCGCCTTGCACACGAGGGCAGCCGTCAACGCACTCAATCCCCGCCCCGCAGACGCGCCAGCAAAGCACCCGATCGCGGATTGCGGTCAGCAGCCACCTGGGCCGAATGCGATGGGCATCGCTCGGCAGCTCGGGAAACCCCGACTTTTTCCGCGGTAAGTTCTGGTGTTGCCTTGGAGTGGCGCACGACGCATCTGTCGCGCATCCTCGATACCTGATCCCCGGCATGGACTCTCTGAATACGAGAGTCTTCGTTCTGCTTGGGGCCTCCCCCCAGTCGCAGCCCACTATGGGTCACAGGGCCTGGGCCGGCGCGCGGGAAGCGGCCAAACTTCCGTTCGAACGGGCCAACTCGCAACAGCCGCGAAGGCCCAGCTGGCCTCGGCTAACTACCTAGTGGCTCGGCCCCGAGTCACTGACGCGGCTGCGATAGTCGCGCGGCGTTTCGCCCATCTCGGCGCGAAACACCTTGGCAAAAGCGGACGGACTTTCGAAGCCGCAGCGTGCTGCGATCTCGCCGACCGGCTCGTCGGTCTCGCCTAGCAGCGAGATCGCTTGCAGCAGACGGCTGCGGTGGCGAAAGACCTCCCAGGTCATGCCCGTCTCCGCCTTCAGATGCCGGCGCAGTGATCGCACCGACATGCCCGCATGCTGGCAGATGTCCTCCAGCTTCAGATCCATGCGGCGGGCGGTGTAGTCGAGTACGCGGGCGACGCGCGGGTCGGTGCTCGTGGGCAGAAACAGGTCGGCTTCGCGTGTGATCCACTCGCCGCAGAGCATGGCCGTGGTGTCGAAGAATGCCGTGCGCAGCGGCGAGTCGGGCCCGTCGACCGGCCAACGCATCGCTTCCCGCATCATCTCGCGCATCAGCGGCGACACCATGACGGTGCGCACGCGCCGCTCGTTGTCGGTCAGCATCCCGGTGGTGAAGAACACCGACACCCAGCGTATGCCGTGAATGCTGGTGCAATGCGGCACGCCCGCGGGAATCCACGCGGCGAGCTGGCGCGGAACAAGGTTGCGCCCGCGCGTGCTCTCCACCTCGATCGCACCCTCGAATGCGTACAGCAACTTGTGCAGGTCGTGGTAGTGCCACTGCAAGTCGACGTGCATGCCGTCGCGATACAGCGATCCCGCTCTGGCGAGCCTGCCCGGCGCCTGTATCGGCATCAGATCGGCTCCTTGCGGCGAACTGGCCGATGGAAACTCGCCATCCGGCCATAACCTGCCCCCTGGCGCCGAGACGGCCACTGCTTTAGAGGCCTCTTGGGGCATCTTCTATTCTCCTTTGACCCACCCGACCGGAATCTCAAACAGCATTCGATCGGAAGTCGGGCTCGACAGGCCGCTATACGGGCAGGATACCCGCTTCGTCTTGGGAAGCGGAAACGCGGCTTCGAGCCGGCGCCCGCCTTACCGTGGCGCGGATCAGCTCTTGATGCGCATGCGGCCGAGGTAGTCGCACTTGCCTACCGGCACGCCCCTGTGACGCAGGATGTCGTAGGCGGTGGTGGCGTGGAAGTGCAGATTCGGTATCGAGAACGACATCAGGAAGTCTTCGACGCCGAAGTTTATCTTGGTGTTGCCGCCGGGACTGAAGACCAGCTCGCGGCCCTGCAGCGCGTTCACTTCGTCCGGTGTGTATGCCTTGAGCCTGGCACTGGCTTGTGCAACGGCGTCCTGCAACTGCGCATAGTCATATGCCGGCGTCGCCGGCGGAGGCCCGAAGAGTCCCGCTCAGCAGCGAAGCTCGTACGGCAGAGTTGTGCATGCTTACGGGTGACCCAGCATGACGACCGCCACTGGCGCGTGCAACAGCAGGGCCGCGCTTCATTGAGCAACACAGGCAAGACGTGCAACTCTGTGCCTCAGGCGCCGAGACGCCGCCGCGAGGAGATTGATGATGGATGACGCACGGCCCGCACGGCCGCGTAGCACCGCTGGGGCCGCTCCCTTGCGGGTTCCGGGTTCCGTTCGGCGAACGTCGAGCATCGATGTGTCCTGGCCCGAGGGGCGGGCGGGTAACGCGCGCCTGATCGGCCGGGCGCGCGATATCGTCACGCCCGACTCGGGAGGCTCTCCGCTGACGTGCGCGGAAGACGCTTTTGAAGCCTGGCTCAAACTGGATCTCACGATCGTCGCCATCGAGGCTCAGCCGCCGCGGCCGGCCTTGGCGCGTCTGGCCGGTACGCGCGTCGGCAGTGGCCTGCGTCAGGCACTGGCGCAGGCCGCGCCAGAGGAACGGCGCCTGGCGACTCCGCTGTACCTGATTCTCGACGACATCGCCGGCACCAGCCTGGTGTCCAGTTGGGCCTGGTCGCATTGGAATCCGAACTGGCTCGCCGAGGTTCGCGCCGCGTTCTCGAACAGTGGTACATCGCAAACCGTCCGGACCATGGAAGGCGTCTGCATCGGCATGGTGCCGGGTTCCAGCGCCTTCGATCCGCACCGGGAGCGAGACCCGACGCCGGTGCCCGAGTTGCGCAACCCCGATGATCCGGAAGGCTGGCACGCCTTCACCGTGCAGGACGGCGCTGTCGGCATGCGCCGCGCGCGCCGCATCGATGTATGGCGGGAGCAGGGAGTCATCGTCATCGATTCCGCGTTTCAGGACAGCGCCACGACGCCCGCGGGCGGACGCATGGCCGTACATGAATATCGCCTGCATGTGACGGCCGATCCGCGATCGCTGTGGCTGCTGTCGGCCGAGGCCGACGCCCGCGTGCTGCCGCATCCGGAATGCACGGCGGCAGCGGCGAACCTGTCGCGCCTACTCGGCTCGCCGCTGCCGGCGCTGCGCGAGAAAGTGCTGGCCGAGCTGCGCGGAACCGCCGGCTGCACACACTTGAACGATGCGATGCGGGCACTGGCCGAAGTGCCGGCGCTGCTGAAGCATCTGGACGATCGGCCTGCGCCGTAGGGGCACTACGAGCGCTGCATCAGCTCGCGACAGTGGTGCCGAGACAGCTGGCTACAGCGCGCGCCGCGTCGCCACCTTGACGCCGCCGAACATCGTGCGCATCGCTGCGCCGGACGCGAGAAATTCGTGAGGGAACCCGAGGTCGATGCGGCTTACGGCGTCGAGGCGCGTAATCTGCTCGGCGGCCAGCGTCACCTCGAGCGCGCCGAGATTGTCCTGCAACTGTGCGAGCGTGCGCGCGCCGAGGATCGGCGACGCGACCGCCGGGTTCAGCAGCGTCCACGCGAGCGCGACCTGCGCCGGCGTGCAGCCGATTTCCTCGGACATCGTCCTGGCGACCGCGGCGATCGCGAGATTGCGTTCGCTCAAGCGGCCGGTCGACAGATTGATTTCCTTACGCGAATCGAAGCGCGGATTAACCTCGCCGACGGCCTGCTTCAGATCCGACGCCTGGTACTTGCCCGACAGCACGCCGCCGGCCAGCGGCGACCACGGCAACACGCCCAGACCCATTTCCAGCGCCATCGGCATCAGCTCGCGCTCGACGGTGCGCTCCGTCAGGTTGTAGGGAATCTGCAGCGCGACGAAGGGGCTCCAGCCGCGCAGTTCGGCAATCGCCTGCATGCGTGAGGCCTGCCAGGCCGGCGTGTCCGACAGGCCCGCATACACGATCTTGCCGGCACGCACGAGATCGTCGAACGCGCGCAGGATCTCGTCGACCGGCGTGCGGCTGTCCCAGACATGCAGGTACAGCAGATCGATGTAGTCGGTGCCCAGCCGCCGCAGACTCTCGTCGACGGACTGGACCATCATCGTTTCTCCTCCGCCAATGCGGGTCTGTGCTGACACGGGTCGCGCGCGATGCGGCGCCTGCGTCATCGGTGGCCCACTATAATGGGACCAGGCTGGACGCCGCCCGCCCATTGGCGCGCAGCGTCAAGTCGTGTTGCGGCACCGGCGATCAGCGGACCACCAGCTCCTGCAGCGCTTTGGCAACAAACGGTGTCGAGCATCCGGGCGACTTATACTTCGCCGACATGAACAGACGCACGACGCCGAAGCGCCGTAATGCCCCGCAGACCAAGGCGAAGATCCTCGCCGCGGCACAGCAGGCTTTTTCCGAACATGGCTATTCGCAGTCCGGCATACGCGACATCGCGGCGATCGCCGACGTCAGTTCGACGCTGCTGCTGCGTTACTACGGCTCCAAAACGGCGCTGTTCGAGGCCGCGCTGATCGACGCGATGCCACTCACCGGCCTGCTCGCCGGCACCGAACGGGAGCGGTTCGGCGAAGTGCTCGCGGCGACGTTCATGAACCCCGATCTCGACATCAAGCCGCCGTCGATCATCGCGTTGTCGACCGGCGACGCCGATGCCCGCGACATCGCCACGCGCGTCACCGCCGAGCACATCATCGCGCCGCTCGCCAAATGGCTAGGGCCGCCCGACGCGCAGGTGCGCGCGCTCGAAATCGTCATGCTGTCGATCAGCTTCGTGCTGTTCAGCCGACAATTCCCGCTGATTCCGGCACGCCGCGGCGCCGACAAGAAACTCGCAGCGTGGCTGGCCACGACCATACAGTCAATCGTCAACCAGCCGCACCCGACATAGCCCGCGCGACTTATGATGACACTGCCATATATTCACGCGGGGCGTTCCACTCGATGAAAGACGGCCGAGTAGCAAAACGGCAGAAGCCTGCGCTGGTACAGGAAGCCACGGCGAAGCTGCGCGAATTGATACTCACGCGCGAGCCGGAGACCCAGATCGGCTCACTGAACGAAGTGGCGCAGATGCTGGGTGTCGGCATCGTCACCGTGCAGCAGGCGGCGCGCATCCTCGAACACGAAGGGCTGCTGGCGGTGCGGCGCGGCCCGGGTGGCGGCTACTACGGCATCCGCCCTGACGAAGCCGCGTTGCAAAGATCGCTTGCCGCGTATATGCGTGTGCACGGTTTCGGCTACCGCGAAGCGCTCGAGATGATCTCGCTTCTGGATTGCGAAATCATCCCTGCCGCTGCGCTTTGCCGGGACCCGGACTTGCGCAAGGCCATGGAGGCCTTGAGCAAGCGTCTCGATCACTGCGACACCGACGAGCAGCGCATTGCCTGCGAGACCGAGCTGCGAAAGCTGCTCTACAAAATGGTCTCTCGGCCACTGGTCGAATTTCTGACCGGTGTCACCGGCAATCTGTACAAGCGCGAGGCCAGCGACCCCATTTTCCCTGGCGACGAAGGCGTTGCCGCGTGGAAGACCAGCAAACGCCGCATCGTGCAGGCGATTCTCGCCGGCGACGCCGAGCTATCTCGCTTCGAGGCAGAACGCTATCGGCAGCAGGTGCTGGTGCGACTGCGCGCCAGCACCGAATAGCACCTCAGGCTGCATCGCTGAACCGGCGACTCGGCCCGAGATCCCTCAGGGCCGCAACACCCAGCCGCCATCGACGTGAAGCACCTGGCCGGTAATCCAGTCGCCTGCGGCAGAGCACAACAGCAGCAATGAGCCGACGAGTTCATCCGGCGCGCCGCGCACGCGCATCGCCACGCTCATTTCGAGGAACTTGATGAACGGCGAATCGTCCGGCGTCAGCGCGCGTCCGGCATCACTGGTGACGTTGCCGGGCGCGATGGCGTTGACGTTGATCTTCTCGCGGCCCAACTGGCGCGCCAGCGTGGTCGTCAGGCCCACCAGCGCGAGCTTGCTGATGCCGTAGACCGACGCGGCCGGGAAAGCGCCGCCGGAGGTTTGGTTGATGATCTTGCCGCCGCCGCGCTTGCGCATTTCGGGCACCACCGCCTGCGAACAGATCAGCGCGCCGGTGAGGTTGACGTTGAAGATGCGGTTCCAGTCGTCAAGCGAAATGGTCGCCGCCTGGAGCGAGCCCAGTTCCGCCATCAGCGCGGCGTTGTTGACCAGGATGTCGACGCCGCCGAAAGCATCGACCGCGGTCTTGACCATGGCGGCCGCAGACTCCGGCTTGGTGATGTCGACCTGCGCGCTGATCGCCTTGCCGCCGGCGGCGGCGATTTCGTCGGCAACGAGCTTGGCGCCTTCACCGTTGATATCGGCCACGACCACCGAAGCACCGGCATTGGCGAGGCCGAATGCATAGGCGCGGCCGATGCTGTTTCCGCGACCGCCGGCTCCGGTGACGATGGCGACCTTGCCGGCCAGTTGGAACTGATCAATGGAGAAACTCATGCCTTGCTCCTGAATGCCGCAGCGGCGGCGTCTGCTGATTTTGGATTGATGGGCTTGCGCAACTGGCGCCTGCGTTTTACGGCTTGAGTGCGAGCTCGAGCACCGGCATAGTGAGATCGCGGAAAGCCTTGAACGAGGGATCGTCACCCATGGTTTCGCCGAGCAGGCGAAGGTCCTTGGCGAGCAGCTTGGCGCCGTGCGCGAAAGCGGAAGGCGTCGGCAGCCTGGCGTAGACCTCGAAGCCGTAGCTGCGGCCGCTACTGACCTTGATCAGTTCGGCCAGCTCCTTGCGATCCACGCCCAGCGTGGTGCCGGCGGCGAGCCCGAAATGCGCGACGGCGAGATTCGCTGCCATCATCGCGTTGTTGACCAGCTTGGCGATCTGGCCGGCGCCGACTCCACCCAGGTGCACGATCAGGCCGGCGAAGGTTTCGAACACCGGCCGCGCCGCTTCCACCGCGGCCTTGTCGCCGCCGACCATCACCGTCAGCGTGCCGGCCGCGGCGCCGCCGCCACCGCCGCTCACGGGCGCGTCGATCAGCGCCAGGCCGCGTGCGGCAGCCTGCTCCGCGAGCTTGATGCACCGCTGCGGATGCACGGTGGAATGGATCACGATGCACCCGCCCGGCTGCATCGCCGGAATCAGCTCATCGCAGACCTGCTGAACCCCGGCATCATCGACCACGCAGATGCCGACGTGCTCGGCCTGCGCGCCAAGTTCGGCGATGCTCGCCGCGGTCTTTGCAGACGTGTCGGCGTAAGGCTGCAGCGACTCGGGGCGCCGCGCCCACAGCGTGACCGGATAACCCGCATCGATCATGCGGCGCGCCATCGACCCGCCTTGGCTGCCCAGACCGATGAATCCACATTTCATGCTGCGTTCCTGCTTGCGTTCCTGCTTGCGTTCGCGATCGCTCATCAGCCCGCCGTGATGCCCTTGTCGATGGAAATACAGGCGCCGTGATAGCCATGCGCCGCGTCGGATGCGAGGAAGGCGATCATGTCGGCGACCTCATCGACCTCGACCAGGCCGCGCAGGCCGGAATAGCGCTTGATCAGCGTGTAATCGACCCCTTCCGGCATCTTCAGATTGGCGGCGATGTTGGTCATCATGCCGCCCGGTGCCACCGCGTTGAAGCGGATCGGCTGGTTCACGTATTCCATGGCCAGCGCCTTGGTCATGTGCGTGAGGCCGGCCTTGCTCGCACAATAGGCCACCGCGTAGGCTTCGCCGACGAAGGCTGCGGATGAGGTGACGTTGACCACCGCACCGTTGACGTCGAGCAGATGCGGAATCGCCGCCTGAATCAGGAAAAACGGTGCGTTCAGATTGACCGCGATGGTCTTCTCGTAGTCCACCGCGCGCATCTCGTGCGCGTTGCACATGACGATGATGCCGGCAACGTTGCACAGCGCATCGAGCCGGCCGAATTCGGCCGCCGCGGCGGCGATCACCGGCGCGCAGTTGTCGCGCAGCGACAGGTCGGCGGCATGCACCAGCACACGCACACCGAGCGCACGCAGCTGCGTGGCCGTCTCTTCGAGTCCGGCCGCGTTCAGATCGACGATGCAGACATCGGCACCGGCATGCGCCAGTTTCAGCGCGGTGGCGCGGCCCAGGCCCGATGCGGCGCCGGTGACGACTGCGGATTTGCCGCTCATGTTGCTTGCGTTCAAGTTTGCTCTCCCATCGGTTGCGACCTTCTTGGTTTGTCATTCCCGCGAAGGCGGGAATCCAGAGCTTCAAGTACCGCGCTATCCGTCACTGGATTCCCGCCTTCGCGGGAATGACAGCCTTGCGGAGACAGCTGGGATCAGGCCTCGAAAGGCAGGCCCTTTTCCACGCGGGCGGCCTGTTCCAGCACAGCGCCCTGCACCACCGAGGCCTTCGGCCAGCCGGCGTGAATCGCGTACTGCAGCACGAACTCGTTCATCTCGGCGCGGTTGGTGTTGCCGCTCGCCATCGCCGCATGGACGTGCGAACGGATCGGAATGCTGGCCGCTGAATCGGAGACACCGACCAGTGTCAGCCAGCGTCGCGAGCGCTGATCCAGGCCCGTCCGCATCCACATTTCGCCGAATACGAAGTTGAGGATTCCCGCTTCGAAATACGCAGTCGCCGGCGGCGGACCGCCGAATACCATGACGTTCTTGAAGCCGGCGGCGCCGTCCGCGATGCGGGCTTGCGGGTCCCAGGGCTCGGCGCGAATCGGCGGGATCGGCGCCGGCGGCAGGCCCATGGCAGCCGCAACGCGCGTGATAGCAGCATCCAGGCAGCCGCCGACCGACCAGCCGGAGTACACGGCGACGTGCAGCGCGGCCTCGCGCAGTTCCGCCAGGCTCAGCTCGCCGCCGCTCAGCGCACCGCGCACATAGCCGTCGAGCGCCTGCGTGTCCTGCGAGCGCGCGGAGCCCGACATCGAAATGAGGTAGCGCGAGCGGCGATCCAGCTGAGGCCGTGACCACACTTCCGCGAAGATGAAATCGCGCCATGACGCATCGAGCAGCGTGTGCGGTTCGGGCGCCGCCGCGGCCAGCAGCTCGGCCTGGTTGCGAATGCCGGTGCGCCTGCGTTCCGCTGGGTCGAGCAGGCTCATTTGGCGGCCTGCGGCGGCTGCCTGGCAATGCCCATCCACACGTTCTTCACTTGCAGGAATTCATGCAGCCCCTGCTCGCCGCCGAGGCGTCCGTGGCCGCTGTGCTTCATGCCTCCGAACGGCAGGTTGGGCTGCATGCCTTCGCCGGAACCGTTGACCTGCACCAGGCCGGCCTGCATCTGGCTGGCCAGGTAATGCGCGCGCCGCAGGTTCTCGGTGTGGACGTAGGCACCAAGGCCATAGTCGGAAGCGTTGGCAAGTGCGATGGCCTCGTCCTCGCTGTCGAACG
Source organism: Hydrocarboniphaga sp. (assembly GCF_028291725.1). GTDB lineage: Bacteria > Pseudomonadota > Gammaproteobacteria > Nevskiales > Nevskiaceae > Hydrocarboniphaga. The sequence goes on along the minus strand of NZ_JAQGNT010000022.1, from coordinate 67,189 downwards.
GCGTCACCGCCAGCACCGGGCCGAACACCTCGTTCTGCGCCAGCGAGCTGTCGCTTTTTACATCGGCGATCAGCGTGATCGGCAGGTAGTAGCCGGAAGCATAGTCGCCACCCAGGCGACCACCGCCCACCAGCACGCGCCCACCTTCCTGCTTCGCGGTCTCGACCACGCCGAGAATACGTGTAACCGCGGCCTCGGTGATGATCGGGCCCATGATCGTGCTCTTGTCGTAGGGATCGCCGACCTTGATGTGCGGCGCGACGCCGGCCAGCATCTGCAGGTACTGTTCGTAGATCGGCCGCTCGACCAGCAGGCGCGTACCGTTGACACAGCCCTGGCCGCTCGCGCTGATGGCGCCGGACAGACCGCGACGCGCAGCCTGCTGCAGATCCGCGTCGGCGAACACCAGCACTGCCGATTTGCCGCCGAGTTCCAGGCCGCAGGGCTTCAGGCTCTCGGACGCGCTGCGCAGCACTTTCTTCGCGGTGGCGCCGCTGCCGACGAACTGAACCTTGTCGACACCCTTGTGGCTGACGATGGCCTCGCCGACATCCGGCCCGCCGACCAGTGTGTTGACCACGCCGGGCGGGAAGCCGGCTTCGAGGAACAACTCGCCCAGGCGCATCACCGAAAAAGGCGCGAGCTCCGGCGACTTGACCACCACGCAATTGCCGGCCGCCAGCGCCGGCGCGAGCACCATGGTCGCCGCGTACAGCGGGCCGTTCCACGGCACGATCGCGCCGATCACACCGTAGGGCTCGTAGACAACGTAGTTGTGTGAAGGGCTGCCCCAGGTGGCGATGGTCTGGCCCTGGATCTTGTCCGCCCAGCCGCCGTAGTAGCGGAATTTCTGCACCGCATCCATGACCATGAACGGGCCGGCGATCATCGGCGCACCGTTCTCGATCGTCAGCAGCTCGGCCAGCGGCTGGAGGTTCTGCTCGATCAGCGAGGCCAGCTTCAGCATCAGGTCGCGGCGCTTGTCGCCCGGCAGCGCGCGCCAGGCCGGGAAGGCGGCGCGTGCGGCCTTCACCGCCTCGTCAACATCCTGCGGCCCTGCCATCGTGATCTCGCAGGTGGCCTGGCCGGTCGCGGGATACACATGCGTCTGCAGCTGGCCGGAGCCGCGCTGCTTCAGCTGGTCGCCGATGATGACCGGCCGCCGCGGAAGAATGTCCCGGTTGGGTGCCTGAAAGCTCATGCTGATGGGCTCCGGAGGCAGATCGGTACCCTGCCCTTCTGTGTGATGGGATCGCACTGCGCAGTGGACCTGGGAGGAACGCCGCGAACGGAACTCTCCAGTCCGCAGCGGCGATCGTACGCTAGGTTAGTATGCCTCTTTTTGCCATGTCAAGCTGGAATTTCGGCCAAACCATGCCCATATACAGCAAATAATATGCACATTATTGTGCGTTGCCCAGGAAAGTCGGGATTGCGGCCGCGCATCGCGGCGGAGCCTCCAGATGCAGCAGATGTGCTGCCGCCGGATCATCGATACGCTCGATGTCGCCAGCGCTCGCCCCGATGAGATCGGCGATCAGCCGGAAGTCTTCAAGGCTGCCACCAGAGGTGCCCGGCTTCGGCCATGTCGCCGAGGCGAGCCTGCGCGACGATCGGCGTCCAGAGCCTGCGCCAGGCCTCTGACCATTCCCAGGCGACCTGGCCGGGGCTGATCAGGATCAGCCCTAGGAGCGCCAGCCTCTGAGCCGGTTGCCGGCGTCGCAGCTCATGATTTCGGCAGTGATGAAGCGTGCATCGTCCGATGCAAGGAAGGCTGCCAGCGCCGAGATGTCCTCGGCGGTGCCATGCAGCTTCAAGGCCTGCTGGCTCTGGATGCGCTCATGGGTGCCGGGCGGCAACTGCGCCGTCGAGGCGGGCGTCTCCATCAGGCCCGGGGCGATCGCATTGACGCGGATGCCGTCGGCGCCGAAGGTATTCGCCATACCGTAGGTCATCGCGTTCAAGCTTGACTTGGTAACGCCATAGGCCGTCGCAGGCATGAAGGCCGCCATCGACGATACGTTGAGCACAACACCCTTGGCCTCAGCCAGCGAGGGACGCAGCGCCTGGGCCAGGATCAGCGGCGCGATCGAATTGATCGCGAAATAGCGCAGCCACTTCTGCTGGCTCAGCGCCGCGAAGGAATGCGAGATTTCGCCATAGGCGAGACCAGCGTTGTTGATCAGCACGTCGAGCCGCGGATGCTGGCTGCAGATCTCCGCTGCGAACTGCAGCGTCTCGCTCTCGGACGCCAGATCGAATTTATGCGTGGAGCAGACAGTTCCCTGCGCTCGCAGCAGCGCGGCCGTTTCCTCCAGTAGCGGTACGTCGACATCGGTCAGGATCAGGGACGCACCTTCTGACGCAAACCGTTGAGCAAAGGCGCGGCCCAGCCCTCCTCCGGCACCGGTGACGAGGACGAGGCGATCGGTAAAGCGCTTGCTCATTTGAGACTCCTAGATGAATTCCGGTTGCGGGCCCGAGGCTCGGGCGCGGCGAGCCCTGCCGCTGCCCAGCGCGATGCTGGTGGACACCGGGCACGCCTGGCAAAGAGTTTCGGTTGCGAACACCGGCCGCAGTGTCGGCAGACAGCCGCTTCCCAACGACACCGTCTCTTTTCGAAAATGCTGGCGCCGGTTCGACATCGAATCGGCCGTCCGCGACATCGATACCTGCTTGCGGACCAGGGCTCGATGACAGCCCGGACCGCGATCAGGCGCAGACGGCTACCGCGGGAGCGCGCGGAACACGCTGCCTGAACTCGCGCGGCGTCACCCCGGTGGCGCGACGGAAGGCGTAGCAGAAGCCCGACGGCGACGAGAAGCCCAGCGAGTAGGAAATCGCCTTGACGCTTTCGTCGCACAGAAGCATGCGCTTGGCGTGATCGATACGGGCGTTGGCGACGTAGCTGCCGATGGAGCAGCCGCGGCTGGCGCTGAAGCCCCGCGTCAGCTGCCGCACCGAGAGCTTGCACAGGCCCGCCAGTTCGTTGAGCGTCGGTGCAGCCTGTACTTCGCGCAGGCGCTCGTCGATCAGCCGCAGGCGCCAGGGCGAGAGCCCGCCGCTGACCGGAACATCGTGGACGCGCGTGCAATAGCGCGCGAGGTCGATCCCCAACTGGGCCACGATGAGTTCCACCAGCATCTCACTGGCAAAACCGGGGTGGCGCATCTCGTGCGCCAGCCGCAATAGCAATCCGCGGACGTTGGAATCGCGAACATCGAGGCTGGCCTCGAGACGGCGATCCGTCCACTGCATCTCGGCCGGCATCGCCTCCGGCTTGATATGGCACAGGATCGACATCTGCGAGGAGCTGCCGTCGCTGCAGGCCTGCACGGTTTCGTGCGGCGGCACGATGTAAACCTTGCCGAGACGCTCGAAGCGGTGCGGACTCCAGCGGCTGTTGTAACAGGCTCTCGCATTGCTCGGCCGCGGCGTGAGAGCGAGGTCGACGCGGTAGTCGTCCATCGAATTCAGAACGCCGGCAATCGGACCATAGACATCAAAACGCACCAGCTGCGCCGTCGCCAGCGGCACGCGAATTTCGGCGTCGATCGTCATCCGGGCGGACTGCTGCTGTGCCATCACCGTTGTCTCCTCCTGCTCAGCCGGCCTTATGACCTGTCTGGGCATAATATCGCCTTTCCGGACTGGTCAGCTTGCAGGTGCTGCTGCGTCCCGATTCATCTGCCGCGTCTACAATTCGACATTGTTGTGCATTGTGGACCTCTTTGGCGCTCGCTGAAACTAGTACCGTGGCGCGGCCTTGATGGAGGACTCAATGTCTACAGATGCGGAAAGCACCGCACTCGACAACTTCGGCGGCCTGATCGACTGGACACGTTTCAGCGATTGGATCGCGGGAAAAGCTGCGGGCACGACAGCGGCTATCCCCGGCTCCGGCCCCGTGACCGGCGCGCGCAAGCTCGCGGGCGGCCTGCAGAATGCCGTGTTCCTGGTGGAGCGTGGCAACGCATCCTTCGTGCTGCGACGGCCGTCCAAACATGTGCGCGAGGGCAGCAACGAGACCATGTTGCGCGAAGCGCGCATCCTCAAGGCACTCGACGGCACTGCCGTGCCGCATCCACACTTCATCGCGTCCTGCGACGATCAATCAGTGATCGGCACCTGCTTCTATCTGATGCAGCCGCTCGAAGGCTTCGCGCAGAGCGGCGACCTGCCGGGCCAGTACGCCACCGACCGGGCCTGGCGCCGCGCGATGGGCGAAGACCTGGTGCGCGCCGCAGTATCGCTGGCCTCGGTCGATCCCAAGGACGTGGGCCTGGCCGATCTCGGCAAGCCCGACGACTGGCACTCGCGCCAGGTATCGCGCTGGCGCAAACAGCTCGACGGCTATCGCGCAACGCCCGGCTATGAAGCCGCCGCGCTGCCGCATGTCGATGAAGTCGGCCGTTGGCTGACCGATAAGCTGCCGAGCGACCGCCGCATCGGCATCGTGCACGGCGACCTGCAGTTTCCGAACGTGATGTTCTCGCTAAAGGCACCGCGCGTCTCAGGAATCCTGGACTGGGAACTGGCGTCGCTGGGTGATCCGCTGCTGGATCTCGGCTGGATACTGAGCAGCTGGTATGAGGAAGGCGATCCCGAAGGCAAGAAGCCGATGGTGCGTCCCTGGGACGGCTTCCTCACGCGCGCTGAACTCGTAGGCCTGTACGGCGAACTCAGCGGTCGCGACATGAGCGCCATGCCGTGGTACTTCGCACTGGCCTGCTACAAGCTGGCCTGCCTGCTCGAAGGCACCTACGCGCGATCGCTCACCGGCCAGGTGCCGGCCAACGTCGGCGCCTCGGTACACGCCTATGCGGTGTGGCTGATGAACAAGGCCATACAAATCACTGCAGGCTGATCGATACAGGAGTAAGCATCATGGATTTCAGCATCGACCCGGAGTTTCAGCAAAAGCTCGATTGGATGAACCAGTTCGTCCGCGAGGAAGTCGAGCCGCTCGACCTGCTGTTCCCTCAATCCGGCGCGCCTTATGACAAGAAGAACACCAGGGCGCTGAAAATTCTGCGGCCGCTACAGCAGCGGGTGCGCGAGCAGGGCCTGTGGGCCTGCCATCTCGATCCCTCGCTAGGCGGCCCCGGTTACGGCCAGCTCAAGCTGACGCTGATGAACGAGATCATCGGCCGCTGCTCCTGGGCACCGAACGTGTTCGGCTGCGCCGCGCCGGATTCCGGCAATGCCGACATCCTGGCGATGTACGGCACCGAGGCGCAGAAGACGCGCTACCTGCAGCCGCTGCTCAACGGCGAGATCTGCTCCTGCTTCTCGATGACCGAGCCACAGGCCGGTGCCGACCCCAAGGAATTCACCTGCACCGCCACACGCGACGGCGACGACTGGGTGATCGAGGGCGAGAAGTGGTACTCGTCCAACGCGCGCTACGCCGCCTTCCTGATCGTGATGGCGGTGACCAATCCCGAGAACAAGCCGCATGAGCGCATGTCAATGCTGATCGTGCCGGCCGAGACGCCGGGCATCAACATCCTGCGCAACGTCGGCGGCATGAACGACTCAGACGAAGAAGGCCATCACGCCTACATCCGCTATGAGAAAGTGCGCGTGCCGCTCGACGCCATGCTCGGCAAGCGCGGCGAAGCCTTCAAGGTAGCGCAGGCGCGGCTCGGCGGCGGCCGCATCCATCACGCGATGCGCAGTGTCGGTCTGTGCAACCGCGGCATCGAGATGATGCTGGAGCGCGCAGTGTCGCGCCGCACCCAGGGCAAGCTGCTGGCCGATCACCAGTTCGTGCAGGGCATGATCGCGGACTCGGCGATGGAGCTGGAGCAGTTCCGCCTGCTGGTGCTGAAGACCGCGTGGATGATCGACAAGCTGCCGCCAGGCTCGGCGCGCATGCACATCGGCATGTGCAAGATGTCGCTGGCCAAGGTGCTGCACGACATCGCGCAGCGCGCAGTGCATCTGCACGGCGCGCTCGGCACTTCGCGCGAGACGCCGCTGGCCAAGCTGTGGATGGGCGCGCCGGCACTCGCGGTTGCCGACGGCCCCACCGAAGTGCACAAGGTGCAGGTCGCCAAGGCGCTGCTGAAGCATGCCAAGCCAGCTTCGGGACTGTTCCCGAGCGAGTACATTCCGCACAAGCGCGAGGCGGCGCGCAAGCGCTATCAGCAGCTGCTGGACGAGCCGCAGAAATCGTAGCCCCTCGCGCCGATCACTCACATGCCAATCACCCACATAAGGATGCATCCATAGTGGCAGGCCAATCCGAGCCAGTGTCGTCCCACGCTGCGAGGCCGACGCTGCCAATGGGCTTGTTGATGACGCTCAGCGTGATACCCCCGATCGGCGGCTACAGCCTGCTGTGCGGCGTGCTGGGCAACACCGAGCTCTATACCGGCCTCGTTTTAGCGGCACTCGGGAGTTCCACTACACATGACGAATATCGATCTGAGCGGGAAAGTGGCCGTAGTCACCGGTGGCAGCCGCGGCCTCGGGCTGGAGATCGCGCGCGGCCTCGCGCGCGCCGGGGCCAGCGTCGCAATCGCCAGCCGCAGGCTCGAAAGCTGCCAGGTCGTGGCCGAAGAATTGATCGCGGCCGGCGGGCAGGCGTCCGCACACGCATTCGATGCTGGCCGCTGGGAGGACTGCGACCGCCTTTTCGCGGAAGTTACGGCGCGCTGGGGCAGCGCACAGATTCTGGTCAACAACGCCGGCAAGTCGCCGGTCGCGCCCTCGTCGCTCGAAACCAGCCAGGATCTGTTCGACAAGATCATCGCGACCAACCTGCGCTCGGTGTTCCGGCTCAGCGCGCTGTTCGGCACGCAAATGCGCGATGCGCTAGGCGGCGCGATCGTCAACATCTCGTCCAGCGGTTCGCTGCGCCCCGACCCGAGCTTCGCGCCGTATGCCGCAGCCAAGATGGGCCTCAACGTGCTGACGCAGACCTTCGCACAGGAGTACGGGCCCAAGGTGCGTGTCAACACGGTGATGCCAGGGCCGTTCCACACCGGAGCCACGGCGGCCTGGTCGCACTCCGAAGCCTTCGAGCGTCACGCGCGCCGCAACTTGCCGCTGCAGCGCGGCGGCAATCCGCCGGAGATCGCCGGCGCGGTGCTGTTCCTGGTCAGCGAGCTGTCCTCGTTCACCACCGGCGCCTGCCTTACGGTGGACGGCGGGCACAGTATCGGCCGCGTTTCCGCTTCGGACTGAGAACCGAAAACTCAACAGGAGCAAGCAGGCATGCAGAACCACAATCCACCCCGCGGCACGCGCTCGCTGGTTGCACCCGAGCTGCTGGCCGGCCTGGCGGTCCTGCCCTCCTTCGAACTCAACGACGAGCTGCTGGTCGCGATTCGCAGCGGCATCGGTTCCGCCTGCGGCGCGACGCACTGGCGCGCGCCTGGGCCTGAACCGCCGGCGCCCGACGGCACGATCGCAGGGCGCTACGCCGCTGCCCGAAGCCCGGCGCAGCCAAGTCGAGACAGTGCGCATCACCCTGGCCGGGCGATAGCGCCGGCGATCCGTCAGCGTCCGCCCATCGCAGTCCACACCGCGGGCGGCACCGAGGTGAATTCCAGGTAGTGGCCGAGCGTGTCGCGCGCGTCGGCGTAGATGAATTTGAGCCCGCTGGAGGTGTCGCCGCGGTAGACGATCGGCAGCTTCTGCCGCCCGACTTCCGCGAGAGTCGCGTCCCAATCAAAGCTGCGCATGCAGATGTGGTGGAAGCGCAGGCCCTGCTCGGGAACCGCCTCGCGATAAAGGTCGACCGGCCCGGACACCGGCTCGATCAGCTCGTACTGCAGCTTGCCGATCCAGATGAAGGCGATCTTGTTGACGGCGATGCCCTTGCCCTTCGGGGTCGTGACCTCGGTCTCGGCCTGGAAGTACCTGGTGTCCTGCACACCGTAGCGCTCGCGGAAAATGCTCAGCGCCTGTTCGATATCGCGCGTGACGTAGGCGTTCTGGTAGTGGTTTTCGAGCAGCATGCTTTGCTCCTGTTGAGACTCGAATCGTAGGTCGGCAATCCTTTGCCGACGCGTACCTTCGATGAGTAATCGCGGCCTCACGTCGGCAAGGGATTGCCGACCTACGCGCCTCAGCCCTCGGCTTCTACCTGATAGCGCGACGAATAACGCTCGAACATCTTGCGCAGCTGATCCGGCGTCAGGCCGTACTGCGCCAGTTTGTATTCGTGGCGTCCGAACTTGTCCTGGGGATTGTCGTTGATCCAGGTGGCCATGGACGACTCGGCTTCCGCCGTGTAGTCGTCGCCCAGCACCTTGTAGAGCCTGCGCATGGTTTCGATCGGCTGGCGCATCAGCTCGCCGTAGTGCACGTCGATGACGCGGTCCTCGCCGAACTTGTCGCGGAAATTCATGATCCGCTCGGCGTGCTCCACGGCCTGCCACGAGCAGTTCTCGCCGAGCCACTTCGTGTCGACGCGGCCCATGAAAGCCTGGTGCGACAACGACAGCAGGCTGCAGAACGAGCCGGTGGCGGTGAGCGGGTCGCGATGCGTCCACACGAAGCGTGCGTCCGGATAGATCTTCAGAATCGTTTCCAGCCACAGCGCGTGCGAGGGTTGCTTCAGGTTCCAGATGCCCGGCGCATCAGCCTGCAGCAACTGCAGGAAGCGCTTGTGATACGCGTAGGTGGAGCTCAGGTCGGTCTGGAACAAAAAGTCGCGATAGTTCGGCAGCACGCCGCGCGATTCCCACATCAGCGCCTTGAAATCCGACTGGATGAAGAACATGCACTCGTTCGGATAGATCGCCGAATTGCGGTAGTACTTGCCCATCTCCGGACGCGCCGCCAGCATCTTGCGCTCGGCTTCCAGCCGCGCCGCGGCGCGCGGATCGGTGTAGAGCGTCGCGGTGGTCGGCGGCGGAACCGGGTCGTCGATCTCCCAGGTCAGCGGCGAGCGGCGACGCGGGTCGGCGGCGAGCAGGTTGCTCAGCAGCGTGGTGCCGGTACGCGGCACTCCGAAGACGAACACCGGGCGCTCGATCGGGCGTTTGAGCAACTCCGGGCGCTGCGTGAGGTAGGCCGTGGTCTTCAGCCGCGTGGCGAGCGCGCCGATAACGCTGCCGCGCACGCGCTCCAGGCCGGCATCGGTATAAGTGCAGGCGTTGACGTCGGACAAAAAAACCTCGAGGCCTTCACGGAAACTTTCGCTGTCGAAACGTTCCAGCGAAGTGGCTTTGCGTGCCTGTTCGATCAGTTCGTCAGCGAGCAGTTTCTGCGCCATCTGTATGTTCTCTCCATGATTCGGGCCGAATGGAATGGCCGGGCGATGAAGCGATCATCGGCCGCCAGGGGTTGGCCTGCAATGCCATTCGCATGCGAACAAGGGACGCAATGTCGCCGTCGGGACGCGGCCGCTCGCACGCGACAGCAGGCGTGGACTGCGGGCCCCGGCTCGGCGATGCTGCAGGCCATAGTCACGGTCAGCCCATCGCCGATGAGCGAAAGAAGCCCTCAGAAAACCAGGACCCGCAATCCCGAGCAGACCCGCGCCAGGCTGCTGCAGGCGACGATCGACCTGGTCGCCGAAAAAGGAGCCGGGGCGCTTTCGCTGAAGGAGGCGGCGCGCGTGGCCAATGTCAGCCGTGGCGTCGCCTACCAGCATTTCGAGGATCGCGATCATCTGCTGCGCGAGGCCCAGGCCTCGCTCTCCGAGCGCCTGGCCGAATCGATGGCGGGAGAGCTGCATCCCGACACGATGGAAGACCGGGTTTACCAGGTGGCCAGGCTGGTGCTGAACAATCGCGAGGCCTCGAGAATACTGATCGCCGACGCGCTGGCCGGCAAGAATCTGACGAAAGATCACCCGCTGTACCGGCTGCTGACTGACGCACTGGAACAGTTCCGGGCAAGTGGCAGTGCGCGTCAGGACATGGATCTTGAAATCCTGTCCTCGATACTGGTCGGGGTGGTGACTTCGATCGTCATGCTGAGCTATCAAGTCAACAGTGATGTCGACACCGTGGCACAGCGCTTTACCGATGAATGGACCGGCATCCTGCGCGAGGGCATCTTCGTAAAGCATCCGGCAGCCTGAGATCTCCGAGAGCACAAGCCGCATCGTCGCGACACAGCAAAGACGCTATAATGGACACTAGTGTCCATTAGCGTTAGCATCCTGATCCAATATTCAGTTCATAAAGAATGCCGGGTCTACACAGCTTCCCACGGCGTCGACACTGTTGAGGAGGGGCGCTTTGCCGAGACCCGTTATCGGACCGCCGAAGCCGACGTTCAGGCGCCGTCACGAATCCGCGCGTGTCCGTCGCTGGGCCCTGCTGGCGCTGTGGGCCGCGCTTTTCAGTCCCGGGCCCGCCCATGCCGGCGAAGCGTTCACCGACCAGGGCCAGATGGGCACCAAGTATTCGGCGCTGACGGCCGCCGGTATAGCAACGCCGATGAGCTGCGAGATCAACGGAGAACAGTACGTGGTGATCCCGGCGGGAGGCCACAGCATGTACGGATCGAGCAAGGGCGATTCGGTGATGGCGTACAAGCTCAAGCGATATGCGGCACGCAGGGATGACGGCCATTCAAGGCGGTTCAAACCCATCAAAAAATTATAGAGAGCGCGAGGGAGACGATGAAAAATATGATGATCGCCGCAACGATGACGGCGGCCGCGAACATGGCGTATGCCGGAGCTGCCATGGCGCAGATTTCCGAACCGACGCAGGAGACCGCTAGCCCCGAGGCGACGCCAGCGGCTGCCGCAGCGGCCCAGCCGCAGGCGCCGCTGGATGTGATCACGCTGCCGCAGGGCGAAACAGCCGCCGCGCCAGAGCACAAGGATCAAGCTCCGGAGTCCCGCGGCATCGAAGAAGTCATTGTCACGGCCCAGCGGCGCGAACAAAGCGCCCAGGACGTGCCGGTCTCGATCACCGTGCTGGACGCACAGCAGATTTCCAACGCGAACATCACCAACTCGTCCGATCTGGCGACGTATACACCGTCGTTGTCGACCAACCAGCGCTTCGGCCCGGAATCAGCGACGTTTGCGATCCGCGGCTTCACTCAGGACCTGCGCACGACCGCGTCGGTCGGCGTCTATTTCGCCGAAGTGGTCGCACCGCGCGGCCAGAGCTCGCAGACCTCCGGAGACGGCGCCGGCCCCGGCGAGCTGTTCGATCTTGAAAACGTGCAGGTGCTCAAGGGTCCGCAGGGCACGCTGTTCGGCCGCAACACGACAGGCGGCGCCGTGCTGATCGTGCCGAAAAAACCGACCGACGCGTTCGAGGGCTACGCCGAGGCCTCGGCCGGCGACTTCAGCCTGAAGCGTATCCAGGCGGTGATCAATACGCCGGTGACCGACAATTTCAAACTGCGTTTCGGCGTCGACAGCAACCATCGCGACGGGCATCTGAAAAACTACACCGGCATCGGCGCCGACGACCTGGGCAACGTCAACTACACCTCGGGCCGGCTCAGCGCGCTTTGGAACATCACCGATACCGTCGACAACTACACGATCCTCAGCTACGCGTATTCGAAGACCCACGGCAGCACGTCGACGCTGTACCAGTGCAATCCGAGCCTGGCCGGCAATACCTTCTTCGTCTTCGTTCAGCCGCAGTGCCAGCAGCAGCTCGACGACGCCAAGGCCGCCGGCAATGGCGGCTTCTACGATCTGGCCAGTACGATCGAGACGCCATTGAACCTGCAAAAGACGCTGCGCGCGATCAATACGACGACCTGGGCAATCGACGATGAGCTGCAGCTCAAGAACATCTTCAGTTACGCGCATCTGCATACCGAGAACGGTTCGGACATCTTCGGCACTCAGTTCCATTACGAGCTCGCCGGCGTGCGGGTCGACCCCGATCCGAACCGTGAATTCAAGATCGGCATCTCGGTGCCGAATCCGGGCGAGCCGGTCACCAGCCAGGAAACCTTCGTTGAGGAACTCCAGCTGCAGGGCAGCTCGTTCGGCGGCGCTTTCGAGTGGACCAGCGGCGCCTATTTCGAGAAAAGTCTGCCGGACGGATTCTCGGGCAACAACTCGATCGCGCTGGTTTCGTGCAATCTCGCGAGTATCGAGGGCGACCCGTCGGGGTACGACTGCTTCGATCCGCTGGGCGGCGCGGTCGGCGGCGTGCTGGCCCAGCAGTTCAAGACGACCTACCTGAACCGTGCGCTCTATGCCGAGGGCACTTACAACTTCACCGAGAAGTTCAGCACCACAGTCGGCGCGCGTTATACCTGGGATCGCACCGAGGGCTATGGCATCAAGTCCCGCTACACCTACCTGCTGGGCATCGAGAGACCCGACAGCCCGACCGTGACGGAAACCCACCCCGAGGTCAGCAGCCAGGCGCCGACCGGGCAGCTGCAGTTCGCCTACAAGCCGATCAAGGATGTCATGACCTACGCCAAGTACGTACGGGGCTATCGCCAGGGCAACGTGATCCTTGCCGCCGACGCGGGCATCGACACCTTCGAACCTGAACACGTCAACAGCTACGAGGTCGGCGCGAAAACCAGCTTTCGCGGCTGGATTCCGGGCCGATTCAACGTCGCGGCGTTCTACAACGATCTGACCGACATGCAGTTGCAGTACGGCTATGTGTCGACGAGTTCGCAGACGACGACGACGATCGTCAACGCCGGCAAGGCGCGCATCCAGGGTGTCGAGGTCGAGGCCTTCCTGCAGCCGCTGCCTCGCCTGATCTGGGCGACCTCGTACTCCTTCCTCGATACCAAGCTGGTGAAGTTCGATACCGACCAGCCCGAGGTGAACGCGGTGGCGATTCCCGGTACCGCCACGCCGATCGCGGTCCAGGGTGACTCGCTGCCGTTCGCACCGGACCACACCGTCGTGACCTCGCTGACCTACACGCTGCCGCTGCCGGAGGAGATCGGCTCGATCGATGTCGGCGCAACCTACGTCTACACCGGCAAGCGGCGCTCCTCGGCAACCGGATCGAGCCCGGACGACGTACTCGACCCGTTCAGTCTGCTCAACGCCAACATCAACTGGACGTCGATGTTCAACTCCAGCTTCGACCTGTCGTTTTTTGCAACCAACGTGCTCGACGAGAAGTACATGACCTATGGCTCGGGCACCTACTACACGCTCGGCTTCGATTCGCGCGCAGTCGGCCTGCCGCGCATGCTCGGCGCGCGCCTGCGCTATAGCTTCGGCGGCTAACCGCTGCTTTGCTCCTTCCCCCGCAGGCGGGTGAGGGAGCTTTGTTTTGGTGTCGCCGAATTATGGGGTAACCCATTTCGCGCGACGCTGCCCGACACGGCGTCCCTGCCGCGCCATTGCGTCCCACCATCGACACTGTTGTGCGTTGTCCCGGACCGGCCGCTAACTGAAACTAGCCTCCATAATCGCCGGACGAGCGCTCCGGTGCGAACGTGATAGGGAGACGGCAATGGCAAAAGGTCTGTTTGATCTCAGCGGCAAGGTGGCGGTGATCACCGGCGGCAACAGCGGCCTGGGCCTGGGCTTTGCCCGCGGCATCGCCAAGCAGGGCGGCAACCTGGTGATCTGGGCGCGCAACGAAGAGAAGAACGCCGCCGCCAAGGCCGAGCTGGAAGCCTTCGGCGTGCACGTCAGCACGCGCAAAGTGGACGTCGCATCCGAATCCGAGATCGTCGCCGCGTATGCAGAAGTGATCAAGGAATTCGGCCGCGTCGATACCGTAATCGCCAACGCCGGCCCGCCACCGGCCTCGCAGTCCTCGCTGACGCTGGCTACCGAGGACTACCACAAGTTCCTCGACGTCGCGCTGCATGGCGCGTTCTACACGCTGCGCGAAGGCGCGCGCTGTATGGTCAAGCGTGCCGAAGCCGGCGAACCCGGCGGCTCGCTGATCGCCTGCGGCAGCCTGTCCATTTTCAAGGGTCTGGCCGGCAAGCCGCATTACGCGGGTTCCAAGGCCGCCGTCGCCGCGATCATCCGCGGCATGGCCGCGGAGTTCGGCAAGCACGGCATCCGCGCCAACGTGGTCGCGCCCGGTTACATCAAGACCGGCATGACCGGCACTGCCGACGAACTCAGCCCGCTGGACAAGTACATGCTGGCCAAGAACGCGATTCCGCGCCCGGGCTACATGGCGGATTTCGAAGGCGTCGCGGCGTTTCTGGCCAGCGACTCTTCTTCGTTCATCACCGGCGAGACCATCACGGTCGACGGCGGCGCCATGGTCATGATGTAAGCAGGAGCAACGACGATGGGACATGTTCTCAACATTCACGAAGTCAACGACTTCCGGCTGGATGAATATCAGCGGCCGGAGCCTGGGCCCGAGGACGTGGTAGTCAAGGTCAGGGCCTGCGGCGTCTGCGGCAGCGACCTCACCTACATCAAGGTCGGCGGCATTCATCGCAAGCCCGGCGGCGTCACGCCGCTGGGCCATGAGGCGGCCGGCGAAGTCATGTATGTCGGCAAGGAGGTCGAGAACCTCGAAGTCGGCCAGCGCGTCATCATCAACCCGATGAACACGCCCAGCTACGTCGGCAGCGGCGGGCCGGAAGGCGCATTCACCGAAGAACTGCTGGTGCGCGGCGCCAAGTTCGGCGACAGCCTGCTGGCGATCCCGGAGGGCCTGCCCTACGACATCGCGGCGATGACCGAGCCGCTGGCGGTGGCGATGCATGGCGTCAACCGCATGCAGGTCAAGGCCGGCGACAAGGTCGTGGTATTCGGCTGCGGCCCGATCGGCCTGGGCATGATCCTGTGGCTGCTCGACCGCGGCATCACCGACGTGGTGGCACTGGATCTGGCACCGGAACGGCTCGAACGCGCCCGTGCGCTCGGCGCACGCGCGGCCTTCGACCCGACCAAGGAAGACCTGCGTGCCCGCCTGATCGAATTGCACGGCAAGGGCCGCGTGTTCAGCCGCGAAACCGTCGGCACCGATGCCTGGATCGACGCCGCCGGCGCGCCGAACATCGTCTCCGACGTAGTGCGCATGGCCAAGTTCCAGTCGCGCCTGGTGATCACTGCCGCGCACAGCAAGCCGGTGCCGCTGGACCTGGGCGCGATGCTGACCACGGAGATGAACATCACCACCGCCGTCGGCTATCCCACCGAAATGCCGGACGTGATCGCCGCGCTGCCGCGTCTGCGCGACAAGATCGCGGGCCTGATCAGCCACCGCTTCCCGTTCGATAAAGTGGTCGAGGCCTTCGGCGTCGCGGCAAGCCCGCAGTCGGCCAAGGTCATGGTGGAGTTCAAGGCATGAGCACGCCGGGCGCAAAAGAGCAAGGCAAGCCACTGCTGGCCAACCTGGTGATGGCCGGCAGCCAGCAGACCGCAGCCGAGGTCATCACCGACTTCATCTTCATGGCGAAGGACATCTCCAACGCCTACCTGATCAACACGTCCGACGGCGACGTGATGGTCAACACCGGCTTCATGGACAACGCCGAGCGCACCAGGAAGCTGCTGGCGCCGCGTCGCAGCGGTCCACTGCGCAAGATCGTGCTGACGCAGGCGCATGCCGATCACTACGGCGGCGTGCCGGCATTGACCGAGTCCGGCACCGAAGTCATCGGCGAGAAGCGCTTTGTCGACAACTGGAACTACTTCGACGAACTCGGCCCCTTCCTGAAGCGCCGCTCGGCAAAGCTCTGGGCCAATACGCTCAATCGCGGCAGCAAGCCGCCGGAGCCGCCGCGCGTGATCCCCGACATCGTCGTCGACCGCTGCTACGCCTTCGAACAGGGCGGTCGCCGCTTTGAAGTCATTTCGACGCCGGGCGGCGAGGCGCTGGAATCACTCGTCGTATGGATGCCCAAGGAACGCGTGGTGTTCACCGGTAACCTGTTCGGGCCGGTGTTCCTGGCGATGCCGAACCTGGTGACCATGCGCGGCGACCGTCCGCGCCTGGTGACGCGCTACCTGCATTCGCTCGATATCGTGCGCAAGCTCGGCGCCGAACTGCTGATCACCGGCCACGGCGAACCCATCCGCGGCACGGACCACATCCGCGCCAGCCTCGACAAGATGCATGCGGCGGTGTCGTTCCTGAAGCAGGCCGTGGTCGACGGCATGAACGCCGGCACGACCGTGCACGCGCTGATGCGCGAAGTGCGCCTGCCCGAGGAACTGAAGATCGGCGAGTACCACGGCAACCTGCGCTGGGCCGTGCGCAGCATCTGGGACGAGTTGGCCGGTTGGTTCCACTACGAGGACTCGACCACCGGCCTCTACGGCGTGCCGCGCTCGGCGGTGAATGCCGACCTGGCCGAACTCGCTGGCGGCGCCGCGGTTCTTGCTGCGCGCGCGCAGCAGAAAGTCGCCGACAACAAGCCGCTCGAAGCACTGCACCTGCTCGACATCGCGCTCGCGGTGGAGCCTAAGCAGACCGATGCACTGGCGGTGAAGAACGACGCTCTGCACCTACTGCTGAAGGAATCGGGCGGCACCAATCTCAGCGAAACGATGTGGCTAAAGTCAGAGATCGCCGCGGTGGACGCCGCACTGAACCCACCCGCATCGGAGTAGGGCGGGAGCAGCCCGCCTTTCGCGTCCGCCCCCACGCCGCGGAAGGCGGGATGCTCCCGCCCTACGAGGACTACGAGGACTCGCCATTCAAAAAGGCGCCACAGTCTCTGCGGCGCCTTTTCCATTGACCCACTGAATGAATCAGAACGGCAGCTTGTAAAGCTCTGCAGCATTGCGTTCCAACACGCGCTTCTTCACGTCGTAGCTGTAGCCACCCAGGGTGTCGACGATGTGCTCCTGCACGCCCGGATACAGCGACGTCGGGTGCGGGAAGTCAGTCTCGAACAGCACCTTGTTGACGCCGATGGTCTCGAGCAGCAGCTTCGGCCCCACTTTCTCGAACCAGTACGTGACCCAGAAGTGGTCCTGGAAATACTCCCAGGGCCGGCGCTTGGCAATCGACTTCTTGCTCGCCAGCATTTCATCGAACTGGTGCTCAAGCGCTTCGAGTGCAAACGGGACCCAGCCCATGCCGCTTTCGATCAGGCCGATCTTGAGCTTGGGATGCCGGTCGAGACGGCCGCTGACAATCCAGTTGCCCAGCGTGGCGGCATTGCAGATCGAAAACATCGTCGCGACGACCGACAGAGTCTGCTCGAATGCAAAGCCTTTCCAGGCCATCGAGTTGGGATCAACCGACAGGTTGAGGTGGAAGTTGAGCGGCAGGCCCTCGGCGTCGCACATTTCGAGGAACGGCGTCCAGTAGTCGTCTAGCAGCGACGGCAGGCCCATGCGTTCGGGCGTATCCGGAATCACGAAGCCCTTGAGGCCGATATCCTGGCAGCGGCGTGCCTCGGCCTCCATCGCGTTCTTGTCCCAGATCGGCAGGTGGCCGAGCGTGAACAGGCGCTGGCCCGACTCCTGCTGACGCGCGGCGGCGGCGTCGTTGTAGGCCTTGATGATGCCCACCGCCAGCTCGTTGTCGCCCAGCGACATCAAGGAGCCAGGCTGTGTTACACCGGAGTTCTGGTAACAGATCTGCGCGTGGACGCCCATGTCGTCCATCGCCTGCAGGCGCGCCTTGGTGTCGTGTGCGCCGGCGTGGCCTTCATCGATCGTCTGGAAGGCCAGGCGGCCGAGCAGCTTGTTGTTGTCCTTGCGGATGACGTTGCCGCCGAGCGTACCGAAGTCGCGGTCGCCGACGAACCAGCGATCGACGCCGTTGACGCGGCGCACCTTCGGCATCTTGTCCTTCAGGCCGGCCGGCGCCTGCGACGTGAACAGATCCGGCGCTTCGGTGACATGGGTATCGCAGTCGACGATCTTGATCCCCTGCAGGCTGGGATGCAGACCGTTGGACTGCGATGCGTAGTCCACTTCTCGAATGGTACCGCCGGCCGTGTAACCCTCGGCCGACCAGTATTTGCGCGCTTGGCTTGCAAGCTCGGTTGTATCGTTGTCGTCGCTCATGACATCACCTTCAAATCTGGCAAATCCGGGTATTGAAAGCCTGGCGCTCCGCGAGCGCCAGGCCGCTCTCTGCTAGGTACTCAAGCCGCCTTGGCATGTTGCGAGAACATCCGCATCAGATCACCTGATGTAATCACGCGTGGCGCCTCGCCTTCGGCCAGCGGTGCGGCACCGCCGGACGACTTCGGCGTGACATCGACGCCCGCCGCAATGGCCTTGGCGCGCAAGGCGCCGACCGTCAGCTGTTCGCGCTTGTGGTGTTTGAACGGGTCAAAGTTGAAGAAGCGCATGCCGTTGGCATGCGTGACCTTGTCGATCTGCAGGTCGCTCAGATGCTTGAGGCTCTCGTACAGCGTCTCCGGCACGTTCGGCCACAGGCTGTCGGAGTGCGGGTAATCGCATTCGTAGGCCACCATGTCCTCATTGAGAAACTGCAGATTCTGCAGGCCGAAAGCATCGTCGATGAAGCAGGTCATGAAGTGCCGCAGGAACACTTCACTGGGCCTGGTGTTCTTGAAGCCGGAATGGGTCCAGGCCTTGTGGCGCGCGTGGCTGAAGTCGGCGCGTTCCAGGAAGTACGGAATCCAGCCGATGCCGCCTTCCGACAGCGCAATCTTCATCGTCGGATAGCGTTCCAGCGCCGCCAGATGCAGCCAGTCGGCCGCGCCGGTTGCGATCGACATCGGCATGGTCGTGATCCAGGCTTCGATCGGCGACTCCATCGAAGCATGCGGCGCCGGGTTGCCGGCGCCGATGTGCAGGCAGATGGCGATTTCGTGATCGGTGACTGCCCTCCACAGCGGCTCCCAGTAGGCATTATGGATGCTGGGCAGGCCCTGCACGGTCGGGTTCTCGTTGATCGAGATCGCCATGCAGCCCTTCTTGGCGATGCGCTTGATTTCTTCGACCGTGGCCTTGATGTCCCAGGTCGGTACCAGCCCGCAAGGGATGAAGCGGCCCGGATAGGCACCGCACCATTCGTCGATATGCCAGTCGTTGTAGGCGCGCATGTGGATCAGCGCCTTGGCCTTGTCCTGCGCCTTGTGGAAGCGGCCGCCGTCGAAGCCGACACAGCTGCCGAAGTTCAGCGACGCGGCGATGCCGTTGACGTTCATGTCGTCGATCCGTGCATGCACGTCGTAGTTGCCTTTGCGCAACTGCTCCATCGCGGTCGGTTCCATACCGTACTCGTCCAGGGGACGGCCGACCACGGCGTTGAGACCCACCGAGGGCATTTTCATGCCCTGGTATTCCCAATAGTTGGTGCCGTTGTCGCTGGTCTGCAGTTTGGGAGCGCTCGCCAGATCGTCACCCGACAGGTGCTTGTCGAACATGCCCGCCGGTTCGCTGATGTGATCGTCAACACTGACGATCACCATATCGTTCATCTTCATCCTGGCCTCCTTACAACAATACCGCGACAAGTAGATTGGTCTTCCGGGCACTAGAGATCAACTGCCATTCCATCGAGCGGTTGCGCGCTTCCCTTGCTGAAATCGCGAATGACGCCGACACGCCGGGCGATGACTTTTCGCTCGGGCTGGAAGGTGTAGCAATTGGACGGCATGCGCTTCGCATCCGACTGTTGCTCGATCGGAATCTGGCGGCCGTTGGCAATCATGTTGGCCCAGCGCAGCAGGCGTGCGGCCTCCTGTTCGTCAGGTGTCAAGCTGTCGATCCACGGACGCAGCTTGTCCAAGGTCATGCCGGCCAGCTCGACGGGCTCGCTGATGCGGAACGCCGACTCGGTCCAGGCGAGCACCGGCACACCGTCACGACGCACTTCGGCACGACGCTGCCCATCGATCGCATCGGCGACCAGCACGTCGTAGACCAGCGGCTGCGCATCCAAAGCATGTGCGGCAGCGAGCAGCGCGATGTCGTACAGGTGCGTGCAATTGGCGGTCTTGTCGCCGCGCGCCGCAAACGCATCCAGCGCCACGCCGGTGAACGTCTGCTTGAGCTGTGCCGGCGCGCCGGGGCAGGTCGTCCACGGCGCGCGTAGCAGTTCGGGATCGATGGCGGTGACGAACTTGCCGTCGTGATGCAAAGTCACGCCCATGCAGTGATAGTCGTCCTCGACTTCGCTGCGCACCCAGCCTGGCCCCGGCGTCACGCGGAAGCGACGTCGGAAACCAGGCAGAGATTCGAGCGCAAGCGCTTGCATCGCCTCAATCCTTGGTCAGTAGCAGCGCGGTAGCCAGCGGGCCGCCGCCGGAGGCGGCAACCGCAACGCGCGGATCGCCCGGAATCTGGCGCGCGCCGCCCTTGCCGCGCAGCTGCGTCACCGCCTCGTGGGCGAAGCCGAAGCCATGCAGGCGACCGGCGCCGATCTGGCCGCCGAAAGTGTTCAGTGGCAGCTCGCCATCGAGTGCGATGCGCTTGCCGCCCTCGATGAACTTGCCGCCTTCACCGACCTCGCAGAAGCCCAGCGATTCGATCCAGGCCAGCGTCTGGAAACTGAAGCCGTCGTAGAGCTGCGCGGTGTCGACGTCCGCAGGCCTGTAGTCCGTGCGCTTCCACAGGTCGACACCGGTGGCATAGCAGGCCATCCACTCGGCCTGATCCCAGCTCAGCCGCTCGACGGTGCCGGCCATGGCCGCGATGCGGATCGGCGTGCAGCTGACTTCGTCGAGCGCGTCGCCCGCCGATACGATCAGCGCGGTCGAGGCGTCCGTAAAACGATCGCAGTCGTACAGGCACATCGGCGAGCTGATCATGCGCGCCGACATGTACTGATCCATGGTCAGCGGCTCGCGTACCAGCGCACGCGGATTGAGCAGCGCATGCGCGCGATCGGTCAGCGCGATCTGCGCCAGCTGCTCGCGCGTCAGGCCGTAACGTTTGACGTGGCGCATCGCGTATTGCGCGGTCCAGGTCACGGCGGACAGCGCATTGAACGGAGAGAACCACTGCGAGTTGCCCTCGACCCTGTCGCGGCGCCACATCGGATACTCGTCCGGCCGCGCCATCGCCGCGGCTTCGTAGACCGTGCGGAAACAGACCACATGCCGCGCCTGACCGCTGCGGATAGCACCGACCGCCGCGACCACCGCACCGAGCTGCGAGGTGATTTCGCCGCCGCCCGCGTACCAGGTGGCGCGGATGCCGAGCGCGTCGACCAGTTCGTCGGCGCCCACCGGCGAGAAGCCGGGCATCGCGGCGACGCGCCCCGGATAGGTGGAGACACCATCGATCTGGCCGATCGTCAGACCGGCCTCGTTCATGGCTTCGCGAACCGCATCGAGCGTCAGCAGCAGCGGATGGCGCGTGAGCTTCATCCCGACTTCGGATTGCCCTACGCCGGTGATGTACGCCTCGACGTTCTTCATCAGTCAGCCTTCTCGAACAAGGGCAGATAAACATCGCCGTGCTGCTCGAAGACGACGCGCACGCGATCGCCGATATCGACGGCATCGACCGGGCAACCGATGATGTTGGTCGTCAGGAACACGCCGGGAACGCCATCGAGCGCGATTCGCGCGATGACGAAAGGAACTTCCATGGCCGGGAACCACTTCTGGTAGTTGACCGTGAACGTATCGACGACGCCAGAGCCGGCCACCGCCTTCGGCGCCACGCGCTCAGACAGGCAATGGCGGCATACCGGCCGTGGCGGATGCGTGTAGCCCTGGCAATCCGCGCAATGCAGGATTCTCAGTTCGCCGACAGCGCCACCGGTCCAGAAAGCCCGGTTGTCCGAGTCGAGCCGGGGAATCGGGCGAGTCGATGTCGCTGCGTAGCCAGCCATATCAAGCCTGCCAGACCAGATTCAGCGTGCTGACGCCGACGACGTGACCGCAATGGAAAGTCGGCGGCTTCGCCGGATCGAGCCGGAACCGCGGCAGGCGCGCGAGCATTTCCTCGTAGACGATCTGCAGTTCGACGCGCGCCAGATGCGAGCCCAGGCAGCGGTGCGGGCCGGCGTTGAACGCGATGTGCGTCTTGTTCTCGCGCTTGAGGTCGTAAGTGTCGGGGTTCGGGAACACCTTCGGGTCGAGATCCGCGGCCGGCAGGAACAGCATGGCGCGCTCGCCGCGCTTCATTTGCAGCCCCATGAACTCCATGTCTTTCTTGACGAAGCGCGGCGGCACCGTGAACGTGTAGCGCCGCAGCATCTCCTCGGAAGCGTCTCCGACCTGTTCGGGGCTCTTGCGCAGTTCGTCCTGAAGCGCCAGATCCGTCGCGAAATGACGAATGCCGTGGCCGATGCCGTTCATCACCGTGTCGAGGCCGGCAAGGAACAGCAGAACCATGTAGTTCTCCATGTCGTCCAGAGTGGTCGGCTTGCCGTCGATCTCCGCCTTCCACAACATGCTGATGATGTCGTCCTGCGGATTATCCTTGCGAAGCAGCACGTCATCACGCAGCAGCGCGGTGATTTTCCACAGCTTCTTGATGCTGTCCATCGGATCAGGCGTGGGATCGGACATGTGCTCCGCGACCAGCGCACGGTATTCCTCCATGCGCGAGACCGGCAGACCGAGCATCTTCAGAAACACCACCACCGGCAGCGGCTCGGCGACCGCGGCCATGAACTCGCAATGCCCTTGCGCAGCAACTTTGTCGATCAGTTCGCCCGCCAGCACGCGAATGCTGTCTTTCAGCTCGTTGATCGTCTTCGGCGAGAACACGCGCTGCAGCGGCAGGCGGTACTTGCCGTGGTCCGGCGGATCGATGTTGATCGGCAGCGGAAACGGGATATGCGGCGTGCCCGGCGGCATCCGCAACTGTATCGCGCTCAACTCGGCCGGCGTGGCAAAGCCGTTGGAGAAAGCCTCCACGTCACGCGACGCGACGAAGTTGGCCTCGTGGCTCACCAACATCCAATGGCCACCATTGCGCGGCGTCCAGAATACCGGCGGCGCATGCTTCACCATGTCGAGCACGCGCCTGTGCGGATCGGCCACGTAGGCCGGGTCCTGGAACATGTCGAAGTCGTACACCACCGCGTCCGCAACGTGTGCAGGCTTGGGGACGGCGGGGCTCAAAGCGGCGGTGGTCATCTGAAACTCTCCAACGTCGGCACCGGGCGGACCCGGTTCCGGCTAAAAAACGATGGCGGCGGATCAGCCGCCCATGAGGGAGCGAATGTCGATCTGCCCGGTGGCAATCCCGGCCATGAAACCGCCGTCCACATAGAAGCACAAGCCGTTGACGTAGCCTGCCGCGTCGCTGTTGAGGAATACCAGGGGACCTGCCTGCTCGTCCGGAGTCGAGCGGCGGTTGATCGGCTGCGCGGCCGCCTCCAACACCGAAGCCTTGGTGGCAGATTCGAAGTGCGACATCATCGGCGTCTGCGTCGGGCCGGGCATGGTGCAGTTGATGCGGATGCCCTGCTTGATCAGGCTCTGCGACTGCAGCATGGTCCAGGCGATGACCAGCTCCTTGGAGAAGGAGTAGCCCTCGCGCACCGTGTCGGGGTTTTCGTCGCACCACTTCATGAAGGCGTCGAAGCCCTGAAGCGCGATCGCCTGCATCAGCACTGGTATGCGGCGGCTCCAGCCCAGCCCACCATTGGATGAAATGCTGGCGATGGCGCCGCCAGAGGACATCAGCGGCAGCACTTTCTCGGTCAGATGACGGGTGCCGGCGAAGTTGACCTTCATGACGTCGAGCGCCGGGAAGGTCTGCGGCAGGCCGGCGCAGTTGAACAGCGCGTCCACCTTGCCGCCGATCCTCGAGACGGCGGCATCGATGGAGGCCGGATCGCGCAGGTCCAGATTGTTGAAGGAAGCCAAGCCCAGCTTGGATTCTTTGTAGTCCAGACCGTGCACCTCCGCACCGAGCGAGAGCAGCAACTTCGCCGTCGCTTCGCCCATACCCGAAAAACAGCCGCTCACCACCACCCGCTTGTTCCTGTATCCGAGAAAGTCGGTCATCCGGCGCTCCTGCAGTGCTTGCTGATCAAGAAATAAATGGATGGCAGCAACCAGCCATCGTCATTGGAACTATTCTTCTTCGACAACAAAGATGATGCGTTCGGGGCAGGCGCGCGCGCCTCGCCTGGCGATTTGCTCCATCCCCGGAGGTACGTCCACAGCGTCGACTGCGATGTAGCCGTCGTCGTTCAGCGGAAACAGCTCCTCGGAGACGGCCGCGCAACGCGCGTTGCCGACGCAGGATGCTTTCTCGATACGAATCTTCATGGTCTCCTCCTGATGCACGAGCCGCAATCGACTGTGGGCACGGCCAAACGGGGCCGGAACAGGATCGCCCGCATTGCCAAGCCGGTTTCTACTCAGGGCATTTTATATTTGCTGAGCCTGCTAAGTAAATGTATCCTACAATCGCCGTACCAACAACAGTGTCGACCAGTTGTCATAAAATTACCTGCAACTGATCGCGGGCCGCCTTGCCTTGCGCCGTGAGGCTCCGGTGGCTGTCATAATCGACCCTGTTGATCAAGTCTGGCAAGGCAGCCAGCCGATGCTCAGATACCCGCGGTCGCGGACCGGTATCCCCAGCTGCGAATGAAGAGACCATAACAATGACTTTCAGCAGCATCGACCTTACAGCTCTCGTCGGCACCGAGATCCAGACCGATGTCGACACCCTGCTGAGCGGCTCGCGCGCGGCCGAAATCCGCCACCTCCTCGAACAGCGCGGCGTGGTCATCTTCCGCAAGCTGTTTCTGGACGGCCCACAGCAGGTGGCGTTCGCCAAGACGCTAGGCGACGTGTTGCCCCAGGGCGACAACTACATCATGAAGATATCGATCGACCCGAAGGAAAGCCCGGGCGCCGAATATCTGAAAGGCTCGTTCTATTGGCATATCGACGGCGCGACCGACCTTGTGCCGACGCGCGCCTCGCTGCTGACCGCCAAGAAACTCTCGGATACCGGCGGCCAGACCGAATTTACCAATACCTACGCGGCCTACGAGAGCCTGCCGGATTCAGATAAGCAGGCTTTCGAAAATCTGCGCGTGGTGCACAGCTTCGAAACGGCGCAGCGCATGATCAATCCGGAGCCGTCCTACGCCGAGTTGCAGATGTGGCAGCGCAACACGCCGAAGGTCCATCCGCTGGTCTGGACGCATCAGTCGGGCCGCAAGTCGCTGGTCCTGGGCGCCACGGCTTCACACATCGAAGGCATGAGCTTCGAAGAAGGCCGCGCGCTGCTGTGCCGGGTGCTGGAATGGTCCACGCAGCGCCAGTTTGTCTACCAGCACCAGTGGACCGTCGGCGACCTGCTGATCTGGGACAACACCGGCGTGATGCACCGCGTGACTCCGTATTCGCTGGAGAGCGGTCGCATGATGCACCGCACCACGCTGGTCGGTGAAGAGGCCCTCGCCTGAACGCAAAGCAGGAGGAGTAGCTGTAGCGGGAGCAGGCACCGGCGGATTGCGAAAGGCGGTGCCGAAGCAGCGGGGTTTCGCCCCGCATCACGAGAACGACAAGGGAGGAGAAAGATGACCGGTGCATCAGCTGCTTTCGACCTGCGCGGCAAGTTGGCCCTCGTTACCGGTGGCGGCAACGGGATCGGTGCCGGTATCGCGGGCGTTCTCGCGCAGGCCGGTGCGAGCGTGGTGATCGCCGATCGCGACGCTAGTGCTGCTGGCCGCACCGTGGAAGCGCTGCAGCAGCAAGGCCACCGTGCCTATGCGGTTGCCGTCGATCTGGCTGTCGAGGCCTCGGTAGTGAAGGCCTGTGCCGAGGTCATCGCCGCTCATGGCACGCCGTGGCTGCTGGTCAACAACGCCGGCCTGCACGACCGCGAGCTGCTGCTCGAAACCACCGTCGGCGAATGGGACCGCATCATGGCGGTCAACGCGCGCGGCCCCTTGCTGATGACCCGCGAGATCGCTCGCGCGATGGTCGCCAGCGGCGCCGGCGGCCGTATCGTCAACATCGCGTCCAATAGCGCGCGGACACCCTCGGTGGTCGGGCTTGCGTCCTACGCTTCGTCCAAGGGCGCGCTGGTCGCGCTGAGCCTGACCAGCGCCTTCGAACTGGTCGAGCACGGCATCACGGTGAACACCGTGCTGCCGGGCGGAGTGGTCACACCCGGCGCCATCGGAGCGCGCGGACCCGCCACCGCGGGCCCGGGCCGGCGCAAGCCGCCGCTGGGCATGTGCGAACCCCAGGACATCGGCGCGGCGGTGCTGTTCTTCGCGTCGCCCGCGGCGCGCCATGTCACCAACCAGATGCTCACCGTCGACGCAGGCGCGTCGCTAACCTGAGGCCCGCCATGACCGAAATCGAAAAGCTGGCCGCCACCATGGCCATCGGCCAGGTCAAGGCGCGCTATTGCCGCTTTCTGGATACCAAGAACTGGGACGGCTACGCCAGCCTGTTCACCGAGGACTTCGAACTCGATGTCAGCGATGGCTCGTCCTTGCCGGTAATTCGTGGCCGCGAGGCCGCGATGGAACTGGTCCAGTCGTCGGTCGGCACCGCGCGTACCGCGCATCAGGTGCATTCGCCGGAGATCGACTTCATGAGTGACGACGAGGCGCTCGTGATCTGGGCGATGCAGGACCGCGTGCTGTGGGGTGCCGAGCGTGCTGTGCGACTGGGCGTTGCCGGGCTCACCGGCTACGGCCACTATCACGAACGCTATGTACGGCAGAACGGCGAGTGGAAGATCGCCGCTTCACGCCTGACGCGACTGCACATCGACATGCACCCCGCTGCGCCAAGCTCATAAGTCGAAAACTCGGGAGAACGACCGCGATGGCTCTCTACACCACCCTTCACCTGCACAACGTGCCTGCGGGCCGCGAGCCCGAATATGCGGCCTGGTTCGACGGCCCGCACGGCAAGGCGCTGGCCGCGCTGCGCGGCTTCGTCAGCGCGGAGCGCTTCGAGGTGTCGCCGATCCAGATCATGGTGGACATCCCGCAGCCCTGGCGCTACCTCAGCGTCTACGACTTCGACCTGCCGAATCCGGCGATCGACCTGCCGGCGCTGGGCCCGCTGCTGGCCGAAGCGCGCGACGCCGGCTTGGTCGCGGACGAGGACGAGAGCGAGCGCATCTACAGCTACAGGATGTATTCCGACTGGAAGATCAGCCCCAACTGGCAGCGCGATCAGCCCTTGTCGGGCATCAGCATCATCCTCGCCAACTATACGATCGGCCGTTTCGCCGAGTACCAGAAGTGGTACGACGAAGTGCACAGTATCGAGGTGATCAACGTGCCCGGCCATGTCGGCATGAAGCGCGGCCAACTCTCCGAGCTGCAGATCGAGCCGCGCCGCTACTGCCCGGGTGACCAGCTGGTGCTGTGCGCGCAGCAGACCGACGATCTGCTGTTCACGATCAAGGATTTCAGCGCGCGCGCGGGTGGACGCAGCCCCAGCGGCATCGCGATGCAGGCGCGTTCGTCCGCAGGCTCCACCGCACGCACCGTGCACTATTTCAGCAAGATCAGCGGCAAGCGTTTCTGGCCCGGCGGTGTCGCCTATGGCGGTGATCTGTCGGTGTATCCGAAAGCCTAAGAACAACTTGGAAAATCAGGAGAAAAACGTGTCGAAGATCATCGTCATCACCGGAGCCGGAGTAGGTCTCGGGCGCGCACTTGCGCGACGCTTTGCCAGCGAGGGAGATCAGGTCGTGTTGCTTGGCCGCACATTTTCGAAGGTGAACGCGGCAGCAGCCGAGATCGGCGGAAGCGCCCTCGCGCTTGCCTGCGATGTCTCGTCGCCAGATTCGGTGAAGGCCGCTTTCGCCGAAATCTCAGAGCGCCATCCGCGCATCGACGTGCTCGTCAACAACGCCGCGCTTTTCGCACCGTTCACGGTGGCGGAGGCCACGGACGGGCAGATTTTGCACACCATTGCCACCAACCTAGGCGGCCCCATTCTCTGCGCCCGTTCCGCCATTGCCCTGATGGGCCGCGGCGGCCACATCATCAACGTCAGCAGCGAGTCGGTCGATCTGCCGTTCCCGCACCTGATCCTCTACCAAAGCACAAAGGCCGGCCTGGAGCGCTTTTCGCTCGGTCTACAAAAGGAACTCGAATCCAGCGGCATCCGCGTCACCTCGGTACGCGCCGGTCAGATGATGGAGGAAGGCAAGACCTGGGACGTGCCGCCGGAAGACCGCATGCGCTTCGGCAAGGCCGCGATGGAAGCGGGTATCAACCTGCGCGACCGACCGATCTCACAGTTCACCTCGGTCACCAACGTGTTCCGTGCACTGATCGATCTGCCGGAAGACCTGCACGCCGCACATATCACGCTGCACGCGCGGAAATCTGGCTGAGGGGCTCCCCCATGAAAGAGACTTTCGACTTCGTTGTCGTAGGCAGCGGCGGTGGCTCACTCTGCGCCGCGCTGGCCCTGCGCGCGGCCGGCAAGAGCGTGCTAATCCTTGAGAAAGCGGCTCTGGTCGGTGGCACCACGGCGACGTCGGGTGGCGTGATGTGGATTCCCAACAATCGCTATATGAAGGAAGCAGGCATCCCCGACAGTCGCGAGCAGGCAATTGCCTATCTTGATGCAGTCGTCGGCGATCGCGCCAACATGCCCGGTGCGAGCCGTCAACGGCGTCTCGCGTTCATTGATGCGGCACCGAAGATGATCGACTTCCTGGTCAGCCAGGGAATCCGTCTGCGGCGCCTGCCTTCGTGGCCGGATCACTACCGGTTGCCCGGCGAATCAGTGCCCGGTCGCGGTGTGGTGTCCGAGCTGTTCGATATCAACCGGCTCGGCGATTGGAAAACCAAGCTGCGTCCCGGTTTCCTGCCGTTGCCGGCGAATCTCGACGAGGCCATGGAGCTGCCCAATTTCAAGCGCAGCTGGGCGGCCAAGAGGGTGCTGTTCCGGGTGATCGGACGCGCGCTCGCCGACAAGATCACCGGCAGGCAGCGGGTGACCGCCGGCCGCGCGCTGCAGGCCCAGATGCTGCACGCTGCGCTCAAAGCCGGCACCGAAATCCGCCTGAACTCGCCGGTGAAGCAGATCCTGGTAGAAGACGGCCGCGTGACCGGCGTGCTGACGCAGAAGGATGGCACCGACTGGCAAATCGGCTCACGCCTGGGCGTGCTGATCAACGCCGGCGGCTTCGCGCAGAACCAGCGCATGCGCGATCAGTTCGTCCCGGGGACCTCTACAGCCTGGTCGCTGGTTCCCGACACCGATACCGGCGAGATGATCGAAGAGGGCCTGCGTATCGGCGCTGCCGTCGCGCAAATGAGCGAGCGCGTCGCCTACCAGATCGCACTGCCGCCGGCCGATCGGCCGAAACCGGCGACCATGCAGGGCGACATGTCCAAGCCGCATGCCATCGTCGTGGATCAGAGCGGCGTGCGCTACATCCGTGAATCGGGCCCCACGGTCGATTTCTGCAAAGGAATGCTGGAGCGCAACAAGACGGTACCGGCCGTGCCAAGCTGGCTGGTGATCGACAGTCAGTACCTGAACACGTACATGCTGGCCGGTACGATGTCCGGCTCGAAGAAGCCGCAGGCCTGGTTCGACTCCAGGTTCCTGCGCCAGGCGGACACGCTGGAAGCGCTGGCCAGCGAATGCGGCATGGATGCCGCCAAGCTCCAGGCTTCCGTGGAACGCTTCAACGGCTTTGTCCGCAAGGGGCGCGACGAGGATTTTCAGCGCGGCGAAACCGCCTACGAAGTCTCGGCAGGCGACCCGCTGCACCGGCCCTCGCCATGTCTGGGCACGCTCGAACAAGGCCCTTACTTCGCGATGCAGATCTATCCGGGCGACGTCAGCACTTTCGGTGGCCTGGTCACCGACGTGCAGGCACGCGTGCTGCGCGCGGACGGCTCCGCGATCCCCGGGCTGTATGCCGCCGGCACTTCCACCGCGTCGGTCATGGGGCCGGTGGAAGCAGGCGGCGGCGGCAGTATCGGGCCGACCTTGACCTGGGCCTATCTGGCCGCACATCACGCCATCGCGGCCATCGCTTAGAAATCAGCCAGAGATCAGAACTTCACTCGCGCATCACACACGCGACTCCACGAGGACGACAAGATGTTACTTCCAGAATCCCAGCTGTACATCGATGGTGTACTGCGCCCGGCCAAGGGTGGCAAGACTTACGACAACATTGGTCCCTGGACCGGCGAAGTCATCGGCCTGGCGGCCGATGCCTCGGCCGAAGACGTGGAGGAGGCCATCGCCGCCGCGCGTCGGGCCTTCGATGACACCGACTGGTCGAACCAACACCGGTATCGCTACGAGCTGATGAAGAAGTACCGTGACGTGCTCGTTGCCAATCGTGATCGCCTGGTACAGATCGCGCGCCTCGAAGCCGGTGCCGCTCCCGGTGCCGCGTTCCGTGCGCACATCGACGGCGCGCTCAACGGCGCCGACGGCGTGCTGGAATGCTTCGCCAACGTGAAATGGGAAGAAGACCGCGGTGTGCGCAAGGAGATGGGCTTCGAGACCAAGCGCCTCGTCACTCATGAAGCCGTCGGCGTCGTCGGCGCGATCACGCCCTGGAACGTGCCGCTGTACGTCAACATCGGCAAGGTCATTCCCGCGCTGCTCGCCGGCTGCACCGTGGTCCTCAAGCCCGCGCCCGATACCCCCGCGATGGCCGCGATCATGGGCGAGCTCGCAGTCGAAGCCGGCCTGCCGCCGGGCGTGTTGAACATTGTCACCGGCTCCGATCCTGCGATGGCCGGCGAGATGCTGACCCGGGACCCGCGCGTCGACGTGATCTCCTTCACCGGTTCCACCGGCGTCGGTAAGAAGATCATGGAAAACGGTGCCGCAACGCTGAAGCGCGTGTTCCTTGAACTGGGCGGCAAATCCGCCTTCATCGTGCTCGACGACGCGCCGAACTTCGCGCAGACGGTGATGGGCTCGATGGTGATCTTCCACGCCGGCCAGGGCTGCGCTTATCCGACGCGCCTGCTGGTGCCGAAAGAGCGCTACGAGGAAGCGGTGAAAGCGCTGGAAATGGCCTACGCCGGTTATGCCAGCAAGTGGGGCAACTTCGACGAGCCGACCTGCATCATGGGCCCGCTGATTTCCAAGCGTCAGCTCGAACGTGTGAAGGGTTACGTCGAGATCGGCAAGGCCGAAGGCGCGCGGCTGCTCGCCGGCGGCAACGTGCGCACCGACAAGGGCACGGGCTTTTTCATCGAACCCACCTGTTTCGTCGACGTGCGCAACGACATGCGCATCGCCCAGGAAGAAATCTTCGGACCGGTGCTGGTCGTGATTCCTTTCGATGACGACGAGGACGCCGTGCGCATCGCCAACGACAGCATCTACGGCCTCGGCGGCGCGGTCTTCGGCAGCGAGGAACGTGCGACAAAAATCGCCAAGC
Source organism: Hydrocarboniphaga sp. (assembly GCF_028291725.1). Taxonomy (GTDB): domain Bacteria; phylum Pseudomonadota; class Gammaproteobacteria; order Nevskiales; family Nevskiaceae; genus Hydrocarboniphaga. The sequence continues at coordinate 36,066 of NZ_JAQGNT010000022.1, read as the reverse complement.
GCATCCGCGCCGGCACCATCAGCGTCAACGGCGGCATGAGCATCACCGGCGACCTGCCCTTCGGCGGCTACAAGCAGAGCGGCATGGGCCGCGAATGGGGCCTGGAAGGCATCGAGGAATTCCTCGAGGTCAAGGCGATCGGCACGCGGCTGCTCTAAGCAGCGGCCGCCGCGTAGGTCGGCAATCCGTTGCCGACGTGTGAAGCCCGATGCGCAACCGCGGCCTCTTTTGACTTTGGCGAGAGCAAAGCCCCTCATCCGCCCCTTCGGGGCACCTTCTCCCGCAAGCGGGAGAAGGGATTGGTACGTGGGCGTATTTATGAAATGAGGTCCTGAGCGGTGATCGCGGCGGCATTTCTCTGGCCCGGGTCCGCGATGTCGGCCGCTGCAACATTGCTTTCGGGACACATGAATTCCCTCGGGACATGCTGGTGCACACTGCTGTTGACCATTCCAGCTGCCAGCGGATAAGGTCAAAAACCAGTCAGTGACTGGCCAGACAAGGGCGCCGCCATGCACGGACGTCTGACAACACCGAGGAGCGTGGACGCAATGCAGCAAGCCGCTTCACTGTTGAGCGATCAGGTCGCCATTGTCACCGGCGGCGGCGGCGGTATCGGCAGGGCCATTGCGCTCGCGCTGGCGGCGTCCGGCGCCGACGTCGCGATCGGCGACATTGTTCCCGAGCGTTGCGAGGAGACCGCCGCGCGCGTGCGCGAACTCGGACGCCGCGCGCTAGCGATCCCCACCGACGTGATGAACACCGACCAGATCCGCGCGCTGGTCGACAGGACCGCGGAGCACTTCGGTCGGATCGACATCCTGGTCAACAATGCTGGCGGTGTGACCAAGCGGCCGTTTCTGGAGCAATCCGAGCATTCCTGGCGCAAGCACATCGACTTGAACCTGATCAGCGTGCTGGCGGCAACGTCGGCCGCCGTGCCGGTGATGATCCACGGCGGTCGCGGCGGCTCGGTGATCAACGTCACCAGCATCGAAGCCTCGCGCGCGGCGCCAAACTTCGCGGTGTACGCGGCCTGCAAGGCCGGCATCAACAATCTCACCCGCACGCTGGCATTGGAATTGGCCGATCACGGCATTCGCATGAACGCCATCGCGCCCGACGTCACGGTGACGCCGGGCATCCGCGGCAATCACGCTGGCCCGGTCGATCCGACGAAGTGGATTCAGCCCACGCCGGCACAGACTGCCGCCATCGCGCGGCGCATTCCCTTGTGCCGCGAAGGCATTGACAGCGAATGCGGTCAGGCTGCGGTGTTCCTGGCTTCGACAATGAGCAGCTATATCACCGGCACCGTCATCCCGGTCGATGGCGGGGCCTGGGCTTCTTCCGGCTGGCTGCGCAACAGCGCGGGCAAGTGGACGCTGACCGGCGACATACCGTCCTGAGCGCAGCCCTTTACTTCATTTACTTTCAAATCGGGACATCAGCATGAAGATCAACGTCACCCTGCCGTTCGACCACACCGGAAATCCGGAAGAGTTCCTCGTGCCGGAAGCCGTGGTCGAAGTCTCCCGACTGGTCGAGCGCCTGGGCTTCGATGGCGGCAACGTCACCGACCATCCCTGCCCCACCGGCCGTTGGCTCGATAGCGGCGGCCACTATGCGCAGGACCCCTTCGTGATGCTGTCGTTCGTTGCGGCGGCCACCACCCGGCTGCGGCTGCAGACCGGCATTCTGGTGCTGCCCTACCGCAATCCCTTCATCACCGCGCGTGCGGTGGCCACGCTCGATCTGTACTCGCGCGGTCGCGTCACGCTGGGCCTGGGTGCGGGCTATCTCAAGGGCGAGTACCGTGCGCTGGGCGTTGATTTCGATCGCCGCAACGAAATCATGGACGAGTACCTCGTCGCGCTGAGAACCGCGCTGAGCAGCGAAGAATTCACCTTCAAGGGCAGCGGCTACGAGGCCCTGGGCAATCGCACCAGGCCCGCCGGGATTCAGAAGCCGCATCCGCCGATGCTGGTCGGCGGCAACTCCAAGCGTGCCATCCGCCGCGCAGTGGAACTGGCCGACGGCTGGTATCCGTTCTTCACCGGCGCCCAGCTGTCCAACACCGCACGCACCGCGGCCATGAACGACGAGGAGGATCTGGCCGGCGGGCTGGCCTATCTACGCGAACACTGCGAGAAAACCGGGCGCACCGATGCGCCGAAGATCGTGCTCGGCAGCATCGTGGCTCCTGGCGAAAAGCCGGCTCCAGCGGAACTGATCGACAAGATCGGCCAGTTCGAAGCGATGGGTGTCAGCGGCTGTGCAATCGGCATCAACGGACGCACGCGCGCGGAGTGGTGCGACAACGCCCAGAGCTTCGCCGAGAACGTGTTGTCGAAGGTTTCGAAGGACTGATCATGTAGCTTGCAGCCGCCGGTCTGCGGTGTTGCGACGCGCCGGAATAACACCCGGCCGCTAAATTAATCCAGGAGAAAACATGCGTATCGCAGTCGTAGGTGGAACAGGCAAGGAAGGCGGCGGCATGGCAATCCGCTGGGCCCACGCCGGCCACGATGTATTCGTCGGCTCACGGGACGCAGAACGGGCGAAAACAGTCGCCATCGAGTTCAGCAGGGAAGCCGGCCGCACGATCCGGGGCGGCAGCAACGCACAGGCCATCGAGGCCAGCGAGATCGTCGTGCTGAGCGTGCCCTACTCGGCGCACACCAGCACGCTGCAAGAGCTGAAAACGGCACTCGCCGGGCGCGTGCTGATCGACATCACGGTTCCGCTGCAGCCGCCGAAGATTACCAGCGTGAACCTGCCGGCCGGCCAGTCCGCGGCGCTCGAGGCGCAGGCGATTCTCGGCGCGGAAACACCGGTCGTGGCGGCGATGCATCACGTAAGCGCTGTGCACCTGCGCGATCTCAGCCATGACATCGATTGTGATGTGCTGGCATGCTCAGACGACAAGGCCGCGCTCGAACAGGCCATGGCGCTGATTCGCGACCTGGGCGTTCGCAGCTTCGACGTCGGGCCGCTGCGCAATGCCATCGCCATCGAATCCCTGACTCCCTTGTTGCTTCATCTCAATCGCCAGCAGAAGGGGCGCAGCGTCGGAATTCGCATCACGGGCGCCTGAGCCGTGCACGCCCGCACTTAGGAGCCGTCCTTGCACGTCACCAGCGAGATGGTCGACCGCGAATTGCGCTGGACCGGCAGGATCATGCGCCGGCTGCTGCGGCCGTCGACGCCGGCCGCGTTTCGCAGGCTGAATCGGCTCAGCACGCTGCTGCTCAAAGGCAGGAAGCCCAAAGACCTGCAGGTAAGCGAGACCTGGATCCCGCGCCGTGACGGCGGCCAGCAGCGTCTGGTGATCTACAAACCCCTGAACTCCCGCGCAGGCGTACCCGGCGTTCTCTGGGCGCATGGCGGCGGCTACCTGATGGGCGTGCCGGAGCAGGACACGGCGACTTACCGACGCTTGATCGCTGCAGGCGAATGCGTCGTGGTCGCGCCGGATTATCGTCTCGGAGGCGAAGCCCCCTATCCCGCCGCGCTTGAGGACTGCTACGACGCGCTGCTATGGCTCAAGCAGCAGGCGGGTGAGATGGGAGTGCGGGATGATCAGATCGCGGTCGGCGGCATGAGCGCCGGCGGCGGCCTCACAGCCGCTCTGACGCTCTACGCGCGCGACCGGGGCGAGGTGCAAATCGCCTTCCAGATGCCGCTCTACCCGATGATCGATGACCGCATGCGCAGCGAATCGTCGACGGACAACGACGCGCCGGTCTGGGACTCCGTATCCAACAAAGTTGCCTGGCAGGTTTATCTGGGTGAACTCTACGGCAAGGACGTGCCGCCCTATGCCGCAGCGGCCAGGGCCCTGGACTATCGTGGGCTTCCACCCACCTGTACCTTTGTCGGCGACCTGGAGCCTTTCAGAGACGAGACGGTGCAGTACGTGCACAATCTGAAGGCAGCCGGCGTGCCCGTTGCCTTCGAGATCTACAAGGGCGCGTATCATGGCTTCGACGTGGTGGCACCCAAGGCCAAAATCAGCCGCAACGCAACGGCCTTCTTCGTCCACTGGTTCGAGTTCGCGGTGCACAACTACTTTGCACCGCAGCGAAAGCAAGACCGTGTCGTCGATGACCGGCTCCGGGGAGTTTGAGCGAATGTGGGCGGTGGTGCCCTTGAAATCGCCCGAGCGCGCCAAAACGCGTCTGGCCGGTATGCTGAGCCCGGCGCAGCGCCGGCAGTTGCTGTTCGTGCTCGCCGAGCGGGTGATCCGCGCGCTGCAGGCGACACGCGGCGTCGATGAAGTGGCCATTGTCACCGCCAGCACCGAAGTCGCCACTTTCGCCGCGGGTCTCGGCGCAAGGACGATCATGCAGCCGGCCGAGACCGGGACAGCGGCCGCGTTCGCCGCCGCCGTGCAGGCCTTACGGCCGCAGCGGCTGCCGCAGCTGCTGATGATCGCCGGCGACCTGCCGCTGGTATCGACGCCAGCACTCGAGCGTCTCGTCACGGCGGGTAGCGCAGGCCCGGGCGTGGTCGTGGTGCCGGATCGCCATTTCGTCGGCACCAATGCCCTGCTCTGCTCCCCGCCGCAGTCTTTGACACCCTGCTTCGGCAGCGACAGCTTCCGCCGGCACTTGGCCGCTGCCCGGGCTGCCGGCCTGCAGACCCAGGTGCTGCCGATCGAAGCACTGTCGCTGGATCTCGACTACCCCGAAGATCTTGTTGAATTGCGCCGTCGCTGCGGCGCCGCCGCCGACACCCTGTTCGCGCTAATGCGGGACATCGAGGCTGAAACCTTCCGACATGACGAGCAGCGCCGGCTCGCCGTAGCAGGATGACGGCGGCACCGCCGCCGCGTATTCGCCGAGCGGGTCACGGTAGCAGCGTAGTATGTTATGCGCCTTAGCGGCGACACCGAACAACGCTGTTGTTTAAAATTAAACCAATAGGTCATTTCAGGGGGAATGCAGTGTCCAGTTCCGCAGCAGCACGAGGCGAAGTCCAGCTCGATCTTGGCGGCGCCGATCATCGTGTGGGCCAGCTCGTCGGTGGCAGGCAGCTGTCGGACCGGTGTTCCTCCAGCGACATCCGCCGCTGGGTGATGGCGATGGACTATGCCTATCCGATCCATTGGGATCACGAGTTTGCCCGCAACTGCGAATTCGGCGGCTTGGTGGCGCCTCAGTCGATGGCGGCGGCGGATGCGCTCGACCTCGGTCACGGTTGCCAGCCGGCCGGTGTCGGCAGGATTCCCGGCTCGCGCCGGGTGGACGACGAAAAAGCTGGCGAGAGCAGTTGGGGCCTGCCGCTGGTCAAGCTGAAAGTAAAACTCAAGAACCGGGATGGTAGTACGCTCGTCGATGCAACCGCGCTGGTCGAACTAACCTTAGGCTGAGATCGGTTAATGAAAAGCGCCACATCGAATCCTTCGCTTTCCATCATTCATGGCACTCCGCTAGCCGACGAGCAGGGCCTGGGATCGCTCACGCTTCCGGGCTATCTGCGCGAGGTGACGGCGCGCTACGCGGAGCGCGAGGCGCTGGTAATGCACGAGGCCTCGGGCACCACGCGCTGGAGTTACACCGAGCTGTGGGAACAGGCTATGGCCGTCGCCCGGGCACTCAACGCCTGCGGCATCGGCAAGGGCGAGCGCGTCGGCGTGATGATGACCAATCGCCCGGAATGGCTGTCGGGCTGTTTTGGCGCCGCGATGGCCGGCGGCATCGCCACCGGCATCAGCACATTTTCCACTCCGGCCGAACTCGATTATCTGCTGCAATCATCGGGCGTGTCGGCGCTGCTGCTCGAACGCCGCGTGCTCAAAAAAGACTTCGCGCAGATCCTGTTCGACCTCGAGCCTCTGATCGGCACCAGCGAACCGGGCGCGGTGCGCAGCGCCCGATATCCGTTCCTGAAGCATCTCGCCTGCGTGGACCAGGGCGAAGGCTCGATCGAAGGCTGGCACAGCTTCCTCAAGCGCGGCGAGAGCGTGCCGCGCGCGATCATCGGGGCCACGGCAGCGACGGTCAGCCCGGCTGATCCTGGCCTGCTGTTCTTCTCGTCGGGTTCGACCAACAAGCCCAAGGGCATCATGAACGCCCATCGCGGCGTGTGCCTGCAGCTGTGGCGCTGGCTGCGCTTCTACGGAATTCTGCAGCCTGGCGACGATGTGACCAAGGTCGCGGCCAACGTGCGCTGCTGGTCGGCGAACGGGTTTTTCTGGTCGGGCAATTTTGCCCAGGCACTGGGCGGCGCGCTGTCGAGCGGCGGCAGCCTGGTGCTGCAGTCGACCTTCATTGCCGAGGAAGCACTGCGCCTCATGGAGCAGGAGAAGGTGACGCTTCCAGTCGCCTGGCCACACCAGTGGAAGCAGCTCGAAGAAGCCTCCAACTTCGCCAGCGTGAACCTGTCGTCGCTGAAATACGTCGGCTCGACGACGCCCCTGGGCAGGCACCCCAGCGTGCACACGGACTGGCAAGATCCGATGGCGGCCTACGGCAATACCGAGACCTTCACCATCTCCTCCATATTCCCGTCCGGCACCTCGCCCGAGCGGATCAACAGGAGCCACGGTGAGCCGCAGCCCGGCAATGTCTTCAAGATCATTGACCCGCTGACCGCCGAAGTGCTGCCGACGGGCGAGCGCGGCGAGATCGCGGTCAAGGGGCCGACCCTGATGCTGGGCTATCTCGGCGTGCCGCTGGACGAAACCGTGGACGAGGAAGGATTTTTCCGCACCGGCGACGGCGGTTACGTCGATGCGGAAAACCGGCTCTACTGGGAGGGACGCCTCAACGACATCATCAAGACCGGCGGCGCCAACGTATCGCCGCTGGAAATCGACGACGTCATCCGCGCACACCCCGGCGTCAAGGTCACGCTGACCGTCGGTGTGCCGCATGACACGCTGGGCGAGATCGTGGTCGCCTGCGTCGTGCCGTTCGAAAACACGTCGCTGGACGAACACACGATCCGCGAGTTCGCCAAGGAGAAGCTGGCCAGCTACAAGGTGCCGCGGCGCGTACTGTTCTTCCGCGAAGAAGAGCTGGCCACCACCGGCAGCTCCAAGATCAAGTCCAGCGAACTTCGAAAGCTGGCGGCGCAGCGGCTGGCGTGCTCAAGCAACTGAGGGCTGCCGGTCGGCGTGGCGCCCGCAGACCCGTAACTGGGCATGAGTTGAACATGGGCAGAGCATGAACAGCAGCACCGCGGCACGCGCCGCCGACTTGCGGACCTGGCTGACCGATCGTCCCGACGGCGAGCAGGCTTACGCGCTGCTGGAGCATACCGACTGGCGTGCGCTCGCACCGGCTGCCGCGCAGCTGCGCGAGCGCGGCTGGGGTTGTCGCATCAGCTACTCGCGCAAGGTGTTCGTACCGCTCACGCAGTTGTGTCGCGACGTCTGCCACTATTGCACCTTCGCGCAGACACCGCGAAAGCTGGAAAAACCCTACCTGGAACCTGAAGACGTGCTGCACATCGCGCGCGAAGGCGCGGCGCTGGGCTGCAAGGAAGTGCTGTTCACGCTCGGCGACCAGCCGGAGCTGCGCTATGCGCGTGCTCGCGAAGCTCTGGCCCGCCTGGGCTTCGCGAGCACCCTCGACTACCTGGAACACGTCGCCGGTCTCGTGCTGCGCGAAACCGGCCTGCTGCCGCATCTGAATCCCGGCCTGATGAATGCCGAACAGTTCACTCGGTTGCGGCGGGTGGCGCCGTCGATGGGCATCATGCTGGAGTCTGCGTCGGAACGGCTTTGCGAACGCGGCGGCCCGCATTTCGGCTCGCCCGACAAGCATCCGGTGCGGCGGCTGGAAACCCTGCGCCTGGCCGGCGAAGCGCGCGTGGCGATGACCAGCGGCATCCTGATCGGCATCGGCGAAACCCGGCGCGAACGGCTCGACGCGCTGCTGGCTTTGCGCGATCTGTCGGATCGCTACGGGCACATCCAGGAAATCATCGTCCAGAACTTCCGCGCCAAGCCCGGCACCAAGATGCACGATGCGCCGGAGCCTTCGAGCGACGAGCTGTGCTGGACCATCGCCGCGGCGCGCCTGATTTTCGGATCGGGCATGAGCATCCAGGCGCCGCCCAATCTCTATGGCGGCGACCTGCCGGAGTTGATCGCCGCCGGCATCAACGACTGGGGCGGTGTGTCACCGCTGACGCCCGACCACGTCAACCCCGAAGCCCCCTGGCCGCATCTGGACCGGCTCGCGGCCGACACCGCGCGCGCGGGCTGCGATCTGGCGGAGCGCCTCACGATCTACCCGAGCTACGTGCTCGCGCGCCGCGACTGGCTGGCGCCGGAACTGCAGGCGCCGGTGCTGCGCCTGTCCGACGGCGCCGGCTTCGCCCGCGTCGGGACCTGGTCGCCGGGTTCGGCGGAAGCGGCCAGCGCCGATGATCTGCGCGACGTGCCGCTGCTGGCGACACCGCGATGCTCGGCGATCGGCCGCCTGATCGAACGCGCTGTTGCCGGCGTCGAACTCGCCGAGGCCGAAGCTGCGGAACTATTCACCGCGCGCGGCGCAGACTTCGTACAGGTCTGCGAAAGCGCTGACCAGCTGCGGCGGGAAACAGTGGGCGACACGGTCAGCTATGCCGTGGTCCGCAACATCAACTACACCAACATCTGCCTGTACAAGTGCGGCTTCTGTGCGTTTTCAAAGGGCCGCGCCCACGAGAACCTGCGCGGTGCGCCGTATCTGGTCGATCTCGATGAGATCCGCCGCCGCGTACGCGAGGCCTGGGACCGCGGCGGCACCGAGGTCTGCATGCAAGGCGGCATCCATCCGTCCTTTACCGGCCAGACCTATCTCGACATCTGCCGCGCCGCGAAGCAGGCCGTGCCACAGATGCATGTGCACGCCTTCTCGCCGCTGGAAGTCAGCCATGGCGCGCAGACCCTGGGGATTTCGGTCGGCGAGTTCCTGACCGAACTCAAGCTCGCCGGTCTGGGTTCGCTGCCGGGCACGGCAGCCGAGATTCTCGACGATCAAATCCGCCTGGAGCTGGCGCCCGACAAGCTCTCCACGCAGCAATGGCTGGACGTGGTCGCGCAGGCGCATCGCGCCGGGCTGCCGACGACCTCGACGATCATGTTCGGCCACCTCGAAGGCTACGAGCACTGGGCGCGGCATCTGCTGCACCTGCGGCATCTGCAGCAGCAGACTGGCGGACTCACCGAGTTCGTGCCGCTGCCTTTCGTGCACATGGAGGCGCCGATGTATCTGCGCGGCCGTGCGCGCCGCGGGCCGACACTGCGCGAGGCCTTGTTGATGCATGCCGTCGCGCGGCTGGTGCTGCACCCACTGATCCGCAACGTGCAGGCGTCCTGGGTCAAGCTCGGGCCCGAATGGGGCCAGCGCTGCCTGCAGGCCGGCGCCAATGATCTCGGCGGCACGCTGATGAACGAATCGATCAGCCGCGCGGCCGGTGCGTCGCATGGGCAGGAGCTGGCACCTGCCGAGATGCAGCAGCTGGTTGCCGCCATCGGCCGTCCCTGGCGGCAGCGCAACACGCTCTATGGCGACGTCGACGCCGCCAGCATCGAACGCGCCGGCAATGCTGCGCCGCTCTCCGATACCTATAACGCGCCCATCGCGCGGCGCACCTCAGCGCCGGTGACCGCGTGAGCGACGCCGCATCGCTGCCGGGTGCGCTGAGCTTTGTTCCAATCTCCGGCATCCCGGAAGTGCGGCCGGGCGACGATCTCGCACAGCTGTTCGAGCGGGCGGTCGCGGCGATGCCGAATCCGTCGCTGCAGGACGGCGATGTGCTGGTCGTCGCGCAGAAAATCGTTTCGAAAGCCGAGAACCGCTACGTCGAACTCACTGAGATCGAACCCGGCAGCGAAGCGCGCGCACTGGCCGCAGGCTGCGGCAAGGACCCGCGCCTGGTGGAACTGGTGCTGCGCGAATCCAGCGAGGTGCTGCGTGTCGCACCGGGCGTGCTGATCGTGCGCCATCGCCTCGGCTTCGTGGTGGCGAACGCGGCCATCGATCAATCGAATCTGCCCGGGCATGCCGGCGAGCGAGCGCTGCTGCTGCCGATGAACCCGGACGCTTCGGCGCAAGGCCTGCGATTGAAGCTGCAGCAGCGCTACGGCGTCAGGCTCGCGGTGCTGGTTTCCGACAGCTTCGGCCGCGCCTGGCGCCTGGGCGTCTGCGGTACCTGCGTGGGCTGCGCCGGGCTCGATCCGCTGGTGGATTTTCGAGGGCAGCCGGATCGCAGCGGGCGGTCCCTGCAGGTCACACAACTCGCCGTCGCCGACCAGCTGTGCGCGACGGCCACGCTGGTCGGCGGTGAAGCGGCTGAAGGCAGACCGATGGTGATCGTGCGCGGTGTGCCTGGAGAATACTTCGCCGATGATCGCGGCGCAGCGACGCTGGTGAGACCGCTGGAGCAGGATCTGTTCCGCTGAGGCTTTCGCCGCATCGCATCTGAGCAGCGCAGGTTCCGTAAACAAAAAGGGCGCGACATCGTCGCGCCCTTTTTGTTTACATCAATGCCCTTGCTTCAGCCGCCGAAGCTCACGCGGACGCGCGCACCGTACATGCGGGGCTCGCCGAGGTAGGCCGATTCCCATCCGAAATTGTTATAGCCACCCGTAACGGTGTTGTAGTAGTACTTATCGAAGACATTGGTCACGAACAAGCCGGCGTCAACCGGAGCATTGCCGATGTGCGCCCAGTTGAGGTTGAGGTTCGCGAGCCCGTAACCGTCCACGACTCCGTAAGGCGACGACTTGGTGACCAGGAAGTTGCTCTGATAGGTATACGTGCCACCGATCGAAATTTCGCCGAGGCTGGCAGCCACCGGCAGCGTATACGTCAGACCTGCCGCCAGCTTGTTCTTCGGCGTGTACGGCAGCGGGTCCCCCTCGGCAGCGCTCGGGATCGCGGCCGTATACGGCGGAGCTGCTTCCACGAATTCGATCGACTTGATCTTCGTCTCGAGGTAGGCGTAGCTGAGATCCAGTTTCACACCGCGCACCGGCAGCAGCACCGTCTCGACTTCGACACCCGAGATGGCCGACTTGCCGGCATTGACGATACCGACGTTACCCGGAACCGACTGATTCACGAGATCGGCGAAACCGATGGACAGCTGCTGGTTCTGGAAGTCGTTGTAGAACGCCGCGACGTTGAACGTGCCGCGCACCGCACCGCGAAAGCTGAACTTGCTCCCGATCTCGTAGGAATTGACTTTTTCGGGATCGTAGACGGTAGCGCCACTGGCGGAATACGGCGTCACGCCACCCTGACGGTAGCCACGAGCGTATTTACCGTAGAGCAGCAAGTCGTCGATGGGCTTGTAGTCGAGATCGATCACCCACGTCGGGGCATTCGACTTCTTCTTGTAGCTGACGCTGCACTCATCCAGCGAGGTCGCCGCTGGGCCGACCCTCGGCCCGGTCGCCTGCCCCGAGTCGGGATTCGAGCAATAGAACGCCGGCTGATCCGCACCGGAACCGGTAAACACATACCGGCCGACGATGGCTTCGCCCTTCATCTCATCAGCGGTGTAGCGCACCCCACCGGTCAGTTTCAGCTGGTCGGTCAGGGCGTAGGTCGACTGGGCGTAGATGCCCAGGTTCTGATACGAGATCTCACCGACCTGATATCCGAGGTTGCCTACGTTGACCGCACCTGCCGGCAGACCGTTGTTGACCGCATAGTGGTATCCAACGATGTCGTTGCAGTCCAGCGTCGCCGTGTTGTCGCAGTGAACAAAGCTCTGAGACTCGGAACCATTCGGGTTGTTAGCGTCGCTGGACTCGAAGTATCCGCCCGCTTGCCAGACCAGACGACCGTCATCGACCGATCCCTGGAACTGCAGTTCCTCGGACAGCGTGTACTGGTCGACCGAATGGAGGCCGGCAGCCGGAGCGGACCCGATCGCGTAAACGCTGACGCCCGCATCCTGCGGCCGGTTGGCTTTATCCGTACCGAAACTGTCCGGCGTCACGAACGCGGAACCATACAGGTCTTCCTGCAGGTCGTTCACGAGCTGCGCATAGCTGGCGATGTTCTTGACCGTCAGTGCATCGCTCGCCGTCCACGTCGTGGTGTTGATGATCTGCCAGCGTTCGTTGCGCGTATAGGCATTGGGATCGCCGTTTCCAACCGCGAAGTCACCTTTACCCGCTTCTGCGTTGAGCTGACCGAGCGCCATCTGGGCAAGCGAGGAAACCGGGCTTCTGGAATTAGCCAATGTCGCGGGGTTGACCGCGATGATCTTCGGAATAACGCCGTTGGTTTCCGACAGGCTGTAAGAGCCGATCGTGTAGTTCTCCAGGTTCGGCGCCAGATCGGCTACGACACTGAGCCTATAGGCGGTGTAGCCGATGTCGGCAAAATCCTTGGGGCCGATGCCAGAGGTGTTCGTAAGGTAACCGTCGCGGTGATTGCGCTCGACACCCAGACGCGCACGCACGCTATCGCTGAGCGGGACGTTGACGACAGCCGTGGTATGCAGAAGATCGTAATTGCCCAGCGTGTTCTCGACGAAGCCTTCGTACGTGCCGGTCGGCTTCTGCGGCACCAGCAGCACCGCGCCACCCGTGGTGTTGCGCCCGAACAGCGTGCCCTGCGGCCCCTTGAGCACCTGCACGTTGGCCAAGTCGAAGAACGAACCCGGGCCGGCACCGTCACCGCCGGTCACTGGACCACCGCCACGAGGCGCAACGACATCGGCGAAATACACGCCCACGGACGCCGTGGTGCGCTGCTCCTGCGAGAAGCCACGAATCGCGAACGAGGTGTTTTCCGTTCCGAACCGCGTATTGGCGGTCAGCGAAGGCGTGTAATTGGCCAGATCGCTGCCCGAGGTGATATTGCGGTCGGTCAGCTGATCCTGGTTAAAGACCGTGATCGAAATCGGAACGTCCTGCAGGCGCTCCTGGACCCGACGTGCAGTAACGATGACCTCGCCGATGTCATCGCCTGCTGCGGAAGCCGGCGCTTCGGGAGTCAGAACCGCTTGTTCGGTGGTCTGCGCCTGTGGCCCTTCGGTTGCCGGCGCTTCCTGCGCCCCCGCTGCGGCACAGGCCAACAGGCCCAAAGTCGTCGCGCACAGCCTGCCTGTTTTGATGCTACTGCTCATCCATTTCCTCCTCATTCTGCATATATTTTGTGAACCCGAATCCGCTGCTCAAGCGCACCGTCTTGCGTGTCAGGCTCGAGTTAGCTCGCTCGTCTGTTCGAACGAAGCCAGAAAAACGGTTCGCAAAGTTACCTGTCGAGTCCATACCAGTCAACATGGTTGTCCATTTACGAACTCAGTTGTCCACTGATGAACTTGATGGCGATTTCTGCCTGTTGAACGGCAGGCCTCCACAGGCGGAACGCTACCTTCAGGTCAAGTTTTTTGACCATTTCGGTATGTCGAAAAGTGGCGCGCACTGAAAATTGATGGCGCGTTTTGCACGCAAATTCGATCTCCAGGCGACCGGGATGTCGGGCCTGGGACAGGCTTTCGCTATCAGGTCATCATGTTCGGATCTTGAAGCTGTTCTGCGGTCGTGACACGAACTGGGAACGGCAAATGAAACAAAGGCCCGAGATCATCGCTATGGCCTTGGCTCAGCCAACCGAGTGATTGCTGGTGGCCCTGCAGCTCGTTAGCCTTGATTCACAAGTTGAGGGCGTGCCGCGACCGGAGAATGATGCTGTGAACCGAGTTTCCGAGTTGATGCGGCGGGCGCAGTCGGCGACATCGCTAGACGACTTTGGCGAGGGCTCATTCCGCGAGGGCATGGAACTGCTCGTCGAATCGGCGGACCGCGAGGCCCGCCTGAGCGAACGCGGGCGCATGGGCTTCGACATGCAGCTGGTCGATATGCTCGCCAATCGCCTGCAGATCGAACACTGGTACAAACTGCACCCGGAGATCGACGCGCAGGAGATCGTCGCGCCCTTGATTGGCTTGGGCTTGCCGCGCACCGGCTCGACCGCGCTGTCCTGCCTGCTGGCGGAGGATCCGAACGTGCGCTCCATCCGCAACTGGGAAGCGATGACGCCGTGCCCGCCGCCAGAAAAAGCCACCGAACTGACTGACCCACGCATCGAAGTCGCGCAGCGCATGGTGCTGAAGCGGCAGGAGATGTTCCCGCGCAAAAAGGCCATGCTGCCGTCCTCGGCAACGATGCCCACCGAATGCCAGACCTATATGAGCTATGACTTCAAGTCCCATCTGTTTCAGGCGCTGTGGCAGGTTCCCAGCTACGCAGCCTGGCTGAACCACAGAGCTGACCTCGTTCCGACCTATCGCTACGTGAAGCGCGTGCTCAAACTGCTGCAATGGCGCTGTCCGCCGACCCGCTGGCGGCTCAAGAATCCGAGCCACATCGTGTTCATCGAGGCCCTGGACACGGTGTTTCCCGATGCACACTACTGGATGACGCATCGCGACATCGGCAAGGTGATTCCGTCGGTGGCGGATCTCTACTACGAGCTGATCAAGGCCTCGTCCGACGAAGTCGACAAGGCCTACCTCGGCGCGCTGAACACCGAGTGGTGCGAACTGGGCATGCGCAAATTGATCGCGTTTCGCGACGCCGGGAACGATCATCGTTTCTTCGACATCCATTTCGCGCCGTTCCAGAAGGACCCGTTTCCGAGCATCGCAAAGCTCTACGAGTTTCTCGGCGAGGAATTCACGCCGCTGGCGCGCGCGCGCATGGAGGCCTGGCGCCGCAGCACGCCACGCGACCGGCATGGCGAACACCGCTACGACGCTGCCGACTTCGGCATCGAGCTTACGCAGCTGCGCGAGCGCTTCCGCTTCTATACCCAACGCTTCGACGTGGCCGTGTCGGCCTGAAGCATTCGCACATCATTTAATGCGAAAGGAGAGACGATGACCCTGAGCTCGCAGCAGTTGAGCGGCGGCCTGGCCCTGGAAAAAGACCGGGTACTGCCGGGACAGCCCGAGCATCCGGAGATGCGCGAGAGCGTGTCGATCTGGCTGTTCGAGGAGAACGGCGAGTTCGCGTTTCCGCGCGGCGGCATCGAGGCCGAGTCCCAGTCCTGGGATAACCGGCTGCTGCAGGCCAACTTCTCATTCGCGAACGGCCGCGTGATGAGCGGCGCCGGGCGCGGACCCGCACCGCCAGCGATCGATGCCGACGGATGCCCGAGCATCATCGGCGCGGGCCCGCTCACGTTCCGCTGCATCGAGCCGTTCAAGCGCTGGACCATGCGCTTCGACGGCCCGGCGCGCGACGGCCACACGTCCGAGCAGCTCGACGGCAGCTTCAAGACCAAGACCACAACGGCACCGGTGAAGCTCGACGTCGAGATGACGATGGCGACGCCGGCCTGGGTACAGGAAGTCTCGGCCGATACCTCGAAGATGAGCGCGGCGCAGGCGGCCAATGCGCAGGCCATGGGCCTGGGTTACCGCTTCGAGCATCACTTCCGTGCGCAGGGAATACTGGAAATCGACGACAGGAAACGCGCGTTCAAAGGTACCGGCACACGCATCCATCGCCAGAGCATCCGCCGGCTCGAAGGCTTCTTCGGCCATTGCTGGCTGTCGGCGCTGTTTCCGGACGGCCGCGCCTTCGGTTGCCTGGCCTACCCGCCGCGCGACGGTCTGACCGATTACTCGTACAACGACGCCGTTGTCTACCAGGATGGCAAGCTTTACCCGGCGCGTATCGTCAAGGCGCCGTTCCTGCGCCGTATCGTCTTCGAAGGCGATGACGTGTCGGTCGAGCTACAATCGGAACTCGGGCACACCCGTATCGAGGGCGTGACCGCGCTTTCCACGTTCCGCATCGGCAATCCGGATATTGGCGGCCTCAACCTGCAACAGGGCGGCGCACGCTACACCTGGGACGGCCAGACCGCCTACGGAATGGTGGAGCGTTCCAGCCACGAAAGCCTGACCACCATCGGCTAAAACTCAGACGGAGACTTCATGAAAATCGACACATCGCTGGCCGCAGTCGTCACCGGCGGCGCCTCGGGCCTGGGTCTGTCCACGGTCAAGGCGCTGCGCGCCGCCGGTGCCAGAGTCGCGATTTTCGACCGCAACCCGGAGACCGGCGCCAAGATGGCGGCAGAAACCGGCGCGGTGTTCTGCGAATGCGACGTGCTCAGCGACGAGAGCGTCGATGCGGCCTTCGCTAAGGCGCGCGCGGCCAACGGCCAGGAGCGCGCGCTGGTGTGCTGCGCCGGCGGCGGCAACGCGATCCGCACCGCGTCCCGCGACAAGGCGACGGGCGAAATCAAATTCTTCCCCTCGGACAAGTTCGAGTGGGTGCTCAAGCTCAACACGGTCGGCACCTTCCGCTGCATCACGCGCGCGGCGGCGGGCATGATGACCCTCGAACCGGTCGACGGTGAACGCGGCGTGATGGTCAACACCGCTTCCGCCGCGGCCACCGACGGCCAGATGGGCCAGGCCGCCTACTCGGCCGCCAAGGCCGCCATCGTCGGCATGACGCTGACGATTGCGCGCGATCTGTCGCGCGAAGGCATCCGCGTCAACACCATCCAGCCGGGCATCTTCGCAACGCCGGCAATGGCCGGAGCAACACCGCAGATGCTCGACGCGCTGGGCGCGATGGTACCGTTCCCGCCGCGCCTGGGCTCCCCTGCCGAGTATGCAAGCCTGGCGCTGGAGATGATCCGCAACGGCTACTTCAACGGCGAAACCGTGCGCCTCGACGGCGCCATCCGCATGCAGCCGAAGTAAGCAGCCCATGGATGCAGCAGCATTGCAGGCGGCGGGCTGGAGCGCGCACGAGGCGCAAGGCTTCACGGCTTACATTGCGCCGCTGTGGGTACGCGGCATTCCAGGCGCGGGCCGCGCGGCGGGCTTCATCGCCGACGAGCGGCACGTCAATTACCAGGAGACGGTCCACGGCGGGGCGCTGATGACGTTCGCCGACATTGCGCTGGGCTGGGTCGCGACGGATGCGCTGGGCCACAAGCGCTGTGTCACCGCGCAGCTCGCGATCCAGTTGGTATCCAGCCCGCGAGTGGGCGACTTCGTCCGCTGCCAGGCGGAGTTGGTGCGCTGCACCTCGCAGATGGTGTTCGTGCGCGGCCTCATCACCGTCGGCGACAGGACGGTGGCCAGCGCTGACGGCATCTGGAAAGTTCTGGCTCCGAAGCCGCAATCCTGAGCTGAGCCGCGACGCGCGCGCAATCAATGCGGCAAGTCGGCCCGCGGGCTCGCGCGTAACGTCCGCTGTTGGTATTGCCGCGGTGAATCGCCGGTGGCACGACGGAACGCCGCCGCGAAATTCGAAGGCGCCGTGAAGCCCATCGTGTAGGCGACCGCCTTGACGCTGCGACCCGACGCGAGCAGCTGTTTGGACTGCTCGATGCGATGCTCCTCCAGATAGTGCCCGATGGAACGGCCGCGACTCGCACGGAAAGCGCGGGTCAGATGCCGCACCGAGACGCCGCAGAGCTGCGCCAGTTCGGCCAGCGACGGCGGAGACAGGTCGCTGGCAATGCGCTCGTCGATGCGCCGTAGCCGCCATGACGCGAGGCCGCCCGCGGACTCGCCCGCCTCGATGCCGAGCAGATGGCGCGACAGCTCGATCGCCGCCTGCGCGGTCATCAGCTCGATCATGGCCGCGCTCGCGAAGCCCGGGCTGCGCAGCTCCTCGGCAATGCCGGAGAGCAGGCTGCGGACGCGACCGCTGGTGATATCGAGCCCGCCGCGCAGGCGGCGATCGGTCCAGCGAAGCTCGCCTTCGAACCACTCGTCGACGGCCTGGGGATCGAGGCGACAGATCACGGAATTCTGCTGCCGGCATTCGCTTCTGGCGTGAAACAGCTGTGCGGCAGGCAGCAGAAAGATATCGCCCATGGGCTCGAAGCGATTTGGACCCCAGTGATCCGGAAAGCAACCCTTCGGCTCGCCGGAACGCGGCAGCAGCGACAACTCCAGATGATGCTGATTTGCTGCGTTCTGGCTGTCGATCGGTGCGTCCCAGAAGTTGCGGACCAGCTGCACGCGGCCCAGACGCAAGGCCAGATCGGCGTCCACATGGGTGGTTCGGCCAGGCTGTGCGTTCATGCCGAAGTCTCCGCTTCGTCCACCGCCCGCCGCATCGCCTTCATGCCGCAGAACAGCAGCAAGGCGGCGACAGGGCAGCAGATCGCAGTGGCCGCGGCCAGACCCAGGCCAAGGCTGCTGCCGCTGTTGGCGCTGCTGTTGAACACATGATCGGAGAGCGCCGCGACCAGAATCGGCCCGCCGGCGAGGCCGACGAGTCCGGCCGTGCCATTGAAGAACGCAACGCCGGTGCCGCGCAGCTCGTTGGGCGTGACCAGATTGAGCGCGGCGTTGGCGCAGGCGATGAAGGGAGACAGCACCACCAGAAACAAGCTGATGAAGCCCAGAAACATCCAGGGACTGCCGGCGGTGAAAGCGATCAGTCCAAGCGGAGTGGCGGCCAGCAGCGCAGCGCCATACCAGCGGAACTGCGCGTCACGCATTCCGCGGCGATACATGGCATCTACTGCCAGGCCGCCGATCAGCTTGCCGACAACGCCGGATATCACCAGCGTCACGCCCATGTACAGGCCGATCTTGTCGGCCTTCCAACCGAAGCTGCGTCCGATATAAGCCGGATACCAGGCCTGGCAGCCGCTGACGATCAGCGAGGCGAGGCCAAAGCCGGTGTAGTGATACAGGAAGAAGCGCCCGCGGCCACGCATGAACCGGATCAGCGCGAGGTAGTATCCGACCGCATCGCGCCAGAACAAACCGGCTCGCCGCTGTGCGGCGCGGGTGCCGCGGCGCAGCGGCTCGGGCACCGCAAAGATCAGCAACGAAACCAGTGCACCCGGCACGCCGACGATGAAGAACGCGGCCTGCCAGGAGCGGACTGCTCCCACCAGCGGCAGTTCGAAAGTCGCGGACTTCGATACCAGAGTCACGATCAGGCCGCCGAACAGATAGGCGCAACCGGAACCCACCGTAGACCCCATCGCGTATACAGCCAAGGCGGTGGTCAGGCGGTGGCGCGGAAACAGGTCCGTGATCATCGATGTTGCACAAGGGTTGAGCGCGGCCTCGCCGGCGCCGACGCCCACGCGGGCCAGCAGCATGTGCCAGTAACTCTGCGCGAAACCACAGGCGGCAGTGGCGAGCGACCAGATCGTCACGCCGACGTAGATCACCCAGCGCCGGTTGAACCGGTCCGCCAAGGCGCCGGCCAACAGCCCTACGACAGAAAACGTGATCGCGAAAGCGGAGCCGGTCAGGATGCCGAACTGCAGATCGGTGAGGCCCAGGTCGCGCTTGATGGGGTCGACCATCAAGCCGATGATGAAACGATCCAGCACCGAGAACCAATACAGCAAGGCCAGCACGATCGTGGCATACCAGCCTGCCGCAGGCGACGGATACAGCGTCGCCGCCACCGGCGTGGAAGTTTCGACTGCGGTCATTCAGATTCCTTCTTTTACGATGGCCGTGCTGGTGGAAGTCCCACACGGTCGATCCGCGGCACCGTCGCACGAGACCGCCGACGCCCGTCTGTTGTGATGAGAACCGCCTTGGCGGGTAGCCGACATGAAAGATAGCATTGAGGATCGCGATGCGTGCCCAAGCCCTGCCCACCGCTGTTGATTCGAAGCGCTACCTTGCGCTTTCGGGCGGTGTCGGCGGCGCCAAGCTGGCCGCCGGCCTGGCACAGGCGCTGCCCGCGGAGTCGCTGGTCGTGGCTGTCAACATTGGTGATGACTTCGAGCACCTGGGCCTGACCATCTGCCCCGATCTCGATACGGTGCTGTATACGCTCGCTGGTGTGGTGCATCCGCAGCAAGGCTGGGGACGCGCCGACGAAAGCTTCGGCGTGCTCGAGGAACTGCGGCGGCTCGACGGCGACAGCTGGTTCTCGCTCGGCGATCGCGACATCGCACTGCATCTGCTGCGCCGCCAGCTGCTGGCGCAGGGCCTTAGCCTGAGTCAGGTCAGCGCTGAACTTGCGCACCGGCTCGGCGTGACCGTGACCGTACTGCCGGTCAGCGATCAGCCAGTACGCACCACCGTGCATACCGATCAGGGCTCCCTCGCCTTTCAGGATTACTTCGTGCGGCTGCGCTGCGAGCCCGTTCTGCGGGGGCTCGAATTCAAAGGTGCCGCGCAGGCACGGCTCGCACCGGCCTTGCGCGAACTGCTTGCCAGTCCCGAACTCGCCGGCGTAATTATCTGCCCGTCCAATCCTTATCTCAGCCTGGCGCCGATGCTGGCGATCACCGAGCTGCGCGAGTCTCTGCGCGCGCTGCGCGCGCCGGTGCTGGCGGTATCGCCGATCGTCGCCGGCGATGCGATCAAGGGTCCCACGGCGAAGATCATGCGCGAACTCGGCGTGCAGCCGCATGCCGGCGTCATCGCCGAGTTGTACGCGGACTTCGTCGATGCCGTGATCATCGACGAAGCCGACGCGGAGCTGGCAGGCACGGATTCCCGCTTCGTGGTGGCACCTACGGTGATGCAGACCTTGGATCAGAAGACCACGCTGGCCCGACACTGCATCGCACTGGCGGAAAAGCTGCGCAGCTGAAGACGGCCCTCGTCACGGTCCTCGTCCAGATCTCCACGCCGCGCCGGCGGTTGCCGACGAGGCGCCGGGCTCACGACATCACGACACGACGCGCCCGCCGTTGACGCCGATGGTCTGGCCGGTCACGTAACCGGCGCCTTCCGAAGCCAGCCACGAGCAAGCGCCGGCAATGTCGTCGGGTTCACCGACACGGCGCACCGGAATGGCCCCGATCAGCTTGTCTTCCGGTATCGCCGTCAGACCGGCCGCAACCGAGGCCTGCGACATTTCCGTACCCATCACCGAACCCGGCGGAATGTTGTTGCAAGTGATGCCCAGCGGCCCCAGTTCGCGCGCCAGCGAACGCGTCAGCGCGATAATCGCGCCCTTGGACGATGCGTAGTGCGCCATGTTCAGCGCGCCGGTCTGCGCGCTCGACGACGACAGGTTGACGATGCGGCCCCACTTGGCGGCCTTCATGTCGGCCAGCACCACCTGCGTGACGATGAAGGGCCCCTTCAGGTTGACCGTCATCATGCGATCCCAGACCTCGTCCGTGAGATCCTCGAACGCAGCAAAACCGGTAATGCCCGCGTTATTGACGAGGACGGTGACCGGACCGAAAGCTTCGCGCAGCCGGGTGACCGCGGCGGTAACCTGCGCGCGATCGGCGATGCTGGCCTTCAGCGCGATGGCCTTGCCACCCGCCGCCTTGATCTCGGCCACTACCCGCTCGCAACCTTCCAGGTTGAGATCAAGCACACCGATCGCCATTCCATCACGCGCGAGCCGCAGCGCACACGCCCTGCCGATGCCGGCCGCCGCACCGGTTACCAAAGCCGTTTTGCCCATTTTTCTTCCTCTCGTGTTGGCTTGTGTATCGTCAGCCGGAATGCGCTTCGCGCCAGCCTCAGTCCGGGGAGCCATATTGTTGCGCGAATTCCAGCAGCTCGGGCTCGAGCTGCATGCGTATCGCGTTGTATGTCAGCGCCAGCAGCATGTAGGTGCCGACCGTGAACAACAAATCCATGATCTGCCGCTGATCCAGATGCGACGAAAGCTCAGCCCAGGTCGCATCATCCAGATCGGAGCGGTCACGAAGCTGCTCGACCGCTCGAAGCACCGCGCGTTCTGGATGCGACCAATACTCGGAGCCCGCTCCAAGCTTGATGGGCTCGAACATCTCGGGCTCCAGGCCCCGGCGCAGCGATACTCCCACGTGACTGGTCCAGATGTAGCGCGAGTGTTGCAACCAGCCCACGCGGAGGATCGCGATCTGACGCAGCCGCAGCGGCAAGGTCGTGGTCGTCAGCAGATGCTTGTTGAACGCCAGATAGGGAGTCGCGAGTGCTGGATGCTGCGCGAGTGTGTTGAGCGCGTGATTGTTCTCGTTGTTGAGTTTGCTCACACCATCCATTGCAGCGAACATTGCGCGCACCTCGCCGGTGTTGCGCTGCGCCTCGGTGATCAGCGGAATACGCAGTGCGGTCTCAGTCATGCTGGGCTCTCGGATTCTGGCTAGCGAATGATGTTGGGATACTGAACGCGCGGCGCGACCTGCGTGTCGCGATAGTGACGATCACCAGCTCGCAGCTTCAAAGGCGGTGCGCCCGTTCGCCATGCTCAGTCGGCCTTGCCCTTGCTGCCGACACCTTTGAGGTAGCGCTCCATACCCGCGAGAAAGTCCGGGTTGAGCATCAGCGCGCTGTTGGCCAGGCGTTCCACGTTGCGCGCCTGTGCCAGGCCCACGTCGTGAGCCAGTTCGATCGCGATCTTGGCGGTGCCCATCTGCTCGCCATTCTGCTGCGCCAGATGGCGGCAGAAGTTCATCACGTCGTCGGCGAAGGTTTCGTCCGGGTAGACCTCGTGGACCAGGCCCATGATCTCGGCCTTGCTGGCATTGGCCGGCAGGTTGGCCATGATCAGGTAGCGTGTCCAGTGCGTGCCGATGATACGCGCCAGGCGGCTGACGCCGTTGGACGCCGGCAGCACGCCGAACTTGCCTTCCGGGAATGCGTAGCTCGCACTCTTGGCCGCCAGGCGGAAGTCGCAGGACAGCGACATCTCCAGGCCGCCACCAACGCACATGGCGTGATGCGCGACGACGATGGGCTTTTCGATGTGCTCCATCTCGTCGTAGATGCGATGCATGCCATTGAGCCTGAGGCGATGGTTCTCGCGGATGGCCGAGCCGCTGCGTGTCGAAGCAGCCGAGCCGCTACGCAGGTCGGCGCCCGAACAGAAGTAGCGGCCGGCCGCCCTTATCAGCATGACCTTCAACTCGGGCGTGTCGCGGAACCGGTGCAAGGTGATCTCGAACAGCTCCATCATCTGCGGGGTGATGGCGTTGAGCTTTTCCGGCCGGTTGAGCGTGGCGATCAGGATGCCGCCGTCCTCCTCGGTCAGCAGGTGCGGTGCTTCGTTGGACATGCGTGTCTCCTTTTTGATCAAGCGCGGGTGCGCGGCGGACCAGGATTGTGTTCGGCGATCGCTGCGATGCGCCCCATGGAACAGGTCGGGGTTATGATTGGCGCATCCCCACCGACGTTTCTCCCAGTCTCTACTTTAACGAATTACGAACGTCGGGAGGTCAATTCTTTCGACAGACCGCAGCGTTCGACACAACAACAGCGCTGTGCATCAGCGGGAGTCGCCGCGTGATCAGCCAGCCGTGGAAATTCATCGGGTCGGGGTTTGGCTTGCAGCAGGCGGCGGCGCGGGTGCATTCCTGCAGCAGCGCTTCAGCAGACGGCTCGATCGAACGAACCTGCAGCGGCACGGAAACCGGCGCCCTTGTGGCGCCGCTTGATGACGATGACAGCCATCATCGTCAATAGTCCAGCAAGTAAACCTCCGGGCAAGCCACCGGCAGGATGATGGCGCGAGCAGACGCTCACGATCAGATGATATTCGGGCTCGAGCAAATTGCTCGAGCCCGAAGTTTTCAGACCTCAGGTCTTGCTCTTATTGACCAAACGTGTAACGCAGACTTGCACCGTACATGGCGGGCTCGCCCAGCGTCGCGCTCTCGAAACCGGCGCCGTCCAATCCCGCTACGAAGTTATAGTACTTCTCGTGCGTCACGTTGGTTGCGAACAACGAGAGGTCGAACTCCGATCTCATGATCGAACTCCAGCTCAAGTTCAGGTTGAGAAGATTTCGCGCATCTAGATCGCCCCAGTTGCCCCCCAGATTCTCCACGGTCGACGGAGAGTGCAGATAGTCGTAGTTCGACAGCTGCTTATCGGTATGAATAAACGTCGGACCTCCCGAAATCTTTCCAATGTCGGCGCTGAGCGGCAGCGTGTAGACGGCGGAGGCTGCCAACTTGTTCTTCGGCGAAAGTGCGAGCGGATCGCCCTTCTGGATCGACGATGATGTTGTGAACTCAGTCGGGTCCGTCGTGGGCAAGGTGAACTTTGTGATCTCGGTTTTCAGGTAGGCGTAGTTGACTTCGAGTACCAAGCCTTTAACCGGGACGATGACCGCGTCAAGCTCCACACCATAGATCTTCGACGCACCCGCATTGGCGATAGCCGTTGTGGAGGAATTGCCCGAACCCGGTGTGCCGTTAAATCCAATCTGCAACTGCTGATTGCTAAAGTCGTTGTAGAAGCCGGCTATATCGAAGGTTCCTTTAACGACGCTGTTGAAGCTCGTCTTCAGGCCCAGTTCGTAGGTATCGACCTGTTCCGGCTTGAACGTACTAAAGGCAGCGGGCGCGTTGACAAAAACACCACCTGCACGATAACCCCGCTTGTAACTGACGTAGGTCAACACGTTGTCGAGCGGCTTGTAGTCAAGGTCGACCAGCCAGGTCGGCGCTTGCGATTTGGCCTCCAGGCTCTCGGTGCACGACGGAGCGAAGTTTTGATCGGTACAGGCCGCCGTCGGCGTGGTGCCGACGGAATAATATGGCCCGTTGTACACACTGGGGAATGTATAGCCGATACGCGTGCTGGTATTTTGCTGCCGGTCCCAGGTGTAACGGTAACCGCCAGTGAACTTCCACTGGTCCGTTATGGCGTATGACAACTGCGAATAAATGCCGATGTCGCGGAATGTCGTCTCACCCGAAGTGTAGTTGACCGCGCCGATCGCAAGCGGAAAAGTGACCGTACCACCTTGCCCGTTCGGATACGTTCCGGGCGGTGGGGGCGGGCTCGGATAGGTGGAAAAGTTTGTGGCATCCAGACCGAGATAGTCCGCGCACTGCAGATCTTCAGCACTCGTGCACGAAGCCAGGAACGGAGACTGGGCACCGGAATGGCTCAACGGACGGCTCGATTCGTAATAGACACCGCTTTGATAGGTCAGGCGCTCGTTGAGTGCCGAGCCCTGCAACTGCATTTCTTCGGTGAACGTGTTTTGGGCAGCCGAGTGTTGTCCCGAGGGCGCCTGGACAAAGGAGAAAGGAAGGACATGGGGTGTATCAGCCGGATTTAATGAATTCGTGATTCTCCAATCCGTGCCGAACAGGGCGCTGCGCAGATCGTCGGTAAGCTCGGCGTAGCTGACGATATTCTTGGCCGTGAGCGTGTCAGTGGCGTGCCAAGTGGTGGTGTTAATCGCCTGCCAGGTCTTAAGCCTGGACTCCGGCGAGGTGATGTCGCTCTGCAGCGTATAAAACCCGTCGCCTCTCGCCTTGTTCCGGGCGGCTTGAGCACACGGGCCCGGATTTCCGAATCCGTTCAATAGCGCGCCCAGCGGGTTGGTCTCTGAACTGGGATCGGCATTGCAGGCAATCAGTTTCTGGACGCTGCCGTTGGTGTCCGAATTGCTGTAGGACCCGATAAAATAGTTCTCGAGGTTCGGCGTGGCGTCCCACACCACACTGGCCCGCGCAGCGACGTAATTCACGTCGTTGAAATCACTGGGGCCAATGCCGGAATTATTGTCGAGGTAGCCATCCCGCGTTTCATGGTCGACCGCGAAGCGCGCGCGCAGCGTGTCGTTGATCGGCAGGTTGATGGCGCCCTGGGTGCGATACATGCCGTAGTTGCCGACCGAGCCTTCAACATAGCCTCCAAACTCGGAGGTCGGCTTCCTCGGCACGAAAAGGATGGAGCCACCCGTCGTGTTGCGACCCTGCAGCGTGCCCTGCGGCCCCTTCAGGACCTGAACGTTCTGCAGGTCGAAGAAGTTGCCCGGGCCGGCGCCATCGCCCACTTGAATGCCGTTGGAGACACCGCGCGGCGCGACCACGTCGGCAAAATAGACGCCGACAGATGGCGGCGTCCCGGCATCCTGCACGAACCCGCGGATCGCGAACGAAGCGTTTTCGTTGCCAAAGTTGTTATTGGCCGAGAGTGACGGTGTGATGTTCGCAAGATCGGTGGAATTTACCAGGTTGTTCCTGGCGATCTGCTCCTCGCTGAACACGGTGATCGAGATCGGAACGTCCTGCAGACGCTCTTCGATA
This sequence comes from Hydrocarboniphaga sp., assembly GCF_028291725.1. Lineage (GTDB taxonomy): Bacteria > Pseudomonadota > Gammaproteobacteria > Nevskiales > Nevskiaceae > Hydrocarboniphaga. The sequence goes on along the minus strand of NZ_JAQGNT010000022.1, from coordinate 10,144 downwards.
CGCCGCGCGGTGACGATCACTTCGGAAATATCGTCGGAGGCAGCGTCGGCTTTTGCAGCGGGCGCTGCCTCCGCCGGCTGCGCCGCGATCGGAGCCGTCTCCGCGCCATTTTCTTGGGCGCCTGCCGGCAAGGCCAAGCCCAGGCCGAATGCCAGCGTCATGCATAACTGGGCTTTGCAACTACTGTCGTTCATTAGCTCTCCTCACACCGTTGGATTGAAGCACTCGCTAAAGCACGCTTCTGGCGACCCGTCTGCACAGAAACTTTTGCGCCACGTAGACCGAGATCACGAGACACTAGGGCTGCTACAGGACAAGGAGAGTTTTGGGGCGAACACCCTCTCGGCAGACCAAGCGAGCTTGGGTGTACCGGGACTGTGCTGGCCATGCGGCGACCGGTCCGACCGGCTGCAAGACGACGCAGCTTCGACCGACACAATGTCGCTTTCCGAAAACAACAGCTCACGCTCTCCTCCAACATCGTCCTTTTTTTATGTAGCTGCTTACTGGACGACCATAGACGTGCAGTGCGACTCTTCGGACGCTTTGCTGCAGACCGCCGCAGCACGACGGTGGCAAGGAAGCTACTCCCAGCAAACGATGCCCGTCAACAGTGTTGATTTCATTCTGGCACGTCTACGGGTGGGATAATTAATACCGGTCTCCTTCAGTGTCGTTGAAGGGCTCCAAAGCGGTTCGTCTTCTACGAGCCTCAGAACGCTATGAACTGAGCGTCATTCGTTGATTCGACAGAGCACCGGCGGCGCTTTCTTGCTTGTAAATGCAATAGCGCCGAAATAATGCCGCCGCCAATCCCGACAGATACGGATGGATACAGATAGATACAGATGGAATCGGCACGGGCCGGGCAGCGAAACCCTTGACCATGCACCGCGGCAGGCGGGGCGCTGTGCGCCGGGCGCTTCGATGTCCGCTCTTGTGGATCATCCAGGGGGCCTGCAGCATGTCCGGCCGGCACCGCCTGCATGGATACCAGCAGGCTCTGGTGCTTGACGACCATGACCATGCCCCAGGTCTTCTTGCCCATCACGATGAAGTTCCGGAACAGCCCGATGCCCTCGTCGCCGATCAGCTTATTCACCGGGCCAGACTTGGCCTGGACTTGCTTGACCGCGGCATCACCCCGGGCGGGATGGCCGGGCGTATTCCGGTCGACGGGGCAAAACTGAAACAGCGGTCTCTGCGCATCAACGCTGGTCGCTGATAGCGGAATGACGAAACGAGGCGATGCGCGCGGCCGGGAACCTGCCCCGGCCCCTCGCTTTACTTGGACCGTCGACTCGTGCCCGCAGCGACCTTTTTCGGCGCTTTTGGGGGCGTCTTTTTCGGTGCTTTTTTCGACAGCTTGGCGGCGAGCGCGGGATACTTCTCCGGTCGCATGTTGCCGTACAGGCTCAAGCGCAGGATCTCATCCGAAAACCGCGTGGCCATGAGCTGGCGGTCCTTGGCCGTGCGCGTATGGGCGCGCGCCCATACGGGCCAAAGAAAGGTGCCGATGATCATCAGCACCGTGTGCACGTCGATGTCGATACCAGGCTGTGCGGACTCGGATTTTGCAAACTTCTGGAACCGCTGCCGGTACTGTTTCCAGAATGGGTCGTTAGCCGGATGCGGCGAACTGAGCACATGGAACAGCCAGGCACGCCCGAGTTCCGGATTCTGCATCGCGAATTGCACCATGTGCTCGCTGACGTGCTGCGGATCAATGTGCTCTACTGGGCTGCGCGGGGCGAGTCCACCAAATACGGCTTCGCACAGTTGTTCGCTAACCCAAACCGTGGTTGCGTCCACGAGTTGCTCGCGCGTTTGGAAGTGCTGATAGGCCGTGCCGCGGTTAACCCCGGCGAGCTGGGCAACCTGCGACACGCTGAGTCCTTCCGGGCCGTCCTTCGCAAGCAGCGTCCCGGCGGCCTCCAGAATGGCCATGCGCGTCCCGTCCGGATCCCGCCGCCGCCGTGGCTTGGTGGCTGCCGCCTCGTTCTTCTTCAATGCCATCCCCTACTTAGATTAAGAATAACTGCGCGATGCTAGCGGATATTCTCAGAATCGACATCAACCTGACACATACGATCGCTGCATTGCCGCCTACGCTAAGGCCAGGCTAGGCAAGACGCGGACAGGCGGCATCGTGGTGGCTAGGCGGACGACGAGCAACTCGGCAGGGCCGCAAGCCGCGGTCAGGGCCATGGCGCGCAGCGGAGCACCACACCTCTGGCAAACTCGTCGCTTTCCTGACCGACATCACCGCCAAGCGGCCGGCAAGGCTCAAACCAGGTCGAAAGACTGGCGGTGGCCGAGACATGCTTCCAGTTGAAATGAAACTGGATGATCGGCGTTTGGTCCCTGGGGCCCCAGGTGCGCATCGGCGTGGGCCGCTCACTCAGGCCCGACTCGTCGATAAAAGCGATCAGTCGCCGCGCGACCGAGCAGATATTTGAGCGCGGGCCAGGTCTTGCGCCTCCATACCCGCACCCCAGACTCGTTGCGCGCGATGGCGCGCCGCTCGGGTTTTTGCGAGCTGAATCCCATCGAGCCGAGCCTTGCAGGTATAGGTGATCTGCCGTGCCACGCCTACCTATCGGGCAGCCTCTGCGGGCGTCGTTCCCGCCAGCATCAATCACCCCGCCCGTATCCGCTTGCGCGCGGCTTCGTCCAGCTTGGCCATACAACCCCTCCGATCTAATATCCGATCAGGTTATCCAGCAGCGCGCATTTCATGTCATGGATTGTTTGGTCCTCAACAACGGAACGAGCGCGCTCCGATCACCCGATTGGCCTTGACTTCCGTCGCTTACCTGAATCCACCCGGTCGCAGTGGTCGCGATGGCGGTTCTGGTCACCAGTGATGTGCAGATAGCTCATGGGACTCGTTGCCCCGATACGTCGCGCTTGAAATGCGCATCTCCGTGGGCGTAGATTCTGACTCCGCGGCTTTGCTGGAGATCATCGCCGCAGTCACACCGGATCGACTCGACTTGCGTCGGGTCCGCCGGGCTCGGCGACGCAGGGTAGGGTCGCTCGGCATGGGCCTGTTAATGAATGGAGGAACTTAGAAAATGAACGAGCTGGCTCAGCGAACAGCCCTCAAGAATGCTTCAGGCGGCGGCAGCTCTTGGCCGCCGAGCTGGAACACCATGCCGCACGGTATCAGCGTAGGCCGCTATATCGATCCGGCCTTCGCCGCGCTGGAGTACGAAAAGCTCTGGAGCAAGGTCTGGCAGGCCGCGGCTCGGCTCGACGAAATTCCCCAGGCCGGCGACTACACGGTGTACAACATCGGCGACCAGTCGGTGCTCCTGGTGCGTACGAACGCCGATACGGTCAAGGTTTATCACAACGTCTGCCCGCATCGCGGGACCGCGCTGGGAGAAGGCAGCGGCACATTCGAGAATTCCCGCATCATGTGCCCGTTCCACGGCTGGCGCTGGAGCCTCGAGGGCCAGACTCAGTTCATCCTGGAGCGCCAGGAATTTCGTGGTGGCGAGCTGCGCGACAGCGACGTGGCCCTGAAGGAAGTCCATTCGGTGGTTTTCGCGGGCTTCGTGTTCATCAATCTGGACCGTAATCCGCAGCCCTTCGACGAGTTCATCGCGCCGATCCGTACGATGATGGAGAATCTTGCGGTCGGCGAGATGCGCCACTACTGGTGGAAGGCGATTCCGGTCCCGGCCAACTGGAAAGTCGCACAAGAGGCTTTCTTCGAGGCCTTCCACGTTCCGGCAACGCACCCGCAGCTCGAAGTCCGAGGAGCCAAGGTCGTGAGCGGTCTTGCGCCGGAAACCGATTTCGTCGATTTCACGCATCGCAATGTCGTCTACGAAGTCTTCGACAAGGGCCACGGGCGCTTCATCGGCGGCAAGAAGACGCCGATGCAAGGACACGTCAGCGATATGCGTGCTGATACTCTACTGGAATCGATGGCGGCACGTTTGTCGCTGCTCGTCGTCGGCATGGATGCACAGGTGCTGCAGAAAGACGTTGATGTTCTGCTGTCGCTGCGCGGCAAGCCGATCCCTGAGGACTCCAGCCTCGGCGGCGAATACATCAAGGCGCTCTACAAGCAGGCGGGCGAGCAGCAGCGACCGATGCCCGCGCCGACGCCCGAGAATCTCGGCATGTGGGGCGGCGAGGTCTTCCTGTTCCCGAACGTCATGATCCTGCCGCAGGCCGGCAACGCGATGATCTATCGCGTGCGCCCCGATGGACTCGACCCCGACAAGTGCGTCTTCGAGATCATGTCGACCACGACGTATCCAGCCGGCCACAAGGTGGAACGCGCAGTCGTCGAGCAGGTCACCGATCTTCAGGATCCCGAGCAGGTGCTGCTGATTCCACGCCAAGATCTGAGCAACATCCCACGCATGCAGAAGGGGCTCCATTCGAGGGGCATTCGCCAGACCTGGCTCGCTGTCGAGCAGGAAAAAATCATCCTGAACATGCACCGCGAGTTGGATCGCTACCTGCACGCCGAAGCCTGATCCGTGGTTCTTTCCGGTGTCGCCTTCAGGCGGCACCGGCCATCTCGCGCCGTTTAAAAAAAAGCCGAGATCCGTATGCAGGATGCAAACAATCCACGCATCAGGCCTTTGCTTTGTTGCCACCGGATTGGGACGAGACGGCCTACGACGCGCTAGCGATCCGGCCTGGCAGCGGCTCTCGGCCCATTTCGACACCGCGCAACTCATCGACGTCGTATTCCCCCCGGTCGGTTGCTACGACCTGTTGGCCATGCCGTTCAAGAGTTTCGGCGTGCAGCCGAAACCGGGCGTCGCCCCGTTGCCGTCCGATCTCCGCACGCGCTTGCATGACCATGCGGATAGATAGCGTCATCCGCGATTCGAGGGGACCGGCATAAGCCTGCTGATGGCGGGCCCAAGCTCAAGCAGGGTTTGCAGCAGGACCCTCGATATCCGTCCGAAGCCGGCAGAGGCTCATGGCGGGCATTGCCTACCCCAGCAGAGTACCGCCCCGCGGCGAACGCTCAGGTGTGTCTGTACAGCTGTCCATCACTGTTGTTCATATATAGATCTTTAAACGATACCCGACAGTTGCCATTGTTATCCGTTCGTCGCAAAGTAGCGGCGAGCCCTTGGGAATATGGGCACGTGGTTATCACTGCCGCCTCGGCGCGCAGGCTGTAGCTGATGCCATCAATAAAATATAGAGAGGAGAGCTAGATGAAACAGGGATTCAATCTCGAGTTTGGCGTGCGCCCCGTGGTTGCGACGATACGAGGCCGACGCAGCGGAATGAGGGCGGCCGCGATGCTGTTGCTGACCAGTGCAGCTTACGCCGGCGTTGCGCTGGCGCGGGACCCGGCGGCGGCGCCACCCGCGGCGGCGGAAGTGCAACCGATCGCGTTGCCCGCGACGGATGCGCCGCCGCCGACATCAGAGACTCAAGGGAACCAGGCCGCCGTGCCTGCACAGGCTGAGACCCGCGCCGCGCCCGAAGTCGCTGCAGATCAGTCGACGTCGGGAATCGAAGAAGTAGTGGTCACCGCCCGGCGTCGCGAGGAAAGCGCTCAGAGCGTGCCGATTGCCATCACCGCGCTGAGCGGCGACGCACTCGAAACTCACCATATCAACAACATTGAGGGGCTGGCGACGGTTGTGCCGACGCTGTCGATCAGCCAGTCCTCGGGGCGCGAAAACTCACCGGTGTATTCGCTGCGCGGTATCCGCCCCACCGAGTCGCTGTATGGCCAGGATCCGACGGTCGCCATTTATTTTGCTGACGCCGTACTGTCACCTGCCGAAGGCACCAATCTCGGGATGTACGACCTGGCGTCGGTACAGGTGCTGAAGGGTCCGCAAGGCACGCTGTTCGGACGCAATACGACCGGCGGCGCCATCCTGCTGACGCCGCGTCGTCCAGGCAACAGCTTTGGCGCCGACATCATGGTCGGCTACGGCAGCTACGGCTTGAATGAAACCCAGGTGGGCGTCGACATACCCGCTTCTGATACGTTCGCGTTGCGCCTGTCCGGCCGCACCATCAACAGCGAGGGCTATCAGACCAATGTGGCGCCGGGTCCGTTGTATGGCAGCAAGCTCGGCGGCGAGGATACCCGATCGGTACGCCTCTCGGCGGTTTGGAATCCGACGGATTCCATCGAGAACTACATGGTCGTGATGTATGACCAAAGGCACACGAACGGCCGCGGAATGGTGCTGAAGGCAGCAAACCCGGACCCGAGTCCGCTCAACAGCGCAAGGTGCTATGACGGCCCGGGCAATCCGGTTACCGGCGGACAGCCCTGCAACCGGTTTGAGACCACTGATTTGCCGTCGATCTACGATGCGGTTGAACGGGCCAATCATCGCGACATCAATGATGTCGAAAGTGACATGCGCCAATTTGAAAATCTCGAGTCTTCAGGTGTGGTCAACACCACGTCGATCAAACTCGGCGACGAGCTGACGCTGAAAGGCATTGGCGCCTACCACGACTTCAAGACCGCTCAGAGCATCGACCTCGACGCCTCAGGCATTCCAGGCGAACTCACGGCCGAAGGGGACGAGGCTTTGCATCATGCCAGCTACGAATTGCAACTACTCGGCACTGCGTTCGACCAACGCCTGAACTGGGTTACCGGCCTCTACTGGTATTACGAAACCGGCTTCCAGAACTCGCCGGGCCGCGTATCGGAAGGCGCTTCCGGCAGCAATCCGTTCAGTCAATACGGGGCGGTGAAGGACACGAGCTACTCGGCCTTTGCTCAGGGTTCCTACAATCTGACTTCAGATTTGTCGCTAACCGCTGGTGTGCGCATGAACAAGGACGAGCGGGAAATGACGCTCGAGACGCATACGCCAACGGTTTGCATCTTGAAAGACCAGAACGGTCAGCCGCTGACGCTGGACAACTGCTCGGTCACGCTTTCGGACTCGTTCTCCCAGCCTACCGGGACCGTGTCACTCGACTACAAATTGCGCCCCGACTCGCTGGTGTATCTGGCCAGCCGGCTTGGCTATCGCTCCGGAGGTTTCAACCTGCGTGCGACCAACCCGTTGACATATGAGCCATACAAACAGGAAACCGTCAACGATCTGGAGCTTGGAACCAAGACCGACTGGTCGGTCGGTTCGTGGCGCATGCGCAGCAATGCCGACACGTTCTACCAATTGTATGACGACATTCAGCGCACGGTCGGCGTCACCAGCACGACGGGCGTTCCAGGATCGGCCGTCCAGAACGCGGCCAAGGCGAAAGTCTTTGGCATTGAACTCGAACAGACCATCGCTCCAACCCGCAATTTGTCGCTCCAGCTGAACTACGCCTACACCTATCCGAAGTACGACCAGTGGACCGAGATCGGCTCCGATCCGGTCGATCCGACCGCGACCACAAAGGTGTATCCGGTTGTCGACCTGAGCAAGACGCCGTTCCATTTCACGCCCAAGCATTCGGGTAGTGCGACGCTGGCGTACACCGTGCCGCTGGGAACCGAAGTGGGGCAGTTGAACTTCACGAGCACCGCTTCCTATCGCAGTGGCGTCTGGATTAATTCCTTGCAGACCATCCAGGCCATCAATCGGACGCCGGAGAATATCCGCCCCTTTCTGCAGCAGAAGGCCTATTGGCTGCTGGACCTCAGCGCCGGCTGGTCGGGCGTGATGGGCACTAGCTTCGACGTCAATGCCTACGCGAAGAATGTCACCGACGAGGAATACAAAGTGGGCGGTATCCAGCTTTATGAGTCCGCCTACGCGAGCGTCAGTCGGCAAGGTCTGCTCACTGCGGCCTACGGCCCGCCGCTGACTTACGGCCTGCAGTTGCGCTACCGGTTCTGAGCGGCACCTGATCGACGAGCCCCGGATCATTCCGGGGCTCGGCTTGTTTAGCGCATGCGCACGCCGTTCAGGAACAGCCCCACACAAATCCGCACACGCTCCTTGAGCAGCTTTTCGTCGACCGAATCGCCCCACACCATGGCGCGACTGGGCGTCCCGATCACCATCGAAAGAAATGCCAGGGCGGCGATTTCCGGCTGTCTGACGCGAATCGTGCCCGCCTTCGCATGACGGCGTAGCAGATCGGCCAGGAAATTGACGGTGGGAACGGTGCCCTGGTCATAGGCCAGAGCAAAAATTTCCGGGAATCGGTAGGACTCGGCGTTGAGGATGCGCTGCAGCCGCAGGCCATCCGGGCTATTCGCATTCTGCATGCGGATGCGCGCGACGGCCTTGAGCGTACCTTCCAGATCATCGCAATCGAGGGCGTGCAGCGCTTCCACCGGAACGATCCAGCGCTCGATGGCGCGTTGCACCGTGGCCGCGAAGAGCGCCTTCTTGTCCGCGTACTGGCTGTAAACGGTGCGCTTAGTCATGCCGACCGCCACGGCAATGGCCTCTATGGTCGTCATCACGAAGCCTTTCTCTAGGAATTGCTCAAGCGCTTCGTCCAGCAGCTCTTCGTGGCGCAGCCGCGCCCGTTCGGGTGTGGGGCGCCCGGCAGGTGGACGGACTCTGCGGACAACACGCGGTGATTTGGGCATTCCGAATTTATCTGCCAGCCGCGGCTCGCTGGACGATCAAACCAGGAAAGTATTCGATCTCGGACCAGAGGCCGACGGCTGGCAATAGTATCAGCCGGCCAGGCCGAGATGGCTGCGGCGCATCAGGGCAGTCCTAGGCATCGCCATGTCCGCTGCAGTACGGGCGGAAGACCACAACCGGCTTGAAGTAGCGCCGATAAAAACGGCAAAAGCCAGGAATTTCGAATGCGGCTTCAGACGCTGCAGGCTCTGACTGCCTGCATCACATCGAACGGGATTTGATCAGCCACAGACGCGCCACATCCTTGGAGCCATCATCGCCGCTGACGTCTTCAAATGTCTTCTGCGCCCGATCTTCGCTTCCGGCGACTTGATAGGCATATCCCAGTAGCAGCTTCGCCTGGTCGGGCTTCTTGAGGCCGCCCTTTGCCAGGCCCTGCTCCATCAATTTCAGACCCCGGTCGGCTTCGCCATAAGTGGTCAGGTTGTAACCGGTGGCGACAAGCGCATCGCCGGCAGCCCGAGCCGCAGCGACCTTCTCGCCTTCGGCGAGCGTCGCGCGATCTTCAGCGATTTTTCTGGTCACCAGGTCTTTCAGCTGCTTGTGGCGTGCCGCGTCCGCGCCTTCACCGAGCTTCTTCCTGTCGTAGCCCTCGTCGATGAACTGTTTGGCCTCGGCTGGAAATCCTGCCTGGAGTGCGAGCTGGCTGGCATCCATGTAATCGGCGCTGTCCTCCAGCGTGGCGGTTGCCTTGCGCAGCCGGTACACGTCCAGAGCGAGGTTCGGCGAAAACCCGGGCTTGTTGCTGGTGCGGACGATCAGGTCCAGCCAGTATTCCCTCTTCGGCATATAGGCGACGATCTTCTCGAGCGCCCGCGTGTAGGCCGCCATGTCGTCCTGCTTGAGCGCGCACGAGGCCAGAAGCTGCAGCTGGATATCCGAAGGTCTCTGGCCAGCCTTCTCGGCCGCTTCGATTTCGGCGGCAAGCGTCTGGCCGGCTTCGCCATACTGCCCGGACAGATACTGCGACTGCGCCAGCAGGCCAAGGGTCTCGGCGCTGTTGCCGCCCGCTTGCTTGTACTGCTGGACCGCGCTTGCTGTCTTGGCGTAATCCTTGATGCCGTAGTTGATCCTGACGTAAGCATCCAGGGTCTGGACCTTCTCTTCGGCCGGCAACTCGGGCGAAGCGATGATCTGCTCGTAGGCCGCGGCCGCTCCCTTGTAGTCGCCTGTACCGATGGCCGCCTGAGCACTCAGACGGGCAAAGATGTAGCTTTCGTAGGACGTGAATTTGCCTACCGCCTCGGCCTTGGCCAGGTTGGCCTTGGCATCGTCGTAGTTCTTGGCCTGCAGGGCGGTCTGCGCCGCCTGCAGGGGTTTACCGACCTCTGAACGCAGAGCCGGCGGCTTGTCGGCGGCAAGAAGAGGCGACTGCGCGGCCAGCAGAATAGCCACGACCATCAGAGGAATTCCGTACTTCATGTTGCGCATCCTCACTGCATGAATTGTTCATTACCGACGAGCCCGATCTTGGTCACGCCATGGCGTTGCGCCGACGCCAGCACCGCGGCGACGTACTTGTATTCGACGAGCTTGTTCGGCCGGATGTGGAATTCGCTCTG
>NZ_JAQGNT010000070.1 GCF_028291725.1 Hydrocarboniphaga sp. | reverse complement strand
CCGTTCCGCGCACGCTGCTGCGTCAGAAATGCTCGCAATAGTCACCACTATTGCTGTGCTTTCTTCCTTGCATCGCACACGGCCCGGACGCCCGGACCCATCCGCTTCCTCCGATTCAGCGGACTAGTAGTCCGTTTCACCAAAACCGTGACAAATCCGCTTGCGCCACGCAGCGATTAAAGCGCGACTTGCACGACTGTGCAATATCTGGCGAACTAGCGCCGCCGAACGTCCGGCAGATAGTGTGCGGTCCTCGTGACTGACATATAGTCAGTTATGTGGATCGTCACTCGAATTCAATCCTAGGAGGAGACACAACAATGTCGAACATCTCATTCACCGGTCAGACCGTGATCGTGACCGGTGCCGGCAACGGCCTGGGCCGCAGCTATGCACTGGACTTCGCGCGGCGCGGCGCCAACCTGGTGGTCAACGACCTCGGCACTTCGGTCGCGGGCATCGGCGCGTCCAGCACGGCCGCCGACAAGGTCGTGGCCGAAATCCAGGCCGCGGGCGGCAAGGCCGTCGCCAACTACGCCTCGGTATCCAGCTCGGCCGGCGCGGACTCGATCATCCAGACCGCGCTGGACGCCTTCGGCCGCGTCGACGCGGTGATCAACAACGCCGGCATCATTCGCGCATCGGCCTTCGAGAACGTGCCGGACGCCGACCTCGACATCCTGCTCGACGTGCACCTCAAGGGCGCGCTCTACGTGAGCCGCGCGGCCTACCGGGTGATGCTCAGCCAAGGCTACGGCCGCATCGTCAACACCTCGTCTGCGGGCGGCATGTTCGGCGACGACACCATGGCCTGCTACGGCGCCGCCAAGGCCGGCATCCTCGGCCTGACCAACAGCATCGCACTGGCCGGCAAGCCGCACGGCATTCTCTGCAACGCGGTGGGACCGCAGGCGGCCACGCGCATGGGCGACAACATCGATCCCGAGACCGCCGAGAAATTCAAGGCGCTGCAGGTGCTGTTCGTGAACTCGATGTCCACCGATTTCAACGTGCCGCTGGTGGTCTACCTGGCAAGCCGTGAATGCGAGACCACGCATTCCTACTACACCGTCTGCGGCGGACGCTTCGCGCGCGCCTTCATCGGACTCACCAAGGGCTGGGACGGTCCGCTCGACGTCGCGCCGACGGCCGAAGACCTGCGCTCGCACTTCGCGGAGATCGAGGACCGCAGCCGCTACTCCGTGCCCGACAGCGTCGCCGGCGAACTGATGGAGCGCGTCGCCGCGCTCAGCGGCCAGGCCGCGGCCTGAGCCATCGGCTGCGCGTCTCAGCCGGCGCGCAGCCAGCTTTCGAGCCGCTGCCAGAAGCGCTGCCGCGACGAGGCCAGGTGCTGAATGTGCGCCGAGCCCTCCAGGCGCACCAGAGTGATGTCCGGCGAAGACGCGTAGTAGCGCACCTCGGCGGCCGGGTCCGGGCTGGTATCGACTTCGCCGAACAGCACCAGCACCGGGCAGCGGATCTGCGCCGCGTCCGCAGCGACGGCATCGGGCGTCATGGCATCGCGACCGAGACCGGCCGGCGTCAGGCTGGCGCAGCAGGCATCGAGCGCGATCATCGCCTCCGGCACGTCCGGCAGATAGAACAGATCGTGCATCAGGCGCCGGGGCGCCGGCAGATAGCCGCGTGCGGCCGCGACCCGGGCCTGGGTGATGCCGCCGTCGTCGATGCGCACGCCGATGTTGCTCCAGCCGGCGATCGCCAACCGCTCGAAGCTGTGGTGACGGGCCTGCTGCACGATGCCGAGCATGCCGCCCATCGAGTGGGCCATGCAGGTGACGCGAACCGGGGCGCCGCCGGCCGACAGCTGCGCTTGAGCGTGCCGCACCATCCGATGATTGGCATCGGCCACCGCGGTGCGCGTGACCAGCGGTTCGGACTCGGGCTGGGTGCTGCGCCCCATGCCGAGATGATCGATGGCCAGGACATGGTAGCCGCGCGCGGTGAAATACTCGGCGAAGCTATAGCCTTCGCTGTCGATGTCGTAGTAGCGCCGGTCGTAGCCGGCGCCGTGCAGCGCCACCAGCAGTTCGGTCACCAGCCCCGGCGACGCCGGCGCATACAGGCTGGCTTCGACGAAAGCGGACGTGCCGTCGAGCAGATCGCTGACGTCCACGCGCATGTCGGTGGATTTCACTGCGGCTTTACCTCGGACTGATTAGGCGTTCGGTGATCGGCGCCATTGGCACGGCGACGATGTTGACCGTGTCGATGGCCTCGCTCATCGGCACGGCCGTGGTGCCGGTGCGCGCACTGAGTTCGCCGAGCGCTACGGCGAGGTCGTCGGTTTCGATCTCGTAGATCGCGACGTAGCGCCAGGGAAAATTCTCGGCCATGAGCACCGGCTCCACCAGCTGGAAGCGCTGCGCGCCGACGAAGCCGGGGATGCGTACGACATCCTGCAGATGCTGCCGGGAATACCACTCGTTGTATTCGGCGTCCCGGCCCTCGACCGGGTTGGACAGCACCAGCAGGCGGTAGCTCGCCATGAGATTCTCCTCGTCGTTTCGGGTTATGGATCAGGCGCCAGGCACGATGAAGCGCCCGGACGGTTCTCCCATCATTTGCGAGTAGACGATCGGCTGCTTGCCGTCGAGATCGCGCAGGCCGTAGCGCAGGCCCAGTTCGGCGCCGATCAGCGACTGGCCGGACAGCGCCAGGCGCTCGGGATCGCGCCAGAGTTTTTCGAGCACCAGGCCGGTGAAGTCCGGCGTCTCGAAGTTGGGCAGGTTCGCCGCAAGCTCGGGCGGCAGGTGTTCACGAGGGATAGCCTGCAGCATCTCGGTGAGGATGAAGCCCGGCCAGATCGACACCGAGGCGACGTCGCGGCCGCGCAGATCCACCGCCATGTCGAAGGACATCTTGTCGGTGCCGGCCTTGGCCGCGCCGTAGGCCGGGCCGTGGAAGTAGGACACCGCGCCGTAGAACGACACGTTGGCGATCAGCGCGCCGCCGGTCTCGATCATCAGCGGTGTCGCGTAGTAGGCGGCGACGTAATTGGAGCGCAGGCCGACGTCGATCATGTCGACCAGGTGCAGCGGCTTTTCCCAGTACGGACCCGGCACGGCGAGGTCCATGGGATACACCGCGGCGGCGTTGTTGACGAGCAGGTCGAGGCGGCCGCTGTCCTTGCGCACGCGCTCGAACAGCGCCTTCACCTCGTCGTCGTCTCCATGGTCGCAGCGCACGGCAACGCCCAGGCCGCCCGCGGCAGTGACCTCCGCGGCGACCCGATCCAGCGCGTCGTCGCCGCTGCTGCGGCCGGTAACGTAAACGGTGAGGCCGCGGCTGCCCAGCGCGCGCGCGATCCCCCGGCCCAGTCCGCGGCTCGCGCCGGTTACGACCGCTATCCCTTGCTCCATGTGTCTGCTCCTCGAATGTTTTTGACGGTTGCGTTTACTGGCCTGGCGAGTCCGCGAACATCTCGCGCACCGCGCCGAGGCTGACCTTGAGCGAGGGCGTGCGCGGCAGGCGCTCGACAATGCGGATCTGCGCGGGCACGTGATGCGAAGGCAGATGCTCGCGCAGGAAGTTCTTGAGTTCGGTCTCGCTGGGCACCGCGACATCGGCGCGCAATTCGACCACGGCCACCGGGATCTCTCCCAGGCGCGGCTCGGGCAGGCCGACCACGGCCGCATCGAGCACCGCGGGATGGCGGATCAGCGTCTTCACCACCGTCTCCGGCAGCACCTTGAAGCCGCCGCGGATGATCGCGCCGTCGCCGCGGCCATGCAGCGTGACGAAGCCCTCGGCGTCGATCGAGGCGATGTCGGTGGTGCGGATCCAGTCCGGATTCACCAGCGGCACCAGCGCTTCGAGATAGCCCTGCTCGGCGGTTGCAACTTCAACACCGGACACCGGATCGACCGCGCGGATCTGCACGCCCGGGAAGGCCTTGCCGATGCTGCCGCGCTTGGCTTCGCCATGCTGCTGATAAAGATCGGGCGTCCACGCGATGATGGTGCCGGCGAACTCGGTGGCGCCGTAACCCCAGACCACGGGCAGACCGTAGGTCTGTTCGAACAGCTGCTGCGTCGCCGGCTCCAGCGGCGCGGAGCCGCCGAAGATGAAAACCAGCGAGGCCAGGTCTTCCTTGGGCACCTTGGCCTCCAGCACCATGCGGATCACGGTGGGCTGCACGCCGACCTTGGTGATGCGGTAGCGCTTGATCGCACTCACCCAGTCGGCGACGTTGAACTTCTCCAGCAGCACCATGCGCTTGCCGACGTAGGTCGCGCCCAGCAGCTGGCACACGCCGCCGATGCCGCCGAAGGGCCAGAACACCAGGTCCGGCGGCTCGCCGGCGTTCGGCATGACCTGCGCGGTGGCACTGGATACCGCGCGCTCCAGCACCGGCATGCGGATCTGGATGCGCTTGGGCGCGCCCGTGGTACCGCTGGTGAGCACCTCGATGCCGGGCTCGGCCGGCGCTACGCGGAACGGACCCGCGCCCAGCGTGCTCAGCTGCGGCACCAGCGCGACGCGCTCGCCGGTGATGGCGATGGCGATGCCCAGCGAGCCGGCCGCGCGCGCGGCCTCGATCACCGGCGCGGTCCAGTCCTCACGATCCGCGACCACCGCCGCGAGCTGCAGCTTGGCCACGTCCCTGGCCATCGCCTCGGGCGACTGGAAGGCATAGATCATCGAGAACGAGCGATTGGCCGCCACCAGGCCGAGAATCGCCGCCGCGTGCGGCAGGCGGTTGCGCACGATGATGCCGACCGCGCTGTTCCCGGGCACGCCAGCCTGCTTCAGCAGCGCAGCGATGCCGCCGGCATAGTCGGCGAGTTCGCCGCGCGTGTACCACTGGCCTTCGAACTCGACCGCGGGCGCTGCGCGATCGCCGAGAAACTGCTTGCGGATGGTGGCTGTGAAATCCATGAGGCCTCGATGCTGCGTAAAGCGGACTGCGGAACGGCTCAGATCTGCGACTTGGGCAGACGCACTTCGATGCCGTCGAGTTCCTCGGACAGGCGGATCTGGCAGGTCAGGCGGCTGTTGGCTTCGCCGTACAGCACGCCGTCGAGCATCGACTGCTCGGTATCGTCGGCCGGCGCGAGTTGCGAGTTCCAGGGCTCCTGCACATAGCCGTGGCAGGTGCCGCAGGACGCGCTGCCGCCGCAGTCGGCGATGATGCCGGGAATCATGTGATCGACCGCGACCTGCATCAGCGACTGCCCGGCGGCGCCCTCCACGGTGTGTGCTTTGCCGCTGTGTTCGACGAAGACGACTTTGGGCATTCTATTTCTCGGAAGCGAGGTTGGTTCGGCGTGCGCGGCAAACCGGCACGCCGGTCTGGGGCCAGCTTATCTGACGGATCGTCAGCTTTATATTCCGCATTATACGATCGTGCAACTCTCGCCGACTTTTCAGGCCGCCGCCGGGCGGATCACGGCGCGGCCGTTGCCGATCGCCACGACATTGCGCGCCGGCACGCGCACCGTGAAGCTCGCCTGTTCGCCGTCGATCCAGATTTCGGTGCGCAGCGTTTCGCCCGGATACACCGGCGCGGTGAAGCGCGCGGAAATCTCAGCGATGCGGCTGGCGTCGTAACCGCAGACCGCCTGCAGCAGCGCGTGGCCGGCCACGCCGTAGGTCGCCAGGCCGTGCAGGATCGGCCGCTCGAAACCCGCCTTGCGCGCGACCGCGGGATCGGCATGCAGCGGGTTCATGTCGCCGTTGAGGCGGTATTGCAGCGCCATGCGCGGATCGGTGGCGATGTCGCAGACCCGATCCGGCGCGCGCTCGGGCATCGCCGCCGGCGGCGGCGCGGTCTTGGCCGGTCCGCCGATGCCGCCGTCGCCGCGGCAGAACAGCGTCTGCGTCGAGGTGCACAGCGGCTCGCCGCTGGCGGCGTCGAACATGCGCCGCTCGTAGTACACGAACGCGCCCTTGCCCGGCCCCTTGTCGATGATGTCGACGATGCGCGAACGGCCGATCACGCTGGCCTGCGGCGGCAGCGGACGATGCAGCACCAGCCCCTGCTCGGCGTGCACGATCTTGACCCAGTCGATACCGCTGTCGAGTTCGCGCGCCCAGAAGCCCGGATGCGCCAGCACCACGCCCATGGTCGGCAGCACGCGCAGGTTCTTCTCGTAGACGTAGGCGAGCTGCGCCTCGGCTAGCGGATCGGCGCCGACGCCCAGGCTCAGCGCGTAGCGCATGGCGTCTGTTGCGGTGTAGGTCTGCTGCGAGTCGGGGATCGCGAGCTGGAGCAGCTGGTCGTATTGGGCGGGCATTGGCGACTCCGGAATTCCTGTTTTCTTAAGGCCTTGAGGTCGGGACTTACGCCCCCCTACAAAAGCATTCGTAGGGCGGGTGCAACCCGCCTTCCGCGTGCTGGGAAATACGCGTAAAGGCGGGTTGCACCCGCCCTACGCCATACGACGGCTTCGCATTCCTACATACCGCGGAACGGCGGCGCGGGCTTCTTCTCGCGGAAGGCCTCGACCGCGCCGAGATGATCCTGCGTCAGATACAGCGCCGGCTGCGTGTCCACTTCCGCGCGCAACGCCTCGTCGAGCGTGGTGCAGCCCTTGGCATAGGCGGCCTTGATCATCGCCACCGGCAGCGGTGCCGCCGCGGCGTAGCGGCGCGCCACTTCCAGCGCGGCCGCCAGCGCCTGCCCGGTATCGACGAGCTGATCCGCCAGGCCCAGCGCCAGCGCCTCCTCGGCCAGCACGGTGCGCGCGCTGAAGAACAGCCGGCGCGCCTCGGCCATGCCGACGCGCTGCGGGATGCTCCACAGCGCGCCCATGTCGGGCAGCAGGCCGACCTTGGTGAACACCGCGGCGTATTTGGCGCTGCGCGACGACACCACGGTGTCGCAGGCCGCGGCCAGCGACAGGCCGGCGCCGAAGGCGAAGCCTTCCACCGCCGCGACCACGGGCTTGGGGCCGCCGGCGAGCAGGCGGATCACGCGATGCGCGGATTCGATGCGCTGGCGGCTGCCGAGCATGGGCCGCTCTCGCGTCATCGGCGATACGTCGCCGCCGGCGCAGAAATGCTCGCCCGCGCCGGTCAGCACGATCGCGCGGCAGGCCTCGTCGCCGGCCAGCTGGCTGAGCCTGTCGACCAGCAGATTGAGCATGTCGGTGGACAGCGCGTTGCGCTTGGCCGGCGCGTTGAGCGTGACCACGGTCACCGCCTCAAAGGTTTGCAGCTGCACCAGTTCGCTCATGTCGTTCTCCTTGGCTCCAGGCTCAGGCCAGCAGCGCCTGCAGAATGCCGATCGTCGCGACCGGCTGGTCCAGCATCAGGTGGTGATGCGCGTCCGGCACCATGATCGGCTCGTGGCGCAGCGGCAGCGTGGCGGCCACGCGGCGCATGCACTGCTCGTCGACGACGAGGCTGTGCTCGCCCCAGACCAGGTGCACCGGAATCGGGATGCGCCGCAGGACCGCCGCGCCATCGGCTTCGGTGGGCCCGCCGCCCGGCAGCTCGATGTCGAACTTCCAGGTCCAACCGCCTTCGACCTCGCGCAGCGAGCCTTCGGCGAGATAGCGCAGCAGCGCCGGATGCGCCGGCTGTTCAGGCGACAGGCGGAAACGCGCCAGCGCGGCGTCGAGCGTGAGGTGCACGCGGCGGCTGCCGATGGACGGATAGTCTTCGATCGGCCCCATGTCGGCGAAGTGCACGTAGCTGTCGACGACGATCGCGCGCGCGAACATCGCGGGCTGCCCGCTGCAGGCATACAGCAGGCGCGAACCGCCGTAGCTGTGGCCGATGCCGATGGGCGCGCGCAGGCCGCTGTGGCGTGTCACCGCGACGATGTCGCCGGCGAAATCGCCGGGCCGATACTCGGCGCGGCGCCCGCTGTCACCCATGCCGGAGAGTTCCATCACCACTACGTGGAAGCGGTCGGCGAACATCGGCGCGATGAAATCCCACCAGCGCGCATGCGCGCGATAGCCGGGCACGAACAGCAGGCCGGGCAGACCGCTGGCGGCGTCGTTCCATTCCAGGTAGTGCAGCGCCACGCCGCCGTTGTCGGCGTAGCGCGACACGCCCGGGCGCGCAAGCGCACGCTGCAGCCAGGACGGGATTTCGGCGGCGGTCATCTCCGCAAGGAACACGGGGCTTTCCAGGAACCTTCCCTAGGTCGTAGGGCGGGTCGTGACCCGCCGCTTTTGCTCGGGCTTGACGACGGCGGGTCACGACCCGCCCTACACCGGGTCATGGCCGATGAGCAGGTCCGTGAGGAACATGGGGCTTTCCAGGAACCGGCGGTCGCAGACCGCCTCCGACCTTCGCTCTCCCGCGCAGCGGGAGAGGGGGGACCGCTTGCGGAGCAAGCGGTGGGTGAGGGAGGAGACCGCCGCGTTCCTCGGCTCAAGTCCGCAACAGCCGTGTTGCGGCGGTCTCTCCCGGAGCAAGAGGGCAATGCGCATAACTGATTACAGGACACTGGCCTACACGCGCTCGACGATGGTCGCCGTCGCCATGCCGTGGCCGATGCACATCAGCTGCAGGCCCAGCGTACCGCCGGTGGCCGCGAGGCCGTCGAGCATCTTCGCGAGCAGGCCGCCGCCGCTGGCGCCCAGCGGATGGCCGTGCGCGATCGCGCCGCCCCAGGGATTGACCTTGTCCATGTCCGGCGTGAACTCGCGCGCCCAGGCCAGCACCACGCTGGCAAAGGCCTCGTTGATCTCCACCCAGTCGAGATCGGCGATGCTGAGGCCGGCACGAGCGAGCGCCTTGTGCGTGGCCGGGATCACGCCGGTGAGCTGCAGCACCGGGTCGGAGCCGCAGGCCACGCGTGCAAGAAAGCGTGCCTTCGGCCTGAGTCCATCGGCCAGCGCCACCGCGCGATCGGCGATCAGCACGGCCGATGCGCCGTCGGAAATCTGGCTGGCGTTGGCGGCGGTGACCACGCCCTCGCCCATCGGCCGCATGATCGGCTTGAGCGCGGCCATGCGCGCCGCGTCGACCACCGCGCGCACGCCTTCGTCGCGATGCACGGTGATCGCACCGCCGTCGGCATCGACGCCGGCCACTTCGAGTATCGAAGGCTGCGGCGCATCGGCGCCGGCCCGGCTCGCGCGGCGATGGCTCTCCACCGACCAGGCATCGCATTGCTGGCGCGAGATTTCCCACTGCGTACCGATGCGCTCGGCACTCTCGATCTGGTGCACCAGCGGATACAGCTCCAGCAGCTTCGGGTTGAGGCTCTCGAAGCCCTTGAACTCGCTCTGCCCCAGCGTCACGTCGAGGAACATCGGCACGCGCGTCATGCTCTCGACGCCGCCCGCGATCACGTAGTCCATGTCGCCCGCGGCGACCGCCTGCGCGGCGAAATGCGTGGCCTGCTGGCTCGATCCGCACATGCGGTTGAGCGCGACGCCCGACACCGCGGGCGGCAGGCCCGACATCAGCGCGGCGAGGCGGCCCACATTCGCAGCCTGTTCGCCGGCCTGGCTCACGCAACCAGCGATCACGTCCTCGACCTTGCCCGGCGACACGCCGCTGCGCGCGACGAGCGCGGCGATGGTCGAAGCCAGCAGACTATCGGGGCGCCATTCGCGCAGCTGTCCGGCGCGCTTGCCGTAAGGCGTGCGCACCGCGTCGATGATCACGGCTTCGTTGCTCATGCTTGTCCTTAAGATTCTCAGATGGTGGATGCGGCGATCTGCTGGCGGCATTCGGCGACCATGCGCTGGATCAGCTCGTGGCAGCTCGGCACGTCGTCGATCAGGCCCACCACCTGCCCGCCCCAGACCAGCCCGCCGTCGATGGCGCCGGTTTCCAGCGCCTCGCGGCCGCGGATGCCCTTGACCAGGTGATGGATGTCGCCGAACTCGCAGCCGCCGGGACGATATTCGGTGGCCACCACTTCGTTGGAAATGGCGTTCTTGAGCACGCGGCCGCTGTTGTGCAGCGTGCGGAAGATGATGTTGGTGTCGCGCTCGCTCTTGCTCACCATCATCTGCTTGATGTTGTCGTGGATCGGCGCCTCCTTGGTCGCACAGAAGCGCGTGCCCATGTTGACGCCCGCGGCGCCCAGCACCAGCGCCGCGGCCAGGCCGCGGCCGTCGCCGATGCCACCCGAGGCGATCACCGGAATGCGCAGCTTCTTCGCCGCGGCCGGGATCAGCACCAGGCCGCCGATGTCGTCCTCGCCCGGATGACCCGCGCACTCGAAGCCGTCGATGCTGACGATGTCGACGCCGTTACGCTCGGCCGACAGCGCATGCCGCACCGCCGTGCACTTGTGCAGGATCGTCACGCCGGCCTTCTTGGCCTTGATGATGAACTCGCGCGGATTGTTGCCCGCGGTTTCCAGAATCTTTACGCCCGAGTTGATCACCACGTCGAGATAGGCCTCGTAGGGCGGCGGCGTGGCGCTGGGCAGGATCGTCAGATTCACGCCGAAGGGCTGGTCGGTCATGCTGCGGCAGCGCTCGATCTCCAGCGCCAGTGCATCGGGCGTGGGCTGGGTCAGCGCGGTGAGGATGCCGAGGCCGCCCGCGTTGGAAACCGCGGCCGCGAGTTCGGCGCGGCCCACCCACATCATGCCGCCCTGCACGATCGGATAGCGGATGCCGAGCATCTCGGTGACGCGCGTCTTCATCGCGGGCGCATCGGCGGTGCCGTGCCGGGCAGCAGCTTGCATCATTGGTACTCCGTTTTCGATGGTCATGACGGTTTACCGCTGCACCAGCGGCCGCGCGATCACCAGGCGCTGGATGTCGCTGGTGCCTTCGTAGATCTGGCACACGCGCACGTCGCGGTAGATGCGCTCGACGGGAAAGTCGTCGACATAGCCGTAGCCGCCGTGGATCTGGATCGCATCGGAACAAACCTGTTCGGCCATCTCGGACGCGAACAGCTTGGCCATCGAGGCTTCGCGCAGGCAGGGTTGCGCGGCCTCGCGCAAGCTCGCGGCGTGCAGCACCATCTGCCGCGCCACTTCGATTTTCGTCGCCATGTCGGCGAGGCGGAAGGCGATGGCCTGGTGCGAGATGATGGTACTGCCGAAGCTCTTGCGATCGTTGGCGTAGCTCACCGCGGCTTCGAAGGCCGCGCGCGCCATGCCCACAGCCTGCGAGGCGATGCCGATGCGGCCGCCTTCAAGGTTCGACAAGGCGATGCGATAGCCCTCGCCTTCGGCGCCCAGCATCTGGTCGGCCGATACTTCACAGTCCTCGAACGCGATCTGCGCGGTGTCCGAGGCATGCTGGCCCATCTTGGCTTCGAGCCGCGCCACGCGGTAACCCGGCGTGCCGGTAGGCACGATGAAGGCGCTGATGCCCTTCTTGCCCGCGGCCGGATCGGTGACCGCGAACACGATCGCCACCTGTGCGTTCTTGCCGCTGGTGATGAACTGCTTGGTGCCGCTGATGACCCAGCCGCGATCGCTGCGCCGGGCGCGAGTGCGCAGCGCTGCGGCGTCCGATCCGGCCTGCGGCTCGGTCAGGCAGAACGCGCCCAACTGTTCGCCGCGCGCCATCGGCTTGAGGAATCGCTCCTTCTGAGCAGCGTTGCCGAACTTGTAGATCGGCATGCAGCCGACCGAGTTATGCACGCTCATGATCGTGGACGTCGCGCCATCGCCGGCCGCAATTTCTTCCAGCGCCAGCGCGTAAGCGACATGGTCGGCGCCGGCACCGTCGTACTCGGGCGGCACCAGCATGCCGAGCAGGCCCATCTGGCCCATCTGGCGCAGCGCCTCGGCCGGGAAGGCATGGCTGCGGTCCCATTCCGCGGCATAGGGCGCGAGGCTTTGCGCGGCAAAGCTGCGCGCGGCCTCGCGGATCATCGTCTGGTCGGACGTGAGTAGCATTGTTCTTCGCTGGCTCCAGGATTGCGGCGACATGCGGCGCCCGCTGGCACTCTGAGGGTGTCGTCGGGGCCAAACGGCAAGCCGTCCGCTTTCCGCTTTTTCGAGTGGACTACAAAACTGACGTGCCGTCAGCTTATCATGGTGCCATTCGAATCGACACCGGGCGCAGATCACGACATTCGCGGACCCCAGTCGAACCCTTAAAGCTGCTACGCGGAGGAGACAGTCGCCATGCGCAATCACCTGCCACTGACCCTGGCCGACATGCTGGAACTCAACGCGGTCCGCTTCGGCGACACGCCCGCCTACATCGTCGGCGATCGCCGGCTCACGCATCGCGGGCTGCTGGATCACGCGCGGCGTCTGGCTTCGGCGCTGGAGCGCGTCGGCGTGCGCAAGCAGGACCGCGTATCGATGCTGGCGATGAACTGTATGGAATACGGCGAGGTACTCGCGGCCGGCCAGCTCAGCGGCATGATCATCGCCACGGTCAACTTCCGCCTGGCGCCACCCGAGATGGCCTTCATCGTCAAGGACGCGGCGCCGCGCGTGCTGATCTTCGAGGCACAGTATCTCGACGTGGTCGACAGGCTGCGCGCCGACTTCAAGAGCATCGAGCACTACGTCTGCATCGGCGGCAGCGCCGACTGGGCGCAGGACTACGACGCCTTCATCGCCGGCGGCGACGAGGCCGGCCCGGCTATCCACGCGGTGGAAGAAGACATCGCCTGCCTGATCTACACCAGCGGCACCACCGGCCGGCCCAAGGGCTGCATCTGGGGCCAGCGCGAATACCGGCAGATAGCGCACACCTTGTCCAACGAGCAGCGCACCGGGCTGGCCGACAAGGCGCTGCTGGTGATGCCGATGTTCCATATCGGCGCGATGGCGATCCAGCTCGCGATCCACTTCCGCGGCGGCACCGTGCACCTGCACCGCCTGTTCGAGCCCGCGGCGCTGCTCGCCGACTCGGTGCGCGAGCGCATCACGGTCTGGCACCTCGCGCCGACCATGGTGCAGATGGTGCTGGAGCAGCCGGGCATCGAGCAGCTGGATCTGTCCGCGCTGAAGAAGATCATCTATTCGGCCTCGGCGATGCCGGGGCCGGTGCTGCAGCTCGGCATGCGCCTGCTGGGCGAGAATGTGTTCCTGCAGTTCTACGGCCAGTCGGAAGTGATCATCGCCGGCCTGCAGCCCGAGCAGCACCGGCCCAACGGCAGCGAGCGCGAACGCCGCTGGCTGACCTCGGTGGGCCATCCGTTCCCGAACACCCTGCTCAAGATCGTCGACGAGGACGGCCGCGAAGTGCCGCGCGGCAGCGCTGGCGAAGTGGCGGTGAAATCCACCGCGATGGCGCGCGGCTACTGGAACAACCATCCCGGCACGCTCGACACTTTCCGCGACGGCTGGTGCCACAGCGGCGACATGGGCCGGCTCGACGAGGACGAGCTGCTGTACCTCGTCGACCGCAAGAAAGACATGATCATCTCCGGCGGCGAGAACATCTATTCGCGCGAAGTGGAGGAAGCGCTGCTGCTGCATGCCGCGGTTTCCGAGTGCGCGGTGATCGGCCTGCCCGATGCGAAGTGGGGCGAGTCGGTGTGTGCGGTAGTCGTGCTGCGCGCCGGCCTCGCGGCGGCCGAAGCCGAGCTGATCGAACACACGCGCCAGCAGATCGCCAGCTACAAGAAGCCCAAGAAAATATTTGTCGTGGCGGAGCTGCCCAAGCTGCCCACCGGCAAGATCAACAAGGTGCAGTTGCGCCAGCAGTACGCGGTGGCGGTGAGCGAGGCATGAGCGGCATCGATAGCCTGGCGCTGCAGACGCTGATCGACAAGGACCGCATCACCCAGGTGCTGATCCGCTACTGCGATGCCGCCGACAACGCCGATGAGGCGCTGCTGCGATCGGTGTTCCACGTCGACGGCAGCGACGAGCACGCGGGCATGTTCGCCGGCAGCATCGACGAGCTCGCGCCGATGATGGTGAAGATGCACGAGCGCTTCACGC
The DNA here is from genome assembly GCF_028291725.1 of Hydrocarboniphaga sp. GTDB lineage: Bacteria > Pseudomonadota > Gammaproteobacteria > Nevskiales > Nevskiaceae > Hydrocarboniphaga. The sequence goes on along the minus strand of NZ_JAQGNT010000070.1, from coordinate 97,479 downwards.
TCACCCAGCATTCCATCGACAACATCGTCATCGACGTCGATGGCGACGTCGCGCAGAGCCGCTGCCGCATCACCGCGCACCACCGCTACGAGGCCGATGGCCAGGCCTGGCACCTGATCGCCGGCGGCCGTTACATCGACCGCTTCGAGAAGCGCGACGGCGAATGGCGCATCGCGCATCGCGTCACGTACAAGGACTGGAGCCTCACGCATCGCGTCGAGGACGGGCTGCCCTCGCCGTTCTGAACGGCGTAGGGCGGGTGCAACCCGCCTTCCGCGGGGCTGAAAACCGAGGTTTCGGCCCTGGCGGATACGGAAGGCGGGTTGCACCCGCCCTACGAAAAGCGGATCAGGCTTGCTCGGCGACCCGGTTGAGTACCGGCGCGCCGAGGGCCGTGGCGTGCAGCACCGTGACGGTCGACAGCTCGGCGTTGTCGGACATCGGAATCCTGCCGCCGATCATGGCCTCGTTCATGCGCTGCATGACTTCGCCGACGTGTTCGGCGTCGAGTTCATAGAGCGTGACGTATTGCCAGGCCGGCGTGCCCGGCGCCGCGGCGATGGAGTTGAGGCTGAAGCGCTGTGCCGAACGGATTTCCGGCGCGATGCGCAGCGTGTCCGGCACGTGCTGGCGGTCGTACCATTCGTTGAATTCAGCTTCGGTCCCGGGCTTGGCGTTGCTGAACACCAGCAGCTGTCCTTTCTTCGACATTTCGTTCTCCTGTAGTGATGGGCAGTTCAGCGCTTGCCCGCGGCTTCTTCCGTATTCAGCGACTCGTCGAGGTTCGGCACGCTGCCGAGGCTCGCGCCGCCGTCCACCACCAGATGGTGTCCGGTGACATAGCCCGATTCCGGCGAGGCCAGGAAGGCGACGGCATTGGCGATCTCGGGGCTCTCGCCGATACGCGCAACCGGGAAGCTCGACGTGATGGCCTTGACCATGTCGGCCGGCAGGTACATGCGGTCGGAAGCGATCAGGCCCGGGTCCACCGTGTTGAAGGTGATGCCCAGTCGCCCGTATTCCACCGCCAGGCCGCGGATCAGCGAATTGATCGCCGCCTTGCTGGCGCCGTAGGGCACGATGCCCGGCGTGTTCAGGCGATTGCCGGCACACGACGAGATGCAGATCATGCGCCCCGCGCCGCTCTTGGCCAGGTGCGGAATCGCGTCCTTGGCGAACCAGAACGTGGAGTAGAAATTACTCCGCGTCATCAGATCGAAGTCGTCGTCGGCCATGTCGACCAGCGCGCCGTTGGGCGCATCGGCCGCGCACAGCACCAGGATGTCGAGCTTGCCGTGCCGCTGCACGGTGTCCTCGATCAGGGCCTTGCTGGCCGATCGCTCGGCCAGATCGAAGCCGGCGAACAGACTGGCCTTGCCGCCCTTGCCGACGATCTCGGCAACCGCTTCCTCGCCGTACCTCGCGGTGCGTACGGCCACCACCACGGTCGCGCCGAGTTCGGCCAGGGTTCTGGCGATGGCCTTGCCGATGCCGCGGCCGCCGCCGGTGACGACTGCGATTTTTCCATCAAGCTTGCCGCCCATGATCTCTCCTGATGTGTGTGACGCGAAGGCGGGAACTTTAATTCCAGTTGCCTTCGAGCAGCGACTTGAGGTTGCTGCTCATGACCATCTGCTGCTCGGCCGGATCGAGGTCCTCGATGTCCTTGAAGAAATCGAGCGGTTTGGCCAGGCCCTCCGGGTGCGGCCAGTCGCTGCCGAACAGCACGCGGTCCATGCCGATCAGGCCGGCCACGGTGCGCACCGAGTCCTCGTAGAACGGCGCCACGTAGACGTGGCGGCGGAAAGCTTCCAGCGGGTCCATTTTGAAGTCGCGCGGCATCTTGTGGTACGTGCTTTCGAAGCGCTTGAGCAGCGGCTCCAGCCATGACGAGCCGTTCTCCAGCGAGGCCACGCGCACGCCGGGATGGCGATCGAACACGCCGTGGCAGATCAACGCCGACAGCGCATCCTGGATCGGCCGGCCCAGCACCACGTCGATCACTTCCTTGAACGTGTCCTTCTCGAACGGCCGCGTCTCGCCGGCGCCGCCCTGGGTCCACCATTGGTAGATGCGGTCGTAGCCGGTGTCCGAGGTGTGCAGCGCCACCAGGATCTTGGCTTCGGCGCAGCGTGCCCAGAACGGGTCGAATTCCTTGAAACCGAACGAGCGGCCGCCGCGCAGGCCCGGCACCGGCGCCGGACGCAGCAGCACCACGCGCGCGCCGGCCTCGATCACGAAATCGAGTTCCTGCAGCGCGAGTTCGAGATTGGCGAGATTGATCGCCGCCACCGGGAACTGGCGGCCGTTGGCGAAGCCGTACTCGTCGCGCACCCACTGGTTCAGTGAATGGAACAGCGCGGCGATGACCTCGGGCTTGTCGCCCAGACGCTCCTCGATGATCGAGGCCAGCGTCGGCAGCAGGATGCTGGCGTGCACGCCGTTCTTGTCGAGTTCCTTCAAGTGCGCCGGACCGCTGTGGAAAGCGGCGTCCGAGGGCACCGCCTTGCCGCCGATCTCGCGCAGCGACAGGCCTTCTGGATTCTGGCCGCGGAACCACTTTTCGTGCGCGCCGGGCGCGGCGACGACTTCGAAGGCCGGGTTCGGGATGTATTCCGACAACATGCCGGCAACGGCCAGCTTGGTGCGGCCGTTGACCGTCACGTACTGGAATTCTTTCTTGAACTGCTTGGGCAGATAGCGCAGAAACGCGTCGGGCGTTTCGTAGTAGTGCTGATCGGCGTCGTAAATCGGGTAAGCGGGGCTATTCATGGAAGTCTCCTGCGGCCGGGTCTTCTTCCGGCATGGGCTAAATACTAACTGATTGTCAGTTCTATGGACGTGCGGCGACCGGCTCGGCGCATTCGCACAGGGCCAGCTGCTCCAGGTGGAACTGCGCGCTGCCGAGCTCATTCTCGAACACGGTCATGCGCTTGAAGTAGTGGCCGATGCTGTACTCCTCGGTCACGCCGATACCACCATGCAGCTGGATGCCGTGAGCGCAGACGAAGCGGCCGCTTTGCCCGACGCGCGCCTTGGTCACCGACAGCGCCGCCTGGCGCGCCGCGAGCGGCCTGGCGAGGTAGGCCATCGCCCGATAGACCATCGAGCGCGACAGTTCCAGCTCGATCAGCATCTCGGCCATGCGGTGTTGCAGCGCCTGGAACGTGTTGAGCGTGACGCCGAACTGCTTGCGCGTACGCAGGTAGTCGCGCGTGATCCACATCGCGCGCTCCATCACGCCCACGGCCTCGGCGCACAGCGCGATGAGCCCGCGCGCATGGCCGTATTCGAGTGCAGTCCAGCCCTGGCCGACTTCGCCGAGCAGATCGGCCGCAGTGACCTGCACGCGGTCGAGCGTGATCTCGGCGGTCCAGCGATTGTCGATCAGGCGCACATCGCGGCGCTGCAGACCGGGCGCGTTCGCATCGATCAGGAACAGCGTGATGCCGTCGCGGTCGCGGCTGTCGCCCGCGGTGCGCGCCGAGACGATGAAGCGATCGGCGACGTTGCCGCCCATCACCAGCGTCTTCTCGCCATGCAGTGTCCAGGCGCCGTCGCCGGCCGGCCGCGCCTGCGTGGTGACGTGCTCGATCACGCCGCGCGACTGCAGCTCGTGGTGCGCCAGCGCGGGCCGCAACTCGCCCGCGCACAGCAGCGGCAGCAGCTCTCTGGCCTTTTCGGCGTCGGCCGCGAGCAGGGTCTGCGCGGCCAGCACGCCGATGCCCCAGAACGGGTCCACCACCAGCGTGCGGCCGAACTCCTCCATCAGCAGCGCGGCCTCGACGATGTCGCCGCCCAGGCCGCCGCAATCCTCGGGCAGCGATGCGGCGAGCCAGCCCATGTCGGCGAAGCGGGACCAGCGCGCGGCGTCGAAGCCGCCCTCGACGGGCGCGTGCAGCCGCTGCTCCAGCGAGCATTCCTTTTCGAGAAAACGGCGCGCGCTCTCGCGCAGCATTTCCTGTTCGTCGGTGAGGTGAAAATCCATGTTCAGAGCCCCAGGAACGAGCGCGCGATGATCGTGCGTTGCACTTCGTTGGCGCCGCCGTAAATGGTGGCGGCACGGCGGTACATGAAATCGGCGGCGACGCCGGGCGCGTAGTCGGGGCCCGAAGGCCAGTCCGGCCGTGCATCGGGATTTTCGCCGGGTTCGGCGTAGAGATAGCTGCCGTACTGTTCCAGCGCTTCGATGGTGAGTTCGCCGATGCGCTGCACGAGTTCGGAGCCACGCACCTTCAGCAGCGAGCCGTAGGGCAGAGAGACGCCCTCGGACTTCTCGGTCAGCGCGCGCAGCGTCAGCCATTCGAGCGCACGCAGATCGACTTCGAGCTGCGCCAGCCGCGGCGCGAAGCCCGGCAGGTCGATCACGCGGCGGCCGTCGCTGCGCTCGTGCCCGGCGATATGGCGCAGCTGCGCGAGCTTGCGCTTGTTGAGCGGCACTTCAGCGCTGGTGGCACGCTCGTTCTCGAGCACGGCCTTGGCGTAGGTCCAACCCTTGTTCTCTTCACCGAGCAGGTTGCTCACCGGCACGCGCACGTTGTCGAAGAACACTTCGTTGAGGCTGTGTGCCTCGCCGATGTCGATGATGGGCCGCACCGTGATGCCCGGCGTGGCCGGGTCCACGCACAGAAACGAGATACCGCGCTGCTTGGCCTCGGGGTTGGTCTTGACGAGCAGGCCGATGATGTCGCAGGTGTGCGCGCCGGTGGTCCAGATCTTGTGGCCGTTGACGACGTACTCGTCGCCCTCACGCACCGCGCGCGTGGCCAGCGCGGCGAGATCGGAACCGGCGTTGGGCTCGGAGAAGCCCTGGCCCCAGTAGAGCTCGCCCTTGAGAATGCCCGGCAGCAGCCGTGCTTTGAGCTCGTCGCCGGCGTAGGCGTAGATCACCGGGCCGAACATGCGCAGGCCGCCGTTGTCGGTAGCCGGCGCACCGGCCAGCGCGCATTCCTCGTCGAAAATGAACTGGCGCAGATGCGACCAGCCGGTGCCGCCGTATTCGACCGGCCAGTTGGGCGCGCCCCAGCCGCGGTCGAACAGCGTGCGCTGCCAGCGCCGCTGATCCGCGCGGATGGGATGAAAGCCGCAGGCGCCGCGCCTGGCGAGGTCGGGCGGAAGATGTTCCTGCAGGAACGCGCGTACTTCCTGGCGGAAGGCATCGTCTGCGGGGTCGAGCTTGAAGTCCATGGAATGGTCGGTTCTTGTCTTTCGTATCAGCCGATGGGATACACGATCGCTTTTTCCTGCATGTACTCGGCGAGCCAGCGCGAGCCGAACTCGCGGCCGATGCCCGAGCGCTTGTAGCCGCCGAAGGGCACCTCGACCGTGAGGTCGTTGAGCCCGCCGTTGATCCAGACGTTGCCGGTGCGCAGGCGCCGCGCCATGCGGAAGGCCTGGGCCTTGTCCGCAGAATTGACCGCGCCGTACAGGCCCAGCGGGCTGTCGTTGGCCAGCGCGATGGCCTGCTCGTCGGTGTCGTAGCCGATCACCGCACCCACGGGTCCGAAGATCTCGTCCTGCGCCAGCGCCGAGCGGTTGTCGACATCGTCGAACAAGGTGGGCTCGAAGAAGTAGCCGCGCTGCAGATGCGCGGGCCGCTTGCCGCCCACGATGAGCTTCGCGCCGCTGTCGAGGCCGATCTGCACGTAGCGCTCGGTCTTGGCGCGCGCCGCGGCGCGGATCAGCGGCCCCATGAGTACGCTGGGATCGGAAGGATCGCCCTGCTTCCAGTGCGCGAGCGCGCCCTTGATGGTGGCGACGAAGGCCGCGCGCACGGAGTTGTGCACGATGTAGCGCGTGAGCAGCGCGCAGCCCTGCCCCGAATGCATGGTGAAGCACATCAGCGCGAGCATCGCCGAGGCCTGCACGTCGGCGTCGGCGCGCACGATCAGTGCCGACTTGCCGCCGAGCTCAAGATGCAGCTTCTTCAGCGTCGGCGCGGCCTGACCCATGATCGCGGCGCCCACGGCATCGGAGCCGGTGAAGCTGATCAGGTCGACACGCGGATCGGTGGTCAGCATGCTGCCGACTTCCGGGCCGCCGGTGACGATGTTGAGCACGCCTTTGGGAATGCCCACGCTCTGCGCGATCTCACCGAACAGCAGTGTCGAATACGGCGTGAACGGCGAAGGCTTGAGCACGATGCTGTTGCCGGCCATCAGCGCCGGCGCGATCTTGCCCAGGCTCAGAAAGAACGGATAGTTGTAGGCAGTGATGCCCACCACGACGCCGAAAGGCTCGTGCTCGACCGAAGCGGCGCCGATCATATCGTTGCCGCGCGGATCGTAGGGGTTGGGACGGATCTCCACCGGCGTCATCTCCGGCTTCATCCTCAAACCCTGCTCGATGGCGAAGTCGAGCGCGCGGATCGCACCACCGAACTGCGGCCCGTTCATGATGCCGAAAGTCGCGCCGGCCTCGGCCGTGAGCAGCGCCTTGATGCGATCACCGTTTTCGACCAGCGCGTCGCGGAAGCGGCGCATGACTTCGGCGCGCTGCTGCATCGACATCTGCGACCACGGTCCGTGATCGAAGCTGTGGCGCGCCGCGGCGATCGCGGCCTCGGCCTCGGCGCGGCCGCCGATCGGCGCCTCGGCGATGACTTCTTCGGTGGCCGGGTTGATCACCGGCTCGCGCGCACGCTCGCTCGAAGCAACCCAGGCGCCGTCGATGAAGAGCTTGTCGATGTGGGTGTAGGGGATTCCCATGGTGCGTTCCGTTTCTTGGGGCGGTTGGTTCAGCTGGCCTGGATCTGGGCGTAGCCGTTGTTCATCACGACGCTGTCGCGTTCGATCGACTTCACGCGGAACGCCATGCGGCCCTCGCCGAGCTGCCAGATCTCGGTGCGCAGGGTTTCTGCCGTGAACACCGGGCCGGTATAACGCAGCCCGATCTGCTGCAGGCGCACGGCATCGCCGCCGCAGGCGCCGAGAATCAGCGCGCGCCCGGCGAGCCCGAACGCGCAGACGCCGCGCAGCATCGACTGCGCCGCGCCGCCGCCCGCGTTGCGCGCGGCATCGAAGATCGCGGGCAGCTTGTAGGGCGCGTCGTCGTCGCGCGGCGTCGGCAGCTCGATCACCGCGTCGGGCGCGCGATCCGGCGGCGCCGGGCGCGGCTTGGGCGCCTCGCCGGTCGCGCCGCCCTGGCCGCCGTTGCCGCGCAGGAACATCGTCACCTTGACCGTGGCCAGGTGCTCGCCGGACGCGTCGACCAGGCGCGCGCTTTCGTACATCAGCGCGCCCTTGCCGGCGCCCTTGTCGTAGATCTCGTCGACCGCGAACTGCGCGGTGATGCGGCCCCGCGGCGGCAGCGGGCGGTGCAGCGTCACCGCTTCTTCCGCGTGCAGCATGCGCGTCCAGTCGATGCCGGTTTCGGGCTCGTTGGTCCACAGCGCGCCGGCGCTGCCGAGAATCACCGCCATCATCGGCAAGGCTAATTCGCCGTCGATGTAGGGCTGCTCGATCGCCGCGTACGCCGGCGCCAGGCCGGCGCCGATGGCGTGCGCGAACGCGGCGCAGGCTGCGCGATCGTAGTCTTCGCTGGCCGCTGCGATCGGCCAGTGTTTGACGGTCTGATAATCGAATGGCACGTCGTTGCTCTCGCGGCTCAGGATTTGACGCCGGCGTTGTTCTTCGCCGCTTCGATCGACTTGGCCATGCCGGCCGCGACCACGTCCTTCCATTCCTGCGTCGAGGTGCTCAACAGGTGCGTATCGAAATGCGCGGCCAGCGAATTGCGGAAGCCCTGCATGTCGGCGGTGCGGTTGAGCGAGCGCTTGATCATGCGAATGGCCACCGGCGGCGCCAGCGCGATGTGCTGGGCCAGCTTCATGGTGAAATCTTCGAGTTCCGCGCGCGGCACCACGTGGTTGATCATGCCCCACTCCTTGCCCTCGGCCGCGGTGAGCTTCTGGCCGGTGAACAGGAACTCCTTGGCCTTGCGCGTGCCCATGACCCAGGGATGCACCAGCACCTCGACCGCGGCGGCGGCGAGGCTGTGCACGACCGGGTCGGAGAACAGCGCGTCTTCGCTGGCGACCATCAGATCGCACATGTTGGCGACCATGAATCCGCCTGCGATGCAGGCGCCCTGCACCTGCGCGATGGTGGGCTTGGGGAAATCCCAGATGCGCAGCGCGTTGCCGTAGTAGTGCTCGATCTCCCACAGCCAGTGCTGCTCGGGCGTGAAGCTGCCGCGCGTGGCGAGGCCGTCGGTGAGGTCGTGACCCGCGGAGAAGTGCTTGCCCTTGCCGCCGAGGATCAGCACGCGGATGGCGTCGTCGTTCCTGGCGCGTTCGAGCGCGTGGTCGAGCTCGCCGAGCAGCTGCTCAGTTTCGGCGTTGCCCTTGTCCGGGCGGTTGTGGCAAACGCGCAGCACGGCGCCGAAGACCTCATAGCTGATCTGCTGGTATTCCATGGTTCAACCTCGCTGGCTTGCGGCAGGCGCAAGCGGGATGGACGGCGATGGCTTCATGCTTCGAACTCCGCATAGCCGTTGCTCAGCGCGATCACGCCGCGCTCGACTATGCGCACGCGAAACGCGGCGGCACCTGCACCGAGCGTCCACACTTCCAGCGCGAGCGTCTCGCCGGGATAGATCAGATCGGTGAAGCGCAGGTTCAGCACGCGCAGGCGCTCGGGCCGGTGGCCGCAGAGCAGGCCGACGATGCCGCGCCCGGCCATGCCGTAGGCGCAGAGGCCATGCAGGATCGGCTGGCGGAAACCGGCTTCGGCCGCGGCCGCGGGGTCCACGTGCATCGGGTTGTCGTCGCCCGAGAGCCGGTACAGCGCGGCCTGTTCGGGGCGCGTCGTCAGCGTGAGCTTGAAATCCGGCTCGCGATCTTCGGGCAGCGCCTGCGGGCGCGGTGCACCCGTGGCCGGGCCGCCGAAGCCACCCTGGCCGCGGATGAATGCCGACAAGGCGACGGTGGCATACAGGCTGTCGTCGGCCGCATCGTGGATGCCGAAGGAATAGAACAGCACGGCGCCCTTGCCCGCGCCCTTGTCGTAGATCTCGTCGACCTTGGCGCGTCCCACGATGCGCCCCGCGGCCGGCAGCGGCTTGTGGATCTTCAGGAACTGCTCGCCGTGCACCACGTTGCGCCAGTCGATGCCGGTACCCGGTGCGCGCATCCACATGGGATCGTTGCCGAGCACGGTGGCCATGGTCGGCAGCGCGCGCAGCTCGGGGCCGTAGATGTATTGCAGCTCGCCCGCGCTGACGTCCGACGGCTGGCCGGCGCCCACGCCCAGGGCGTAGAGCATCGTGTCCCGCGCAGTGAATGCCTGCTCGATCGGCGCGATCGACCAGTTCTTGAGGGTTTCATAGACCAGCGGCACGACTTCTCCTCACATCGGTTTCAGAGTCGTTTCCTAGGCCCCGCTTCTATAAGAGCGGGTGGCACAACCTGTTACGCAATATCGCTCCGCTCCTCCAAAACTGTCAAGTCGTTAGTTTTAAGATTGACTTCTTCGAGAGTTAATTGCACGATCGTGCAACGGCTTTTATGATGCATCGCTGAGCATCCGTCAGTCATAGCCCATTGAGGCCCGCCATGCATCGGTCCAACCGCATCGCCGATTTCGACGACCCGTCCTTCGATCCCTTCGCGACTTTCGAGTCGGCGACCCAGTCGGGCTCGGGCGAAGACCCGTATGCACGCCTGGCGGAGATGCGTCGGCAGAAGTCGGTGTTCGAGCTCGATTACCGCGAGCTGCTGGGCTCGCCGCCGGACCTGACCATGCAGGGCCTGCCCAAGTACATGGTGCTGGGCGCCGCCGACATCCAGCAGGTGCTGGAAACGCCGCAGCTGTTCTCCAACACCATCTTCGAGCGCAACGTCGGCCTGTGCTTCGGCCGCAGCCTCACGGTCATGGACGCGCCCGAACACACGCGCTATCGCCGGCTGTTCCAGAAGGCCTTCATGCCCAGCGTGGTGTCGAAATGGGGCGACACCCTGGTCGACCCGGTGGTGCACGGGCTCATCGAAGGCTTCAAGGGCAAGGGCCGCGCCGATCTGGTGCGCGAGTTCACCCAGTACTACCCATTCCAGATCATCTACCGGCAGCTGGAGCTGCCGCAGGCCGACATCGCGGTATTCCACAAGCTCGCCGTGGGCCTGACCTGCATCGTGGTCGACGTCGCGCACGGCGTGGAGGCCTCGCAGAAGCTCGGCGCCTACTACGCGCTGTTGCTGGACGAGCGCCGCAACGGCGGTGGCAGCGATCTCGTGAGCACGCTGGCGCAGGCCGAGATCGAGGGCGAGCGCCTGCCCGACGAGGTGCTGGTGTCGTTCCTGCGCCAGCTGATCAACGCGGCCGGCGACACCACGTATCGCGCCACGAGTTCGCTGCTCGCGGGCCTGCTGAGCAACCCCGATCAGCTGGACGCGGTGCGCCGCGATCGCGCGCTGATCCCCGCGGCCATCGAGGAAGCGCTGCGCTGGGAACCGCCGGTGACGGTATGCCCGCGGCTGACGCTGCAGCCGGTGGTGCTCGACGACGTGCAGATTCCGGCCGGCGCCGAGATCGACGCCATGACCGGCGCCTACAACCGCGACCCCGCGCGCTACGACAAACCCGACCGCTTCGACATCGGCCGCAAGCCGCTGCGCCACATGGGCTTCGCCTACGGCGCGCACGTCTGCATCGGCCAGCACCTGGCGCGCGTGGAGATGACGCGCGCACTCAACGCGCTGTTCGATCATCTGCCGAACCTGCGGCTCGACCCGGACTACGAGCCGCCCCAGGTGACGGGCGTCAACATGCGCGTGCCGGCCGCGGTACACGTGCGCTTCGACGCCTGAGGCCGCTGCCGTGAAAACCTGGCAGTGCCTCAGCTGCGGTTTCATCTACGACGAAGCGCTGGGTCTTCCGCAGGAAGGGATTGCGCCCGGCACGCGCTGGGAGGACGTGCCGACCGACTGGAAGTGCCCGGACTGCGGCACCGGCAAGGCGGACTTCGAGATGGTCGAGTTGTAACGGCGGCGCGCAGACAGACAGAGATCGGGAGAAAACATCGTGCTCAAACTGCAGGAAATATCGGATCGTCTCGAAATCCAGCAACTGATGACCGACTACGCCAGCGCCATCGACCGACGGCGGTTCGATGAGCTGGATCGCGTCTTCACGCCCGATGCCTATATCGACTACCGCGCCATGGGCGGCATCGACGGACGCTTTCCCCAGGTCAAGGCCTGGCTGAGCCAGGTGCTGCCGGCGGTCTTCGTCTCCTACCTGCACATGAACGGCAATCTGTCGATCCAGCTCGACGGCGATCGCGCCACTTCGAGAATGATCTGCTTCAACCCGATGGTGATGGACGTGCCGGGCAAGGGCCGGCACACGATGTTCGTCGGCCTCTGGTACGACGACGCGCTGGTGCGCACCGCGGACGGCTGGCGCATCAGCGAGCGCCGCGAGGAAAAGTGCTTCGACCACAATCTGCCGGAAGGCTTCGGCGCTCCCGAGATCGACAGCGCAGGCTGAGTGCGCAGCCCGCGCTGGCCTGCGATCGCGCTGTCAGCGCGCCGCCATTCTCAGCGACGCGTCCAGGCGGATGGTCTCGCCGTTCAGATACACGCTCTCGACGATGTTGATCGCCTGCTTCGCATATTCCTCGGCGCGTCCCAGCCGCTGCGGGAACGGAACGGTCACCGCCAGGCTCGCGCGCACGTTCTCCGGCAGGCCGGCCATCATCGGCGTCTCGAACAGGCCCGGCGCGATCGTGCAGACGCGGATGCCCGAGGCCGCGAACTCGCGCGCGGCCTGGATCGTCAGCGCGATCACGCCGCCCTTCGACGAGGCATAGCTGGCCTGGCCGATCTGGCCTTCATAGCCCGCGACCGACGCGGTGTTGACGATCACGCCGCGCTCACCGTCTTCGAGTGGATCGAGCTTCATCATGTCGGCCGCGGCCAGGCGCAGCGTGTTGAAGGTGCCGACCAGGTTCACCTCGATGCCCTTGCGGAACTCGTCGAGCGCCATCGGCCCGTTCTTGCCGACGATCCTGGCCGCCGGCGCGATGCCCGCGGTGTTGATCAGGATGCGCGCTGCGCCATGCGCCTCGCGCGCCGCGGCGACGGCCAGCTCGGCACTGTCGGAACTGGTGACGTTGCACTGCGCCGCGAAGCCATCGATCTCGGCGGCGACGGCTTTCGCGAGGTCGATATTGAAGTCCAGTATCGAAACCTTCGCGCCGGCCTTGGCCAAGGCACGCGCCGTGGCGGCGCCAAGCCCGGATGCGCCGCCGACGACAAGCGCTGCTACCCCTTTGATATCCATCTGCTGCTCCTGCTCCGATTGTTTGATTCCGGCCTAGCGACCTTCGAATTTCGGCTTGCGCTTGCCGAAGAACGCTTCCAGAGCCTCGCGGAAGTCGGCGCTGCCGGCATTGCCTGCGAACTGCGCGGCTTCCTCGTCGAGCTGCGCATGCAGGCTGCGCGAGCCGCTGTCGCGCAGCAGCCGCTTGATGCTGCGCAGCGCCAGCGGCGCGGAATCCGCGAGCCGCCGCGCGAGCTTGCGTGTTTCTTCTTCGAGCGAGGCCAGCGGCACCACGCGATTGACCAGGCCGAGGCGCAAGGCCTCGGCCGCGTCGAGATTGTCGCTGAGCATGATGATCTCCATGGCCTTGCGCAGGCCCACCAGGCGCGGCAGCGTCCACGAGGCCGAGCAGTCCGGCGAGTTGCCGACCTTGGCGTAGGCCATGTTGAACACCGCGTTGTCGGCCGCGATGGCGAGGTCCGCGGCCAGCGCCACGCTCATGCCGGCACCGGCCACCGCGCCGTGCAGGCTCGCCAGCACCGGCTGCGGCGCCGTGGCCAGGCCCTCGACCGCGTCGTGGATCGGGCCGATGAGTTCGCGCGCGGCATCCGGCGCCTTCTCACCCGCGGCGCGGAAGAACGCGAGGTCGCCGCCGGCGATGAATGCGCGGCCCGCAGCAGTCAACAGGATCACGCGCGTGGCCGGGTCGGCCGAAGCCGCGGCCACCGCGTCGCGAAACGCGATCGCCGTCGTCACGTCGACCGCGTTGAGCACTTCGGGGCGGTTGAAACGGATCTCGGCGATGCCGTCGGTGATCGTCAGCAACACCGGCGCAGAACTGCTGTGGATCATGGTCTCGCTCATGCGTGCTTTTCGCTCTTTCCGGGGAAGCGTAGATAATTTGTAGATAATTTTCTGACAATCCCTTAGTTCGAAGATTATCTCATAGTCCGGCAGCCACCTGGCTGCGGATAAACGCCTGATCGGACTGGCGACCATCGTCCGGGACCATACCCGCCAGACGTGCGGATCGGCCCTTGCTACCGAGTCATCCCTGCAGCATGCCCAGCCCCTAGGCGGCGCGGCCGCAGCGGTTGCGCTGGCGGTAGCCGCTCGGCGTTTCGCCGCTGCTGCGGCGGAAAGCCACGGCGAAGCTGGCCGCATGGCGGAAGCCCAGCTGGATCGCGATGGCCTTGAGCGGCAGCTCACCATCGGCTAGCAAGCTGCGCGCACGCGCCAGCTGGCGCGCAGCGAGGAACTGCTGGACGGTTTCGCCAGTGCTGGCCTTGAACATGCGTTCCAGGTGCCGAACGCTGACGCCGCACATTCGTGCCAGCTCCGACAACCGCGGCTGGCGCTCGGCTTCAGCACTATCGGTGATGCGGCGCAGCTGCCAGCTGGTTAGGCGGCCGTTGCCCGATTCGCAGTCGGCGCGGCGCAGGTGCAAGTAGCGGCCCACGTCGATCAGCAGCGAGGTGCTCAGCGACTCCATCAGCGTGCCAGAAGCGAGCCCCGGTGACAGCAACTCGCGCGCCATGCGCGTAAGCGTGTTGCGGATTTCCGGGTCGCGCAGATCGAGACCGGCGAGCAGCTCCGGTGCGGAGTACTCGATGCGGCGATCGAGCACGCTTTCGAGCTGCCGCGGTTTGACCCGGCATACCAGCAGTCGCTGCGCCCCTCCATTTGAACGGGCTCGCATCTCCTGACCTGCCGGAGCGAAATTGACGTAGCCGGCCTTGCAATAATGCCCGCGCAGCGGCTCGAACTCCACGCTCACGCTTTCCGGTAGCGGCGATAGCGACAGCCAGATCACGTGGTCACGCAGCACCTCCAGCGCCTCCGTCGGACGCTCCCACTCGCAATCGTAGATCTGGCACTCCATCCCAGGCAGCGCGATGCTGGCCTGAAGACGTGAAGACGCTTCTAGACTCACAGGCTTTTGGCTCGGCGTCATGGTTCTCCTCCGCGGCGCGTCCTTACCCAAGGGACATTATGCGCGCAAGGGCCTGGCCCATGAATATTTCACTTGCAGCATCTGCGTGATGGGCGCCGCTCGCCATGACGGATCCTCAACATGATGGCGCACATGCGAAACGAGATTTGCTGCCGCCCTGGCGTCTTCACCCCTATTCTTCATCGCACGCAACCACCACGTTGGCGGCGACTCCAAAACGAACAGAGAGGCGAACAATGGCGAACGCATCGACCTGGCCGTGCGTGGCTTTCAACTATTCAGGCGCACATGTGCTGGTCACCGGCGGCACTAGCGGCATCGGCGCAGGTGTTGCGCAGGCCTATCGCAAGGCAGGTGCCAGCGTCACCATTACCGGCACTCGCGGGTCCGCCGACAAATACGAAGAAGATCTGTCCGGCTATCGCTATCTGCAGCTGGACGTCACCGATAAGGCCAACATCGCGCGGGTCGCGGCGGAGCTGACGCAACTCGACGTGCTGGTACACAGCGCCGGCATCGGCCTGGCCAGCATAGGCATCGACGAATCGATCCCGGACAACTTCGCCATCGCCATCGAGATGCACCTGACGTCCGTCTATCGCCTGTCTCACGCCTGTTTTCCGCTGCTGGCCAAAAGTAAGCTGCAAGGCGGCGGCAGCATCATCGGTATCGCCTCGATGGCATCGTTCTTCGGCATGCCGATCGTGCCGGGCTACGGCGCCGCCAAGGGCGGCCTGGTACAGCTAATGATGACGCTGTCGATTACCGGCGCGCCGCAGAACATCCGCGCCAATGCCGTTGCCGCCGGCATGACCGCCTCGCGCCAGACATCGGTGGTGACCAATCGCCCCGAAGCCTTCGCACCGATGCTGTCCCGCACGCCACTGGGACGCTTCGGCGTACCGGACGACATCTCGGGCCCAGTGCTGTTCCTCACCAGTCCCGCCGCCGCCTACATCACCGGCCAGACGATCAACGTCGACGGCGGCTTCTCGATCGCAGGATGAACCCCATGAGCAACTCGCTTCCGCCGGTCCATCGCTGGAATCCAGCCACGCAGCCGGCCGCACCGCCGCAGCGGACGCGCCCGGGCTCGATCTCCATCGCTCTGGCCAGCCTGTCGTCGCCGCTGGCGCGGCCGCGGCCTGGAAGCGATCCATCTGAGCGAAATGGCGCTCGCCGGCGAACCAAAACATCGCGCGGCATTGCAGGCCTACATCCTTGCCCACGAACAGCTGCTGGCTCAGAGCCCGCCGAAAAACCGCTGGTATTGATTCTGGCTTCAGGGCGAGATCGACCAGGTCAGGGTGAAGCTGGGATAAGGTCATGAGCACTGGAACGATTCTCGTGGTGGGGGCTTCCGGTTTTGTCGGGGCCGCAGCTGTTCGCAGGCTGGTGGCCGATGGCCGCCGAGTGCTGGGGGTGGCACGACATGCGCCGAGCATTCCGGTGGCCGGCGCCGAGTACTTGCAGCTCGACCTGCTCGATGCCGTGGCCTGCGCCGCAGCGGCGGCGAAACTGGCTGATGTCACCCGCGTGGTCTACGCCGCAGTCAACGAGACACCGGGCAGCCTGGTGGCCAGTTGGACCGATCCGGATTACATCGTCCGCAACGGCCGCATGTTCGCCAATCTGCTCGATGCCTTGCTGCCGCAGGCGCATGGGCTGCGCCACATCTGCGTGATCCACGGCACCAAGGCTTACGCGGTGCATCGCGGCGACGAGTTCCGCAAAGTGCCGCTGCGCGAAAGCCTGCCGCGACCGGACAACGACGATTTCTATTTTCGCCAGGAAGACGAGCTGCGCCGTCGCGCACAGGGCCAAGCCTGGAGCTGGACCGTGCTGCGCGCGCCGGTCATCGCCGGCGGCGGTCGCGACAGTAATCTGAATTCGGTACTGGTGATCGCGATCTTCGCGGCCATTCACAAGGCGCTTGGCATTGCCCTTCCCTTCCCTGGTGCGCGCGACCAGCAGGGCGTGGTGGAAATGGTCGATGTCGACTTGCTGGCCAAGGCCATCGCCTGGAGCGGCGGCGCGCCGAGCGCGCACAACCAGATCTTCAACGTCACCAATGGCGATGTCTTCAGCTGGCGCGACCTGTGGCCAATCCTGGCGGATGCCTTTGGCGTCACGGTCGGCGAGTCGCAGGAGATCTCGCTGCAGCGTTTCGTCGACGACCATGCCGATACCTGGGCTCAGCTGGTCGAGCGCCACGGCCTGACAGCACCGCGCGATCCTCGCCGGTTGCTCGGCGAATCCTGCGCACTGGCCGACTTCATGCTCTACAGCAGTGGCCGCTGCTCGGTACTGACAAGCACCATCAAGATTCGCCAGGCCGGCTTTCACGAGTGCATTGACACTGCCACGAGCCTGCTCGGATGGATCCAGCGCTGGCGCGACGACGGCCTGCTGCCACCTCGCTGAAGCGCCCCACCGACAAAGCAGCGAAGGACACACATGGCCGGCTCCCGCGCAAACACCATCGACATCGGTGATCTCAACGCTCCGCTGTCTTCAGGAGTATCCGCATGAACATTCGTGGCAAGCGCGTCATACTGCTCGATCCCGCGGAGAACATCACCGAGGCACACTGGGACCGCATGCTGAACATCAACGCCAAGGGCACGATGTTTACCAACCAAGCCGCCTTCCGGCACCTGAAGACCAAGGGCGGGCACATCGTCAACTTTGGCTCCGCTGCAGGCGTCATCGGCATGCCAGGTGGTGCGGCCTACTCCGCGTCCAAGGGTGCCGTCACCAGCTGGACCCGTACCGTGGCCAAGAAGTGGGCGCGATACAACATCCGCGTGAACGCCGTTGCTCCGGGCATGTGGACACCGATGTACGACAAGCATCGCGCGCAGATGACGCCGGAAGAACTGAAGGTGCACGACGCGATGCTCGCTGTGATGATTCCGCTGGGCGGAAAGTTCGGCAACCCGGACACCGATCTCGCGCCGATGCTGCTGTTCCTGGTCAGCGATGGGGCGCGCTTCATCACCGGGCAGACGCTGGCGGTGGACGGCGGCGTGCTGATTCCTTAGGCGCAGCATGTCAGCCCTTCAAGAGCAGCTCGCCGATCGAGCCGCCATCAGCGATGTGGTGCTGGGCTATGCCACCGCGCTAGACCAGCGCGACTGGCCCTTTCTTCGCAGCTTGTGCGCGGACGTCATCGGTGTCGACTACAGCAGCTTCCAGCCCGGCTTCGCCTTGACCTTAGCCTCGGACGAGTGGGTAAAGCTCATGGCCGGTGGCTTCGGTGGCTTCGATGCCACACAACACATCAGCAGTAACCATGTGCACTGCATCGAAGGTGATCACGCCATCTGCGTGTCGTATCTACAGGCCAGCCATTTTCTCGCCGCCGGAGACATCACTGCCTGCGCCACCGTGTTCGGCTATTACACCAACCGGCTGCTGCGTACGCAGCAGGGCTGGAAGTTTGAACACATCACCTTGACCGTGAAGGCTCGCACCGGCGATCTGAGCGTCTTTTCAAGGGCCGCCGCAAGGCATGCTGCAGACCGTCAGGACGAGAGGCCTGCAATCAGTTGAAAGCCTCTTTTCGCGCCCTGGCGCTTCGATGACGAGCCGAGCACCCCAACCCACCGCAGGAGAATCACCATGGATTTGAGTCAGACCCCGGCACCGCCGCCCGTACCCAGCCACGTACCCAACGACCTGGTGCGCCATTCGTATCCGATGTCGCTGGGCACCGTGACGGCGGAAAACCCCTACGAGACCATCATTCCTGCCCTGCACCGGGACTATCCGCCCGTGTTCTATTCCACCAACGGCTATCCCGGCGGCCAGCCGATGTGGGTGTTCCAGCGGCGCAAGGATCAAACAGATATCTACCAAGACACGGAGCACTTTTCGAGCAAGGATTTTTCGCCGTTCGCAAAGCTGCTCGGCGAAACCTGGAGCCCGATTCCGACGGAAATCGATCCGCCGCAGCATCAGTACTATCGCAATCTTCTGAACCCGCTGTTCTCACCCAAGAAAATGGCGACGCTGGAAGCAAGCGTGCGCCAGTTCGCGCAGGAGGCGGTCGCGAAGATCCAGGCCAAGGGTGAGTGCGACTTCATGCAGGACCTCGCTTTCCAGTTCCCGATCCAGGTGTTCCTGGAGTTGCTGGGCTTGCCACTCGATGAATTGCCGAAGTTCATGCGCTGGGAATTGATGATGACGCACCCGCGCTCGCTGGAAGAGATGACCGAGGGCGCGCGACTGGTGCGCGACTTCATGGTTGAAACCATCGAACAGCGCAGCCGCGAGCCGCAGGACGATTTCCTCACCTACGTGATCCACAGCGAGCTGCAGGGCCGCAAGCTGACGCGGGACGAGATGCTCGGTTTCGGATTTCTGCTGTTCCTCGCGGGGCTGGACACGGTGTCCACGCACATCGGCCTGCTGTTCCGCCATCTGGCTGAACACCCCGAGCATCAGAACCTGCTGCGCGCGCAACCGGAGCTGATTCCCCTCGCGGTGGAAGAATTCCTGCGTGCCTACGCAGCGGTGACGACATATCGCACCTGCATCAAGCCCATTTCGATCGGCGGCGTGCAGCTGATGCCGGGCGACCGCGCCGCGATGGTGACCTCGTTGTCCGGCCGCGACCCCGAAGCCTTCGACAATCCCGGCGAAGTGAGGCTGGACCGCAACCCGCGCCACACCACCTTCGCCTCAGGCCCGCATCGCTGTATCGGCGCGCCTCTGGCGCGGCGCGAGCTGACCATCGCGATGGAGGAGTTCCTGAAGGCGATTCCGGAGTTCCGCATCAAGCCGGGCGTCGAATTGCTCACCTCGATCGGCCCCATCATTCAGCCGCTCTCGCTGCCGTTGGTATGGGAATCATGAGCAAACGCTTGGTCTTTCTGGGGGCGCGATGACGCATGATGAACTGGCGGCGATGGTACGGACGCTGGCCGATCGTCAGGCGCTAAAGGATCTGATCTACCGCTATTGCCGAGCCATGGATCGTTGCGACGCGGAGCTCGGCTACTCCCTATGGCATGACGACAGCCGGGCCGATTACGGCTCGCTGTTTCGCGGCAGCGGACGCGACTTCATCGACTTCGCCCTTCGCCTGCATAGGGAGACATTCATCACGCACTCTCACCAGATAACCAACATCGGGATGACACTCGACGGCGACCGTGCGGTCAGCGAAAGTTACGTTACCACCGCGCTGCGCTACCGCAACGGCGAGCAGCTGGTGCAGACCACGGGCCGTGGGCGCTACTTGGATCGCTGGTCGCGCCGCTCCGGGCGCTGGGCTCTTGACGAGCGCCGCTATGTTCACGACTTGGACGATACCCGCGGTATCGACGCTTGGATGGCGGAAGGTGAAGGGCGTCGCGATGTCAGCGATGCCTCCTACGATTACCTGCTGCCTAAGGATTTCTCGTGAGAAATCGAATGCAGCCGGACTTCAGCCTGCTCGATCTTGGATCTAGAGAAGGCTGAAGCTTGACCTGATAGCCTCCCGACTTCATCGGGCCGTCGTCACTCGTGCGTGAACCTGGGCTTGCGCTTTTCGCGGAAGGCGTTGATCGCTTCCTGATGATCCTGGGTCTGCCCGGCGATCATCTCGTAGGCCATGCCGGCGTCCATCATGCTGTGCGCGAGTTGGCGCAGGCCGATGTTGACCGTGGCCTTGGTCCAGCGCAGCGACTGTACCGGCATCTTCAGCAGGCGCTGCACGTAGGCATCCACCGCGGCGTCGAGCTGATCCGCCGGCACGGAAGCGTAGATCAGCCCCATCTGCGCCGCTTCCGGCGCCTTGATCAGATCGCCCGTGAACATATAGTGCTTGGCGCGCGCGTAGCCGATGAACTGCGGCAGCATCAGGCCGCCGCCGTCGCCGGCGATCAGGCCCACATTGTTATGCGGATCGCCGAAGCGCGCGGTATCCACCGCGAACACGATGTCGCTGAACAGCGCCAGCGTCGTGCCCAGGCCGATGGCGTCGCCGTTGACCTTGCAGATGATCGGCTTGTCGCAGTCGAGCAGGCTGAAGGCGATGCGCTTGGCCTCGCGGATCGTGCGATGCATGAGCTTGGGCTCGTCGCGCAGCTTCTGCATGTATTCGAGATCGCCGCCGGCGGTGAAGGCGCGGCCGGCACCAGTGACGACGATGAGGTCGCTGTCGTCGTCCTCGGCAGCATCCGTGAAGATGCGCGACATCTCGCGATGCCCGGCCTCGCTGAAGGCGTTGAGCTTCTCGGGATTGTTGAGGGTGATGTTGAGCACCTTGCCGGCGCGCTCGACCTTGAAGAACGTGTAGTGCGAGAAATCCATGGTGGAGTTTTCCTAGAGGGGAACGATGCAGGTCAGAGGGTTGCGGCGGTGCCGAGAATCATCGTGGCCTCGCTGGACAGCACGCCGCCGTTGGCATGGGCCAGCGCGAGTTCGGCGCCGGCTACCTGGCGCGCGCCGCCGTGGCCGCGCAGCTGCACACAGGCCTCCACCATCGTGAACAGGCCGTACATGCCCGGATGGCAGCACGACAGGCCGCCGCCGTTGGTGTTCACCGGCAGCTCGCCGCCCGGCGCGATGCGGCCTTCGGAGACGAAGCGCCCGCCCTCGCCCTTGGGGCAGAAGCCCAGGTCTTCGAGGAACAGGATGGTGTTGATGGTGAAGGCGTCGTAGAGCTCGACCACGTCGATGTCCGCGGGCTTCACGCCGGCCAGCGCGAACGCGCGCTTGCCGGATTCCAAGGCCGGCGTGACCGTGAGATCGGCCATCTGGTCGATGCTCGCGTGCTCCACCGCCGCGGCGGCGCCGAGGATGTAGACCGGATCGGCGCGCAGGTGCTTCGCGCGGTCGGCACGCGTGATCACTAGCGCGGCGGCGCCATCGGTGATCAGGCAGCAATCGCGCGCGCTGAGTGGATCGGACACCATGCGCGCCTTGACGCACTCTTCCACCGTGAGCTCGCCCTTGCCGTACATGAAGGCCTCGGGATTGAGGTTGGCCCAGCGGCGTGCGGCCACCGCGACTTCGGCGAGCTGCTCGCGCGTGGTGCCGTACTGGTGCATGTGGCGCGCGGTGGCCAGCGCATACGAGGACAGCGGGTTCATCGGCTTGTACGGCGTTTCGAACGGCGAGCTCTTGCGCAGCGTCACCAGGCCGCCGGCGCTGCGCTGGTTGCTGCCGTACAGGATCAGCGCGCAATCGATGTAGCCGGCGTCGAGCATCAGCGAAGCGACGATGGCATGACTCAAAAACGCCGAGCCGCCGGTGCGATTGCAGTCGCTGTAGCGCGGACGGATGCCCAGATACTCGGCGGCGGCGAGGCCGCCGAGCGCATCGTCCGGCAGCGCCACGAACAGCGCGTCGACGTCGGGCAGCGTGAGATGAGCGTCGGCCAGCGCCCGCGCGGCTGCCTTGGCGGCCATGTCGAGCGGACGATGCCCGGGGCATTCGCCCATGCCGTAGGTGGCGGCGCCGACGATGGCGGCGCGGCCGCGCGGGAAGGTTTCCATTCGCTTCGAAGTCCGGTGGGCGTGGATCAGGCGGCGACGTGAGCGGCCGCGGCCTTGTCCATGTAGTCCTTGAGATCGGCGTGCATGGGGTTGTGCATGGTCAGGCCGCCGTCGATGCCGTAGATCTGTCCGGTGATGTAGCCCGCCTCGCTGGATGCGAGGAAGGCCACCAGCGCGGCGATGTCCTCGGGCTTGCCGAATTCCAGCAGCGTGTGGCGCTTGAGGATTTCCATCATGCCGGGCGGCGAGCCTGCCAGCGCCGGCGTCAGCACCAGGCCGGGCGCCACCGCATTGCAGCGCACGCCGACGTGCGCGTACTGCGAGGCCACGTACTTGGTCAGCGTGTAGATGGCGCCCTTGGACACGCCGTAGGCGATGCGCACGAGGTCGCCGCGATCACCGGCGCCCGAGGCGGTATTGACGATGGAACCGCCGCCGCTCTTGATGATGTGCGGAATGGCGTACTTGCAGCCCAGCAGGTAGCCGCGCAGGTTGACCTGCATCACGCGGTCCCAGATCGCGATGTCGATGTCCACCGCGGTGGTGTCGCCCATCTGGATCGGCGCCGAGATATCGGCGGCGTTGTTGTGCAGCACGTCGAGACGACCGAAGTGCTGGACCGTGGCCTCCACCATCTTCTGAATCGACTCGGCCTCGGCGGCGTCGAACTGCACCGCGAATGCGGCGGAGCCGATCTCCTTGGCCAGTGCTTCGGCGCGATCGCCGGACACGTCGGCCACCGCCACCTTGCCGCCTTCGGACACGATGCGGCGACACACCGCCGCGCCGATGCCGGATGCGCCGCCGGTCACGATCGCCACCTTGCCTTCGAATCTGTTCATTTTCTTCTCCTCATTACCGCGTTGATAAGTTCAGGCGCTGCGCGCTCAGTACACTTCGAACAGGCCGGCGGCACCCATGCCGCCGCCCACACACATCGTCACCACCACGTATCGGGCGCCGCGCCGGCGTCCTTCGATCAGCGCATGTCCGGTGAGCCGCGAGCCGGTCATGCCGAAGGGATGGCCCAGCGCGATGGCACCGCCGTTGACGTTGAGCAGATCGGGATCGATGCCCAGCGTGTCGCGGCAATACAGCGCCTGGCAGGCGAAGGCCTCGTTGAGTTCCCACAGGCCGATGTCGCCGATCTTCAGGCCATGCTTCGCGAGCAGCTTGGGGATCGCGTACACCGGGCCCACGCCCATCTCTTCGGGCGGATTGCCCACCACCATCATTCCGCGATAAGCACCCAGCGGCTGCAGGCCGCGGCGCGAAGCCAGGCTCGCTTCCATCAGCACGCAGGCAGAAGCGCCGTCGGACAGCTGGCTGGCATTGCCGGCGGTGACCACGCCGCCGCTCTTGATCACGGATTCGAGCGCGGCGAGCTTCTCCAGCGTGGTTTCGCGCGGACCTTCGTCGCGCGTGAGTGTCACTTCCTGGTAGCTCACGGCCTTGCTGGCCTTGTCGACGATCTGCATGGTCGCGGTGATCGGCACGATCTCGGCATCGAAGCGCCCGGCCTGCTGCGCGGCGGCGGTGCGCTGCTGCGACACCAGCGAGAACGCATCGGCGGCCTCGCGCGAGATGCCGTACTTCTTCGCCACGAACTCCGCCGTCTGCAGCATCGGCAGGTAGGCGTGCGGCGACAGCGCGATCACGTTCTCGTCCTTGTCGCGGATCGCCCATTCCAGGTAGGGCTGCGACAAGGCGCTGACGTTCTCGGAGCCGCCGGCGACGACCACGTCCATGCCGTCGACGATGATCTGCTTGGCGCCGGTGGCGATCGCCATGAGGCCCGAGGAACACTGGCGGTCGATGGTCTGGCCCGAGGCGGTTTCGCCCAGGCCCGCGGCGAGTGCGGCCACGCGCGCGAGGTTGCGGCCCGCAGTGCCGGCGGTGAGCGCAGCGCCGATCAGCACATCCTCCACTTCGGCGCCGTCGATGCCGGCGCGCGCGACCGCGTGGCGGATCGCGTGCGCGGTCAGCGTCGGCGACTTGATGTGGTTGAGCGCGCCGCGGCCGGCACGGCCGATCGGCGTGCGCGCGGTGGAAACGATGAGGGCTTCACGCATGGCGAGGGCGCCAGCTCAGACGATGGCGGAGCGATGCGGAACGCGCGGATCGCCAAGGTACTGGCGATAGCTCGGCGGCTCGACGCCGCCGGCGTCCTTGATGCCGTATTCCTGCGCCAGCTCGGCGACGATGAAGGTGTGTCCGGAACGCTCCATCAGCTTGGGGTCCAGATACTGCGCCGCCAGCACATGACCGCCGAACTCCGGCGTCTCGGTGACCTTGAAGCTGCCGGCATCACCGGCGTCGTAGCCTTCGGGCATGTCGGCGGTGACCAGCGCGTGGCGCTCGGTGGCCACCGCGCCGAACCAGTACGACACCGCAGCCACGCCGTACTCGCGCAGGTCCACCGCCATGTCGGCCGCGAACTTGTCGTGCCCGGCTTTCTGCGCGCCGTAGATGGGCCCGTGAATGTACGACACCGAGCCGTAAGTCGAGGTGTTGCAGATCAGGCCGCGACGCTGCGCGACCATCAGTTTGGCGGCGTGCCAGCTGGCGATGAACGACGAGCGCAGGCCGACATCGAGCAGGCGCACCGTGTCCAGCGACTTCTCCCAGAAGCCGCCGTGGGCAAAGATTTCGTTGTTGATATAGGCCGCGTTGTTGACCAGGATGTCGAGCCGGCCGTTCTGTTCCTTGGCCACGCGCTCGAACAGGCTGGCGATCTGCTCGTCGCTACTGAAATCGCAGGTCACGCCGATGCCCTTGCCGCCCGCGGCCGTGACCTGTTCGGCGGCCTCGGCCACCGAACCGGGGAACTCGCTCTGCCCGGCGCTGGCGGTGCGTCCGGTGACGTAGACGGTGGCGCCGTGCGCGCCCAGCGCCACGGCCATGCCGCGGCCGACACCGCGGCTGCTGCCGCTGACGACGGCGACGACGCCCTTGAGATCCTGAGTCATGGTGTTCTCCTTGATGCTGGTATTGGATGGCGGCTGCGATCGGCAGTCGCGTTGGGATTGGCGAGCTTCACGGCGCGCTCGCGGTGATGCCGGTCCACAGCGCGGCGGCGCCTGCGGCCAGCGCCTGGCGGCCCAGACGCTCGGCCCACCAGCCGTCGCTGCCGGCCTCGTCGCGCCACTGCCAGAGCCGGCGTGTGTGGTAATGCAGCAGGTGTTCGTCGGTGGTGCCGATGGCGCCGAATACCTGGTGCGCGATGGCCGCGCCGCGCGTGGCCGATGCGGCGGCGCGGATCTTCGCGACCGCGGCGCCGCGCTCGGCCGCAGCGGCATCGCCGCCGTCGAGCTGCCGTGCCGCATAGCCGGCAGCGACTTGCGCCGCGGCGCTGAGTTCGGCCAGTTCCGCGATCTGGTGCTGGATCGCCTGGAACTTGCCGATGGTCTTGCCGAATTGGCTGCGCGTGTTCGCGTAGTCGATGCACAGCGCGAGTACCTGCGAAAGGCTGCCGGCCAGTTGCAGCGCGCGCAGCACGGCCAGCGGCGCGAGCAGGCCGGTTTCGCCGAGCACCGCGGGCGCCGCGACGGCTTGCAAGGGCCGCGCTCCGCGGAAGCGCGCACGCGCGGCGGGCAGGCGGTCGAGCGTGCGCTGCGGCGTAAGTTCGGCGTCGAGAGTCGAGAGCAGCACCAGTTGCCGCGCGCCGGCGCCCTGCGCGACGGCGACGATCACCTGGGCCTGCGGCGCCCAGGAAACCAGCGCGTCGTCGCCGCTCACGCATCCATCGCCGTCGATCTGCAGCAGAGCGCCGGCGACCGCGAGCGGCGCGGCCGGCGCTTCGATGCCGGCCAGGCCCAGCACCCAGGCCGCGAGCATGGTTTCGCCCAGCGGCACCGGCGGCAGCTGCGAGCCCAGCAGCTGCAGCAGGCCATCGGCCTGCGCCCAGGCAAGGCCGGCGCCGCCGACCGATTCCGCGGCCAGCGCCAAGGCCGCGCCGATCTCGCTGATCTCGTTCCACAGCGCCGCGTCGAACACGTTGTGCTCGGCGGCCACCAGCGCCTCGCGCGTGACGGTCTTGGCGAACAGCCTTGCGAGCTGGTCGCCCAGCGGGCCGGCGATGTCGTCGTTGTCGCGGCTCATCGCAGCCCCAGCCCACGCGCGATGATGCCGCGCATGATTTCACGCGTGCCGCCGCGCAGCGAATAGCTCGGCACGCTCTGCACCAGGTAGGCCTGCATTTCGGAGAGCGTATCGCCCTCGGTGATCACCGGCGCGTTGTCGGTGATCTCGCGCACCAGTTCGGGCAGGCGCTGTTCGAAACTCGTGCCCAGGTCCTTGGTCAGCGCAGCTTCCTGCGCAGGCATGTGGCCGGCCGCGAGCTGGCCGAGAATCGACAGCGACATCTCGCGCAGCGTGACCACGTCGGCCAGCGCCTCGCCGATGCGGCGCGCCGACAGGCGATCCGCCGTGCCGGCCGCGTGCACGGCATCGATGCTCAGCGGCAGCAGCGGGAACGAGCTCATGTAGCGATCGGGCCCGCTGCGCTCGAAGGCGAGCTCGGCGTTGGCCTGCGCCCAGCCCTCGTTCTCGCGGCCCACCAGCGACTCGTCGGGCACGAACACGTCGTCGAACACGATCTCGTTGAAATGCGCCTCGCCGGTAAGATCGACGATCGGCCGGATTTCCAGGCCCGAGGACTGCAGGTCGATCAGGTACTGCGACAGGCCCTTGTGCTTGTCGACTTCGGCGGTGCCCTGCGAGCGGAACAGGCCGATCATGAAATCGCAGTCGCTGGCGTAAGTCGTCCAGATCTTGCGGCCGTTGAGCTTCCAGCCGCCGTCGACGCGCGTGGCGCGCGAGCGCAGCGAGGCCAGATCCGACCCCGAACCCGGCTCCGACAGGCCGATGCAAAACGCGGCCTCGCCCGAAGCGATCTTCGGCAGGAAGCGCTGCTTCTGCGCCTCGCTGCCGATGCGCAGCATCAGTGGGCCGCTCTGGCGATCGCCGACCCAGTGCGCGCCCACGGGCGCTCCTGCTGCGAGCATTTCCTCGACCACGACGTAGCGCTCCAGCGCCGAGCGCTCGTGACCGCCATAGGCCCTGGGCCAGGTCATGCCGATCCAGCCGCGCCGGCCGACTTCGCGGCTGAAAGCGCGATCGAAGCCCGTCCACGAGTGACCGATGTCCCAGCCGCTCCAGCCCTGCGAAGCCTCGGCCAAAAAGGCACGGACCTCGCGGCGCAGGCCGTCGAGCTCACGCGGGATTTCGAAGGCCGGATAGTGGAAGGCGGTGCTCATCAGATCACGTTCGCCGCGCGCAGCTGCGCGAGACGCTCGGCGCCCAGGCCCAGCCATTCTTCGAGCACTTCGGCCGTGTGCTCGCCGGTCAGCGGCGGCGCGATGCGGTAGGTCACGGGCGACTCGGAGAAGCGCATCGGGCTCGCGGTGGTCTTCACCTTGCCCATCACCGGATGCTGCAGCTCCACCACCACACCGCGCGCCTGCACCTGCGGGTCCTGCTCGACGGCGGCCATGTCGTTGATCGGCCCGCAGGACACCGTGCCCTCGTTGAGCAGATGCACCCACTCGGCCTTGGTCTTGCCGCGCAGCGCCTCGGCGACCAGGCTCTTGAGCAGCGGGCGATTGGCCACGCGCGCACCGTTCTTGGCGAAGCGCGCATCCTCAGCCCACTCCGGATGGCCGAGCAATCTGGCCAGGCGCACGAACTCGCGGTCGTTGAAGGTGGCGATGAGGATGTAGCCGTCCTCGACCTCGTAGACACCGTAGGGCGCCGCGCTGGGATGATCGTTGCCGGTGCGGCCCAGCTGCGTGCCGGCATTGAACCAGGCCGAGAAGGTGTTGAGCATCGCGCCCAGCTGCGCTTCGAACAGCGAAACGTCGATGTGCTGGCCCACGCCGCTGACATGGCGACGATTGAGCGCGGCGAGAACGCCGATGGCCGCATACAGGCCGGCGCAGATGTCGGAGATCGGCACGCCCACGCGCATCGGGCCGGCACCGGGCTCGCCGTCGCGCGGACCGGTCACCGACATCACGCCGGCCATGGCCTGCACCAGGTAGTCGTAGCCGGAGCGCGTCGAATACGGGCCGGTCTGGCCGAAGCCGCTGATCGAGCAGTAGATCAGCCTGGGATTGATCTTCTTGAGGTCCTCGTAGCCGAGGCCGTACTTGTCGAGCGTGTGCGGGCGATAGTTCTCGATCAGCACGTCGGCCTTGAGCACGAGTTCACGCAGCAGCTGCGCGCCTTCTGGCTGCGCGTAGTCGACCGTGATCGAGCGCTTGTTGCGGTTCACCGACTGCGCGTAGGTCGACTCGCCGGTGTCGTTGCCGTGCTCGTCCTTCATCCACGGCGGGCCGACGCGGCGGCAATCGTCACCCTCGCCCTGGCGCTCGATCTTGATCACCTCGGCACCGAGATCGCCGAGGATCTGGCCCGAGTACGGCCCCGCGATCACACGCGTCATGTCGAGGACGCGTACGCCGTCAAGGGCTCCGGGTGAAAACATTTCGATGCTCTCCGTTCTAGTTCTTGATCTAGTTTCTGGCCGAGGCTTCGGCGGGCAGGCCGAGCACGGTCTTGGCGAGGATGTCGCGCTGGATTTCGTTGGCGCCGGCGAAGATCGTCACCGGCCGCGCCATCATGAACTGCCAGTGCAGGTCGGTGAGCGCGCCGCCGATGCGCGCGTCGCCGACGATGCCGCCGCTCTCGGCCGCCACTTCCTGGTTGAACTCGGTCAGGCGGTGCAGCAGCTCGGAGGCGTAGACCTTGAGCATCGACACGTCCGGCCCGGGCTTGCCGCCGTCGGCGATGCTGTCGCAGATTTCCGCATACAGCAGGCGATAGTCGTGCAGGTCGGCCGCGAGTTGCGCCAGGCGATCCATTACACCGGCATCGTTCGTCAGCGCGAGTTCTTCGACCAGCGTGCGGGCCAATTCCAGAGCCTTGCCGGCGAGCGCCGGGCTGCCGATCCAGATTCGCTCGTAGCCGAGCAGCGCCTTGGCCACGGTCCAGCCCTGGTCGAGTTCGCCCACCAGCTGCGCGGCCGGCACACGCACATTGTCGAAGAACACTTCGCAGAACTCGTCTTCACCTGCAAGGTTCACGATCGGCCGCACGGTGATGCCGGGTGTAGCGAGGTCGATCAGCAGAAAGCTGATGCCCTGCTGCTTCTTCGCGAACTTGCCGGTGCGCACCAGTGTGAAGATGTGCGTGGAGTCGGTGGCGTGCGTGGTCCAGATCTTCTGGCCGTTGACGATGAAGGCCTCGCCTTCACGCACCGCGCTCGTGCGCAGGCTCGCGAGATCGGACCCCGCGCCGGGCTCGGAATAGCCCTGGCACCAGACGTCCTCGCAGGACAGGATGCGCGGCAGGTAGTGCGCTTTCTGCGCCTCGCTGCCGCACTGGATCAGCGTCGGGCCGAGCTGCGTTTCGCCGAGATCGATGATGCGCGCGACGCCGGCATGTTCCAGCTCCTCGTGATAGATGAGCTGCTTGCGAAAGCTCAGACCCATGCCGCCGTACTCGCGCGGCCATGCGGGCGCGCGCCAGCCGGCTTGTCGTACCCGTCGCAGCCAGGCTACCGCGGCATCGCCGCGCAGGCGGCGGAACGGACGATGCGAATCCTGCTTGAGTTCGGCCGGATAGTTCGCCGCCAGCCAGGCGCGGAAGCGCTCGCGGAACTGCTCGTCGGACAGCCGATCGGGATGGGCTGGCTCAGACATGCTCGGCCTCCGCCTCGATGGCCATGAAGCGCCGGCGATGCTGCAGCGGCGTGCCGAGCCAGGCGTAGGCCTGCAGCCCTGCGCGCAGGTACAGGCCGATGTCGGCTTCCTCGGTGAAACCCATGGCGCCGTGCATCTGGATGGCCTCGCGGCCGATGCGCTGCGCGGTGTCGGCGCAGCGCGCCTTGGCGGCGCTGATCGCGGCGCCGGCATCTTCGCCGCCCTCGTAAGCGCGCAGCGCATTGCGCCAGCTGGCACCCGCGAGCTGCGCGGCGATGTACAGATCGACGCAACGATGATGGATGACCTGGAACGAGCCGATGGCGCGCCCGAACTGCACGCGGCCTTTCACGTAGTCGAGCGTGCGGGCCAGCATGCCGCTGCCCAGGCCTTCGAGCTGCGCGGACAGTGCCACGCGGCCGGCGTCGAGCGTGCGCTGCAGCGCCATCTGGGCCGTGTTGCCCGACAGCAGCGACGCGCCGAACAGGATCGGGGTCTTGTCGAAATGCAGCGTGCTGACCGCTCCCAGGCCAGCCGCGAAATCCTCGCGCGTGACGCCGGATGCATCGGCAGCCACAGCGACCACCGCGAGGCCCGAACCGTCGCGCACGCTGACCAGCAGAACGCCGTCGTCTTCCACCGCGGGAACGAATACCTTGCAGCCGCTCACGCGGCCGTCCTGCAGGCGTGCGAGTGGCGCATCGGCGTCGAGCTGGTCGCGCTTCTCCTGCCAGGCCAGCGTGAGCAGCTTGTCGCCGCCCTGCAGCGCGGCCGCGAGTTCGCTCGCGCCCGGCGTGCCCGCGAACGACAGCAGCACGGCCGGCATCAGCGAGGCCGCGACATAGGGCGCGGCGAACGCGCTGCGGCCGAACTGCTCCGCCAGCACCGTGGATTCGCGCAGGCCCATGCCGCTGCCGCCCAGCGATTCGGGCAGCTCCAAACCCAGCCAGCCGAGCTCGCCCATCTCGCGCCACAGCGCGCGATCCACGGGCTGCGGCTGGCCGATGCTGCCCTTGAGCCGCGACAGGTCGTGGCGGCCTTCGAGGAAGTCCGCCGCGCTGTCGCGCAGCATCGCGGAGATGTCATCCATTGCGCGCACTGCGGACCGATGCGGAAGTCGAACGACGCTTCATCAGAGGCTGATCGTGTAGCCGCCGTTGACCGACAGCACCTGGCCCGTCACGTACGAGGCGCCCGGCGACAGCAGGAAGCACACCGGCACCGAGACTTCTTCGGGCGAAGCCCAGCGGCCCAGCGGAATCTGCGCGAGATAGCTGTCCTTGAAGCGCTCGTCGGTGCGCACGGTCTCGGTCATCGCGGTCTCGACCACGCCGAAACACACCGCGTTGGCGCGGATGTTGTGTTTGGCCCATTCGCGCGCCACGGTCATGGTCATGCCGAACATCGCCGACTTGGCGGCGGCATAGTTGATCTGGCCCAGGCTGCCGCGGCGGCCCGCATCCGAGGAGATGAACACGAAGCTGCCGGGATCCTTGTCGCCGGCCTTGGCGCGCTCGAGCATGTGGCGGCCCACAGCCTGGGTGAAATGGAACGAGCCGTTGACGTGCACGTCCATCACCAGCTGGAAGTTGGCCACCGACATCTTCTCGATCAGTGCGGGGCGGCCGATGCCGGCGTTGTTGACCAGGCCGTGCACGGCGCCGTAGGTGGCGACGGCCTGGCTCACGGCCTGCTCCGCAACCGCGGGGTCGGCGACGCTGCCGTTCACCGGCAGGAAGCGACCCGGCGGCAGCGCGGTCTTGGCCGACTCCAATGCCTCCGCGTTGAGATCGACACCGACGGCATTGCCACCGAGTTCGATCACCAGCGTGCTGATCGCAAGGCCGATGCCCTGCCCCGCACCCGTCACGACGATCGTGCGCCCTTCCAGCGACATCGGGTTGTTCATGCTGTTTCCTGTTCGAATATGGCTAGTGCGGCGCGCGATGCCGCGGCGCCGTACCGGGTAAGAATGGCGCGGCGCTTCACGCCCGGTCGAATACCACGTAGGCGAAATCGGCCTCCTGCACGATGCGCACTTTCACCGGCATGTCGATGCGAACCTCACCGGGATCGATGCCTTCGACGCGCGTCATCAGACGCGGCCCTTCTTCAAGTTCCACGAGCGCCACGTTGTGCGAAGGCGTCGGCGGCCTGGCACGCACCACCGTCGTCGAATACACCACGCCGCGTCCGCTGGCCTCGACCCATTCGAGGTCCTCGGCGCCGCTGCCCGGCGCGATCGCTCGCGGGTAGAACACGTGGCGCCCGCTGGACGCGCTGCGCTGGATCATGAAACGGCCCTGCCTGAGAAAGGCCTGGTAGTCGTTTTCCGGACAGAGTGTCGCGCTCATATCGTCTCGTGCTGCCCCATGGATCGCCGGTGGATCATCACCAACAGCGGCGCGGGTTCCTCGTCCCGCATCTCATAACTGACATGATATCACTTATTTTCCAGCCATAGCCAAGCGCGGGCTTCGACCGCGCGTCGAAGACATCGGCATCGAATCGGCAACGGCGACAGGCGTAATGGCGCTTGCCATTGCACCGGATCAAAAGCTAACATTCCGTCAGTAGTTGAGACAACACCATAAGTGCGACCGCCCGGCGGCGCACGACTCCCCGGACCATCGAGGCCGACCCGGGAGAGCCAACAGGCCGTCGTGCAGGAGAATGAGTCGATGAAAGGTCTCACTGGCAAAAGGATCGTGCTTGCGGGCGCCGCCTCCGGCATCGGTGCCGCCACCGCGGAACGCCTTGCCGGAGAAGGCGCGCGCGTAATCGTGGGCGACATCAACATCGAAGGCGCCAAGGCCACGGTCGAGCGCATTTCCAAGGCCGGCGGCGAAGCCAAGGCCGTGCTGTTCGACATGGCTGAAGCGGCTTCCATCCAGGCGCTGATCGACTCGGCAGTGTCGAGCTTCGGCGGCATCGACGGGCTGGCCAACGTCGCCGCGGACCTGTCGCCGCAGACCATGGGCGGCGATGCCGACGTGCTCAACATGTCGGTGGCGATCTGGGAGCGCGTCTTCCGCGTCAACGTGATCGGCTTCGCGCTGAGCTGCCAGGCCGCGATCCGCGAGTTCACCAGGCAGGGCAAGGGCGGCGCCATCGTCAACGTGGCTTCCGAGGCCGCCAACGCCGGCGAGGACACGCGTCCCGCCTACGCCGCATCCAAGGCCGCGGTCACTGCGCTGACGCGCCACATCGCGCTGCGCTTCGGCCCCGAAGGCGTGCGCTGCAACAGCGTGGCGCCGGGCATCGTGCTCAGCGAAACCGCGATCGAACAGATGCCGGCCGACTTCAAGCAGAAGTGGCTGATGATGACCACGGTGCGCCGCTTCGGCCGTCCCGACGATCTGGCCAGCACCATCAGCTTCCTGCTCTCCGACGATTCCAGCTACATCCATGGACAGGTCTGGCACGCCAACGGCGGCAGCCACTTCCACGGCTGACGGGAGGCCGACCATGTTCGACGTCTACTGCACGCAGTTCGGCGCCACGCCCAACGTCTACAAGGTGCTGGTGCTGCTCGAAGAGCTGGGGCTGGAACATCGCATCCTGCCGGTGGATATCCGCCGCGGCGAGCAGTTCCGGCCGGAGTTTCTCAAGATCAGCCCCAACAACAAAGTGCCGCTGCTGGTCGATCACGCACCGGCCGACGGCGGCGAGCCGCTGGCGGTGTTCGAGTCGGGCGCGATCCTGGTGTACCTCGCCGACAAGCTGCAGCGCTTCATCCCGCCGGTGAGCGAGCCGCGCGCGCGCAGCGAAGTGCTGCAATGGACGTTCTGGCAGATGGCCGGCTTCGGCCCGCACTGGGGACAGTTCGCGCACTACACGATGTACGCGCCCGAGCCTATGCCTTATCCCACCGAAAAGGCGCGGCGCGAGCTGGATCGCCTGTTCGGCGTGCTGGACACGCGGCTCGAAGGGCGCGAGTTCATCGCGCAGGACCAGTACAGCATCGCCGACATCATCAGCTTCGCCTCGACGATGAGCTACGAGCGCTTCAGCCCGCAGATCGACCAGCTGTTTCCCAACTTCTGGCGCTGGTGGAGCGCGATCCGCGAGCGTCCGGCGGTGCAGCGCGCCTTCGACCAGCAGGCGATCCGCAACGACACCGGCGGCAAACCCTACGCGGAAGATCCGCTGGCGATGAAGATGATCTTCCAGCAGACCAGCCGCTATCTGAAAGGCGAGCTGCCTACTGCCTGAGCACGCGCACCACACACGCTCGCTCGCCCAATTGACTGACTATTCGTCAGTTTTAAACCTCATCGGTTCGGCCGCGGCGGCCGGCACAGCGGAGACAGCAGCATGGATCTTGGCATTGCAGGAAAGGTGGCGATCGTCACCGGCGGCTCGCATGGTATCGGCCGTTCCATTTCGGATGAACTCGGCCGCAACGGCGTGAAAGTGGTGGTGGTGGCGCGCGGCCAGGAGCAGCTCGACGAAACCGTCGCGGCGATCCGCGCCGAAGGTGGCGTAGCGGTCGCGGTATCGGGCGACCTCACTTCGCTGGACATGCACGACCATGTCGTCGAACAGACCGTCGCCGCCTTCGGCACCACGCCCGACATCGCGATCTATTCGCCGGTGGCGCCGCCGCCGGGCCCGTTCGAACAGTTCACCGACGAGGACTTCGACCGCTCCTACGCCTACGTGGTGAAGGGCTTCGCGCATTTCGTGCGCGCGGTGTCGCCGGGCATGAAGCAGAAGCGCTGGGGCCGCATCATCACCATCGGCTCGGGCTGCGGCAAATGGCCGGTGCGCAGTTCCACGGCCGGCTTCGACTACGTGCTCGCCAACACCAACCGTCCGGCGGCACTCGGCCTGTCGCGCAGCATGGCCGATGCGCTCGGGCCGTTCGGCATCACCGTCAACACCATTCCGCCGGGCTTCGTCGAAACCGGCGAGAACTACCAGGCCTGGTTCCAGTACTGCGCCGACAACGCCGGCCAGAGCTACGACGAGTTCATGGCCAGGCTGCTCAAGCGCATTCCGCTGAACCGTTTCGGCCGGCCCGAGGAAGTGGGCCATCTCGCCGCTTTCCTGTGCTCGCAGAGTGCCGGCTACATCACCGGGCAATACCTGGTGGTCGATGGCGGCAACATGGAAACGTATTACTGATCTCCTCCATTCCCTCTCGCCAGTATCCGGAGAGGGAATTTTTTGAGCTGTAACGCGAACGGAGCAACGCACATGGGCAAGCTGGACGGAAAAGTGGCCGTGGTCACGGGCGCAGGCCGCGGCATCGGCCGCGCCATCGCGCTGGCCTACGCCGCAGAAGGCGCGAAGGTGGCGGTGGCTTCACGCACCACCGCGACGGTCGACACGGTGGTGGGCGAAATCAAGGCCGCGGGCGGCACCGCGCTGGGCCTCACCTGCGACGTGTCGCAGCGGACACAGGTCTACGCGATGATCGAGAAGGCCGCGCAGACTTTCGGCGGCATCGACGTCCTGGTCAACAACGCCCAGGGCTTCGGCAAGGAAGGCGAAACCACCAATGCGCCGGTGTTCGTGGCGATCCAGGATTTCGACGAGGAAGTGCTGGAGTTCACCTACCGCTCGGGCTTCATGTCGACGCTGTGGGGCATGAAGGCCGCGTTTCCGCACCTGAGCAAGAGCCGCGGCAAGGTCATCAACTTCGGCTCGCCGATGGCGCAGATCAATCTCGAAGGCGGCATGGCCTACAACATGACCAAGGAAGCCGTGCGCTCGCTGTCGCGCACCGCGGCGCGCGAATGGGGACCGCTGGGCATCAACGTCAACGTGATCAACCCGATCATGCTCACCGACGCGCTCAGGGAATCCTACGAGACCGCGCCGACCAGCTTCGACGGCACCATCGCCCAGGTTCCGCTGCGCCGCTTCGGCAACCCCGAAACCGACCTCGCCCCCGTCGCGGTCTTCCTGGCCAGCCGCGATTCCGACTTCCTGACCGGCATGACCCTGCAGGTCGATGGCGGCTTTTTCATGCGCGCGTGAACGCTGGCCTGCGGCTCGAACACGACCCACGGGGTCACATGAGCAGTCCGCCGCGAGCTGCGGACGATGGCGTCGATGTCGGCCTCGGCTTCGACGTCGTCGTGGTCGGTTCCGGCAGCGCGGGCATGGCGGCGGCGATCGTCGCCGCGCTATCGGGCCTGCAGGTGCTGCTGGTGGAGAAGACCGCGGTCTTCGGCGGAGCCACCGCTTGGTCGGGCGGCGGCTGCTGGGTACCCGGCAATCATCTGATGCAGCGGGCCGGCATTGCCGACAGCGCGGAAGCGGCCGCCCGCTACGTGCGACAGGTGGTCGGCGAGGCCTTGAACGAAACGCTGCTGGAGCGCTTCCTGCGGCACAGTCCCGAGATGCTGCGCTACTTCGAGCAGCATACGCAGTTGCGCTTCGAACTCAGCGGCGCGATGCCGGACTATCAGCCCGAACTCGCGGGCGCCTCAAAGCAGGGCCGTCTGCTGGTGCCGGTGGAATTCGACGGCCGGCAGCTCGGACCGCGGTTCGCGCAGCTGCGTCCGCCCTTGCAGGAATTCAACGCGCCGGGCGGCATGATGGTGGGCTTCCGCGATGCCGATCACCTCATGAACGCCACGCGCTCCTGGCGCTCGCTGCGGCATACGCTGCGCCTCGCCGGCCGCTACCTCATGGACCGCCTGCGCGGTTATTCGCGCGGCACGCGCCTGACGATGGGCAATGCGCTTGCGGGACGCCTGCTGCGTTCCGCGCTCGATGCCCGCGTCACGCTGTGGAATCACAGTGCCGCCACCGCGCTGCGGCGCGAGAACGGCCGCGTCGTCGGCGTGCAGATCGACCAGCGGGGCCGTTCGCGCTTCGTGCAGGCGCGGCGCGGCGTGGTGCTGGCCAGCGGCGGCTTCTCGGCCGATCCGGTCATGCGCGCGCAGCACATTCCCTACGCCGATCAGCACCAGTCGCTGGTGCCCGAAGGCAACACCGGCGATGGTCTGAAGATGGCGCAGGCCGTGGGCGCGGTGATGAACCCGTGCAATCCCAGCAACGCGGCCTGGAACGTGATCTCGCTGCATCAGCGTCGCGACGGCAGCGTGCAGAAGTTCCCGCACCTGTTTCTCGACAAGCCCAAGCCCGGCTGCATCGCGGTGAACGCGCAGGCCCTGCGCTTCGGCAACGAGGCTTCGCTGATGTTCACCGAAGCCATGCATGCCAGCGGCTCGGTGCCGGCCTGGCTGATCTGCGACGGCCGCTTCATCCGCAAGTACGGGCTCGGCCTGGTGTACCCCGGCGGCTACGGCCTCTGGCGCCTGGTGCGCGACGGCTACCTGATCGAGGCACCGACGCTGGCCGGTCTCGCGCAGCGCCTGCAGATGCCGGCCGATGCGCTGACGGCGACCGTCGCCGAGTTCAACCGCCACGCCGCCCAGGGAAAGGACCCGCGGTTCGGCCGCGGTGTCAGCGCCTTCGATCTCTCGATGGGCGATCCCGCACATCGCCCCAATCCATCGCTGGGCGTGCTCGAGCAGACGCCGTTTTACGCCGTGAAAATCTTTCCCGGCGATGCGACCACCACGCTGGGATTGAACGTCGACGGCCAGGGGCGCGCGCTCGATGCCGATGGCCGGCCGATCGACGGCCTCTATGCCTGCGGCCTCGACATGAACTCGCTGTGGGCCGGGCGTCCGCCGGCCAACGGCTGCAACCATTCGCTCAATCTCACCTTCGGCTACCTGATCGCGCGGCATCTCGCCGGCGCGCCGGCCGAGTAACCGGAGAGTCCTTCGATGCGCCCAACCCGCATGTGCCGCGTCGCCTATGTCACGGACGATATCGATCGCAACGTCGCCGCCTTCGAGCGCGCCTTCGGCCTGACTTTCAAGTGGCCGGACATGGGCGACATCGGCCTGCGTGTATGCATCGGCGAGCACGGCCTGGAGCCGCTGCAGCCGCAGCGCGAGCTGCCCTTCCTGCACGGCATTCCGCATCCGCTGATGGAAGTCGCGCTCGCGGTGGACGACGCCGACCAGGTCAAGGACGCGCTGGTGGCCGCGGGGCACGTGGTCACCGCGCCGAGCTGGCTGCCGATTCCGGGCAAGTTCGAATACCTGTTCGGCCCGAGCTTCCACGGCATTCCGCTGATGATCTGCACCGACGGCGACAACGAGGCGCAGCTGGCGCCGTTCAAGGACCTGGAGTCGGCAGCCGCGCCCAAGCTGGGCCTGGTGAGCCTGACGGTGCTCGACCTCGATGCGGCGGCAGCCGACTTCGAACGCTTCTTCGGCATGCGTTTCAGCGATTGCGATGCGGCCGGTCTGGGCAAGCGAGCCAAGGTCGGCGCGCATCGCATCAAGCTCGTGGAAGGTGCTGCCGATGCGAGCCTGGTGGCGGCGGTGCATGCGCCGATCGCCGCTTTAGAGTTCGTGGTCGAGGATGTCGAAGCGGTCTGCGCGCGCCTTAGACAGCAGAGCTTGAAGATCCTGCTGAGCCATCGCCTGCCCAGCGGGCGCAGCAAACATTACCTGCAGATCGAAGGCCTGCCGCTGGCGATCTATGACGTGGCCGACGACCACGCCGAACGCGGGCTCCAATGATCCGCAGCCTGGACGATCAGGCGGCAAATATGGATTTCCCGATATAGCTTGTGTACTCACCCCGGTGCAAAGTGATAGACCATCAGCCGCAGCCAGCAGCCTTTTTCGAGTGCCTGCCGGCCGCTCCGAACATCAGAACATCCATCCCGCGGAGAACACGGTGATTCCCGATCTCAATCAGCTCGACCCGGCCAAGTTCGAACATCTCGATTTCGACATGTACGGCCAGGCCATCAAGTCCGACCCTTCGAAGTATTTCCTCAAGTGGGCGCAGCAGCCGCCGCGCTACATCCGCCAGGACGGTCATGTGCACGCGTTCGCCACGCGCCACAAGGATGTGAAGTTCGGCCTGATGAACCAGGAGTTCCTCAGCGCCGTACCGGTGCCGGGAACGGGCCTGGACAACATCGACTACTTCAACGGCCTGCCGATCATCGTCGAGGTGGACCAGCCGCAGCACACGCGCCTGCGCCGCCTGATGCAGCCCGCGTTCACGCCGCGCCGCGTGGCCGAGGCGCAGGCCGGCCTCAACGCGCTGGCCAACCAGATGATGGATCAGCTCGAAGCGCGCGGCACCGATATCGACGTGATGGCCGACATCGCCATCCCGTTCGCGGTCACCGTGCTGCTGGACCACTTCCTGGCGGTGCCGCAGCAGGACTGGCCGCTGTTCCTGCACTACTCGCACTCGATGGGCCTGGTCGGCACGCTCAAGGCCGGCGATCCCAAGCCCAAGGAATACCTGGATGCCTACAACGCCATGTACGCCTATTGCGAGAACCTCATCGAGCGGCGCAAGGCCGAGCCCAAGGACGACCTGGTCGGCAGCATCATCGCCTCCGACATCACCACCGAAGAGCTGTTCGCCACGCTGATGGTGCTGCTCACCGGAGGCATCGGCACGATCTCGGCCACCATCGGCCTGGCGGCGCTGCGCTTCGGCCGCAACCCCGAGCAGATGGAACTGCTGCGCAACGAGCCCGCGCTGATCAACAGCGCCATCGAAGAAGTGCTGCGCATCGACTGCCTCGGCAACTTCCGCCATCGCTGGGCCAGGCAGGACTTCGAGTTCGAAGGCCTGCAAGTATGGAAGGGCATGGCCATCGCGCTGTCGCTGGGCGCGGCCAACTACGACCCGGTGCTGTATCCCGACCCGGGCAAGTTCGACATCCGCCGCGCGCCCACCGACGTGTCCTCGTTCGGCTACGGCATCCACTTCTGCATCGGCCAGGCCATCGCACGTCCGTCGGTACGCACCGCCACGCTGGCGCTGGTCCAGCGCTTTCCCGCGCTGCGCCTGGCCACGCCCGACTTCGAGCCGCTGTGGGGCGGCCTGCCGACCGAGCGTTCGCCGGTCAACGTCAACATGAAGATCAAGTGAGCCGACGCGCATGCTGACGGTCAATTTCATCCTCGCCGACGGCAGCCGGCGCGCGGTGCAGATCGCACCCGGCCGCACGGTCAAGGAGGCCGCGGAGGACAATCTCATCCGCGGCATCCTGGCGCTGTGCGGCGGCAGCTGCACCTGCGGCACCTGCCACGTCTACGTCGGCGAGCAATGGGCGGCGCGTTTCGCGCCGCCGTCGATCGACGAGGACGCACTGCTCGACGGAGCCGCGGCCGAACGCCGCGACACCAGCCGGCTGAGCTGCCAGCTGCCGCTGGCCGAGGACATGGATGGCATCATGGTGACGGTCCCCGACCAGCAGCAGTAGCGGGACCGCAGGCTCGGCGAGGAGACAGCGCATGGCGATACCTGCGGCGACGGGTTACGACCCGTCGCGGTTCGAGCCGGAACTCGATGCTCGTCCTGTTCACCGCCGGCATCGGCACCATCCCCCTCTTTTTGGCCAAGCGGCGGCACCGCCCAGGCGCCCGAGATCGAAGCCGTGCAAGATAGCGCCCGATCACCCTTTTACTTCGCCCGCGATGAACGCCGACCCCGCGCCCACCAGCCGCGATCTGCAGCGCATGGAGACCTTTATGCGCGTCTATGATGCGGCGCTGGAGGAGTTTGGCCGCGTGGGCGTGCAGGATGCGAAAGTCAGTGAGATCTGCCTGCGGGCCGGCGTCGCCAAGGGCACTTTCTTCTTTCACTTTCCGACCAAGGATCACGTGCTGCTGGAGCGCCAGCGGCGTATCTCCGCGGCAATGGCGAAGCGCATCGACGAGGAACTCGCCCGCACCACCGACATCGCAAGCTTTCTCGCCGGGCTTACTTCGGTTGTGCTGGAAGAGCATCGGATCATCGGCAATCAGGAGCTGACGCGGGAGATCAATCTCGCGCTGGTGCGCCATAGCGGCACGGCGGGCATGACCACCGACAAGACCGCCTTCGGAATCGCCTTGATCGCGCAGGTCAAGCGCCTGCAACGGGTCGGGGCGATCCGCGCCGATATCGACACCTACGAGCTGGCCGATACCCTGCGCCTGAGTTTCTGGGGGTTTCTGCTGGCGCCCAGCTCGCCGGTCGAGACGCGTCCCCGGCTGGCCATGCTGACCTCGCTGCTGGCCGGTTCCCTGGCCGTCTGATCCCTAATCTGATCCCTAAGAAGGGCTCATAGCGGGCTCATTGTTCATTTTCGCTTGTTCGTTGACCTTGGTCAGTGAAATGGCTACAGTCCGGCCACGTCGTCGCCAATAAAGCGAGCTCGCGCTGCCACTTAAGCTGACGGTTCATCAGCTATGTGCAGCGCCAGAACCACGCACGCCAAGGCAGGAGAGCATGGACAAAGTACTGCAAGGTAAAACCGCCATCGTCGCCGGCGGCGGCCAGGGCATCGGCCAGGCGAGCGCGCTTGCGCTTGCACAGGCCGGTGCCGCGATCGTGGTGCTCGACATCAACGACGCCGGCCTCGCCGACACTGCGAACCGCATCGAACACGCAGGTGGACGCTGCCTGCCGCAGCGCTGCGACATCACGCGGCGAGACCAGGTCGATGCCGCCATCGCGCTTGCGGCCGGCACGTTCGGCAGCGTCGACATCCTGTTCAACAGCGCGATGCTGATCCGCGCCAAGCCGCTGGAGGAGCAGACCGAGGCCGACCTGCTCGACGTGCTCAAGGTGAACCTGTTCGGGCCCTTCAACGCCATGCAGGCCTGCTTTCCTTACCTGAAGCAGCGCGGCGGCAAGATCATCAACTGCGGCTCGGCCTCCGGCACCATGGGCGTGGTCCTGCATTCCACTTACGCCGCCGCCAAGGAAGGCGTACGCGGGCTGACCAAGTCCGCCGCCAACGAATGGGGCCAGTACGGCATCAACGTCAACGCCATCATGCCGCTGGCGCTGACGCCCTCGGCGCGCGCCGATCTCGGCCGCGCCGGCGATCTCGACGCGCAGGTGCGCCAGATTGCTTCGCACATCCCGATGCGCCGCTTCGGCGATCCGGCGCGCGACATCGCGCCTGTGGTGGTGTTCCTGGCGAGCCCCGCATCCGACTACATCTCCGGCCGCTCGCTGTTCGTCGACGGCGGCGGCGGCAGCTTTCTCTGATCCGGACCACGTAGAAGGAGGATTCGACATGATTGAAGCAGTTGCATTGCTGGACCAAGCGCGCATCCGCACCGGACTGAAGGATTTCGGCGAGGAGAGCTTCCTCGTTCCCTTGCATCGCCTGGTCGATTCGATCAACCGCGATACCCTCCTCACCGAATTCGGCCGCCTGTCGGTGCCGGAGATGCTGATCGGCTATCTGAGCAACCGGCTCGAGGTCGAGAGCTGGTACGCGAAGCATCCCGAGATCGACGACGAGCAGATCGTGGCGCCGGTCTTCGGCATCGGCCTGCCACGCACCGGCAGCACCGCGCTGGGCTTCATCATGGCGCTGGATCGCGACACCCGCGTGCTGCGCGACTGGGAGAGCCGTCACCCGTGTCCGCCGCCGGAGAAAGCCACCGAGTTCAGCGATCCGCGCATCGCCCAGGCCGAAGCGGAGTCCGACGTTTTCGAAACCATGGTGCCGGAACTGCGCAACATGGTGCCGCGCGACGTTCGCGGCCCGCAGGAGTGCGCGCTGCTGCTGTGCATGTCTTTCCTGCCGCATACGGCGTTCGAGACCTACTACAACACCACCTCGTACTCGCAATGGGTGATGTCGGCCCAGCCCGACATGGTGCAGGCCTACCGCTATCACCGCCGCGTGATCAAGCTGCTGCAGTGGCGCTGCCCGCCGAAGCGCTGGTTTCTGCGCACGCCGATGCACATGTTCGCGATGGACGCCATCGATACGGTCTACCCGGATGCGCGCTACGTGATGACGCATCGCGATGCGGTGAAAACCCTGCCGTCGGTGTGCTCGATCATGCATCACTGCCGCGTGGCCTGGGACGATCGTTCCGACCCGGTGAACCTGGGGCCCGCACAGGAAGAGTATTGGCTCACTGCGCTGAAGCGCACCATGGCGTTCCGCCGGCGCATCGGCGAACACCGCTTCTTCGACGTCTCCCACAAGCGCCAAGCGGCCGATCCCGCCGCGCAGATTCCGGCGCTATACGACTTTCTCGGCTGGCCCTACGACCCCGGTCTCGCCGCCGTCATCCGCCGCTGGCAGAGCATTCATCCCAAGGGCGAGCACAAGGTGGAGCCGGCATTTTTCGGGCTCGATCCGGCACGGCTCGCCGAGCGCTACCGGTTCTATTCGGACGCCTACGCGGCGTGGCTGTAGGCCGCCACTTCCTTATCGAAAGCGAGAGAACAATGACGGCCCAATCCCATGCGCTGCCGCTGGCTGGCAAGTCCGCCCTGGTCACCGGCGGCGCCGGCGGCATCGGCTCCGCGAGCGCCGAGGCGCTGCTGCGCGACGGCTGTTCGGTGGTGCTCATGGGCCGCCGCCGCGACACACTGGAGCAGGCGCGCAGCCGCCTGCTGCCCGCGGCGAACGGCGGCGCGCGCATCGCGCTGAGCGTCGGCGACGCGATGCAATCCGATGACGTGAGGCACGCGGTCGCGCTGGCCGCGGAGTTCAACGGCCGGTTCGACATCTGCGTCTCGACGGTCGGCATCGGCAGCCTCACGCCGCTGATCATGCATGACGAGCACAGCGTGATGCAGCAGATCGCCAACAACGTTCAACCGACGTTTCTTGCGATCCGCCACAGCATTCCGCTGATGGCCGCCAACGGCGGCGGCAGCATCGTCTGCATTTCGTCGGAAGCCGCGTCACGGCCATCGGCATGGCTCTCGATCTACACCACGGCCAAGGCCGCGGTCGAAGGCCTGGTGAAAGCAGCCGCCAACGAATTGGGGCGCCACAAAATCCGCGTCAACGCCGTGCGTCCGGGGCCCACCCGCACCGACGCCACCACCGACATGTTCCTGCAGCAGAACATTCTCGATCACTACTTTTCACGCGCGCTGGGCCGGCTCGGCGAACCCGCGGACATCGGCGCCGCCGTGCGCTACCTGGCCGGCCCGGAATCGTCGTGGGTCACCGGCGAGAGCCTCGCGGTCAA
Organism: Hydrocarboniphaga sp.; assembly: GCF_028291725.1. Taxonomy (GTDB): domain Bacteria; phylum Pseudomonadota; class Gammaproteobacteria; order Nevskiales; family Nevskiaceae; genus Hydrocarboniphaga. The sequence goes on along the minus strand of NZ_JAQGNT010000070.1, from coordinate 54,060 downwards.
CGGTGGCGGCGATCTGCACTTTCCGGTCGACGCCACACTCTGGGTCACCGGCTATCTGGGGCAAGAGGTCATGGACAAGGTGCTGGCCGGAATCGACCCGGCGGCATGAACCCAACAGTCGCCTGAGGGCGGCAACCGTCAACGCTTCAAGGAGATCAAACGTGAACGACAGCGAACTTCAGAACACCAAGGCCCGGATGCTGGCCAGCTTCGACGAATTTCTGGCGGCGATGCGCCGCTCCGCGGTGGCGGCGATGGACCGCACGTCCGGACGCAGCGCGCTGGATCTGGCGGCGGGTCTGCGGCATGTGATGAGCGGCACCTCGATGTCGCTGTCCATGCGCCTGCACGACAACGATCCCCTGCATCCCGAGATCGTCCACATCATGGACCCGCACCGCAAGTTCGGCGGCGACAACATGGACGCGCTCTACACCACCGCAGCGGTCAGCGCCCGGCAGCGCTATCGCCTGCACGGCCATCGCGGCAGCGCCAGGTACATCTCGTTCGTGATCCAGGACAAGAGCGTGCACTTCAGCGGCAACATCTCCAGCATGCTGCTGGGACGCGATCTGAAGACCGACGCCAACGGTGACTTCGAACTGTTCATCGGCGGCCCCGAGCGGTCCGGCAACTGGATCGAACTCAAGCCCAATGCCGATCGCGTGATCATCCGCCAGTTCTTCGCCGACTGGGCCAGCGAGCGGCCGATGCGCGTGACCATCGAGCGCCTGGGTGCGGCGGTCGAACCGCCGCGCCCGACGGCGGAGTCGATCCTCACCGGCCTGAGCGAGTCCGCCGCGATGCTCGAAGGGCTGGTGGTGTTCTGGCAGGACATGATGGACATCTATCGGCAGCGGCCGAACGAGTTCCTGAACTTCCGCAAGGCAGCCGCTCAAGTCGACATGAAGGACATCAACGCCACGCCCGGCGGAACGCCCTACGTCTGCTATTGGTCGGTGCCGGAGGACTCGGCGCTGATCATCCGTGTCAGGCCGCCGCAGTCCGAATTCTGGAATCTGGAATTCTGCAATCCCTGGTGGGAGACCAACGACTACCGCTATCGCCTGAGCGGCACCAACATGCATCACGCCGTGCTCGAAGACGACGGCGAACTGATCGCGGTGGTGTCGCACGACGACCCGGGCCTGCCCAACTGGTTCGACACCAGCGGTTTCGACGAAGGCCTGATGGACCTGCGCTGGATCGGCGGCGACGAGTCGGTGGTCCCGAAGTGCACGCTGATCAGGCGCTCGGAACTGGCCGCTCACCTGCCGGCAAAGGTCAAGACGATCACCGCCGAGAAACGCCGCGCGCAGCTGGCCGACCGCCATCAGGGCATCTACAACCGGTTCAACTGGATGTGAGCTACGCGGCATCGCACCGGGATCGGCCGCGATGTCACCCGAGACGTTCATCCAGCGGTCGAAGGCCTGCGCCACGTTCTCGATGCCGCGGTGGCCAGCGGCATCGCCCGCTTCGTCTTCACCATCACCATCACCATCACCATCACCATCACCATCACCATCACCATCGGCACCATAGCGCGCAAACCCGGCGGCGTGGTGACGGAAGAAGATCCTTTCAACTGGACGGAACTCGGCGGCGACTACGTCCGCTCGCGCAGGGAAGCCGGGCAGCTGGTGCTGCGCTACGGCCGCGAAAAGAATTTGCCTGCGGTGGCGATGTGCGTGGCCAATACCGACGGCGGGCGCCGCCGACTACTTGGCGGCTGCCGCCACGAGCTGCTCGCTGATGTCCCACAAACGCCGCGCACCCTCGTCGCTGCGCGCGGCGGCAGTGGGCTGCAGCAGCTTGCGGCGGGCATAGTAGCCGCCGCTGCGACCGCTCATCGCCGCATCAGTGGCAAGCCAGACGATGGTGTCGGCACCACGTTCCGGAGTCAGCATGAAGTGCCGGGTGACGTGGTCGACCGCGCGCATCCAGGCGCTGCCATGCGTACCGAAGCGCGAATGCACTGCGCCCGGATGTGCCGCATTGGCGGTGACGCGATCCGGCGGCAGGCGCCGCGCCAGTTCGCGCACATGCAGGATGTTGGCGAGCTTGGCCTGGCCATAAGCGCGCAGCACCATGAAGTGCCGGCGCATCTGCAGATCGTCCCAGCTGATGTCCTTGACGAAGCTGTGCGCCACCGACGAGACATTGACGATGCGCGCCGGCGCGGCGCGCTCCAGCAGCGGCATCAGCCGCTGCGTCAGCAGGAAGTGGCCCAGATGATTCGCGGCAAACGTCGACTCGAAACCCTCGTCCGTCAGGTGATAGCCGTCGGCAAGCCCGCCGGCATTGTTCACCAGCACATCGACGCGATCGGTCAGCGCTGCGACCGCATCCGTCGCACGGCGCACCTGCACCAGCGAACTCAGGTCGCACAGCACCAGGTCGAGCGCGGCCTGGCCGCCGGCAGCGGCGCGGATCTCGGCCAGCGCCGCCTCGCCGCGAGCGCGGTCGCGCACGATCACGATGACGCGATAAGCCTGTTTCGCCAGCGCCGTCGCCGTCACCTGGCCAAGCCCGGAACTGCCGCCGGTGACCACCGCAACGCGCGACGCTCCGCCCTCGATTCCGGGACTTGCTTCGGCTCTCGATTGCACTGACATCGTTGACTCCTATCGTGCCGCTACCACTACGCCAAGTCTTCGTAGGGCGGGAGCATCCCGCCTTTCGCGTGCCGGATATACGCGGAAGGCGGGATGCTCCCGCCCTACGGTTTGCAGACACACGGGCCGCTTATCCACGCGCATCCGCCAGGATCAGATCGGCGGCGCGCCAGGCCAGCGCCATCACCGGGCCGCAGGGATTGGCCGACAGCTGCTCGGGCAATACCGACACGTCCATTACGCGCAGGCCATCGACGCCGCGCACGCGCAGGCGCTCGTCGAGCACCGCCATCGGGTCGTCGGCCGCACCCATCCTGCAGGTGCCGCAGGCGTGGAAGCTGGTGGAACCGAAGCGGCGGCCGTAGTCGATGATCTCGTCGTCGGTGTGCACGCCGACGGTCGCGCCCACCTCGCCTGCGACGTACGGCGCCAGCACCGGCTGCGACATCAGCCTGCGGATGAAATGCACCAGGCCGATGGTCACCTGGCGGTCGTAGTCGGTGAGCAGATAGCCCGGCGAAATCTTCGGCATCCGTGCGATGTCGGCAGACTGCGCCATGACGCTGCCCTGGCTGGTACCGCGCAGCGGGTAGCCGAACATGTGCATGCCGGGCGGCTTCTCCATCGCCGCGCCGCCCTTGGCCATGGCCGCGAAATCCAGGCTGTAGGGCGCGAACATCAGCTGCGCGTCGGGGCGATCCAGTTCGGCGCGCGTGCGGATGAAGGCCGACATCTGCGTCGAACCCCAGGACATCAGGCCGCGATGCGATACCAGGTAATGCAGCACGTGCCTGAGCAGACGCAGGCCGGAGTAGTCGCGATTTTCGCTGTCCTGCGCATGGCGCAATCGGAACTGGAACCAGAAGTTCCAGTGCTCGCGCAGGTTGGCGCCCACGCCGGGCAAATCCTGCAGCAGCGGAATGCCCAGCGACTGCAGCAGCGGCGCGGGACCGATGCCGGAAACCTGCAGCAGCTGCGGCGAATGGATGGCTCCGGCGCTGAGGATCACTTCGCGCTGCGCGTGGTACTGCTCGATGCTGCCGTCGCCGAGCGTACAGGCGACACCGACGGCGCGACGGCCTTCGAACAGGATGCGATCCACGCGCGTGCCCGTCCGGATCTTCAGATTCGGCCTTGCGCGCACCGCAGGTGTAAGAAAAGCCTTGCCAGCACTGACACGCTCGCGCGTCTTCGGATTGATGTTGTAGGCGATGTAGCTGATGCCTTCCTGGTTGGGAAGATTGGGCTCCTCCTTGATCGGCAGGCCCATCGCCTTGCCGGCCTGCAGGATCGCTTCCGAGAGCCGCGGCTTCTCAGGATGCAGCATCAAGTCCAGCGGACCGCCGCGACCGCGGAAATCCGTCGCCGGCAACTCGTGATTTTCCAGTTTGATGAAATACGGCAGCACTTCGCGCCAGTTCCAGCCCTTGAGGCCGAGTTCGGCGAGGCGGTCATAGTCCTGCGGCTGGCCGCGGTGATAGACCATGCCGTTGACTGCGCTCGATCCGCCGATGAGCTTGCCGCGCCACCATTTCTCCGGCCGCGCACCGGGCACACGCTCGTGGTTGTCGGTGTCGTAGAACCAGGCGTGCCGGGGATCGGTCATCAGCTTGCCGAAGCCCTTGGGCATTTTGACCATGAAGCTGCCGTCCGAAGGGCCGGCTTCGATCAGCAGCACGCGGTGCGCGGGGTTTTCCGACAGCTGACGCGCCAGCACGCAGCCGGCCGTGCCACCACCGGCGATCACGTAATCGTAGATATCGGCCACGCCATTCTCCTTCGCGATTCTGAGGAATGCTTCGTTGGAGCAGCGCGTTACAAGGTGGCGCCGCCGTCGAGCAGGATGGTCTGGCCAGTGATGTACGTGGCCTGATCGGATGCGAGGTACGAGAACAGGTTGCCGGCCTCGGTCGGCGTGGCCGGTCTCGGCACCATGGTCATGAGCTGGTTGAGCAGCACGGTCATGCGCTCTTCCTGGGTCTGCGGGTCCGGCGGGTTCTCACGCGGAATCCAGTCTCGGAACTGCTCGGCGCTGAAGGCATGCACCCAGCCGATGCCGACCGCATTGCAGCGGATGCCGTGCTCGCGCTCCTCCGCGGCGATCTGCCGCACCAGCGCTTCCACCGAGCCTTTCGACAAGGGCGAAATGCCATCGAACGCGATGTGGCGTCGCAGCGCGATGGTGCTGCAGGTGGTGATCGATCCACCGCCGCCGGCTTTCAGCGCCGGAATCGCGGTGTGGAACACGCGGTAGTAGCCCAGCGCATCACCCCACATGAACTTCTCCACCTCTTCGATGGTGAAATCCGAAAGGCGGTTGAAGATTACCGGCACGCCCGCGCCGCAGGCCACGGTGTGCAGGCGCCCGTATTCACTGATGACCTTTTCGACGGCGGCCTGGATCGAGGCGGCGTCGGTCATGTCCATGGTCTGCGCAGTCACGGCGTGGCCGGCATCGCGCAACTCGCTTTCCAGCGCCAGCGCGCGTTCCTTGCCGCCGCGATAGGTGAACACCAGCGGCACGCCGGCAGCGGCCAGCCGGCGTACCACGCCTTCACCGACATTGCCGGTACCGCCGGTGACCAGTGCTCCGCCCTTGGGATACGTCAGGGAAATCGTCATCGCTTGCCCCTCGTTTGCTGTGGTCGGTCTTTCGGCATGGCGTTCAGCTGCCCAGTCCTTCGGCGGCCAGCGCACGCAGCACGCCGGGACGTGCCGCGATGCTCGCGGCATGGCGCACGAGGCCGGGCCATTGCGCAATGTCGATCCCCACCGGCTTGCACCAGCGCGTGGTCACGTACAGAAACGTGTCGGCCACGCTGTAATCCCTGCCCAGCAGATAGGGCTGCGCATCCAGCGCTTTCGCGGCATAGGCATAGCGGCCGGCCAGCTTCTGCGTGGTGGCGGCGAACACAGCGGCCGGCGCGTCGGCGATGGTGAAGCGCATGAACACCTGATGCAGTTCCGATGAAACGAAGTTGAGCCACTCGGCCAGGCGATAGCGCTGAAAACTGCCGGCCGCCGGCGCCAGTCCTGCTGCGGGCGTAAGGTCGGCGATGTATTGCAGGATGGCCGCGCTTTCGGTGAGCACCTGTCCACCGTCCAGTTCCAGTGCCGGGACGCAGCCTTTCGGATTGACGCTGGTGAAGTCGACGCCGTCGTCGGCCATCTTGGTGGCGTGATCGACTCGGACCAGCACATGCGGCAGGCCTGCTTCGACCAGTGCGATATGCGCGGCCAGCGCGCATGAATCCGGGGCGTAGTAAAGCTTCATTGGCAGCGTCTCCTCGAGCTTTTTGAACTGACGTATTGTAAGTTTTATGGCGGCGAACTGCGAGGAGCAGGAAGGCCAAGCAATTCACGCTCAGTGAACCGATGTGCGATACCACCGAGTATCTGCCGCTGGCCGAGGCCGGCCGAGTCGCGGGCCGTGGTGATGGAGCGGCCGCGCGGACGCATCAACCCGGCTCTGGCCGCCGCCAAACTGAAGGGAATTGCGTTGCTCGTAAAGATGATGGATAGTTAGTTATCAAAAAATAAGTGGGGTGTCGGTGCGCCGTTCAGGCGCTCTGCAACATCCCGGAATATCCCGTTTCGGCTGCCCGCGGATGCCGGAGAGCGGGAGAGCCGGAGGAGAGAATGAGCACCGACGTAGTCAATTTTGTCTGCCGCATCTGTTCGGCCTCGTGCAATCTGGTGGCTGAGCGCCAGGACGGAGTCATCCAGACCATACGCGGCGACAAGCACGATCCGGTCTACTACGGCTATTCCTGCATCAAGGGTCGCGAGGCTGCACATGTGCACCAGCTGCCATCGCGCCTGCTGCACTCGATGAAGCGGCAGGCGGACGGCAGCCACGAAGCGATCGCCGCCCCGCAAGCCACTACAGAGATCGCGGCGCGTTTGAAAGCCATTGTCGCAGAACACGGACCGCGCTCAGTGGCGCTGTACATCGGCACGCACGGCTACATCAACTTCACCGCACATGCCATGGCTTACGCATTGATGAAGGCCATCGGCAGCCCGATGGTGTTCAACACCGGCAGTATCGACCAGCCCGGCAAGGGCATCGCCATGGCTCTGCATGGCATCTGGCTCGCGGGCACACCGCCGACCGAGACTTGGGACGTACTGCTGCTGGTCGGCTCGAATCCGCTGGTGTCGCTGACCGGCGGGCTCGGGGTGAATCCTGCGCGCACGCTCAAGCAGAGCCACTATCGCGGCATGAAGTTGATCGTGGTCGATCCGCGCGTGAGCGAATCGGCGCGCCGTGCCGACCTGCACTTGCAGTGCAAGCCCGGTGAGGATGCCGCGGTAATGGCCGGTATCGTCCGCGAACTGCTGCGCAGCGAGCTCATCGACCGTGAGTTCGTTGACGCCGAAACCCAGGGACTCGATGCACTCAGGATGGCGGTGGAGCCCTACACGGCGGACGCCGTGGCCGCCCGCGCCGGCATCCGCGCCCAGGACCTGATCGCTGCCGCGAACATGATCGGCGCAGCCCGACGCGGCGCGGTGTTTTCGGGCACCGGCGCCAACATGTCTGGCCAAGCCAACCTCGTCGAGTACCTGGGGCGCGCGCTGACCAGCCTGCGCGGCTGGTGGCTGCGCGCCGGAGAGGTCAAAGGCAATCCGGGCGTGCTGATCGAACCGTTTCCTGCAATTGCGGCCTCGCCTGGACCGTTCCCCCCGGCGGGATTTGGCGAAAAGCTGCGCGTACGCGGGCTCACCGACACCGCCACCGGCATGCCGACGGCCGCACTGTCCGACGAAATCCTGCTATCCGGCGAAGGCCAGGTGAAAGCACTGATCGTACTCGGCGGCAACCCGATGCTGGCTTGGCCGGATCAGCTCAAGACCCAGGCCGCGATGCGCTCGCTGGACCTGCTGGTGAGCATCGACCCTCGCGTCGCAGGCACCGGCCGCTACGCCCACTACGTGCTTGCGCCCAAGTTGCCACTGGAAGTGGACAACGCCACGGGCGTTTATGAAATGCTGGCCAGCTTCGCCCCCGGCTGGGGCTACGAAGTGCCCTACGGCCACGTATCGCCGCCGCTGCAGGCGCCACCCGCTGGCGCTGATGTGCACGACGAGTGGGAGTTGCTCTACGACATCGGCCGTCACATGGGATTGGCGCTGTCGGTCAAGAGCATGGCGGTACTCGATCCGGCGCGCGCCTGGGCGCTGGCCACGCCGCTCGACATGCAGGTGAAGCCCAGCCCGCTCGAGGTCTGGCGCATGGTGTTCAGGGGCTCGCCCGTGGACTACGACACCGTGCGAGCCGCGGGGCGCGGCGGCCGCGTGTTCGAGCGGCCGCGGACCATCGTGCAGCCCCGGCCCCAAGGCTGGACCGGTCGGATCCAATTGGGTTCCGAACCGATGATGCAGGACCTGGCCGAGATCGCAGCCGAACGGGATCCGGCCTCCGAGAGTTCCGGGTTCCCGCTGCGGCTGATCTGTCGCCGCATGCACGACGTGATGAACTCAAGCTGGGTCGAAAATCCGCGCCAGCATCGACCCTGGGCCTACAACCCGGCGTTCATGAATCCAGAGGATTTGGCGCAGATCGGCGCCGCCGCCGGGGACGTGGTCGAGATCCGCTCCGCCCGCGACGCCATCCTCGGCATCGCGCAGCCGGCCCCGGAGATACGCCGCGGATGCGTGTCGATGTCGCACTGCTGGGGCGGCAATCCGGACGAGCCGGAACAGCCCGAACACGGCAGCAATACCGCGCGGCTGCTGTTTACCGACCGCGGTTTCGACCGGTATTCCGGAATCCCGCTGATGAGCGCGGTGCCGGTGCGCGTATCGCTGGCACCGGCGAACACACGGGCGCTACCTACCGCCGCGGTGCACGCGGCCGCCATTTAGACGATTCGAACCGCTGCATATCGCAGCATGGGACTCACGCGTGGATCTGGAAATCATCGGCTTGCAAAGGACGCTGGCCTCCGAGCTGGCGCCCTTCGGCATCACCATCAACACCGTCGGCACCGGCGCGGTCCGGTGACGGCGATGCCGCCGATCCATGCCATTCCCTAGCTCTGCGCGGCAGCGCCAGGGCTCAAAGGCATGCTCGAAATCCCCCGGTGCCGGAGCCGCAATGTCATCGGACGGACCTGAAGGTCGCTCGCCTTAGCGGCAACATTCGCATTCTCCGCAACAATCAAACATCAAACACAGGGGATCAGCATGGGCACTATCGACTCTTCCGCCTTCGATGCGCACGATCAGCGCGTCTACGCGTGGCTGCAAGCCAATCTGGGCACGGTGCAGGGCTTCCAGCGCCAGGCCCGATGGCGGCCAGCCTGGGAAGTGGATATACAAACGCAAAGCGGCCTCGAATCCATGATCATCAAGGGTCAGCGCAGCGCCAGCTATGTGGGGCCGATGACGCTGCGGCAAGAGATCGAGGTGCATCGCATCCTCGAGCGCCACGGCGTGCCGGCGCCCAGGATTCGCGGTGTCATCGAGGAGCCTCTGGCGATGGTCATGGAACGCCTGCCCGGGCAGATCAGCCTGCGCACCGCCGTCAGCGACGAAGCGCGCGCCGCGATTCGCGAGGACTACGTGCAGGCCCTGGTGAAACTGCATTCGATCGACATCGAGGAGTTCCGTGCCGTCGGCCTGACCATTCCTGAAACACCCCGCGACACCACGCTGAATCTCTACAGCCTCTGCGAGAGCCTGTACCGAAAGAAGAAACGTAAACCTTTCGCCGTAGTGGAATTCGTATGCGAGTGGGTGCGCCGCAACGTGCCGGCGCATCACCAGCGCCGCGCTTTAGTGACCGGCGATTCGGGGCAGTTCCTGTTCGACGGCAACCGCCTGAGCGGCCTGATCGATTTCGAGCTCGCATACATTGGCAACCCGATCACCGAATTCGCCGGCATGCGCATCCGCGATCCATCGGAGCCGATCGACAACATCGATGGCCTGATCGAGCGTTACGCGGAACTCACCGGCGATCGCGCCGACAAGTTCTCGCTGGAATACCACACGGCCGCCTTCGCCAACTGCACGCCGCTGCTGATGGCATCGTTCGCGCAGGATCCCGGTCCGGAAGATGATTACCTCACCTACCTGAGTTTCTGTCTCGGCACCTCGCGCTGGACCATGACCTCGATCGCCTCGGCCATCGGCATCGAACTGCCGGCGGTCGCCGACCCGCTGGATCGCCCTCTGAACTATGGCGGCGGCTACGCACGCCTGTTCCAGGGCATCGCCACGATGTCGGAGGCCGGGCCCGAGGATGCGCCGGGATTCAGCCGCCAGCGCATGGAGTGCCTGGGGCTGTATCTGGATCGCTGGAACCGTTACGGGCCGGACATCGTCGCCGCCGATCTCGACGGCGCCTCCGATCTGCTCGGCAAGCGCCAGACCGACAGCGAATCCGCCGAGTGGGCGCTGGAGGCCTTCATTCCGCAAGCGAGTCCGGACCACGACGAGCGCTTCGTGCGTTATTTCCACGGCTGGCTCGAACGGCGCAATTTCCTGCTGCGCGGCTGCGGGCCGTCGGCCATGCTGGTCGACCAGAAGATGCAGCCGGTGAAGGGCCTGTCGAGAGCCTGAGCCGTCCAGCGTGCGGGGCCGCCCAATGCGGATCAGTTGATGGCCGGCGAAATGCCGCCGTCGACGCGCAGGTTGGTGCCGTTGATGTAGCCCGACAGCGGGCTGGCGACGTAAGCGACGAGATTGGCGATGTCGTCGACCTCGCCCACCCGATCGACCGTCTGCGTCCAGAAGTTGTCGAGCACGTAGCGCTCGGTGCGCCTGATGTCGTCGCCGAAGCCCAGGCCGGCGCCGACGCCGAGCATCCAGTCGTCGAATGTCGGGGTGCGCACGATGCCCGGCGACACGGTGTTGACCGTCACGCCGGTTTTCGCCAGCGCCTTCGACAGGCTCAAAGTCAGCCCGACCAGCGCAAGCTTGGCCGAGTTGTATTCGGCCACCATCGCCGGCGGCGTGGTCGCGGCGGAGCTGGCGATCTGGATTACGCGGCCCCAGCCGCGCTCGCGCATCGCCGGCACCAGCAGATGGATCAGGCGCACGGTGGAGACGACGTTCTTGTCATACATCGGCGCCCAATGTTCCACCGGCACCTCGAAGAACGGAATGTTGCCGTTCTCCGGACTGGCGCCACCGGCGTTGTTGACCAGAATGTCGATGCCGCCGAATGCCGCCACCGCCTCGACCGCGACGCGCTCCGACTGCGCGGCATCGGTCAGATCGCCGACAACGACGGCGCTACGACCGCCGCGCGCAACGATGTCGTCTGCGACCCCGCGTGCCCGCGCTTGTGCGCGACCGTGCACGACCACCCAAGCGCCTTCCTCCGCCAGCACGCGCGCGATTTCGGCGCCGATACCGGCGCTGCTGCCGGTGACCAGGGCGCGCCGTCCTTCCAGTTGCAGTTTCATGTTCTATCTCCTGTGTTGCTGTCACTCAGGCGCTGGTACGGCCCGGCAGTTGCAACGCCGGGTGCTCGGCGGCGCGCCATACTGCCCAGGTCATCAGAGCTGCCCACACGCCGAACAGCACGGCCGGAATCCAAAACGCGATGAGGCCGTTCCAGGCGAACGGCCCCTGCTTGAAGAACGGGATGATCGCGCCACCGAGTGACAGGACCGCGACCCATAGATTGGTGAAGCCCAGCCACCGCGGAAAAATCGGCGTGGCATTGCGGTCGGTCAGCGTCGCATAGCCGATGGCGCCATACATCAGCAAGGCCGGCATGGCCGGAAACACCAGCATCCACATGGCCAGGTCGAACAGCAGGCGCATCGTGTCGTCCGACAGTTCCGGCCGGTACACCGCCTCGATCAGGAACGCGGCCAGCATGAACAGCGGGAAGAAGCCGAACCCTGTCACCATGATGGCGCCGTTGGTCAGCGGAGCCCCCGGGCCTTCCATGCGCTTGGTGCAGGCGTAGATGCCGCCCAGGAACATGAAGAACAGCGAGCCGGACAGGGTGATCAGCACGCCGCCGATCAGAATGCCGCTACGGTGATCGCGCAGGTGCTGCGCGACCTCGGCCGGCGACAGCATCGGCGAAAGCGGCGGCAGCATCTGCCAGCAAGGCCATATCGCAGTAAACATCACCATGGTGGCGATCAGCCCCATGCTGGCGCAGACACGAATATTCTGATTCATCTTTCTCCCCCTCCTTGTGGCGATGCGATGGCTTCGCCTTTTAAATTTGGTCCGCGCCGAACCGCGTGACTGCGCTCAGGTCAGCCGCAAGAGATTCGCCGGATCGAATGCCAACGGCGGCTCGCCCGCGGCGATGCGCTCGATCCAGCGCGGATCGTTGAGCGCGGCGCGGCCGACGCCGATCAGGTCGAACTCGCCGGCCGCGAAGCGCTCGCGCACGCGGTCGAGATTGTCCACCCCCTCCACCAGCGCGCCGCCGCCTTCGGAGGGCCGGAACGGCTTGCCCAGGCCGACGCCGCCCACCGCCATGACCGGCCGCCCGGTGAGCCGGCGCGCCCAGCCGGCGAGCGACATCGGCGAGCCTTCGAAGGCCGGCAGATCGAAGGAGCGGCTGCTGGCGTCGAACACGTCGACGCCCGCCTCGACCAGCGGCTCCAGCGTTGCGCCCAGTTCGTCCGGCGTCTGCGCCAGCCGCGCCTTGTAGTCCTGCTGCTTGTGCTGCGAGAAGCGGTACATCAGCGGCCGCAGGCCGATCGCGCCGCGCACCAGGTGCACGACTTCGGCGGCGAAGCTCGACCGCGCTCGCGCATCGCCGCCCCAGCGATCGACGCGGCGGTTGGTCTGGGCCCACATGAAGCTGTCGAGCAGATAGCCGTGCCCGCCGTGCAGTTCGACGCCGTCGAAGCCCGCCGCCACCGCCGCCGCCGCCGCGCGCCCATAGGCGAGGATCACCTCGCCGATCTCGGACTCGCTCATCGGCCGCGTCTCGGGCAGAAAATAGGCCCGCTCTTCGGCGCTGATCGACACCAGGCCCTGGGCCGGACCCCAGATGCCGGACGGCCGCAGCGCTTCGATCTGCGGATGGCGGCTGCCGCGCGGATCGCGCAGCGGGCCCTGATGCCAGAGCTGAGCGACGATCACGCCGCCGGCTGCGTGCACGCGATCGGTGACCCGTTTCCAGCCGGCGATCGAGGCTGCGCCGGCCAGCAGCGGAACACCCGGCTTGTCGACCGCCGCGGCGTCGTCGACGCCGATGCCCTCGGTCACGATCAGGCCGAAGCCGTGCCGGGCGCGGCGCTCGTAGTAGCCGGCCACGCCGTCGCCGGGCACGCCGTCGGACGAGAACTCGCGCGTCATCGGCGACATCACGTAGCGGTTGCGCAAGCTGACGCCGGCGAGCGAAAACGGAGTCAGCAGTGAATCGTTCACGGCATCGGTCACGGCGGCGCCATCCATCTCGATAAGATCTCAGTAGCCGGCGAAGCGGCGCCGGATGCCGCGATTGCGCGCGGTGAGCTGGGCGCTGCGGCCTGCGGCGTCGATGCGGCGCACGCCCGCTGGCAGTTCGGCCATCAGCTGCGAGCGCTTGACGCGGCGCATGACCGGCTGCGGCGCGGAATCGGCGCCCATCCAGCGGCAGACCAGATAGCCGCAGGAGTAGCCGGAAGCGTCGAGCCAGTTGGGCAGGCCCGGGTCGTCCTGCGAAACCACCAGAACGACCTCGCCGTCGTCTTCGACCACGGCATGGTGATGATTGGTGCCACTGAGGCGATGGCGATAGTCCATCGTCTCCATCCACCAGTTGCCGAACTCGAAGTTCCAGAAACTGGACTGCCCGGGCGGGCGTACGCGGATGATGAGCGCCTCGTCGGACTGCAGATCCCAGTACGCGAGATAGGGCTCGCCGCCCGGCGTGGCATCGATACCCTTGCCCATGACTTGACGAAGCGACAGGAACTCCAGCGGTCGCTTTTGCCATAGGCCCAGTGTGTTGTGCCAGAAGCCGGTCACATCGGCGAGCCAGGCCGCCGCATCGCGCAGACCGCGCATCACGCCGTCGACACTGAACTCAGGCGGCGGCAAGGCCTCGCCGGCCCGCTCGATCTCCACCGCCATCGGCGTCTCGTTGTCCCAGTCGCCGAAGAACTGGCGGATGGTGAGGCGGATGGTCCTGGCGCCGGTCTTGAGCCAGTTGCCGGGTTGCGGCTCCGGGCTCAGCAGCAATTCGAAACGGCCCTGCGCATCGGTCTGCAGATCCTTGGCCAGCAGGGTGCCGGCCGCGGCGCCGCCCCAGGGCGTGGCACCGTCGTCGATCACGGTGAAGGCGGCGAAAGCCGCGCTGCCGAGCCGGCCGCTGAGACGATAGGTCTGCGAACCATCGATGGCGGCGCCCAGGTAGAGCGCATCGGCGTTGTCGCCACCCTGCTTGCGGCGCCAGTCGAAGTAGTGCGTCAGCTGGGGACGCAGTGGATCGGCATTCTCCAGGCGCATGTCCAGCGCCAGCGCGATGTTGCGCGCCAGCATGCGCAGGCCAGCCGCGCGGTCGTGGGCGGCTTTCGGCGCATTGTCCAGAAACAGCGTGGACTTGGCCGACTTGAGCGTCTCGCAGAAATCGTCCCAGGCCTGCGCCAGTTCGGTGTCGTCCGCGATGCCGGTCCCAGGCGTACTCATGCTCGATCTCGCTTCAGCGCTCTTCGGGAACGTCGTAGTACTGCTGGTAGCGCGCGTAGCAGGCACGGGCATGACGTTCCGCCTCGCCTTCGACGGTCGCGTAGCGATGCGCACCGAACTTGCCCTTGGGCTTGGATTCGACGTACGCGCGCATGCGCTGCCCCGCTTCCGGGGTCAGCGGCAATCCCATGCTGGCGTACAGCGATTTCATCGCCTCGATCGGACGATCGACGAGGTCGGCGTAAAGCACGTCGAACACCTGCTTGCGCGGTACCGCACCGCTTTCCAGCTGGTCGATCACCATGTTCAGGCCGGCAGCGGTTGCTTCCGGAGCCAGCACTTTCTCGAAGCTCGACGGATCGAAGGGCTGGTCGCTGCGCATCCAGCGCAAGGTTCCCAGCAGGCTGTTGTTGGAAGCATTGCAGCGCACCGGGTCGCGATGCGTGTGCACCACGCGCGCATCCGGAAAGACCGCGAACAGATCGGGCAGATGCCAGAGGTGCGGTGGCGCCTTCAGCAGCCAGTGCCGACGCGGATTCTTCCACTGCAGCAGCTTCAGCAGGCGCTTGTGATAACGATACATGTAGCCCCAGTCGGACCGGGTGTAGAGCCAGTCGACATAGCTCGGCACGTCCAGCCGCGCGACCAGGTTGTCCGACATGAACGAATAGATGAAGGCTTCGCCGCACTCGTTGGGCAGCCGCGCCCCCATCTCGTGCATGGCCTTGAACTGCGGCGCGATGCGATTGAGCATCGTCAGGTAGCGCTCGGCCTGCTCGATGCGCGGATCGCTGCGATAGGTCGCGGCCTCCGGCGGCGGGCAAGGCAGCACGATCTCCCAGCTCAGCAGCGAGCCGAACTGGGGATCTTCGGCCAGAATTTCGAACAGGATCGAGGTGCCCGATCGCGGCAGGCCGGTGACCAGCACCGGCGCAGCGATGACCTCGTCCTCGATCTCGGGATGGCGGTTGTACTGATCCTGGATCAGCAGCCGCATCTTGAGCGCGTGCAGCATCTCGTCGCGCGTATAGATGCGGCCGAACAGGTTCAGGCCGGCTTCCTCGTTGAGCGCCTTGATGAGGACCGAAAACGGCTGGCGCCACTGCTCGTCGCCGAAGTCGGTAAGCCCGAGGCTCCTGGTCGCAGTCTCGACCAGCTCGTCGGCGTCGAGCCTCACCAGATCGGGCAGGCTGCCGAACACCAGGCCTTCGTCATTGACCTGCTGCAGCCAGTCCGGACGCGGCGGGGCCTGCCAGCTCATGCAAGGATCTACCAGGCCGAACGGTGGAAACCGCCGTCGACCGGAATCCAGCAGCCGGTGATGTAACCGGCGTACTGCGAGGCCAGGAACACGATCAGCGCGCCTTCCTCCTCGGGCAGACCGAAGCGGTTCGCCGGGATATGGAAGTTCTTGCGGATGTAGTCGTCCATGTTCTCCTTGCCGATCTTCAGCTCGTCGGCAAAGCGCTGCACCGAAGGCGTGAGGATCCAGCCGGTACCGACGGTGTTGACCGTGATGCCGAAGGGCCCGAGATCATTGGCCAGGGTCTTGTTCAGCACCACCACCGGCGCGCGCGCCACGTTGTGCAGCAGGTGCTCCATCTCGGGCGGCGGCTCCTTGGCCGCAGCGGAGCCGACGTTGATCAGGCGGCCCCAGCGCTGCTGCTTCATGTGCGGGATCACGGCACGCGTGAGATGCACGACGCTCATGGCCAGGTCGTTGAAGGCCCGGGTGTAGTCCTCGTCCTTGAGCGTGTCGAAGTTGCCTTCGCCATCGGCACCGCCGGCGCCCAGATGCACGTTGGTCACCGCGATATCTGGCGGCCCGAAGGTGTCGCGTGCGAACTCGACCGCGCGCTTGACCTCCGATGCCTTCGTCAGGTCAACGGCAATACCCGCAACGGTTCCCCCCGCGGCCTTCATGCTATCGACTGCCTCATCGACGCCCTCTTGGCCGCGGCCGGTGACGATGACCTTGCAGCCTTCCTTCGCAAATAGCTCTGCGGTAGCGCGGCCGATACCTTTGGTGCCACCGGAAACGAATGCGACCTTGCCTGCAATTCCTAAATCCATGTGAAATCTCCTGTAAGTCTCAGCTGACTGCGGCCTGTTTGCGCGGGCGCACGTTGCGCAGCAGAAAGTGGGAAAGAGCGGGAATCAAAACCAGGGCGCCGGCGATATTCCACAGGAACATGAAGGTCAGCAGCACGCCCATGTTGGCCTGGAACTTGATCGGCGACCATGCCCAGGTGATGACACCCGCGGCCATGGTGAAACCGATCAGCAGCACCACGCGACCGGTGAAGCCCAGGGCCTTGCTGTAGGCTTCGCGCAGGCTGCCACCGGAGCGCTGGACCTGCAGCTGGATGCTCAGCAGGTAGAGCGCATAGTCGACGCCGACACCGACGCCCAGCGCGATCACCGGCAGCGTGGCGACCTTCATGCCGATGTTGAGCTGCACCATCAGTGCTTCGCAGATCACCGATGTGATCATCAACGGGATGATGGCCACGATCACCGCTCGCCAGCTGCCAAACGCGATCAGGCAGAGCAAGGCCGTGGCACCGTAGAGATAGAACAGCATCGTGCGATTGGAATCACGCACGACGATGTTGGTCACGGCCTGAATGCCGGCAGACCCCGCCGCCGGGAGGAACTGCAGCTTGTCGGTATCGTGTTCCCTGGCGAAATCGTTGACCGTTTTGAGTACACGATCCAGGGTGTCGGCCTTGTGATCCGCCAGGTAGGCGATCAGCGGCACGGCGGCGCAGTCGCGATTGGTCAGGTCGGGATTGTTCGCCACCATGTAGTCACGCGCGTTGAGCAGCACGCTCGGGCGCCGGTTGATCGTCATCCACTTCGGCGTTCCTTCGTAGAGTGCGGTCGTGGTCATGCGGATCACGTCGGCCGCCGACTGCACCACCTGCACACCTTTCACGCTGCGCAAAGTCTGCGAAAGCCGGTCCATCTCGATCAGCGTGGAGAACTCTTCGCACCCGCCCGGCGGCGTCTTGACGATCAGCGCGAACTGGTCGGAAGACAGTCCGTAATGCTCGTTGACGTAGGAGATGTCCTGGTTGTAGCGCGAATCCGGCCACAGTTCGGGAGCACCGGGATCGAGATCGCCGACCTTCAGTCCGAGGCTGATCTTGAACGCCACCACGAACACCACGGCGGACACGGTCAGCGCGACGACGGCCCATTTGCGTTCGGTGAACGGCAGCAGCAGACGCTGCCCAAGCGGCGTACCTTCCGGCGTCGCTTCGCGCTTCTGGATTGCAAGCCGACGCGCCGACGCGCGCGGGCTGACGCCGACGTAAGAGAGCAGCACCGGCAGCAGCAGCAGCACCACGAACACCAGGATGGTGACACCGATCGAGGTCATCATCGCCAGATCGCGGATGACCGGGATGTCGATGACCATCAGCACGGCGAAACCGACGACATTGCAGAGAATCGCCGACAGCCCGGCGACGAACAGCCGGCGGAAGGTGTAGCGCGCCGCGACATAGCGATGCGTGCCACGCGCCACGTCCTGCATGATGCCGTTCATTTTCTGCGTGCCGTGGCTGGCTCCGATCGCGAAGACCAGGAATGGCACCAGCACCGAATAGGGATCGAGCGCGTAGCCGAGAAGCTGAATGATGCCCAGCAGCCAGAGCACGGCCACCAGCGACGCCGCTACCACCAGCAAGGTCGATCTTACGCAGCGCGTGTAGTAGTACAGCACCAGAATGACAATCAGCACGGATGCGGCGAAGAACTGCATCACCCGGTATAGGCCGTCGATCAGATCGCCGGCCAGCTGGGCGAAGCCGATCACATGGATCGCGATTTTGCCCGAGGCGTGCTGGTCGCGGAGCTTTTGCAACTCCTGTGAGAAGAACCGATAGTCGAAGGGCTTGCCCGTGTCGGGGTACTTCTCCAGCAGGGGCACGAAGATGGTGCTCGATTTCAGGTCGTTGGCAACCAGGTCGCCGATCAGACCGGCCCGGTAGACGTTGGCCTTGAGCTGCTCGATCGACTGGGCAGAACCGGTGTAATCCTCGGGCATCACGGCGCCCGCCGAAAGACCTTCTTCCGTGATTTCGGTCCAACGCACCAGCGGTGTCCACAGCGACTTCATCCAGGGCCGATCGATGCCGGGAACCAGGAAGACCGTGTCGTTGATCTTCTGCAGCACCTGCAGGTAGTCGGCGTTGAAGATGTCGCCGTCCTTCTGCTCCACCACGATGCGCACCGAGTTGCCCAGGCCGGCCAGCTCCTCCCGGTGTTCGAAGTAATTGCGAATGTAGGGGTGGGACTGAGGGATCATCTTGTCGAAGCTGGCGTTGACTTCGAGCATCGTCACGCGCCAGCCGAGCACGAGCGTGATCAGGGCGCAGATCACGATCAGCACGCCGCGATAGTTGAATACCAGGCGCTCGACGAAGCCGCCGGAATTGCAATCGAAATCCTCGACGCGGCCGATCACCGGCATATCGTCGATGGAAGCTTTTCCTGCTGCCATCATGTTTTCCTTATCAATTGCCGGCAGCAGCGGATTCGATGACCACGCCGGCGGTGCCGATGACCGCGAAGGCGCTGGGCCCGACCGGAACGATGTCGGCGAACAGCATCGGACGCGCCAGCTGCAGCGGCTTGTAGTGCTCGGCCTGCGCGTCGGTGCTCACCAGCACGCGTGCGTTCTGCGTGACCATGGCGATGCGGCCGTCGGCCAGCGTCGCGGCGGCGTTTACGGCCGCTCCGGCCTCGGTCTGGACGGCTGTCCAGGTCTCGCCGCCGTCCAGGCTGCGGTAGGCGGTGCCGCGCAAGCCGTAAACGACCAGCTTGGCCGCGTCGCCGGTGATGCCGAAGAACGTCCCGTTGTATCCGGTCCGGTGCGGCTTGAATTTCTGCTCGCCTTCGTCGTACTTGAACACGGTGCCGCGCTCCGCGGCGATGTAGAGCGCGCCATTGATCACGGTGATCTGGTTCAGATGCAGTCCCGCCTCGTTGTCGATGCGGTGCATCCACGGCTCCCAGGTCTTGCCGCCATCGGCAGACGCGATGATGTTGCCGAAGGGACCGACGGCATAGCCGTTCGACTCGTCCGTGAAGTAGACGTCCAGCCACGGCAGATCGCCGCCGCCGTCGCTGCAATTGCCCTGGATCATCGCGATATAGGGTGCCACTGAGGCGTCGCCGGCATCGGCCTTCTTCTGGTAGTAGTCGGCCATGATCTTGCAGGCCGCCTGACCGTCGAGCTGCCGGGTCCAGCTGTTGCCGCCGTCGTCCGTATGCAGGATCACGCCGTCATGGCCGGCGGCCCAGCCCTTGCCGTTGCCGACGAAAGAAAGCGCGACCAGATCGGAGGAAAGCGGTGAAGGCCGCTGCTGCCAGCTCTTGCCCTGATCGTCGGAGGAGATGATCAGGCCGCGCAGGCCCACCGCGACGATGCGGCCGCCCGAGAGCGCACCGGCCAGCAGCGGGGCTGTGGAAACATCGCCGGGCGCTGCAGGTGCCGGTGTCACCACGGGGTCCTTGAACGCCGCGGCCGAGACCGCCGCCGTCCACAGCCCCAGACAGGCTGCAAAGAACCACAGACATCTGGACCGCATAATCGCTCCTCACCGTTGCGGCACGTCCGGAGACGCCAACCGGCAGACCTTTAAACGGATCGATCCGGCAGCCGCCGCTGCCGGATCGACCCAGTGAACATCAAGCGGACTTCGGATCAGCGAATACCCTGCTGCAACAGGTTATCCGGCGTCGTCGTGTTCTCCGGAAGCGCAGTATCACGCGTGCGCAGCATGCACTCGTCGCAGCCCATGTGGCTCAGGAAGGCCACTGTGTTGCGCGAATGGTCGAAGACGATGGCCGCGGGCGTATACGAATTGGGATGTTGGTAACCCTGGGTCTGTGGGCTGATCATGCTGCGGTAGAACTTGCCGCTGGCGTCATAGCCGTCCCACATGACCTGGTTCCAGGTGTCCTCGTCGGTATACCAGCGCTTGCGCGCCACCACATGCCGCTTGCCCGGCGCCAGCGTCGCTTCGAGTACCCAGACGCGGCGCAGTTCCCAGCGGAACTTGTCGGTCTTGAAATGCCCCGGCATGGCCACCTCCGCGACGGTGGTGTGGAACTGGAAGTCGTAGTCGTTGGCCGGAACGTACATCTCCTTCTTGCCCAGAATCTTGAAGTCGTAGCGATCCATGCGGCCGTAGATGGTGTCGCTCTCGTCACCGAGGTCGGAACCGCCGTAGGTGGCGTTGGGCGTGTCGTAGCTGACTTCCGGGGCGAGGCGGACGCGGCGCTGGCCAGGATTGTAGATCCAGACTTTCGGATCTCCGGATTTCGCATAGTTGATGTAATTCCAGGTCACCACGGCGATGCCGTTCTGACGCGCCGGAGCGACCAGGCGCAGGAACTGCCGGGCCGTGAACGGCGTATCGGGCTGATCCGGCGCGCTGAAGGGATGGTAGAAGTAGCTGTCCGAGCGGTTGATCAGATTGACGCGGCCGGAGGTGTCGATCAGCTCGGCCGTGAAGCTGGTATCCACGTACGGATAGCGGAAGCGCATCAGCGTGTTCCAGCCCAGTTCGGGACCCGTCTTCGGAATCGGGAACGGAATGCCCGAATGTGCGCCCTCGACGCCCTCCTTCTCCTGCACCATCTTGGCGTGCGTAGCGTTGTAGATGGATCCGTCCTGCCAGTATTTCGGAAACGCCGCCGTGCGCCGCGTCGTATAGACGTCGATGAAGAAAGTGTCGGGATACTTCTCCATCAGGTACATCTGGGACTCGGACAGTTTGTCCTTGTACTTGTCCTTGTTGGCGTTGGTGATGCGAAACAGCGGCTTGTCGTCGGGGAACGGATTGACCAGCTTGCGATCCGACTTGCTGGTACCCGGCGGCGGCGTAACAGGGCTGCCGGTGTACGCCGGAATGCTGCCGTCGGCGTTGCCGGCCTTCTCGGCGCCCCAGGGAGTGAGCGTGGTGCCGAGCTGCTTGGCCTCTTCTTCCGATACCGCGGCGGCTGCGTTGAAACTGACGGCGGCCATGACGGCCGCGGTCAGAATGGACTTCATTTTCATTTTCAATATTCCTCCAGGCGAATCAGATCAGAACGAGGTCTTCAAGGTGAGCACGATGCGGCCGCGATCGTTATACATCCAGGCCCCCGAGCCACCCGCGTAATAGCCGTCCGCGGTTTCAGGGAGATGGCGCGAGTAGGAATCCTGGTAGGACAACGTGACTTCGTGCTGCTGATAAAACAGCGCCTTGAGACCAACGGAGTAGCTCAGTGAACCCTCGTTACCACCGCCGATTCCCGCATAGTTGCCGCTGATGCCGTACTGAACACTGGTCGGCGCGGAAAGATCGATGCCAGAGAAGGCCTGCGGCCATTGCGGCTCGAAATTGACCTGAGCGGCAACATAGTTGTCCGTCGAGCAGCCGGTATCCTTATTGGAGCAACCGACACCGCCGTCGCCGTTATACAGCTCTTTGTGATCGCTGATCCTGGCGAGGTGGGTATAGGCAATTTCGGCGATTACCTGGCCGGTCGTATAGAACATCGACGAAGGCAATACCAGGATGGCATCGAGGTTCGCGTTGAAAAGATCGCCTGTCGGCCCGCGATGATCCGTCGGGTCGATACCGGTGTTGTTCAGGGCCGTGTCGAAACGATACGAAGCTTCGCCGGCGAAACTGATGCCGCCCAAAGTTTGGCTGTAACTCAGCCCCACCAGCGAAGCGTCACGGTTGTACGCCAAACGATACGTGCCGCCGACGACCCCTCCTTCCGGACTCTGCAGCGGCAAGCCAAACGCATTGACCGGAGCAGGACCGACCTCGAATACGTTGTACGGCGTCGTCTCGTCGAACTTGCGGTAATAGACACCGAGCTGGCCCTCGCCCAAGCCATAACGCATCATCACGCCGTAATTGCCACCCGGGCCCGGTTCATCAGCCTTCCGGTTCTCGAGAAAGACGGCTTGATCGTTGGCTGTCCCGTAAAATGCGCCCGGGATCACAACGCCGGTAAAGAACCGATCCGGCCCCTCATACAGCATATCGGCTGGGCCGAGGAAGGTCCCGCCTTCGGGCAGACGGTTTGCCGACCAATCCAGAAAATACTCGAAGCCCAATGACAAATTCGAAGTGAGCTGCCAATTGGCGGAAAGCTGCGCGACGGGCAAAAATACTTCCTTGGTCTCGATACCGGGGCTGGTCACCGCCTTGAGGCCGTCGACCGGCGCCTGCGAATACGAGATCGCCTGGTTGCCGAAGAACAGGCCTTCACCCCAGTAGAGCGTGTGCTTGCCGGCCTTGACGCTCAGCGAGGTGTCGCCAAGCGAGAAAATGCCGAAGGCGAAAGCGTCGAGCAACTCGCCATAAGGTCCGCGATAAAAGTGTTTCGTATGCGACGAATACTCGTTGCCGAAGTAGCTGGAGGTCTCGGAGTACGGAACGCTGACCGGAATCGGTCCTGTACCCGGATCGAAGCTGCTGTTGTAGGTGCCCGGACGAGTGGCCACTTCAGTGTCATGGTAGATGGCGTCATACCACCCGGCGCCTGTCGCTCGAATACCGTACCGCCCCTGATACGAAAGATCGATCTCTTCGAGCACGTCGAGCCGTGCATTGACGAAATCGCCCTGATCGAACTTGTATTCCGCTTCGCTATTGGTCGGGCCGTTAGCAATGGCGTCCTTGCGATCCTCCACCCTGATACCGGTGTTGAACCTCAGCGTCGTGTCTGCATTGAGACGCCAATCCGGAACGCCGAGGTTGATCGGCGCCGCCTGCGCCGCGCCCATTGCAGTAAGCCCCGCCGCGACGGCAAACGGCTGCTTCAGGAACTTCACGTACTGCCAGCTCTTTCTCTTGTTCACTCGCTCTCCTCCTCCACTCACGTTATAGAACTCCGCCGCTCGCCTGAACTGACTTTCAGGAACGCGGAGCACGGCTTGTGTTTCGCCGGCCGAGGCCACGCCATCCGCTCTTTCAGTTAACGATTAGGGACAAGAAGCGAAAAAAGCACGCCACGAAACGCGGTCAGTCATTAGCGAGGAACGGGCAGCCCACAATCTATCGTCGGCCGGGTTCACGTCGCCGATCGGCCTCGCCAACCTCACTCACCACTGCTGCTCCTCCTGTTGACGCGCCCTCTGTCATGACGAGGGCTTGTATAACTGAAATATACTCAGTTATTACCCGATAAGCAATATACCGTCAGTTTTCTGAGGCCGCAGGTATCGTCTGAGACGGCGATGGACTGCTTTAGTGCGCGTTCGGGCCTCACGCGCGGCGCTTCGCTTTACCCCCGGCGCCTTAGCTGATATATCGTTATCTTCACTCCACCGTGCGTTCCCGCGCTTCAGGCCCGTTCGGACCGCAGTAAAAATCCCCCTGAACTAAAACGGACGACTTATCTATAAACTCCGCATCGCGGTTGAGGGAACGAACAACAAAGCCGAGTCCATGAGCCAGACAATTACCACCAACAAGCAGGGGCAGGAACTGGGGCGCAAGGGGCACAGCTCCAGGCTCAGGCTCATGGAAGCGACCGAACGCCTGCTGCGAACCAACTCGCCGGTCACGCTGACCGCGGTGTCGATCGCCAAGGAGGCCAAGATGTCGTCGGCCGCCTTCTACCTGTACTTCGAAGACGTGCGTAACGTGCTGCTGGCGCTCAGCGAGGCCGCTGCCACCGAGATGGTCGACGCTCACCAGATCCTTCTGCAGCCTTGGGATGCAAAGGAACCGGATTTCAAGCACGCGATGGGACTGGTGTTGGCGTTCTACAGGGTCTACGACCGCCACCGGTCGGTTCTGCGCTACTGCAGCCTGGAAGCCGATCGAGGTGACGTGCGCTTCGAGCAGGTGCGGCTCGCGATCGTGATCCCGTTCTTCGAGCAGTTCGCGGAGCGCATCTACGCGGCTTCGGTGAACGATGCGCGCCGCTCGCGCGGTGATGCCTATGCCGAGGCGATCGTGCTGGTCTCGGCCATGGAACGCAACGCCACGAGCGACCCCAAGCAGGTGCAGAACACCATTGGCACCAAGCGCCTGCAGGAAGCGACCGCCCGCCTGATCGCCTGGCGCTTCAGCTCCTCGATCTCGCGGACTATCTCAGTCGATGCTCCGGAACCGCCGGTCAAGGCGGCCACGACCAAGGCCAAATCGGTCGCCGCGATCAAGAAGAAGGTAAAGCGTGTAGCGGTAAAGTGAACCTCTGACACTGGACCAGCAGCTGGGTCCAAGCTCGATACGCTAGTCGGGCCGACACTGGAAGAAAGTCTATTTCACGCTGAGGCTCGTACCGCCGCCACAGTGAAAAGTTCTCGTGCATGTCTCGCCGCACTGCAAACGTCGGGCTGCTGGGTTTAGCCTTGTGCACGAATCAGTCGCAGGCCAACGCATGGGCCATGCTGCGCAGCTTCAAGCTTGACGGCTCTTCCCGCGAGGTGATCGGCGCCGATACGCTGCGATCATTTATCAGAATCGTTGGCGCAGCCCGCGAGCGAGTCCCAGGCGTGCGTTCTGACACAAGGAAGATCAGCTG
Organism: Hydrocarboniphaga sp.; assembly: GCF_028291725.1. GTDB lineage: Bacteria > Pseudomonadota > Gammaproteobacteria > Nevskiales > Nevskiaceae > Hydrocarboniphaga. The sequence continues at coordinate 29,287 of NZ_JAQGNT010000070.1, read as the reverse complement.
AGCGTGCCCGGCGAGTTGCAGTGCGAGCGGGCCGGCGTCACGAACATCTTGAGTGCGAAGGGTCTGTGTTAGCTCGCGGGAGCCGACCCGTCACGAAACGCATGCGGAACCGCTATGCAGAAAAATGGCGGAGAGGGAGGGATTCGAACCCCCGGAACCTTGCGGTTCAGCGGTTTTCAAGACCGCCGCAATAGACCACTCTGCCACCTCTCCGCGGACCCGCCACGATCAACGCAGACCGCTATTGTGCCCGGGGCGTATGCAAATTTCCTGCACAGTTGTCGCCTACCATGCGGGCCGGGCCGGGGTTTGCCCCCGCCTGCCCATACCCTGCAATTGCTTTGCGTAACGAAACTTTACTGTGAACGGGGCGTCGATGACGGCAGCCGCACGGTAACTTGCGGGGCGGTCGCGGTGTACATCGCGCGGCGACAGAACAACCAACGATACGGACCAGTAGAGGTTTTCCGGTGGGGAACGCAACAAGGCCGACCAGGCCGATCAGGCAATTACCGTCGCGCCAGTACGGCCGGACGAAAATCTTCGGCACGATCGTCGTTTTGCTGCTGATCGCCGGCATGGCCGGGCTCGGCTACTACTTCAAGCACCGCGAGCCGGCCGCCCAGGCCGGAGGCTTCGGCGCCGGCGCCGGTGGACCGCCCGGCGCGCCCGGTGGTGGCGGCGGGCGACGCGGCGCGACTACGGTCGGCACCACGGTCGCCGAGAGCACCGATATGCCGGTGATCCTGGAAGCGCTCGGCACGGTCACGCCGGCGGCGACGGTCACGGTGCGGCCCCAGGTATCGGGCGTGATCACCGAGGTCCGCTTCCGCGAGGGCCAGCTGGTCAACAAGGGCGAGGTGCTGGCGGTGATCGACCGCCGCCCGTTCCAGATGAGCCTGATGCAGGCCCAGGCGCAGCAGCAGCGCGACCAGGCCGAACTGGAGAACGCGAAGCTGACCCTGGAGCGCTACCGGATGCTGCAGACGCAGGACTCGATCGCGCAGCAGGACGTCGACACCCAGGCCGCGACGGTCAAGCAGCTCGAAGGTACTGTCGCCTCCGATCGCGCGGCGGTCGGCACCGCCCAACTCGATTTGGACTACAGCGAGATCCGCTCGCCGATCGCCGGCCGCACCGGTCTGCGCGTGATCGACGCCGGCAACTACATTGCTGCCGGCGATACCAACGGCATCGTCGTAGTGACCCAGATTTCGCCGACCGATGTCGAGTTCACCGTTCCGCAGGACCGCGTCAGCGAGATCATCGAGCCGGTTTCCAAGGGGCAGGCGCTGGCCATCACCGCGCTCGACCGCACGCGTACCCATACGCTGTCGAGCGGCGTGTTCTCGACGCTCGACAACCAGGTGAACATCGACACCGGCACGGTGCGCGCCAAGGCGCGCTTCGAGAACAAGGACGGCGCGCTGTTCCCGAGCCAATTCGTCAACGTGAGGCTGACGCTGCGCCTGATCGACAATGCGGTGACGCTGCCGGTGTCGGCGGTGCGCAATGGCGCCGACGGCGATTTCGTCTGGCTGCTCAAGGACGACCAGACCGCGACGATGCGCAAGGTCACGCGCGGCCAGGCCACCAACGACAGGGTGCAGGTCACCGACGGCGTCAAAGTTGGCGAGGTGGTGATCACCGAAGGCGGCGATCGGCTACAGGAAGGCGGACACGTGATCCTGCCGGCCGACGCGGCGAAAGCGCCGGCGGCGGGTGCCGCCGATGCGACGAATGCGGACGGCCAGAAAAAGCGCGAGCATCGGCGCAGGAAGGACGGAGCGCCTGGCGACAAGCCGGCTGCGCCGGGCACGCCCTGATGACACGGCTCTGGTTTTCCCCTCTCCATCAACCTTGCGCAGACCGTAGGGCGGGTCGTGACCCGCCGCTTTTGCTCGGACTTGACGACGGCGGGTCACGACCCGCCCTACACCGGGTCATGGCCCGTGAGCAGGTTCGCAAAGAACACGGGGCTACCCAGGAACCGGCGGTCGCAGCTCAAGCGATCGGGGCGCACACGTCGGCAAGGGATTGCCGACCTACGTCGCTGGCGGGGCAGAGCCGGTTCATGGAGAGGGGAACAGCACAGGGCACTGCACGATGAACCCCTCGCGTCCCTTCATCGAACGTCCCGTCGCCACCGCGCTGCTGATGACGGCGATCGTGCTGGCCGGCCTGGTCGGCTTCAAGCTCATGCCGCTGTCGGCGCTGCCGGAAGTCGACTATCCGACGATCCAGGTGCAGACGCTGTATCCGGGCGCGAGTCCCGAGGTCATGAGCCAGACCGTCACCGCGCCGCTGGAACGCCAGCTCGGCCAGATGCCGGGACTGCAGCGTATGAGTTCGGTCAGCACTGCCGGCGCGTCGATCGTGACGCTGCAGTTCACGCTCGCCGAGGCGATCGACGTCGCGGAACAGGAAGTGCAAGCCGCGATCAACGGTGCCAGCTCCCTGCTGCCGGCAGATCTGCCGGCACCGCCGGTTTACGCGAAAGTGAATCCGGCCGATGCGCCGGTGCTGACGCTGGCCTTGACCTCCGACACGCTGCCGCTGACCGAGGTACGCAATCTCGCCGACACCCGTCTTACGCTGAAAATCAGCCAGGTTTCCGGCGTCGGCCTGGTGACGCTGTCGGGCGGCCAGCGGCCGGCCGTGCGCATCCAGGCCGACACCCAGGCACTGGCCTCGTACGGCATCGCACTGTCGACGCTGGAATCCGCGATCACCGCGGCCAACGCCAACAGCGCCAAGGGCAGCTTCGACGGCCCTAGCCGTGCGTACTCGATCAATGCCAACGATCAGCTGCTGACGGTCGAGGACTATCAAAGCCTGATCGTCAGCTATAGCAACGGCGCGCCGGTGCGCGTCAGCGACGTGGCGAGCGCGGTCAACGCGGCCGAGAACATCAAACTCGGCGCCTGGGCCGGCACACAAAATGGACAGAAACCAGCGATCATTCTGGACGTGCAGCGCCAGCCCGGCGCCAACGTGATCGAGACCGTCGACGCGATCAAGACTCGCCTGGCCGACCTGCAGGGCACGATGCCCGACAGCGTCCAGATCGAAGTGCTGGCCGACCGCACCACCGGCATCCGCGCGTCGGTGCACCACGTGCAGATCGAGCTGATCCTCGCCGTGGTTATGGTCGTGCTGGTGATCTTCTTCTTCCTGCACAGCCCGCAGGCAACGCTGATCGCGAGCCTGTCGGTGCCAATCTCGCTGATCGGCACCTGCGGCCTGATGTACCTGATGGGCTACAGCCTCAATAATCTTTCATTGATGGCGCTGACCATCGCCACCGGCTTCGTCGTCGACGACGCGATCGTCGTCATCGAGAACATTTCGCGCCATCTGGAGGAAGGCGATCCGCCTTTCACCGCTGCATTGAAAGGCGCCAGCGAAATCGGCTTCACCATCATCTCGCTGACGATCTCGCTGGTCGCGGTGCTGATCCCGCTGCTGTTCATGGGCGACGTCGTCGGCCGCTTGTTCCGCGAGTTCGCGGTAACGCTGGCGATCACGATCCTGATTTCGGCGATCGTGGCGCTGACCCTGGTGCCGATGCTGTCGGCGCGCTGGCTGAAGAATCATTCGATGACCGCGAGCCAGGGACTCGGCGCAACAATACAGCGCGGTTTCGACCGCGTGGTAGCGCGCTACGACCGCATGCTGACCTGGGTGCTCGCACGTCAGGCAGCGACGCTGCTGATCGCGCTGGCGACGTTCGCATTGACCGCGCTGCTGTACGTCGTGATCCCGAAAGGCCTGTTCCCGACGCAGGACACCGGTCAATTGCAGGCACGCGTGCAGGCGTCCGAATCGGTGTCGTTCGCGCGCATGAAAGCGCTGCAGCAGGCGGCGGCGGCCGAGATCCTGAAGGACCCGGCAGTCGAAAACCTCAGTTCCTTCGTTGGTGTCGACGCCGCGAACAGCACGCTGCTCAGTACCGGCCGCATGTTCATCAACCTGAAGGAAAACCGCAGTGGCTCGCAGGACGCGATCATGCAGCGGCTGAAGGATCGCGTCGCTGGCGTGGCCGGCGTGAGCTTGTACCTGCAACCGACCCAGGATCTGACCATCGATGCCGAAACCGGGCCGACGCAGTACCGCGTGTCAATGGAGGGCGCGGATACGCCGACCGTCACCGAATGGGCGAACAAGCTCACCGCGCAGCTGCAAAAAGTCGACTCGCTGCGCAATGTCACCTCCGACGCCGGCGCCAGCGGCTACTCGGCGCTGGTCGACGTCGATCGCGATACCGCATCGCGCCTGGGCATCACCGCAGCGGCCGTCGACGACGCGCTGTACAGTGCCTTCGGCCAGCGCATCATCTCGACGATCTTCACCGAGACCAACCAATACCGGGTGATCCTGGAAGCGCGGCCGGATCTGCTCACCGATCCGCAGTCGCTGGGACTGCTGCACCTGAAATCCAGCTCCGGCGCATCGACGCCGCTGTCGGCGTTCGCGACGATCCGCGAACAGCAGTCGCCGCTGCAGATCACCCACGTCGCGCAATACCCGGCGACGACCATCGGCTTCGATACCGCCAGCGGCGTATCGCTCGGCCATGCCGTGGACGCGATCCGCCAGGCGGCGGTCGATATCAACATGCCGGCCGCGGTGAGCCTGACGTTCCTTGGTGCCGCCAGCGCCTACGAAAACTCGCTGAGCAACCAGCTGTGGCTGATTCTGGCTGCGGTCATCTGCGTCTACATCGTGCTCGGCGTGCTCTACGAGAGCTACGTGCATCCGCTGACGATCCTGTCGACGCTGCCTTCGGCCGGCGTCGGCGCGCTGCTGATGCTGATGCTCACCGGCAACGACCTCGGCGTGATCGGAATCATCGGCATCATCCTGCTGATCGGCATCGTCAAGAAGAACGCGATCATGATGATCGACTTCGCGATCGACGCCGAACGCATACAGGGGCTTTCCGCCCGCGACGCGATCCACCAGGCCGCGCTGCTGCGCTTCCGCCCGATCATCATGACCACCCTGGCCGCGCTGTTCGCCGCCGTGCCGCTGATGCTCGGCTTTGGCGACGGCGCGGAACTGCGCCGCCCGCTCGGCATCAGCATCTTCGGTGGCCTGATCGTCAGCCAGGCGCTGACGCTGTTTACGACGCCGGTGATTTACCTGATGTTCGATCGGCTGGGGCAGCGGCTGCGGCGAGAAAAACCGGCGGCGCTCGAGACGCCGGTCTGATGACGATGTCGCTGACCTCGCCCATCTCCGCGCTGTTCCCCTCTCCCTCCGCGAGAGGGTGGCGCTCGGTGGCCACCCTCACCCACCCCTTCGGGGCACCCTACCCAGGAACCTCTCCCTCCCCCGCTTGCGGGGGAGGGCTGGGGTGGGGGCGAGCAGGCGCGGCGCTATCGTCTCGCCCCCATCCCAACCTTCCCCCGCAGGCGGGGGAAGGGGCGGGTCGGTTCCGGGGCTCAAGCCGGCAGCGCCAAGCTGCGGGACCCTCTCCCGCTTGCGGGAGAGGGGATATGCGGGGTGACGTTCGCGCGGATTCCAAGTCGCTCATCCGCCCCTACGGGGCAGCATCGAACGCAGAGAGAAGGATCGCAAGCCTTAAATTAGCGCCATTCGCCTTTGGGACTTTACCTCGATGGAAGGGTTGGGCCTCATGTAGCGCGGCGCCTGCCGGCACGACGCGAATTTCCGCTTGGGCTTGCGATCACTCTCGGTCCTGGTCGTACTGCTCGGCTCCCTCGATCGGTCGCAGCCACGGCTCGCGGCGTTTGACCCAGAGCTCGTAGCTCGGCACGAGTGGCGTGGGAGCTTCTGCAAGGGCGCCGAGCTTGATTTCCGCCTCACGATCGTCGAGTGAAAACAGGCGCGACCCACAGCGAGGACAGAAGTATTGGCCGTGGAACTCGGATGTCTCGCCAGTGCTTTCGAACTGGTGGGCAGGCCAAATCCCGTAAAAAGTAAACGCCGAGCCGCTCTCTTGTCGGCAGTCGGTGCAGTGGCAGATGCCGGTACGAAGGGGCTCTCCGCGCGCGGAGATCTGCACCTGTCCGCAAAGGCATTTGCCCGAGTACAACTTCATGCCTGACGAGAAAGCAGCTCGCATGGGGCTTAACGAGGCTGGAGAAAAACCGCGACGCGAACGCCGACCCTGCGTCCGAGCGAGCAGGGGAGTCGATCGTTTGTCCGTAAGCGGTCCTGGGTCATGATCGGCTGCCTGTGCGAGGGTGCTTCGCCCTGACGATCTACTGGAGCGCTTTGCGTTAGGCGCGGGCATTTTGCGGCGGGTTTTTGGAGAACCACTCGACAAAGCTGGGCATATGCGGCTCTAAGGCCCCTGGAAACGACAAGTTCAGGACCCCCGCTCGAGCTGAGCTCCGATTCTCAAAATCATGCGGTGTACGGGCCTTTGACTTCACCCCAGCCCCACTTCGGCATGGGAGCATGTTCATCCACTGTGGCACCCGACTGCGAATTGATTACCGCCAATCGCGAACCCCACTCCAGATAACCAACCAGAGCAGACCGGAACTCAGGATCTTCGGGCATGCTCAACTCGTCCGCAGTATCGAGCAGCAGGCCTACCCAGCGTCGTCGTTGTTCTTGTGTAAGGTGGCGATCGAGATGCTGTTTGATCATGTGCGGATGGCCGCCGTGCTGCTCGGAGTACGCGGCCGGGCCGCCGAGTACTTCACCAAGAAATGCCGCAACGTGGGCTGGATGGCCTGCATCCATGTGAGCGAAGACCGACGCGAGCAACGGATCGACCTGGACGTGCTCATAGAAGCGCGTGGTCAGTCGGTTCAGCGCGTCAAAGCCGCCGATCCAGTTGAACAAGGTAGGAATGTCCTGAGTTGTCATGCGGTGCCTTATTTGCGTTTTGATGCAACGACTGAGGTCGGCGTGTAGTGGCGCATTTCCTCGATTTGACCAATGTAGGGCCTGATGGCCGCAAGGAATGGTGCGAATTCTGGTGAACGCCGAAAGCCCGCCAGATGACCGTCAACGGAATCCCACTCGATTCGCAGGATGTACCGGTCTTGCTCTTCGGCGCAACGAGATAACTCATAGCCAAGGCAGTGCAGCGAAGCATCAAGGGAGGGAGCAGCGGCACGATATGCTGCCTCGAAGGCATCGGCGATGCTTCCTCCAGATTCCGCGGGTTGCTCGTTGAGCTTGTAGCGAATGTATTCGACGATCATGACTGCTCCAAAGGCGAGTAGTGCGGATTCTGTGCGGCCCAACGCACCGGCTCACCCGCGGATTTGCCGTAGCGAAGCGCAGGCAAATACGTTGGCTGGAGCGCGTTGGGGCTCACATGACCGCTTTCACGCCCTCTATGAGAGCGATCTTCAGGGCCTCGAACCCCAGGCTGCCGGTCTTACTTATTACTAGGGCCTTTGCCTTGTTCCATAGGGTCTCGTCTCGAGCGGCGTCCAGGAACTCATGCCCTGCCCATGTGAGGCTTTTTGGGCGCCATTCCGGGCCAGCCATCGTTGAGAGATCAATTGCGTCAAGGAGGCCGGCCTCGTGTAGAAGTCGAATATGATGAGAGACCGATTTGTCCGAAACGCCCTCGAATTCCAGTGCGAACCAACTTGAACCATCGGCGTCCTCCTGGCCCTCGATAGCAAGGAGGATTTGCCGCGCAAGATCCATATCGCGTTTCATTGTGGCTCCTGAATAACTAAACTGTGGTGCACCCGTTGCCTGAACCGCCCGGTGCGGACCCGCATGCCGGGTGGTGTGGGGGAGGGCTGACTAGCAGTCAGCCCTTACCCGATTCGGCGGCAGCGTCGCGAGACCCGAGTTCATACGCCGCCGATCCCAAACCAACTCGAGATCTCGCCATCGATTTTGCCCCAAGTCGTCGGCTGCACAGTGCACCTGGTTGTCGAGCGTCGATAGTCTGTGGACTGTCCTGCAAGGCATAGACGCTTGAGCGCGCCTTTGTACTCTCGTAGCGACGCCGAGAAAACGATGAACTTGAGCGGATGAAAGCGTGACGCGCGCATTATCCCCAAGTGGTCGAAGTCTACGGGCTCCGGTACCGCCCAGCCCTCCCATTGAAGCAACTCAACGACCGGAGGTTCGCTGCCCTGAAACTCTGCAATCTCTAGGCTCCGTAGGAGACAGAGAGACTCATCCCGTAGACGGTACGTATAGATGGCGCCCGGCTTCCATTGGAGCGGCGGTATCTCGAGCCGACGACGCGGAAGTGACGGTGCTTTTTGCAGCCCTGAGAGCTTGCGAGCGAGGGAAGCAAGTACCAGTTCGCGCTTCCGCGCCATTGCAGGGGGCGCCCACCGATGTAGATCCTCTCCTGATTCGATGATTCGCAATACTCGATCTTTGATCTCGACTTGCAATTGACCGAGTTCAACCTGAGAAGCCGCCAAGGCGATCCAGAAGTCGGTTCGATCATTCGGATCGTTCGCAGGCGCCCATTCGGCCGCCATAATCATCGACGCCTCGCCAGCAGATTGCCCTTTGCTCAGGCGCTCACGAAACTCGGAGCGCACATCATGGGCAGTGTCGGACTGGAAAATGCCTGGTCCATCAACGCTCACGTCCTATCCCCTAGAGCGAAACTTTCTCTGCCGCCGAACGCCGGAGCTCAGCCGCGGATTTGCCGTAGCGAAGCGGAGGCAAATACGTCGGCTGGAGCGCCTGGTGTACGCCCGACATGGGCCTGAACTGATGGGGTGCGAGTCCCCTGTGGGAGTTTCGGACCTGTCGATGTTGACGGGAATCACCACTAGCCGAAGGCAACTGCGGAACCGCGAGGGACCGTGGGAAGGAAGCCGGAGCGCAAACGTGCGAGCTGACGAACAGAAACTGCATAGAAGGCCTAGCCCGTGGGTGAGTCGGCACATGACGACGAAGCCTACCCGAGACAGTGGACAGGGTAAATGCGGCGGTTGTGCACGGAGAGTACGGGTTCTTATTCGGGGAGAGCTGCTGGCATGGCGACGTTGAAATACTCGTGCAATCCCGGAAGGTTCACCGGGTGATCAAAGAACCCGGCGTGTTGGCAGACGGGCTGCCGACGACGAGCGAAGAACCCGCACACGGGCATCGAGACGGAGCGCGGCGAGTAGCAATGCGCGGCGTGAGCCAGCAGCGGTCAGCAGAGGCCGTAGTAGTCGCCGAGGTCGAAAGGCTGAGGAGACGAAGGGCCGAACGTGAAGAGATAAGGAGGAGCCGTCGGCGGCTCGTGCTGGTGTTGAACCCGACCGGGTGAGCCATGCACGGCGCTGACTGACGTAGCCGGCCCTGCACGAGTGGAAGCTGCGATTTCAGTCCTTCGGGACGTGTGCTTCCTCTTCACGAACCGCCGGATGCGGACCCGCATGTCCGGTGGTGTGGGGAGGGCCGGCTAGCAGCCGGCCCTTACCCGATTGGACCGCGGCGCGCTACGGCTCAGGAACGCCAAGATCCTTGCAGATCTTCTTGGCCAAATGGTCATTAACTTCGGTGTGACGGGGAACCGCGCTGCGACGATTGAGCGCAGTGTTCTGCCACCAAGAATGACTGCCTCCCTCGCGGAGTAGGGAGCAGCCGTTTGTTGTGAGATGCCGCAGAAGATCGCGGCGTTTCATACCGCGATGCTGAACTCTTCGTAGTCCTCACCTGCTGCGTGCCGTGCATCATCTCGATTCATCTCCAGAGCCTCAAGGAGCGTGATCCGAAGCGACTTCAACAGCCCGTCCCGAGAATTCTCCTGGCAATTGACTCCAGGAACCTCCTCGATCCAGCCGATCCACCAGGGTCCATCTTGCTTCACAACTGCCGTGTAGGATTGATTCATGTTCATCACCTCGAACCTCATTCTACCTTGCCCGGCATTGCTCCACCTATAGGGGCCATGTGACTTCCATTCACTGCCACAACAACAGGCGGCTTAATCGCAGAGGCACCACTTACTTTCTTCATTCCGCTGTTTGAACAAGTCGGGCCAGCACTATAGATGTAGGGACTAGCTGACGATCTGGTCTTCAAGTCCGAGGGCTCTGGCCGAAGCGTAGCTCATCTGCCAGAGCTTTTGCTGTCGCCGCCACTGGACAGCCGAACGATGTTATTCCCGCCCTACAACCCAGCGAAGCAGAAGCCCGCAATCGTCCCCGCGACTAGGGGTGTGGTCGCCGCAATCCAGATTCCGCCGAGCGCCAGCATCACCGCCGCGCTACGGCGGCCGTAGCGGTCCGGGATCTTGCCGGCGATGCGGTTGCCGATGCCGGTCATGGTGAGCAGCAGCGGCGAGGTGCCCAGGCCAAAGGACAGTATCAGCATCGCTGCTTGGACTGCATCGCCGCTAAGCGTGACCAGGGCCAGCACCGCCCACAGCAGCGGGCAGGGCAGCAAGCCCCATAGCAGGCCGCGGACGAATGCTGGCTGGCGTGCCAGGCCGGCTGCCGGTTTGCTGCCGCAGCACGTTGGTAGTGGTTTGGGTTTGCGCCACTGGACGATGCCGAGGCCGAGCAGTGCGGCGGCCGCGAGCCAGCGCAGCAGGCCGTCTACGTGGTAGCGCTGCAGCAGCATCAGCAGTGCGGCGCCGATGCCGCCGGCGGCTGCGCCGAGTATCGCGTAGGCGCTGAGCCGGCCCAGGTGCAGCATCAGCAGGGGCTTCGCGCCGCGGCCGGCTAGCTGGGTCATCGGTGCGCACATCAGTGCGCAGTGCGGGCTGGACGACAGGCCCAGCAGCAGCATGGCCGGCATGCCCAGCACCATGCCGGCGACCGGCAGCAGCACGACGCTGTTCACGCCTCGTCGTCGGGCAGGCGCCGGCCCAGTTCGTCCAGCTGTTCGAACTGGCGGCTGTTGACTGCGGCGATGAAGAACCAGACGCCGATCGCGGAGAACAGCGCGCCCAGCGGGATCAGTACGAACAGGCTGCTCATGATGCGATCACCGCTGGCAGGTTATTGGCGGCGGGCTTGGATACGGGCTTCGATACGGCGCCCGCATCCACTCGCGACAGGCGCAGCGCGTTGCTCACTACGGCGACTGAACTCGCGCCCATGCCGAGCGCGGCGATCCACGGTGTGACGTTGCCGGTCAGCGCCAGCGGGATTGCGGCGAGGTTGTAGCAGGCGGCCCAGGCGAGGTTCTGGCGGATGACGCGGCGCGTGCGCCGCGCGAGCAGCAGCGCGGCGTGCAGGCCGCCGAGCCCTTTGCCGGTCAGCAGCAGTGCGGCCTGGGTTTGCGCCAGCGCGCTGCCGGAGACCAGCGAGGTCGAGACGTCGGCAGCGGCGAGCGTGGGTGCGTCGTTGACGCCGTCACCGACCATCCATACGCGCGATCCCTCGGCCTGCAGTTGCTGGATCAGCTGCAGCTTGTCGGCTGGTGACTGCCGCGAGCGGTACTCGGTGATGCCGAGCGCGTCGGCGACCGCGGCCACGGCGCTGGTGCCGTCGCCGCTGAGCATGATCAGGCGCAGGTTCTCGGCGCGCAGTGCCGCGACTGTGGCTGCTGCGTCGGGGCGCAACTCGTAGGCGAGGCCGAAGCGTGCGATTTCCTGCTCTTGCCGTTGCAGCGATAGCCAGGTCAGCGCGCCTTCGCCGCTGCTACCCGCCAATTGATATTCGTGTCCGTCGATGCGGCCGCGTACGCCGTGACCGGGCCGGGCCTCGATCTGCTCGGCGTGCAGCAGCGGCTGGCGCGTGTGGAACGCGCTGGCGATCGGGTGCTGGATGCCATGCTCCAGCGCGGCTGCCAGGTCCAGGCAGTGCGCGGCGTCGAATCCGGCCTGCGGCAGCACTTGCACGCAGCGCATTGCGCCGGTGGTCAGCGTGCCGGTCTTGTCGAAGCAGACGGTGTCGATGCGCGGCAGCTCCAGCAGTGTGTCGACGCGCGTCAGCAGCACGCCGCGGCTCGCCAGCGCCGAGCTGGCTGCGGCCAGCGCCGCCGGTGTCGCCAGGGACAACGCGCAGGGGCAGGTGATCACCAGCACGGCGAGCGCCACTTCGAAAGCGGTCTGCGGGCTCTGCGGCCACCAGGCGAGCGCGCCGAAGCTCGCTGCCAGCAGCACCAGCAGGCTGATCCAGCCGGCGACGCGGTCGGCGAGCAGCTCGATGCGCGGCCGGCGCGACTGCGCGTGGTGGACCATGTGGTTGATGTACGACAGCTGCGTGCCGAAGCCGGTCGCGGTTACCTGCACGCGCAAGGGCGCGGTGCCCAGGTTCACGGTGCCGGCGAACACTGCGTGCTCGGCGGCGCGGACGACGGCGGCGGCCTCGCCGGTCAACAGCGATTCGTCGAGCTCGGCCCAGTCGCTGAGCAGCAGGCCGTCGGCTGCGATCGCCGCTGCCGGCGGCACCACCAGCACGTCGCCGGTGCGCAGCGCCAGGCTCGCGACTTCCTCGATACCGCTGCCGGATTCGCGCAGCGCGGTCAGCGGCTGCGCAGCGGCCAGCTCGCGCAACCGCCGCGAGGCTTCGGCGCGGCCGCGGCCTTCAAACCAGCGCGCCAGCAACAGCAGGAACACGAACATCGTCACCGAATCGAAATACACATGGCCTTGCCGCAACAGCACGTTGCTGCAGCTCGCCAGGTAGGCGAGCAGCAGTGCCAGGCTGATCGGCACGTCCATGCCGATGCGCAGATCGCGCAGGCTCAGCCAGGCGCCGCGCAGGAACGGCCAGCCGGAATACAGCAGCACCGGCGTGGCCATCGCCCATTGCGCGTAGCGCATGATCAGCTCGATCACCGGATCGATCGCCTGATGCTCGGTGTAGCGTGTCGCGGCCAGCATCATCACCTGCATGCCGAGCACGCCGGAGCTGCCGATGCGCAGCAGCAGCGCGCGGCGCTCGCGCTGTTCGGCGCGCAGGTCCGGGCGATCGTCGATCGGCTCCGGCCTGAAGCCGGCGCTGTCGATGGCGGCCAGCAGGATCGACGGCTTGGCCTGCGCGTCTTCCCAGATCAGTTCAACGGTGTTGGTGGCGAGGCTGACGCGCACTCCGCTGCACAGCGGTGACAGCGCGCGTTCCAGCGCGCGCACGCAGCTCGCGCAGTGCATGCCGTGCACGCGCAGCAGCATCTCGCGGCGTTGGCCGTCCAGGCGATGGCTGACGCTGTCCTGCAGCAGCGGCGCATCGTAGGCGGCCCAGGCGGCGCTCATCGCCAATCAGCGGGGGGCTTCGACGACGTGACCGAAGCGGTCGACGTTGACGCTCTCGTGCGCCGGATAGCGCAGCGCCAGGAACAGCGTCACGGCGCAGGCCAGCACCGCGATCAGCGGCAAGGCGATCACCAGCACGAGCTCCAGCGACCAGGTGCGGTTTACGCGGTTTTGAGATGGGCTAGTCTTCATTTCTTGTGTCCGTCAAACACTCGTAGGTTGGGGTTCGCTGCGCTCACCCCAACCTACTCAACTTCATGGCCTGGCTCCGATGAATCGGGCGTCGTGGCCCTGGTGGATTTCGGGGCTGTCGACGTCGCTGACGTCAAAGTGCACGCTCTGCACGCCGCGCGCCTGCTCGGGCGGCAGCAGCGCCGCGACCACCAGGCTCTCGGTGCTCGAAGCGTCGACATGAATCCCGCTTTCGGACAGGTTCAGCGCGCTGCCGTCGGCGCGCGTCGCGACGATCCGCAGATCCATCGGCGTCTCGCCCTTGTTGGCGATCTTCAGTGTGTACAGGTTGGCGATGCGGCCGTCGGCCATTTCGCGGAACAGCTGGCGCCGATCGCGCAGCACGTCGAGCCCGATCGGCGAGCGCGACATCAGCAGCGCGCCGAAGCCGGCGATCACCGCGACCCAGACCAGGCCGTAGCCGAGCAGCCGCGGCCGCAGTATCTGGAAGGCACCGCTGTGGTCGCGGCGCTCGCTGGTGTAGCGGATCAGGCCGCGCGGTTTGCCGACGTGGTCCATCACGCCGTTGCAGGCATCGACGCAGGCAGCGCAGGCGATGCACTCGTATTGCAGGCCATCGCGGATGTCGATGCCGACCGGGCAGACCTGCACGCAGAGTGTGCAGTCGATGCAGTCGCCGCCGAAGTTCTCCCTCCCCTGCTTGCGGGGGAGGGCCGGGGTGGGGGCGTTCAGGCGCGGCGCTATCGTCGCGCCCCCATCCCGCCGTTGGCTTAACTCGAATCGACTTAAGTCGATTCTCGCCGAGGCCAACGGCTCCCCCGCAAGCGGGGGAAGGAGCTGAGCAGTTGTGTTCTTCAGCAACGGTGATGTACTTGGGCAGCCGATGCTGCCCGGCGCAGCCGGCAACTCCGCCAGCTTCATCACCTTGCCAGCGCCCTTGCGCGGCTCGCCGCGCTGGGCGTCGTAGCCGATGATCAGCGTGTCGCGGTCGAACATCGCCGACTGGAAGCGTGCATACGGGCACATGTACTTGCAGACCTGCTCGCGCATGAAGCCGGCGTTGCCCCAGGTGGCGAAGCCGTAGAACAGCGACCAGAACAGCGGCCAGCCGGCCAGCGACAGCGTCAAGGCCTCGCCGAACAGCTGCCGGGCCGGCATGAAGTAGGCGACGAAGCTCAGGCCGGTGTACAGGCCGAGCGTGGCCCACAGCGCGTGCTTGAGCGTCCTGCGCGCGATCTTGTTCGCGGTCCAGCGCGAGCGCTCGAGTTTCTGCCGCTGGTGGCGCTCGCCTTCGACACGCCGCTCGATCCACATGAACAGCTCGGTCCACGCGGTCTGCGGGCAGGCATAGCCGCACCACAGCCGCCCGGCCAGCGTCGTGAACAGGAACAGCGTCAGCGCGGCGACCACCAGCAGCGCGGCGAGCAGGAACAGGTCCTGCGGGAACAGCGTCAGCCCGAGCAGGTGGAAGCGCCGTGCCGGCAGGTCGAACAGCACCAGCGGCCGCCCCTGCCACTGCAGCCAGGGCAGCAGGTAGTAGCTGCCGAGCAGCGCCAGCATCGTCGCAGTGCGCAGCCGCGCGTAGCGGCCCTTCGCGGTGCGCGCGTAGATCTTCGGGTCCGATGCGTACAGCGATGCGGCGGTGGCTGGGGGATTCTTCACTTGGCGGAATCGCGCGGCGGTGATATCAGCACCAGCGTGCAGATCACCGGCACCAGGCAGGTGATCCAGCACAGCAGGAACCAGCGGCCCAGCAGCGCCCAGCTGAAGCCCTCGCTGTTCAGGCGCGGCCCCAGTACCAGCAACAGCATCGTGACCACCGCGGCGCCGATGAAGCTGCTCCAGGCGACGATTGCGCCCAGCCACACCGGCGACGGACGCTCGAAGGCAGGCCTGGGCGCGGATGTCATGGCTGCGGCTCCGACAGGCTCAGCACGTAGCTGCTCAGCAGACGCCGCTCGGTTTCGCCGAGCACCGCGCCGAAGCTCGGCATCTGGCTCTTGCGGCCATACAGGATGGTCTCGCGGATTGTCGCCGCGCTGCCGCCGTGCAGCCAGGTGTCGTCGCTGAGATTGGGCGCCCCGAGCATGGTATTGCCGTGACCCTCGGCGCCGTGGCAGGCGGCGCAGGTGCCGGAGAATTTTTTCGCGCCGGCCGCGTATTCCATCGCCTCGTGCTGGCCCTGGTGCAAGTCGCGTACATAGGCCACCAGCGATTGCAGCGTGGGCTCGTCGATGGTGCCGAAGAAGCTCGGCATCTGGCCGCCGCGGCCCTGAGTGATCGAGGCGTAGACCTGCTCGGCGCTACCGCCGTAAAGCCAGTCGCGATCGCCCAGGTTCGGGAAGCCCTTGGCACCGCGGGCGTCGACACCGTGGCAGCCGGCGCAGTTGGTCTGGAACAGCTTGCCGCCGAGTGCGACGGCCTTGGGATCGGCGCGCAGTTCGGCGATGTCGCGGCCGTCGAATGCCTGGTAGAGCGCGTGGCGCTGCGCCAGGGTGACGGCGGCGCGCTGGTCGTGCTCGCCGGCCGAGGTCCAGCCGAGCCGGCCGGGCTGGTTGCCCAGGCCCGGATATAGCGCGAGATAAACTGCGGCAAACACGATGGTGATGACGAACAGGTTGCGCCACCAGCGCGGCAGCGGGTTGTTGTACTCGCGCAGATCGTCGTCCCAGACGTGGCCGGTTTCGGCGCCTTCGGTGACTTCACCCGGCGTCGGGCGCGCGGTCCAGATCAGCAGCCACAGACAGCCGGCGATGTTGGCGACGATCAGCGTGATGACGACGACATTCCAGAACGGCGTCATTTGCGCATCTCCTCGGGCGGGACGGCGTCGTCCGCCATCGGCAGGCGGGCGGCCTGCTCGAAGGTTTTGCGGCGCGAAGGCGAGTAGGCGTAGAAGCAGATGCCGATGAAGCTGCTGAAAGCGATCAGCGTCACCAGGCCCTGCACCAGGCCGTCGTGTAGCAGTTGGCTATTCATGGGGCGGACTTCGTCTGTGTCGGATTCATCGCAGCGGCGATGGGCTCGCGTGGCGAGGCCTTGAGGCTCTGCAGGTAGGCGATCAGCGCGTCAAGCTTGCTCTTGCCGTCGACCGCGGCCTTGGCGCCGGCGATCTCGCTGTCGGAGTAGGGCACGCCGACGCGGCGCAGCGCGGTCATCATCGCGGTGACCTCGTCGCCGTCGAGCCGGTCTTCGGCCAGCCAGGGATAGCCGGGCATATTCGACTCGGGCACCACGTCGCGGGCGTTCATCAGGTGCACGCGGTGCCAGTCGTCGCTGTAGCGTCCGCCGACCCGAGACAGATCCGGCCCGGTGCGCTTGGAGCCCCACTGGAACGGGTGGTCGTAGACCGATTCGCCGGCGATCGCATACGGGCCGTAACGCAGGGTTTCGTCGTCGAGCGAGCGCACCTGCTGCGAATGGCAGTTGTAGCAGCCTTCGCGCAGATACACGTCGCGGCCCGCCGTCTGGATCGCCGACAGCGGCACCACGCCCGGCGCCGGCTGCTCCATGTGGCTGCCGACGATCAGCGGCACGATCTCGACGAAGCCGCCGACGCTGATCACCGCCGCGATCAACACCGCCATCAGGCCGATGTTGCGTTCGAGTCTCTCGTGACCGCCGCTCATTTGACTGCTCCTGCCAGTTGCTGAAGATCACCGACGGTTTTTGCGACAGCCTGCGGCTGCACCGTCTTCCAGACGTTCCAGGCCATCACGACCATGCCGGACAGATACAGCGCACCGCCGGCGAGACGCACCGCGTAGAACGGATGGGTCGCGACCAGGGATTCGACGAAGCTGTAGGTCAGCGTTCCGTCGGCGTTGGTGGCGCGCCACATCAGGCCCTGCATGACGCCGGCGATCCACATCGCGACGATGTAGAGCACGATGCCGATCGTCGCCAGCCAGAAGTGCAGGTTGATTGCCGGGATGCTGTGCATCTGCTGCCGGCCCCAGAGCTTGGGGATCAGCGCGTACAGCGAGCCCATCGTGATCAGGCCGACCCAGCCGAGCGCGCCGGAGTGCACGTGGCCGATGGTCCAGTCGGTGTAATGCGACAGCGAGTTGATCGTCTTGATCGACATCATCGGCCCCTCGAAGGTCGACATGCCGTAGAACGACAGCGACACGATCAGGAACTTCAGGATCGGATCTTCGCGCAGCTTGTGCCAGGCGCCGCTGAGCGTCATCACGCCGTTGATCATGCCGCCCCAGCTCGGCGCCAGCAGGATCAGCGAGAACACCATGCCCACCGACTGCACCCAGTCCGGCAGCGAGGTGTACAGCAGATGATGCGGGCCGGCCCACATGTAGGTGCTGATCAGCGCCCAGAAATGCACGATCGACAGCCGGTAGCTGTAGATCGGCTTGCCGACCTGCTTGGGGATGAAGTAGTACATCATCCCGAGAAAACCGGCGGTCAGGAAGAAGCCCACCGCGTTGTGCCCGTACCACCATTGCACCATCGCATCGACGGTGCCGCCGTAGATCGAGTACGACTTGGTCAGCGAGAACGGGATGGCCAGGTTGTTGATGATGTGCAGCACCGCGATCGTCAGGATGTAGGCGCCGAAGAACCAGTTGGCGACGTAGATGTGATCGACCTTGCGCTTGACGATGGTGCCGAAGAACACCACGCCGTAGCAGACCCAGACCACGGCGATCAGCACATCGATCGGCCATTCCAGCTCGGCGTATTCCTTGCCCTGGGTCATGCCCAGCGGCAAGGTGATCGCGGCGGCGACGATCACCGCCTGCCAGCCCCAGAACGTGAACATCGCCAGGCGCGGCAGAAACAGCGCGGTGCGGCAGGTGCGCTGCACGATGTAGTAGCTGGTGGCGAACAGCCCCGAGCCGCCGAACGCGAAGATCACCGCATTGGTATGCAGCGGCCGCAGCCGCGAATACGTCAGCCAGGGGATATCGAAGTTCAGCGCCGGCCACAGCAGCTGCGCGGCGATCAGCACGCCGACACTCATGCCGACCAGCCCCCACAGGATCGTGGTCAGCGCAAAGCGGCGCACGACCTCGTCGTCGTACTCGAGTGTTGCGGATACCGGTTGCGCGGACATGGGCGTTCTGGGTTGGCTGACGGGCTTGTCGTGGCCGGCAGTGTCATCGCGGCCCGGTCGCCCGGCATTGATCTGCGTCAAGGCCCCGCCGCGGCGGCGGGTTCTCGCGGGGATGACGAATCACACTCCCCCCGTCATTCCCGCGAAGGCGGGAATCCAGGGCAGTGCGGAGCCGAGGCTGCAGTTCATGCGTCACTGGATCCCCGCCTGCGCGGGGATGACGAATCACGCTCCCCGTCATTTGACCTGGATCAAAGCTCCGCCGCGGCGGCCTCACTACCATCCACCCGTCACTTGAAACGTCACCGCCGCAGCCCGGCCGGAGCCCTTTGATGCTGCCCATGACCGCCTTGCCCGCCGACCTGCTTGCGCGTGAACTGCGCGGGCCGCGCTACACCTCGTACCCGACCGCGCTCGCGTTCGGGCCGCAGTTCGGCGTCGCGGATTACATCGGCGCCGCCCGCGAACTGGCGCGGCACGCCGATCCGCTGTCGCTGTATTTCCATGTGCCGTTCTGCGCGTCCAACTGCTACTACTGCGGCTGCAATCGCGTGGTCACGCGCAATCGCGAGCGCATCGAGCGTTACTTCGTTGCGCTGCTGGCCGAGCTGAAGATGCACAGCGCGCTGCTCAGCCGCGGGCCGGAAGTGGTGCAGATCCATTTCGGCGGCGGCACGCCGAACATGTTCTCGGTGGGGCAGTTCGCGCGCCTGCTGGCCGCAATCCACCAACGCCTGCGGGTCGCCGAATCGGGCCGCCTGGAGCTGTCGATGGAAGTCGATCCGCGGCTGGCCGAGGCCAGCGACATCTATTCCTGGCGCGCACTCGGCTTCAATCGCCTGTCGTTCGGCGTGCAGGACGTCAACGACAGCGTGCAGCTGGCGATCAATCGCGTGCAGAGCCGCGAGCGCATCGCCGAGTTGACCGCGTGCGCGCGGCGCGCCGGCTTTTCCAGCATCAATTACGACCTGGTCTACGGCCTGCCGCTGCAGACACCGGCGCGGCTTGCCGGCAGCTTGGACTTTGTCATCGAGCAGCGGCCCGAGCGGATCGCGGCCTATCACTACGCGCATCTGCCGCAGCGCTTCCCGGCGCAGAAGGCCATAGACGAGGCGCAGCTGCCGACGCCGGAAGTGCGGCAGCAATTGCGCGCGATGATCCACGGCCGGCTGCTGCTCGCGGGCTATCGCGCGATCGGGCTGGATCACTACGCGCTGCCCGATGACGCGCTCGCCCGAGCCCAGCAGGACGGCACGATGCGGCGCAACTTCCAGGGCTATTCGACGCTGCAGGGCTGCGAGCTGGTGGGTCTGGGGGTGAGTGCAATCTCGCAGCTGCGCGGCTGCTTCGCGCAGAACGACACCGACGTCGACCGTTATCTCGCCGCCGTGGAAACCGGCCGCCTGGCCTGCGTGCGCGGCTACCGCCAGACCGACGACGACCGGCTGCGCGCCGAGATCATCGAGGCGATCATGTGCCAGGGCGAGGTCGATTTCGCGAAGCTCGGCCTGCGCTACGGCGATGACCTGGCCGAGCGCTTCGAGCCCGAGCTGCAGCGTCTGCGGCAACTCGCCGGCGCCGGAGACTGGCTCACGGTTGGGCCCTGGGGCCTGCGGGTTTCGGAGTCGGGCCGCGCGCTGCTGCGCGTGGTGGCAATGGTCTTCGACCGTCAGCTGCAGGCCGGCGACGATGCACGGCGCTATTCCAGCATCGCTTAGTGGTGCTGTTCACCCATGCCGCCCCGTATACGAATCCCCCTCCATGAACCCCCGCTGCGCCTGGCAAACGGCGTAGGTCGGCAATCCTTTGCCGCCGTGTGCGCCCTGATCGCTTGAGCATGTCGGCAAAGGATTGCCGACCTACGTCGCTGGCGGGGCAGAGCCGGTTCATGGAGAGCCCCGTGTTCCTTGCGGACCTGCTCATGGGCCATGAACCCCTGCGTAGGCTGGGTTGCAGCGGAGCGGAAACCCAGCACGGCGGCCCGAATCCAGCGCTGGGTTTCCGCTTCGCTGCAACCCAGCCTACGGGTGGGTCGGGCTCTCGGTTCCTGGAGAGGGGATTGCTCGTTAAGTTAGTTAGTGCCACTCGCCCCAAGGCCGCATCGGCTCCAGCATTTCGCTGTGGCATGCTGAGGCCATGAACCCGGGCCCTTCCACAGCGGCGCAGACAGCGGCGGACCCCGGCCTGGCCGGCCGCCTTGCCGAGTCGCTGGAACATTACCGCGCGATCCTCGACACCGCGGTCGACGGCATCATCACGATCGACGAGCACGGCCTGATCCAGTCCTTCAACGGCGCCGCCGAGCGCATCTTCGGCTACCGCGCCGACGAGGTGCTGGGGCTCAACATCAGCCTGCTGATGCCCGAGCCCTACCGGCATCAGCACGACGGCTACATCGAGGCTTATCGCAGCAGCGGCCAGGCGCGGATCATCGGTATCGGCCGCGAGGTCGAAGGCCGGCGCCGCGATGGCTCGGTGTTCCCGATGGATCTGTCGGTCGGCGAAATCCACTTGCCCGGGCGGCGCCTGTTCACCGGCATCACCCGCGATATCACCGACCGCAAGGCAGCCGAGGCCGACGCGCAGCGGCGGCTCAACGACCTGGCGCATGTGTCGAGGGTCGCGACGATGGGCACGATGGCCACCGCGCTGGCGCACGAGGTCAACCAGCCATTGACCGCGATCATCAGCCACGCCGGTGCCTGCCTGCGGCTGCTCGCGACGCGCCGGCCGGCGGAGATCGCCGACGCACCGGATTCGCTCGAGGCCCTGCTACACGAGTCGCTGACGCAGATCGCGCGCCAGGGTGAACGCGCCGGCGAAGTGATCCGCCAGCTGCGCCGTTTCGTGCGCAAGAGCGAGATGGAGTTTCACGCCTGCCAGCTCAACAGGCTGGTCAGCGAAGTAATGTTCCTGCTGGCGCACGAGATCCGCGCGACCAAGGTGCAGCTGGAGTTTCGGCTTGCCGATAATCTGCCGGAGGTGGCGATGGACCGCGTGCAGATCGAGCAGGTGATCTTCAACCTGGTGCGCAACGCGCTCGAGGCGATGGCGAGCGTCGCGCAAGATCAGCGCCTGCTCTGGCTGAGCACCTCGCTGGTCGAGCAGGACGCAGCGCCGGCGATCCGCTTCTGTGCCGAGGATCGCGGGCCCGGCTTTGCCGGGATCGAGCCGGCGCGCTTGTTCGAGCCTTATTTCACGACCAAGGCCGGCGGCATGGGGCAGGGGCTGGCGATCTGCCACTCGATCCTCGAATCCCACGAAGGCGGCATCAGCGCGGAGCCGGCCGCGCCGCGCGGCGCGCGCTTCTGTTTCTGGCTGCCGGTGACGCGCAAATGAGTGCGCAGAGCGAGTTCGGCTGCGTCTATGTGGTCGACGACGACGACGCGGTGCGCGCCGGCCTGCGCCTGCTGCTGGGGTCCTGCGGCCTGCGCTCGCAAGGCTATACCAGCGCCCAGGCCTTTCTTGACGCTGTCCCGCCCGGAGTTGATGGCTGCCTGTTGCTGGACGTGCGCATGCCGGGCATGAGCGGGCTCGATCTGCAGGAGCGGATGCAGGCAGCCGGTATCGAGCTGCCGGTGATTCTGCTGACCGGGCACGGCGACGTGCCGATGGCCGTGCGCGCGATGAAGCGCGGCGCCCACGACTTCATCCAGAAGCCGTTCAACGACCAGTATCTGCTGGACCGCGTGCAGGAAGCGCTGCAGCTGTCGCGCAGGCAGATCGAGCGCCGGCAGCTGCTGCAGGGCCTGCGCGAGCGGCTGGGCCGGCTGACCGCCCGCGAGCAGGCAGTGCTCGATCGCCTGGTGCTAGGCCAGGCGAACAAGCTGATCGCCGCCGAGCTGGGCATCAGCGAGCGCACCGTCGAAGTCCATCGCGCCCACGTGATGGAGAAGATGGAAGCGCGCACGCTCGCGCAGCTGATCCAGTTGATGGGCGAGCTGCAGCGGGACTGATCCAGATCAATGTCGCCGCGCCGGTCTGGCCTTAACTTGGAGTATGTCTTCGATCAGTCCACCGGTTTCCGTCACGACGCTCACGCGTTCCGCAGCCGACGCGCGGACGCTGCCGGCCGCGGTGACGGTCTACATCGTCGAGGATGATCCGGCGGTGCGTTCGGCGCTGCAGCTGCTGGTGCGATCCCATGGATGGAAACCCGCGGCCTTCGCGAGCGGGCTGCAGTTCCTGGCGCGCGCTCCTATCGAGGAGAGGGCCTGCCTGGTGCTCGATCTGAACATGCCGGAGATCGACGGCGAAGAAGTGCTGCGCCGGCTGCGCGCCGGCGGCTCGCGCCTGCCGGTGCTGGTGATCACCGGCGACCGCGAAGGCCCACGCCTGGAACGGCTGATGCGCGGCGGCGCGCACAGCGTGCTGCTGAAACCTTTCGGTGACGCGGCTTTTCAGGCGGCGGTCGAGGACTGTTTGCAGATCACGTGACCGTAGGTCGGCAATCCCTTGCCGACGTGAGGCCTCGGTAGCACATCGACCGTACACGTCGGCAAAGGATTGCCGACCTACGAGCTGCGCAGGCCTTCCCTACGTACTTCCCACATCCGGGGTTCGGAAACCTCCAATAGTCCTTAGTCCGGCGCAATTGCACACTGGCTCCGTCATCAACGCCTACCGGAGTCCGCCATGTCCTTCCCGCCCAGCAGCAGCCAGCCCGCGTCGCCTTGCACCGACTGCTCGCGCCGCGACAAGTGCCTGGGCGCTGCGCTGAACGCCGTGCCGGGCAGCAGCGGCGGCGTGACCCGCTCCGCGGTCGACCGCGGAGCGCACCTGTGGCGGGTCGGCGACACCGTCGACTCGATCTACGTGATCCGCGGCGGCGCCAGCAAGACCTATGTCGTCAGCGAAGCCGGCAACGAGGAGATCCGCGGCTTCCAGCTCGCCAACGACGTCGCCGGCCTGGATGCGCTTTGCGGATCGACCCACCGCACCAATGCCCGTGCGATATCGCGGACCTGGGTGTGCCGCCTGCCGATCGCCGCCGTCAGGGCGCGGATGTCGGAATCCGCCGAGTTCCGCGACGGCCTGCTGAGCAAGCTCGGCCGCGAGTTCGACCGGCTCCACGACATGCTGCACCGCGAGCGCTGCACGGCCGACCAGCGCGTGGCCGCGTTCCTGGTGCGCCAGATCGAGAACGAGAACCCGCCGGAGACCGGAACCGTCGATCTCGAGCTGCCGATGACGCGCACCGACCTGGCACGCTACCTCGACCTGGCCAACGAAACCGTATCGCGCGTTTTCACCCGCTTCCAGAATCTGAACATCATGCGCAGCACCGGCGCACGCTGCGAAATCCTCGATCGATCCGCGCTCGGCGCGCTGTGCTGAAATCGCGGCATGCAACAAGACGACATGGCGGGTGTTTGAACCGGGAGTGGCCGCGATGAACTCGTATACCCGCATCTTCCTGATCGCCGACGCCTCGATGCGTCGCACGCCGGCCTTGGATTGCGCGGCGCGGTTGGCAAAAGAGGGCGGCGCCGCGCTGCATATCGCGATCTTCGATCGCGATCCGCTGATCACGGCGGCGGCGCTGTTCGACAAGGAGCGTTCGGACCGGGCCAGGCAGAGCTGGATGGACGAACGGCGCAACTGGCTGCTGGCTCAAGCCGAGCGGCTAAGCCTCGACGGCATCCAGGTCAGCTCGGAGATCGTCTGGGCGCGTCCGGTGCAGGACGAGATCCTGCTGAACATCGACGACCACTCGCCGGATCTGGTGATCAAGGACGTCCATTACGAAAGTCATTTGCGGCGAGTGCTGTTCACGCCGCTGGACTGGCAGCTGCTGCGTTGCTGTCCGCTGCCGCTGCTGCTGGTCAACGGGCTTGCCAATGCGGCTCCGCGCCGGATCATCGCCGCCGTCGATGCCGGTTTCGATGCCAGCCAGCAGAGCGAGTTGAATCATCGCGTCATCCGCGAGGCGCAAGCCCTGGCCATCCGCAGTGGTGCCGAGCTGCATCTGGTGTACGCGTTCGTCGGCCCGCTGGTGATGATCGATCCGATGGGTGTGGGCGCCACGTCGGTCGCCGAGATCTACAACGCGCTGCTGCCGATCCATCGCGACAACTTCGATGCACTGGCCGAGGCGCACTCAGTGCCGGCACAGCGGCGCCATTTCCTGAGCGGGGCCGCGGCGCAGACCATCGCCGAGTTCACGCAGGCCGATCACAGCGACGTGCTGGTCATCGGCTCGGTCCGCCACGGCCTGATCGACCGCATGCTGATGGGCACCACCGCCGAGGCGATTCTGGACAAGGCGTCCTGCAACGTGCTCGCGGTCAAGCCCTGAGAAATGCGTGTGCTGTTCTGGCGCGGGCTGGATCAGAACAGGGCGGCAAAGCTCAGGCCCAGTGCCAGGCCGGCGGCAAAACCCAGCGCGCCGTAGACGTAGCGCTTCTTGAACCGCAGGTCACCCGTGACCGGATCGCTGTAGCGCAGCCGCATGGAGCCTCCGTCGATATTCGACGAAGCAGGCGTTGCAAGAATCGCGCAGATCGTCGCTATCGCCGGGTGAGTGGTGCTGGATAAAAAGTACCAAGGCCCCAACAAACTGCCCGATACACCATTGCCGCCTCTGTAGGAGCGGGTCATACCCGCGACTCAGGCCCTGAAGTGCGCAGTCGCGGGTATGACCCGCTCCTACAGGTGCAATTAGGTCGGCTGGCCTTTGAAGTGCACGGGATGCGCCATCGCCGCCTAGCTCGGCCGGCCCTCGAAGTCCAGCCAGCGGCGCCGCTCGTAGTCGTAGAGCTTGCAGCGCCGGGCCGTGTCGAAATACCAGCGCCAGGAGAATGTCTGGACGACGATGCCGGGTATGCGCTGCTCCAGCAGGCTCTGTGCTGCACGCAAACGGTACAGCGGGATCGTCATGTCGACGTGATGCGCGGTGTGTTCGTTGATGTGGTGGATCAGACTGCCCCAGTCCAGACCGAGGAATTTGCGGAAGCGCACGTGCACCGTGGTGGACACGAACGGCTGCGACTGGCCCCAGGCCTGCTTGTCCGAATACCAGGCGATCGCCGGATGCGTGTGATGGATGTACACGACGAAGCCGATCATCGCGTTCCACACCAGCTGCGGCAGCACGAAACCGGCGAGTAGTAGCCGTAACGGGGATTGACCCGTTGACACTGCGACCGCGATCAGCGCCGCGATCCAGGCACCGGCGACCAGAGCCGCGGTCATCGAGTCGATCCAGAAAATCCGGCGCCGCGTCGGTAGCAGGCTGCGGCTGGGAAAGAACAGACGGCGCCACCAGATCTCGACCAGGTAGTACATCCACGGCGCCCAGCCGCTGCGGTAGATGCGCTCCAGCGATCGGCCCGTGGGGGACAGCGCCTGAAATTCGGCCAGGCTCTTGGGTTGCCAGACGAAATCGAAGTCGCGCAGATTGGTATAGCCGTGATGCACGACGTTGTGACCCTTGTCCCACAGGCTGTAGGGCGTCAGCGAAGGCAGCATCAGCAGTCGTCCGAGCGCGCGGTTCAGGCCGCGGTGTGCTGTCAGGCTGTGATGGCAGGCGTCGTGGGCGAGGATGAACATGCGGCCGATCACGAAGCCCGCCGCGGCGCCGCACAGCAGTTGCCCCGGCAGCGTCGGAGCCGACACCACGCCGGTCATGAGCAGCGCCAGCAGCACGCAATCGACGGCCGCCAGTGCGATTGCCAATGCCGTGTTGCGACGGCACAGCGGAATCAGCCAGCTGCGAATCAGCTTGCGATGCGGAACGGTGGTCGGGAGCATCGCGGTGGGGGCAGTCATACAGGCTCGGCAGAAAAACCAGGGTCTCCGATTAGAGACGCACGCGTGCCGATTCCGATTGATCTGGGTCAATGCGCTGCCGAACTAGCGTGTGTTTTTTTACCGCGACACGAGCCGAGTCATCGATGTCGCCGCTGCCGGTACAGGCTGTCGCGCATCTGACACGCAGGCGAGCGCGAAATCGCGTTCTTGCGGCGAAATCCTGGGGAATCCCCGGGAAAACGGGATATGGCACCGCCCTTGCTCCCGGGTCGCCGTCCGCGAAAGCGTGGACGTCATTCGCAGCGAATCGAAGAGGATCAACAGATGAGAATCGTACTGCTGGGCGCGCCCGGTTCGGGCAAGGGCACGCAGGGAGAAAAGCTGGCCGCGCATTACGGCATTCCCAAGCTGTCTACCGGCGATGTGCTGCGAGACGCGGTGCGCAATGGCAGCGAGCTGGGCCGTGAAGCCAAGGCGGCGATGGATGCCGGCAAGCTGGTGGCGGACCGCATTGTCATCGGCATCGTCGAGGCGCGCCTGGCGCAGCCCGACATGGCCGCCGGCTTCATCCTCGACGGTTTTCCGCGCAATGCCGCGCAGGCCGAGATTCTCGACCGCCTGCTGATCGACAAGCAGCTGCCACCGATCGACAAGGTGCTGCATCTGGACGTCGCCGTCGCCGAGCTGCGGCGCCGCCTGATCGCGCGTGGCCTCGCCGAAGGCCGCAGCGACGACACCGAGGCAACCGTGATGCGCCGCATCGACGTCTACCAGGCCGAGACGCGGCCGCTGCTCGATTACTACCGCGCCCAGCACAAGCTGTTCACGCTCAACGGCGTCGGCCACGTGCTGACGCTGTTCAACCAGCTGTGTGCCGAGATCGACAGCCGCAGCCACAACATCCAGTCGGTGATGCACGAGACGCGCAGCTTCGCGCCGCCGCCGGCATTCGCGGCGGCAGCGAATCTCAACGCCGCAAAGCTGGAACAGTTGCATGCGCACGCGGCGTGTGATCACGAAGGTTTCTGGGCGGATCAGGCGCGTACCCAGCTGAGCTGGCGGCAGAGGTTCGAGCAGACGCTGGACAGCAGTCTGGCGCCGCGATATCGCTGGTTCACTGGCGGGTTGCTGAATGCCTCGTACAACTGCCTGGATCGGCATCTGGCGGCGCGCGGCGACAAGACCGCGATCGTGTTCGAAGCCGACGACGGCGCGATCACCCGCTACAGCTACGCCGCGCTGCACGCTGAGGTCTGCCGTCTCGCCAATGCGCTGCGCGGACTCGGCATCGGCAAGAGCGATCGCGTGGTGCTGTATCTGCCGATGGGCGCGCAGGCGGTGATCGCGATGCAGGCCTGCGCGCGCATCGGCGCGATTCACTCGGCGGTGTTCGGCGGCTTTTCCGCCGAGTCGCTGAAGGATCGCATCGAGGACGCCGGTGCGCGCCTGGTGATCACCGCCGACGCGGCGCCGCGCGGCGGCAAGCGCGTCGATCTGAAGACGGCGGTGGACAAGGCGCTGGCTGGCGGCTGCGCCAGCGTCGAGCGGGTGCTGGTGTATCGGCGCATGGATGGCTGCGCAATGCAGCCGCAGCGCGATCTGTGGTGGCAGGATCGGGTGCCGACGCAGTGCGCCGAATGCGAGCCGGAATGGGTCGAGTCGAATCATCCGCTGTTCCTGCTCTACACCTCCGGCTCCACCGGCAAGCCCAAGGGCGTGCAGCATTCCACTGCGGGTTATCTGCTCGGCGCGACCGTGACGATGCAGTGGGTGTTCGATCTGAAACAGAGCGACGTGTTCTGGTGTACCGCCGATATCGGCTGGATTACCGGACATTCCTACGTGGCTTACGGGCCGCTGTCGAACGGCGTCACGCAGCTGATTTTCGAAGGCATCCCGACGTATCCCGACGGCGAGCGTTTCTGGCGGATGATCGCGGCGCACCAGGTCAGCGTGTTCTACACCGCACCGACCGCGATCCGCGCGTTGATGCGCCTCGGCGATCATCTGCCGGCGCGTCACGATCTGTCGTCGCTGCGCCTGCTCGGCACGGTCGGCGAGCCGATCAATCCCGAGGCCTGGATGTGGTATCACCGCGTGATCGGCGGCGGGCGTTGCCCGATCGTCGATACCTGGTGGCAGACCGAAACCGGCTCGATGATGATCGCGCCGGTGCCGGGTGCGGTCGCGACCAAGCCGGGCTCCTGCACGCGGCCCTTGCCGGGCATTTGCGTGGATATCGTCGACGAGGACGGCAAGCCGGTCACGCAGATCGGCCGCGGCGGCTTCCTGGTGATCACCCGGCCCTGGCCGTCGATGCTGAGCACGATCTGGGGCAACGACGAGCGCTATGCCGAGACTTATTTCGGCCGTTTCGGCGATCAGGTCTATGTTGCCGGTGACGGCGCGCAGCGCGACGAAGACGGTTATATCTGGATACTTGGACGGATCGACGACGTGCTGAATGTCTCCGGCCATCGGCTCGGCACGATGGAAGTGGAGTCGGCGCTGGCGGCGCATCCGCGGGTTGCCGAAGCGGCGGTGGTCGGGCGCCCGCACGACATCAAGGGTGAGGCGATCCTGGCTTTCGTGGTAGTGCGCGGTGAGCGCGCCGATGCGATCGCCGAAGGCCTGCCGCGCGAATTGTGTGTCTGGGTCGCCGAGCAGCTGGGCGCAATCGCCAGGCCCGACGAAGTGCGCCTGGTCGACGGCCTGCCCAAGACCCGCTCCGGCAAAATCATGCGCCGCCTGCTGCGCTCGATCGGCGCTGGCGAGACGGTGACGCAGGACACCAGCACGCTGGAGAACCCGGCCATCCTCGAACAGCTGCGCGGCTGAGTAGGTTGGGGTGAGCGCAGCGAACCCCAACAGGTGTCCGCGCCGATGTTGGGGTTCGCCGCGCTCACCCCAACCTACGGTGTCATGCCTGTCTCATGGCCCCGCCAGCGACGTCGGCAATCCCTTGCCGACGTGTGCGCCCTGATCGCTTGAGCACGTCGGCAAAGGATTGCCGACCTACCTTCGCCGGGTTCAGGGTCCGTGAGCAGGTCCGCAAGGAACACGGGGCTACCCAGGAACCTCCCCCTCCCCCGCGTGCGGGGGAGGGCCGGGGTGGGGGCGGAAGGCGCGGCGCTGTCGTCTCGCCCCATCCGCGTTTGGCC
>NZ_JAQGNT010000011.1 GCF_028291725.1 Hydrocarboniphaga sp. | reverse complement strand
AAAGTGCTCGCGTAGGATTGATTCTGTGACTTTGATTCAGTGGAGTTGGTCAGAACCGCACTGACGCGAACACCGGGTCAATATTTCCGGTGGCGCGCTTCAGGCCAAATAGTTTTTCAACAGAATTAGCCCATAGCGGTCATTCACTGGGACCCGCTACATGCCTTTGTAAATGGTTGCTTGCGAAGTTCGCTACCACATGCAGGAGTCGGGCGGCTTGTTGTTGCGCCCGTTTATCGTAAAGACCGCCTGCTACAAGGCCAAGGCGATGGCTGCGATCCAAACGAGCAGGGCTGGCCGAGCTTGAATCGCTCTCCGGCGCAGCATCGGGCGTATGCTGGTGAAAGAAGTTTGTGCAAGGAGCGCGCAATATGAGACGGGTTTTGTTTGTCGGCCAAGAGCCGGAGACTGTCGATTTCTCGGATCCTGCGTTGCCGCCGGGATTTGATGCCGAAAAGATTCGTCGGGGAATTGCGGTTGGCATGCAGCAGATGTCGGAGCGCGGATGGCAGTCCGATCTTTGCCTGGTTCGCCCCGACGAATCAGCGGGCCCTGCGCTCGAACAGCAACTTGCAGCCGTGACCTATGACTGCGTTGTGATTGGCGGCGGGCTCCGTATTCCCCCGAAGAGCTTGCTGCTTTTTGAGGTGATCGTAAACGCGGTACACAAATCAGCTCCCAGCGCGTTCATCGCGTTCAATACTCGCCCTGAAGACACCGGTGACTCTGCGGCGCGCTGGTTGAAAGCCGACTGAGGGCATGAGTGGCCAGCTGAAGTTGTGCGCGACGGCCCTCTGTCTGCCCGCAATGGGCCGTCGTGAACCTGGGCACCCACTACCAGCTCAACTACCAACAATCAGCCGACCGCCTCCCGCACCGAGCACCGGGATGCGCGCCACGCAGGCACGAAGCTCGCGGACAGGCTCAGCGCCAGCACGACGGCCAACCAGACCCACAATCCCGTCAGATCGAACGAGAAATCGAGACCGTTCTTGAGACGCTCTGCGAGTAGCTTGCCGAGGCCCAGGCTCAGCGGCCAGGCAGCGAGGGCCGCGAGCGCCCAGCTCATCAGGCCGATCAGTGCGGCTTCCGTCACGACGATCAGCCATACCAGGCTTGATGAGGCCCCCAGCGCTCGCAGGATGCCCATTTCGCGTCGGCGTTCCAGCACGTTCAGACTCATCGTGGTCATCAGGCCGAGCCCGCCGACGCCGCCGATGACGCAGGACATCACGATCAGGAAGGCGTAGATTATGCGCATGTGTTCGTCGAAGCCGAGCCGCCTATCGGCTTTGCTGACCATGCGCAGTGCGCGCAGGCCCTGGTGTTCCAGAGCCTGATCAAGTTCGGTTTTAAGCGCATCGATCGCGCGGGCGTCGCTGCGCTGTAGCACCAGGTTTATCGAATTCGCCATCGCTATCTTGCTGCGAAGGCTTTCGAAATAGGCCTTCGGAACATAAGCCATCGCGGGGACGAAGGGCTCCGGTGTGATGCCGACCACGCGCCACTGCACCAGTCCCAACTCGGCCATTTTCAACGCAACCGTATTGCCCACCCTCATCTGCGGCTGCTCTCTCGCCAGTGCGTTGTTGACCACCAGGGCATTGGTATCTCCGGCGTGCAGACCGCAGCCGCTGACGACATCGAACTTGAGAAGATCCGTGCCGGCGGGCAGGGCGATCAGCGTGACGCGGCCGCTCTCCAATTCGGCTTCACTTGTGATCCAGCCTTCGGCACGCACGACACCGGGGGTGTTGCGAACCGCGCGCGCGATGTCTTCAAGCGGCGCCATGGTATCGAGCGTGGCCGTGAGATCGTAGTGCCTGCTCTCGAACAAGCGATCCAGCGCGCCGCTCAGCGATGCACGCACGTTCAGGGCCGTCATGAAGAACAGGCCGCCCACGGCCAGCGTGAGCAGCGTGCGCAACAATCGGCCGCGGCGGCGAAAGCCATTGCGTAGCGCCAGCAGCAGCGGTCGCGATGCGCCGCTCCATCCCGCGACTGCACGGTCGAATGCGGTTTCGCCAAACGCTCTGGAAGACACTCCCTCATCCGTCAGCGCCCGATGTACCGAGATGCGGCTGCTGTTCCAGACCGGGCATGCGGCGGCCAGCAGCGGAACCAGCAGGCCGACAACGATCGCCAGCAGGCAAACCCAGAACGGCACCTCAAAACTGTCGATGTCGAAGTTCAGAAAGACCGCAAGATAGCGCGACAGAACACGGCTTCCCAGCAGCCCCGAGGGGAGAGCCAATACGAGTGCAATGCCTCCCAGGCAAAGTGCCTGTGCAAGGTAAATCCGCGCGATCTGCGCGCGCGATCCGCCGAGCGCCTTCATCACGCCGATCTGCCGGATTTGCGCCGCCATCAGCGCCGTCATCAGGTTGACGACCAGCACGCCGCTGAGCATCAGCACAAAGAAACCAAACGCCGCGATGGCGAGCAGCAGCATGCCCATGACCGCCGCGTGCGGATGTTCGCCGGGAGTGGGAATGTCGATGCGGCGCACCGAGTACCCGGACTGCTCGATGCGCTGCTGCAGCTGCTGAACAACGCTGCGTATGTGCGCTTCATCGCCAGTATTTTGCGCAACCCGGATTTTCAGTTGATCGAGCTTTGCCACCTGGCCCTGCGGCAACAGCGTCTGTAGCGTGTCCAGCGTGATGTAGCCATAAACGACACGGTCCATGCGCGCCTGCGCCTGGCCTACGTCCTTGACGCTGCCGCTGACGCGCAGCTGATGCAGCACACCGTCCGCAGTCTCGACGCTTACGTCATCGCCGAGGCGAGCGTTGACGACCTGAAAAGCATCGCGCTCGATCAGGATCTCACCCGTCGCCGGCGGCCACGCTCCCTGCTGCGGCTGCAGCGTGCTGACCCGGATGTTCCCGAAATCCTTGACCACGAAGAGCAACAGGTTCTGCCAGGCCCCAGGCCCCGCCTTGATACGACCGGATACCGTGCGCCGCGCTTCGATTTCACTCAAAGCGGGGTCGGCCTTGATGGCTGCGAGCAGGGGCTCGTCGATGCCATCGCCGCCATCGCTGCCATCGACATACAAAGTGGCTGAAGCCGGATTTGTCGCGCGATAGCCGTCGTTCAAGGCGCGCGTGACGATGGCATAGCTGGACAGCACCGCAAAAAAAGTCGTGATGCCGAGTGCAACGGCGAGCACCACCAGCACCGTGTGCGTGCGCTGCTGCCAGAAATCACGAAACACTTTGTGCCAGGACGCGGTCATTGGCCGGGTACTAGCACGCCGTCGGCGAGAACCAGCGCGCGATCACTGAGCCGCAGAATGTCGCGGTCGTGTGTTGCGATCACAACGGTCGTACCGGCATCGGCGAGCTTGCGGAACAGCGTCAGTATTTCCGCAGCGGTAACCGAGTCGAGATTGCCGGTCGGCTCGTCCGCGATCAGTAGCGGCGGCTCGTTGGCCAGTGCGCGTGCGAGCGCTGTGCGCTGCTGCTGTCCGCCCGACAGCGCCGCCGGCAACTTGTCGGCCTGGTCCGCGACACCGACGCGGTCCAGCAGCGCAAGCGCGTGGCTGCGGCGCTCGCGGACCGGGCGACGACGCAGGAAATCCATCGGCAGCATCACGTTTTCGATCACGCTCAGCGTCGGCAGCAACTGAAAGAACTGGAACACGATGCCGACCGCAGCACCGCGCCATTTCGCCAGCTGGTTTTCGCTCATGACCTGGATCGGCGTGCCGGCGATTTCGAGCGCACCGGCGCTGGGGCGATCGATACCGCCGAGCAGGTTGAGCAGGGTCGATTTGCCGCTGCCCGATTTGCCGACGACGGCGACGAATTCACCGCGGCCTATGTGGAGATCGATTTCGCGCAGCGCTGTGAAGGTTCCGGCCGGCGTGGAGTAGGCCCTGCTGACGCGCCGCAGGTTGATCATGGAACACATCCGCTGTTGGTCGATGTGTTCGCAGTGTGTTTTGTGGTTTGCTCGCCGGCAGCGCATATGGGGCAAGCGGAGCCGGGCGCGGGTGTGCGGGTCTGTGCCTTTGGTCAGCTCCAAAGCGTCAGGGGGCTTTTGTAGGTCCGGCTTCAGCCCGACATTCCGGCCTCGCAAGTCGGACAGAAGTCCGACCTACGCGGAGCTTGTAGGGCGGGAGCGTCCCGCCTTTCGCGGTGGGCGCCGCGCGAAAGGCGGGATACGCTGCGCTCCTCCCGCCCTACGGGTCTAACGACCCGTGCGATCGAACAGCGCTTGCCGGTAGCGGCGGCTCAGCCGCAGGCGTTCGCCGCTGCGCAGCTGAATCTCGTAATCGCCTTTGAACAGCGGGTCCAGCGAGCGAATCTCGGCGATGTTGACGGCGGTCGATTTGTGGATCTGCACAAAGCGCTGCTCACCGAGTTGCAGCAGCAGATCGCGCAGCGTTCTACGCAGCAGATAATGGCGAGCTGCGGTGTGGACACGCAGGTAGTTGTCGTCGGCCTCGATCCACAGAATGCTGCTGCTGTCGATCATGTGCAGGCTCTCTCCTTCCGGAACCAGCAGCCGCTCGCTTGCCGTCGAACGGCTGCGCGCGGTGGCCACGGCGCGGCTGCGGTCTTCGCGATTCTTGAGCCGCGCTCGCACCCGCTCCAGCATGCGCAGGAAGCGTTCCTGGTCGTAGGGTTTGAGCAGATAGTCGACCGCGTTCAGGTCGAAGGCGCGCACGGCATGCTCGTCGAAAGCGGTGACGAATACGATCACCGGAGCGGCACCGGATTCGAGTTGCGCGGCAAGCTCGAGGCCACTTATTCCCGGCATCTGGATATCGAGCAGCACGAAGTCCGGTGCGTGTGTCGCAATGGCGCGCGCGGCACCGGGCCCATCGGCTGCTTCCGCCACGATGTCGATGTCGCTCTGTTCTTCGAGCCAGCGGCGCAGCTTGGCCCGCGCCGGCGCCTCGTCGTCGACGATCACGACCGTAATCATTGCGCCGCCCGCGGCATCGACAAGCTGGCCAGCACGCCGCCGGCCGCGTCTTCGGTGAGCGTCAGTGCCGCCGACTCGCCATACAGCCTGAGCAGGCGCTCGCGGCAATTTCGCAGTCCGACTCCGTCGTGGCCTTGGCCAGCGAGCGTCGAGCTGGTGTTGTGTATCGTCACGATCAGCGCGCCGCGATCACACCAGGCGCGGATCGTGATGCTCTGTGCATCGCTGTTGGCTTCGACGCCGTAGCGATAGGCGTTTTCGACCAGCGGCTGCAGGATCATCGCCGGCACATGCACGCCGAGTGCGTCATCCGCGATGTCCCAGCGCAGCACGACACGCTCTTCAAAACGTTCGCGCATGATGTCGGCATAGAGCCGCAGAAAATCCAGCTCCTCGTTCAAGGGCACGGTGTCGCGCTCGCTGACGCTCAGGCTGGCGCGCAGCAGATCGCCGAGCCGCGCCAGCAGCCGGTCGGCGCGGTTCACGTCGACCTGCATCAGCGACGAAATCGTATTGAGCGTGTTGAACAGAAAGTGCGGCCGCAGCTGGGCTCTCAGCTGCGCCAGCTGCGCTTCCGCCAGCGCCTTCTGCAGGCCGAGCAGACGCTCGGCCTGCTCCTGCCAGCCGCTGAAGGTACGCACGCCGAATGCGAGGCCCAGCCATAGAACGTAAAACAGGCTGATCTTGATCGCTTCGTAGCGGAGCAAGGGCGTCCACTCGATATGCCAGTAGTCCGCACCGGCCAGCGCAAAGACCGCGTGCCGCAAGCCGTACACGACGACGATGCATGCCGGCACCAGAACCGGCAAGGGCTTCAGGCTGCGCAGGAACCAGTTCAAGGGACTGGCGAGCGAGATCCGGCCGGTTTGATCCGAGA
This sequence comes from Hydrocarboniphaga sp., assembly GCF_028291725.1. Taxonomy (GTDB): domain Bacteria; phylum Pseudomonadota; class Gammaproteobacteria; order Nevskiales; family Nevskiaceae; genus Hydrocarboniphaga. Next base: position 69,648 of record NZ_JAQGNT010000011.1, on the reverse strand, counting down.
ATATCCAGAACGTCAGCCAGCCTATCGCGGTAGCTGCGGACGTCGCGGCCACTACCCAGGGCTGCCATGAGGATTCGCCGGGATCGTGCAGATAGCGCGGATTCTCGATCAGCGACATCAGCGTCCACAGCAGCGCCCAGATCGCGCCGAGCACCACGAGCAGCGTCTGCGTGATACGTCTGACGCGGCGCGATTCGGGCCCTACCATGCCGCCGACTCCGTTAGCCAAAGGTTCCGGGAAGATTAGCCTCTGGACGAGGGTGCGCGATTGTTCTGGGGCAAGCGGGCCGGCTATGACGACAAGGCGCGCAGGCGCTGGCATAACTCGCCGACAGGCAGGGCCTCGATGCCCGGTGCGAGCGGGATCGCCTCAACGCCGCCATAAACCACCAGGCGGCTCTCCGGATCGATGTCGGCGCAAGCCAGATGGAAGCCGCGCTCCAGCCGCGGCGCGACGCTGCGCTTGATCTCGATCGCCCAGGGCCGCGTGCGGCCCGGCAGGCTCAGCACCAGATCGATCTCCGCGCCCGCCGCGGTTCGATAGAAGCTGGCTTCGGTGCCGCGCGGCGCGGCGGCCAGAAGCGATTCAATGATCAGGCCTTCCCAGCCGCCGCCGGCCACCGGATGCGCCTGCAGCGCTTCCAGATCGCCGATGCCGAGCAGGGCATGCACCAGGCCGCTGTCGCGGACGTAAACCTTCGGCGATTTCACCAGCCGCTTGCCGCCGTTGCGATGCCAGGGCGGCAGGCGCCGCACCAGCAGCAGATCGACCAGCAGATCCAGATACGAGGCGATGGTTTTGCCATCGACCGCGAGCGCCCGGGCCAGCACGGCCGCGTTGAGCAGGCCGCCCTGCTGATGCGCGAGCATCGTCCACAGCCGGCGCAGCGTCTCCGCCGGGATGCGCGGCCCCAGTTGCGGAATGTCGCGCTCAAGATAGGTGCGGATGAAATCCATGCGCCAGCGCAGGCTGGCGGCGTCGGTCTCGGCCAGCAGGCTCTCCGGAAAACCGCCGCGCAGCCATAGCGCATTGACCCGTTCGGAACCCGCTTCGCCGGCGTCGATCGGCGCCAGTTCGAGATAGCGGATGCGCCCTGCCAGCGATTCGCTGGACTGCTTCAGCAGATCGATCGACGCCGAGCCCAGCAACAGAAAACGGCCGCTGCGCCGTCCGCGGCGGCGCCCGGCGTCGATCAATCCACGCAGGCTCTGGAACAACTCGGGGATGCGCTGAATCTCATCGAGGATCACCAGATGCTCTTCATGCTGGGGCAGATAAAGCTCCGGCTCGCCGAGCTTGACGCGGTCGGCGGCGGATTCCAGGTCGAGGTAGACGCTGTCCCGGCCCTTGCCGCAAGCCAGCGCCAGCGTGGTCTTGCCCACCTGGCGCGGCCCCAGCAGCGCGACGGCGGGCGATTCCGCCAGCGCGGTTTGCAGCTCAGCCATGAGTGCGCGCTCTATCATCCTTGCAATTATGGATCGTAACTCCAGAATTGCAAGGTTAAACCAGCTCAGCGCCGCCAGAACGCAGGCGTGAACACCACCAGCAAGGTGAACACTTCGAGGCGGCCCAGCAGCATCGCGAAGATCAGGATGCCTTTGCCGGTCTCGCTGACCGGCGCCATGCTGGTGCTGAGGATGCCCAGGCCCGGGCCGGCGTTGTTCATGCAGCCGGCGACCGCGGAGAACGCGGTGACCGCGTCGAGACCGGTGCCGATCATCGCGAAGGTCAGCATGATGGTGAAGCCGACGTACACCGAAAAGAAGCCGCCGACTGCGTAGACGATGTCGTTGGACACGGTCTTGCCGTCGAACTTGATCAGCAGCTGCGCGCTCGGATGCACCAGCCGCTGCAACTCGCGCAGCGCCTGCTTCACGAACAGGATCAGGCGGATCATCTTGACGCCGCCGGCGGTCGAGCCCGAGCAGCCGAGCATGAAGCTGGCCAGCACGAGCAGCAGCGGCACGTAGCTCGGCCAGTGCGTCGGGTCGGCGGTGGTGAAGCCGGCGTCGGTGCCGAAGGCGATCAGCTGGAACATGCCGCGGCGCACCGCGGTATAAACGTCCGGATAGGTGCCGAAATAAACCAGCGGCGCGCATACCAGCACGCCGAACACCACGAACAGGGTCAGGAAAGTACGGAACTCGCCGTCGCGCAAATACACCTTCAGGCTTTTGCGATCCCAGGCCAGGTAGTGCAGCGCGAAGTTGCTGGCGCCGATCAGCATGAAGAACATCGCGGCGAACTCGATCGGCGCGCTGTTGAAGTAGCCGATGCTGGCGTCGTGAGTCGAGAAGCCGCCCGAGGACAGCGTCGAGAACGCATGACAGATCGCGTCGAACAGCGACATGCCGAGCGCCCAGTAGGTCAGCCCGCAGACCGCGGTCAGCGCCATGTAGACGGTCGACAGCACACGCGCGGTTTCGGTGATACGTGGCGTCAGCTTGGAGTTCTTCATCGGGCCGGGCGTTTCGGCCATGGACAGCTGCATGCCGCCGACGCCGAGCATCGGCAGTACCGCCACCGCCAGCACGATGATGCCCATGCCGCCGAGCCAGTGCAGCTGCGCGCGGTAGTAATTGATCGACCGCGGCAGCTGGTCGATGCCATGCGGCACCACGGTGGCGCCGGTCGTGGTCAGGCCCGACACCGATTCGAAGATCGCGTCGAGCCCGGTAGGCCAGACGTCGGACGCGAGAAACAGCGGGATCGCGCCGAAGGCACCGAGCACGGTCCATAACAGGACCGTCACCAGGAAGCCGTCGCGGATCTTCAGCTCGCCGCGCATACGCCGCGTCGGCCACCAGATCGCGGCGCCGGTCACCAGCGTGATCCACATGCCGGAGATGAACCCGGCCTGGGTACTTTCGCCGTAATACAGGCCGACCGCGACCGGCGGCAGCATGGTCAGCGAGAACAGCATCAGCAGCAGGCCGACGAGGCGCTGCACCGCGAGGAAGCGGCGAGCGGAGTTGGAGCGCCGGCCGGGGTCGCTGTAGACCGTCAAAGGAAGGACACGCCAACCTGGAAAAGTCGCTCGACTTCGCGCGTGTGTTTCTTGTCGACCAGAAACAGGATCACGTGGTCGTCGGCCTGAATCACGGTGTCGTGATGCGCGATGATCACCTCGTCGCCGCGCACCACCGCGCCGATGGCGGTGCCCGGCGGCAGCTTGATCTCCTCGACTCTACGGCCGACGACCTTGCTGCTCTTGCGGTCGCCATGCGCGACCGCCTCGATCGCCTCGGCCGCGCCGCGGCGCAGGCTGTGCACGCGCACCACGTCGCCGCGACGCACGTGCGCCAGCAGCGCCGACACCGTCGACTGCTGCGGCGAGATCGCGATGTCGATCGCGCCGCCTTCGACCAGGTCCACATACGAGACGCGGTTGATCAGCGACAGCGCCTTGCGCGCACCAAGCCGCTTGGCCAGCATCGCCGACAGGATATTGGCCTCGTCGTCGTTGGTGACCGCGCAGAACGCGTCGGTGTCCTCGATGTTTTCTTCCAGCAGCAGCTGCTCGTTGGCGGCGTCGCCGTGCAGCACGATGCTGCGGCTGAGCTGCTCGGACAGAAACGTGGCGCGGGCCTTGTCGCGCTCGATCAGCTTGACCTGCATCTGGCCTTCGAGCACGCGCGCCAGGCGCAGGCCGATGTTGCCGCCGCCGGCGATCATCACGCGCTTGACCGGTTTGTCCTGACGCCGCAGCTCCGCCATGATTTTCGGGATGTGCTCGGTGGCGGCGACGAAAAACACTTCGTCCTCGGCCTCGATGATGGTGTCGCCTTCGGGGATGATCGGGCGGCCGCGGCGATAGATCGCGGCGACGCGCGCGTCGACATCCGGCAGATGCAGCGGCAGCTCCTTGAGCTGGCGCGACACCAGCGGGCCGCCGTAATACGCGCGCACGCCGACCAGGCGCACGCGGCCGTCGGCGAAGTCGACCACCTGCAGCGAGCCCGGATATTCCATCAGCCGGCGGATGTAGTCGGTGACCAGCTGTTCCGGCGAGATGTGCAGATCGACCGACAGCGCGTCATCGGCGAACAGCTTGGTCTCGCGGATGTATTCCATCGAGCGCACGCGCGCGATCTTGGTCGGCGTCTTGAACAGCACCTGCGCGATGCGGCAGGCGAGCATATTGGTCTCGTCGCTGTCGGTCACCGCGATGATCATCTCGGCGTCGTCGGCACCGGCGCGCTTGAGCACCTCCGGATGGGACGCGAAGCCGTGGACCGTGCGAATGTCCAGGCGCTCCTGGAGCTCGGCGAGCTGCTGCGGATTCTTGTCGACGACGGTGACGTCGTTGGACTCACGGGCCAGATTTTCGGCCAGCGTGCCGCCGACCTGTCCCGCCCCCAGAATAATGATCTTCACTCGGCCGACGTCGTGCACTGGATGCGAAGGCGCGAACCTTACGCCCGCCCTTGTTGCAGTGCAAGAATTGGGGGAGGCTGCCGCTTCGAATCGGCTTGCGCTAGAGTCCTGCCCGGATCGACCTTGCCGGCCGGTCCTGCAATCCGCAATCCATTCAGCATCCAGCCGGGCGGCGCGCCCGATTCTGCTGACCCCAAACCCATCAACCGTCCCGACGGAACGCGAGCACCCCATGAAAAAACTCTCTTATGTAGCCGCCACGCTGGTTCTGACGACGCTGCCGGCGTTCGCCGCCGGCGTCACCGCCGACACCAGCGCGGCCGTCAACGCCGCCTCCCAAAGCACCGGTGCCGGAGCGGGCGTCGGGGTCGGCGTGAACCTTGACGTCGATGCGGCCGCAGCCGCGGCCAAAACCAACGCCGAGATCCGGGGCGGCGCCAGCGCGGCCGGAACGGCTGCCGCCAATGGCGCCGGCAAGCTCACCGACGGGGCCAAGCATGCCGCCACGGTCACCAAGGACGCTGCCGTGAAGACCGGCAAGGCCGCCAAGGACACCGGCGGCAAAGTCGTGCACGGCACCACCGGCGCGGTCGGCGGCCTGCTCGGCGGCGTCGGCGCCGGCGTCAACTCCACCGTTAGCGGCGTGGCGGGCGCCAAGCCGGCGGCCGAAACCAGCGTCAACGTCAATGCCGCCGTCGACGCGAAGGCCGGCGCGCAGTAAATACCTCGGTAAATACCGCGGCCGAGCGACGCTGCCGTTGAGATGTTGAACTAGGCCATCGGTTTGTTTTTTGATAACAAAACCCCCACTTCGTGTGGGGGTTTTGTTAAGCGCCTTGGTTAAGCGACTTGAGCGGACGGCTTAGGCCTCACCACCAACCGACTACTGACCCGCGCCCTTGCTGCCTTTCACCACCTCGCCGCCGACATTGCCCGCGGAATAGGGTCCGGCGCCTGGCTCCGCCAATCCCACCTGGTCGACGCTCTTTTCCACGACCAGAGCGACACGGCGATTGGCCTGGCCGTTCTGGCCCCAGGCACCGGGCGCCAGCTGCCGGCTCTTTTGATCGCCGTAGCTCACTGCTTTGACCTTGCCGGCCTGGAGCCCGCTTTCGATCAGGTGCTCGCGCACGGCTTCCGCGCGCTTCAGGCCCAGCGTCTTGTTATAGGCAGGTGAGCCCGCGGAATCCGCAAAGCCTTCGACCGTTACCTGCATCTCGGGGCGCTTGTTCATCACGCCCGCAAAATCGTTGAGCGCCTGCTCGTCCTTGGGACGCAGTTCCGACTTGTCGAAATCGAAGTGCGCCGTCAGGTCCAGACGCAGGCGATCCTGCAGATCAGTGATCGCAACGTCCTGACTCTTCATCTTGCCTTCGAGATCGCGGCCCAGCGAGGCGATCTCGTCGCGCGATTCGAGCCTTGCGGACTCCGTTCCGGCGCGCAGATCGGCGACCGTCCGGTCGAATTCGTCGCGTTTGACGTAGTTGTGACAACCCGTCAACGCGAGTACCGCAACACCGATGGCGACGCTGCCGGCGCGTGCATGAATCTTCATTTTTGCGATCTCCTTCCGCTGGTTCAAAACTTCCGTGTTCATCCCCATCAATGGGATGCCATTCGCTGTTCGCTGAACGCGAGCTATCCGAACCGTAGAAAAAACCGGATGAAGTTCAGCTGAACTGCCCCACTGCGGCCCGATGCTAGACGCGCTTGTTCGGCTTGACGAAGCGCGCGTAGTAAAAGCCGTCGAAGCCGTCACCGGGGGCGATGCGCCGGCCGTGGCGGCGTGCCTCGCCCCAGTTCGCCGCGATCGGCTGGTGCTTGGCGTCGGGCTGGCTCATCAGGAAGCGCTTGGCCACGTCCTCGCCTTCCGCGCCAAGCACCGAACAGGTCGCGTAGACCATCACGCCGCCCGGCGCGAGCAGCGGCCACAACGCGCTCAGCAGGCGCAGCTGGCGGTCCGCCATGCGCGGGATGTCCTCAGCCCGGCGCAGCCAGCGGATATCCGGATGGCGGCGGATCACCCCGGTACCCGAGCATGGCGCGTCGACCAGGATGCGATCGAAGGCGCGCCCGTCCCACCAGGTGTTCGGCCGGCCGGCGTCTGCGATGCGCACTTCGGCGCTCAGGCCGAGACGCTGCAGGTTCTCGTGCACCCGCGGCAGCCGCGCCTTGGCGATATCCAGCGCCAGCACCTCGAGCTGGGCGCATTCCAGCGCATGCGTGGTCTTGCCGCCCGGCGCGGCGCAGGCGTCGAGCAGGCGCTGGCCATCGTGCAGATCGAGCAGCCCGGTCATCAGCTGCGCGGAAGCATCCTGTACCGACACTTCACCCTCGGCGAAGCCCGGCAGCTGATCGACCGGTACCGCGCTTTCCAGAATCAGTGCATCGGGCGCGGCTTCGACGATCCGCGCCGGCAGGCCGGCGGCGCCCAGTTTTTCCAGGTAAGCCTCACGGCTGACTTTGCGGCGATTCACCCGCAGCACCAGCGGCGCCTGCGCATTGCTCGCGGCCAGGATCGCTTCCCAGCTGTCCGGCCAGTCCTGGCGAACGCCGTCGACCAGCCAGCCGGGCGCGCTGTAGCGGGTTTCGGCGTCCTGCGGCAGCGCCGCTTCCAGGGTCTCGCGTTCGCGCTGATAGCGGCGCAGCAGCGCGTTGACCAGGCCGGACAGATTCGGGCGCTCGAGCGCGGTCACCGCCTCGACCGTGTCGGCCACCGCGGCATGCGGCGGGATGCGCATGCGCCGCAGCTGATACAGGCCGACCTCGATCAGCGCCATGATTTCCGGCTCGCGATCCATCGGCTTCTGCAGCATCTGCAAAGCCAGCGCGCGCAGCTGCGCATGCTCGCGCAGTACGCCATAAGCGATGCTCTTGATCAGCGGCAGATCGCGCTCGGCGATCTGGCGGCGCGCGGTGGCCAGCGCATCGTCGAGGCTGTCGCCGGCGAGCACCCGGGCCACGGCGCGGGCCGCCAGCGCGCGCGCGTTCAAGGGTTTTGGAGCAGCGGTATTGGAAATGGGCCAGACCATGATCGGATTCGCCTGCGGCGGGCAGCGTAGCCCGGATTGCAGGCCCTAGAGTTTGAGCGGCAGCCGCACCAGAAACACGGCGCCCGCGTCGGAGGCGCGCAGACTGATGTCGCCGCCGTGCGCCGTCAATAGCGCGCGGATGATCGCCAGGCCCAGGCCGGTGCTGCCGCTGCCGCGCGCGGTGGTGAAAAACGGCTCGAAAATGCGCGCCGCGTTGGCGGCCGATATTCCGGGACCGGTGTCTTCAAAACTCAGCAGCAGTGCGGAGCCCTCGATGCTGGCGGCAAGGCGTAGCACGTAGCCCGGCGCATGCAGGCGCGCGTTGTCGAGCAGGTTAGCGAACACCGTCTCCAGTTCTTCTGCCGGCATCGGCACCCAGGCGACGGCGTCCGGAAACTGTGTTTGGATCACGCTGCCCAGGCTTTCTGCGCGCGCAGCGCTGTCACGCAGTACCGCGAGTGCGTCGCTGCGCTGATGGCCGGGGCGCGTGACGTCGGCGCGCGCGAGTTCCAGCAGGCGGCGCACCAGGCGATCGAGCCGCGCGGTATCGGCCGCGATCATGTCCTGGAACCGCGCGCGCTCGTCCGGAGCCAGGGCATCGGCGTGATCGCGCAACAACTCGACCGCGCCGCGAATGCTGGTCAACGGCGTCTTGAACTCGTGCGACACGTGCGCCGCAAAGCGGCGGATGTAGTCCGCGCGCGCTTCCAGCGTCTGCGCCATTGCCGCCAGCGCGGTGGAGAGTTCGGCGACTTCGCGCGTGCCGGCATGACGCAGCGCCTGCACCGCGCCGCTCTCGCCGCGCGCCGCGCGCTGCGCCTGCGCCCCCAGTTCGGCGATCGGCCTGGCGATGGTGCGCGTGGTCAGCCAGGACAGCGTCAGCACGAGCGCCAGCAGCGCCAGGCTGGCGTAGACCAGCGGCCAGCGCTTGCCCTGGATCGTGTCCCAGATACTGGCCGGCGTGCGCGCCAGCAGCACTGCGCCGAGCACGTGGTTCTGATGAATCACCGGCAAGGCGACGAACACGCGGATGCCGGTGGCGCGGCTCAGCGAACCTGAAACCGGCGGCGGTGATTGGCTGTGGCGTTCGCGCAGCAGGCTGACGGTCTCGCCGCGCAGCGCGCGCAGCACTTCCGGCTGCGTCAGCTGGCCGCCGAAATCCCCGGCGGTGCTGGCAACGACGATGCCCTGATGATCGAGCACGCGAATGCCGGCCAGCGTGGTGCGCCGCACGTCCTGCAGCACCGGACTGAATTCGGCGCCCACCGCGGCCGCCCGCGGCTCGGCGCGCCAAGGCGTGGGTTGAGCATCGTCGGGCCGCGGCTGTATCGGGTCCACCGCCAGATCGAGCCGCGGCTGGCGCGGCTGCCATTCGCCGATCGGGCCGAAAACCGCCGGCAGATCGGCCAGCGCCGGCTCGCCCGGCATGCGCAACCACGCCGCCTTGTAGGCCGCGGCGACGACTGCGCCCTGCGCCAGCAGCTCGCTTTCGGTCTGGCGCACCAGCGCACTTTCGTACAGACGCAGCCAGGCGATGCCGCCCAGCGGCAACAGCATCACCAGCAGATTGATCAGCAGCAGGATCAGGCGCAGCGACGGCCGCCACTTCATTCGCAGGGGCCGAGCCGGTAGCCGATGCCGTGCGCGGTTTCGATGACGTCGGCGCCGGCCACCGCGAGCTTGGCGCGCACTCGGCGCACATGACTGTCGATGGTGCGATCGGAGACGATGCGGTGCAGCTCGTAGGCCTGATCCATCAGCTGCACCCGCCGGCACACTTTGCCGGGCCGCGTGATCAGCGCGCGCAGGATGCCGAACTCGGTCAGCGTCAGCACGATCTCCTGCTCGTCCCACCAGGCGCGATAGCGCTCGCCGTCGAGCCGCAGCCGGTTATGCCGCCATTGCGCGGGCGCGGCGTCGATCGCGATCGGCTCTGCGCGGCGCAACAGCGCGCGTACCCGGGCAACGAGTTCGCGCGGCGAAAACGGTTTGGCTACGTAGTCGTCGCCGCCGAGCTCGAGCCCGACGATGCGGTCCACCTCGTCGTCCCGCGAACTCAGAAACAGGATAGGCAGACGCGCGGTCATCGGCGCAGCGCGCAGCCGTCGGCAGACTTCGGTGCCATCCATTTCGGGCATCAGGATATCGAGCACCAGCAAGCTGGGACGCTCGCGGTCGCAGACCGCCAGCGCCTGCACGCCATCACCGGCGCTCAGCGTTGCAAAGCCCGCTTTGCCGAGCGCGAAACAAACCAGTTCGCGGATATGCGCGTCGTCGTCGACTACGAGGATTTTGGCCATGTCGGCAGCTTAGCAAGGCGTGCCGCGCACTCCGCGGACCTGCACCGGATTTGCACAAAGTTCCTCGCGACTTGCACGCCGTCGCGGCCGGACTTGCGACGCGCACACGAACAATGGCCGGACCCTTTTCCGAACCCCTTTCCGAACCATTCCCCGAGTCCCACTCGAAGCGAGATCCGTCATGACATCCCTATCCGCATCACCGCCGGCCGCGCCCGGCAGTCCACCTGTCGTCACGGCCGCGCCAAACCGCGGCATCGTCGATTTTCTGCGCAGCCCGCTGGGCCGCCTGGTGCTGCTGCTATTTTTGTGGCTGCTGCTGCGCATTCCCTTGTCGATGATCCAGGACCTGGTGCAGGAGCGGCAATCGCGCCGCGTTGATGCCGGCACTGAAGTGACCAGCAAATGGGGCGGCCAGCAGCAGCTGATCGGCCCGATCCTGCGCGTGCCCTACATCGCGCATTACACCGACGCGGACGGCAAGCCGCGCCAGCTGCGCCGCGCCGCCTATCTGCTGCCCGAACAGCTCGGCATCGAGGCAAAGCTGAAAACGGAGAACCGCCACCGCGGCATTTTCAGCTTCCCGGTTTATGGCGCCGAACTGAAGCTGAGCGGACATTTCCAGCGCCCGGACCTGTCGACCTGGGTCGACCGCGACGACGACATGCTCTGGCAGCAAGCCGAGCTGCAGATCGGCCTCAGCGATGTGCGCGCGATCCACGCCGACGGGCAGCTGATCTGGGCCGGAAAGCCATACGAGCTGCAACCGGCCACCGACGCCGACTGGAACGCAGCCGGCGTGCACGTGGCGCTGTCTGTCGCGCCCGGCAAGGCGGATGTCTTCGACGACAACGGCCTTGCCGATTTCACACTCCGGCTGCGCTTCAACGGCAGCGATCAGATCCTGATGGCGCCGGTCGGCCGCAACACCAATGCGAGCTTGCAGGCCGATTGGCCGCATCCGAGTTTCCAGGGCGCCTGGCTGCCGACTCGCAGCGAGCTTTCAGCGCAGCAATTTGCGGCGGACTGGTCGATCTCCTACCTCGGTCGCGGCTATCCGCAGCAGTGGAACAGCGCCAGCGAACGCAAGCTCGAAGACCTGCGCCAGCAACTGTTCGGCGTGAGCCTGCTGACGCCGGTGGACGCGTATCGCATGGCCGAGCGAGTGACCAAGTATGCGGTACTCGCGCTGTTTTTCACGTTCCTGACGATCTGGCTGACCGAGCTGCTCAGCGGGCAGCGCGTCCATCCGCTGCAGTATCTGCTGGTGGGTTCGGCGCTGTGCCTGTTCGGCCTGCTGCAGCTGGCCTTCGGCGAACACGTCGGCTTTGCGCCGGGCTTTCTGGTCTCGACTCTGGCGGTCACCGGCATGGTCACGTTCTACAGCCGCGCCGCCCTGCGCCGCTGGCGCGCGGCACTGGTCGTCGGCGGCCTGCTCAGCGGACTCTATGGCTACTTGTACCTGCTGCTTCAAGCCGAGGACTATGCCTTGCTGGGCGGCTCGGTCGCTCTGTTCGCGGGTCTTGCGGTGGTGATGCTGCTGACGCGCAAGCTTGACTGGCATCAGCTCGGCGGCGGCTGAGCGCCGGCTTTGAGCGCGGACCGCTGCGCCAGTATCGCCTCGCACTGGCGGCGCCAGGCCTGGACTTCGTCCTCGAAGCCGTCGAGCACGCAGACCGCGCAGCCGCCGTTGCAGCAGTCGGGACGTTCGGGCTCGGGCGGCAATGAGTCCTCGCGCGCGTCTTGCGGCGGGTTCATTGGAAGCGGGCTCCGAGCAGCGGCCGGCCGCGCGCCGCCTGCTCGGCGTCGGTGACGCGGCCGCCGGCCCATTGCAGCGCCTGCAATGCGAGCAGGCCGTCACCGGTTGCGACAACGACGCCGTAGGCGTTGGCCGAGACGATGGTGCCTGGCGCAGCGTCGGCGGCCTCGGCGATCGGGCGCGCGGCGAACACGCGCAGACGCTCGGTGCCGAGCTCGGTCCAGGCGATCGGCGCGGGATTGAACGCGCGCACCAGGCGATCGAGTTCGATCGCCGGTTTGGTCCAATCGATTCGCGCTTCAGTCTTGTCGAACTTGTGCGCGTAGGTGACGCCTTCGCTTGGCTGCGCTTCAGGTTGCAGCGTGCCGGCCGCGGCCTGCGTGACCGCTTCGACGATCAGCCGCGCGCCCATCGTCTGCAGCTGCTGCTGCAATTGATCGGCGGTGGTCGTCGGCGTGATCGCGACCTGGTCGCGGATCAGCATCGCGCCAGTGTCCAGGCCGGCATCCATCTGCATGATGGTGACGCCGCTGACGTCGTCGCCGGCCAGGATCGCGCGCTGGATCGGCGCGGCGCCGCGCCAGCGCGGCAGCAGCGAGGCATGAATGTTGAAGCAGCCGAGCCGCGGCACGTCGAGCACCGCCTGCGGCAGGATCAGGCCATAGGCGACGACGACCATCAGATCCGGCGCGAGCTTGCGCAGGCCACCGATCGCCGGCTCGTTGCCGCGCAGGCTCGAAGGTTTGAACGTCGGCAGGCCCAGTTCGGCGGCGCGCAGCGCGACCGGCGAGGGCATCATTTTCTGGCCGCGGCCGGCGGGACGATCGGGTTGCGTGTAGACCGCGACGATCGTGTGGCCGGCCGCATGCAGTGCATCCAGTGCGGCAACCGAGAATGCCGGCGTGCCGGCGAACACAATTTTCAATCGATGCCTCGACTGGCGACGGTCACGCGTTTTCGCGCAGCTGCTGCTTGCGCAGCTTCTTCAGAATCCGCTCGCGCTTCAGCGACGACAGGTAGTCGATGTACAGCTTGCCGTCGAGATGGTCGATCTCGTGCTGCACCGCCTGCGCGCGCAGGCCCTCGACCTCGAGCTCGTAGGGCGCGCCGTTGCGATCCAGCGCGCGGACCTTGAGATGGTTGTAGCGCTGCACTTTCTCGCTGGCATCCGGCACCGACAGGCAGCCTTCCTCCATCTCGACGCGATCGCTGGCCGCTAGCACTTCGGGGTTGATCATCACCCGCGGCTCGGGCGCGTCTTCTCCGGCGTCCATCACCGCCAGGCGCAGGTTGACGCCGACCTGGGTGGCGGCCAGGCCGACGCCGGGCGCGTCATACATGGTTTCGAACATGTCTTCGACCAGCTTCTGCAGCGCCGGGCCGAAGTCGACGACCGGCTGCGCCTTGATGCGCAACCGCGGGTCGGGATGATGAAGAATCGGCATCAGGGCCATGGCTTAGTATTCGGACGCTACAGATTGATCTACTGGTTTGATGCGGAACGATCCGTGAACCCCCGGCTGCCATTCCGGCCTGAACAGGGGAGCCAGCCGCAAGAGGGGACGGCCTGCATGGGAAAGTATAGTCGCTCGCAATCCGGGTATCGCGGGTGCTTGGACCGCCAAGCGCTGTCGAAATTCGGCGTCACCGGTCTGGCCATGTTGCTGGCGGGCCTGGTCGCGGCTTGTGCCTCCAGCACGCCGATGCCCGGCCCGCTGCCGGCACCGGCCGCCGAACCCGCAGCCGAACCGATGCAGACCATGGCGGCCGCGGAGCCCTATTCCAGCGCCCAGCCGGCGCCGGTGCTCCGCCCCGGCGCGCCCTTGGCCTACGTGGTCAAGCGCGGCGACACGCTGTGGGACATCGCCAACCACTTTCTGCTCGACCCCTGGCAATGGCCGGAGATTTGGTACGTGAACGGCCAGGTGCGCAACCCGCACCTGATCTATCCCGGCGACGTGCTGCAGCTGTCCGAGGTCGATGGCCGGCCGCGCCTGGGGCTGGCCGGCGGCTCCGACCTGGAGCGGGTGTCGCCGCAGGTACGCGAACTGCCGCTGGAATCGGCGATCCCGACGATCCCGATCGACGCGATCCGCGATTTCCTGCGCGGACCGCGCCTGGTCACGCCCGAGGAGCTGAAGACCGCGCCGTATCTGCTGTCCTTCGTCGACGATCACCTGATCGGCGGCGAAGGCGCGCTGATCTACGTGCGCCGGCTGCCGCCGCAGGAACCCTGGTCGTATGCGCTGGTGCGGCCGGGCGAGCCGTACAAAGACCCGGACGACGGCTCGATCATCGGCTACGAGGCGATCCCGATCGGCGAGGTCGAGGTCAAGCTGCCGGGCGAACCGGCTACAGCGCTGCTGTCACAGAGCTATCGCGAGGCGCGGGTCGGCGACCGCCTGCTGCCGGTGGAGCCGGAGGCCTTCCAGGCGGACTTCTACCCGCACGCGCCGGACCACGCGATCGGCGGCCGCATCATCGCGGTGTTTGACGGCCTGTCGCAGATCAGCCAGTTCCAGATCGTCGCGATCAACCGCGGCAGCCAGCATGGCCTGGAGCCCGGCCACGTGCTGCAGATCATGCAGGCCGGCGCCCGTGTCGCCGACCCCTACGGCAAGAAGAAGATCCAGCTGCCGGATCAGCCCGCCGGGCAATTGCTGGTGTTCAAGACCACGCCGCGGCTGTCGTATGGCCTGGTGATGAGCGTGACCCGCCCGGCGCATCTGCTGGACAAGGTGGAGAAGCCGCTGCCGACACGGTACTGATTTGGGTATCGTAGGTTGGGGTGAGCATCGCGAACCCCAACATCGGCGCGGGATACCGTTGGGGTTCGCGATGCTCACCCCAACCTACGCTCGCTACCGAGACGCAAATCCTTGCGGTACGCGGCGCCGCGCCCTAGCGTCGCGTCATGAACGACGAAGATCTCCGAGCCTGGCTGTGGCTGCTGCGCGCTCCGGGCGTCAGCCCGCCGCTGGCGGTACGCCTGATCGAGCAGTACGGCGACGCGGCCACCGTGCTCGCCGCCGGCCGCGGCAACTGGAGCCGGCTCGGCCTGTCGCGCGAAGCCTGCACCGGGCTCGCCGAACCGGACCGCGCCCGGGTCGATCTGGATCTGGCCTGGCTGGCCGGGGCGGCCGACCGCCACCTGATCGTCTACACCGATCCGCGCTACCCGCAGCGGCTGCGCGAGATCGACGCGGCGCCGGCAGCGCTGTTCGGCATCGGCGACGTCGAGCTGCTGCGCCAGCCGCAGATCGGCGTCGTCGGCTCGCGCCATGCGACCGCCCAGGGCCTGGACACCGCGCAGTCCTTCGCCGCCGCGCTGGTCGGCCGCGGGCTGGTCGTGACCAGCGGCCTGGCGCTGGGCATCGACGGCGCCGCGCATCGCGGCGCGCTGGCGGCCGGCGGCCCGACGATCGCGGTTTGCGCAACCGGGCTCGACCGCGTCTACCCGGCACGGCACAAGGAGCTGGCCCACGCGATTGTCGCCCGCGGCCTGCTGGTGTCCGAGTTCTCGCCGGGGATGCCGCCGTTGGCCGAGAACTTTCCGCAACGCAACCGGCTGATCTCGGGACTGTCGCTGGGCATCCTGGTGGTCGAGGCGGCGCGCGAATCCGGCTCGCTGATCACCGCCAGGCTGGCGGCCGAACAGGGGCGCGAGGTGTTCGCGATACCGGGCTCGATCCACAATCCGCTGGCGCGCGGCTGCCACCAGCTGCTGCGCCAGGGCGCGCGTCTGGTCGAGACCGTGGACGACATCGTCGAAGAGCTGTCCGGGGTTCTGGCCGCCGCGCTGAGCGAGGCGCTGGCCGACCCAGGCGCCGCGGCCGCCGACACATCGGCGTCAACAAAACCGACTATAGAGTCCGAACCGGCCCGCGACTTGCGAGGGATTTGGCAGGCCATCGGCGATGAGCCGACGAGCGTGGACCGCCTGATCGAGCGTCTGCAGACCAGCGCGGAGGCTTTGAGCGTAGGGCTTTTGGAGCTGGAGCTCGAAGGCTGGGTGGCTACCGACAGCTCCGGCCGGGTTATCCGGCGGGTCCGTGCGGAGCCGCAGTGAGCGAGCTCAAAATGTTAGGAGAAACGCGCAACAAACACAATATGTAGACAAATCATCACTTCACCTCTAAGGTGAACTGACCGCTCCTGCGAGGGCGGTGCTGGCACAGCAGGTCGCAAATCCTCTTGAAAGACGCAACGGGATCGACATGAAAGAAACAGTGCTGGACGTGCTGATGTATCTCTTCGAGAACTATCAGCATGGGGAATTCTCCGACACGGACAACCAGGACACTCTGCGCGACGAGCTCACCGCCGCCGGCTTTCCGGCCGAAGAAGTGGAACACGCCTTCTCCTGGCTAGACGGTCTGTCCGAGAACCGCCAGAAACCGGTACACGATGGCGCCGGCGGCGCGATGCGCTCGCTGCGGATGTATGCCCGCGAAGAGCTGGCCAAGCTGTCGGTGGAATGCCGCGGCTTCCTGCACAACCTCGAGCAGCTCGGCATTCTGGATTCGTCCAGCCGCGAGGTCGTGATCGACCGGCTGATGGCCTTCCAGGAGGAAATCGACCTGGAGCGCGTCAAGTGGGTCTGCCTGCTGGTGCTGATCAACCAGCCGGACTCCGAGGAAGCCTTCGAGCACATGGAAGACCTGGTCTATTACCAGGGCGACTATCTGCACTGAGGCGGCGGCTTCCAGGACGGCCGGTATGCGGCTCGGACCTGCGCAGCCCATCTGACACGGGCCGCATGTTCGACGACGAAAGCCCCTGCCGGGGCGACCGGCAGCCTTGACTTGATGCGCCCGCGCCGCTGGTCGCCGTCCGCTTAACCACTTGTTCTGTTGTGGGATTTTTCTTACACGCCTTCTTGCGATGGTGAGCTCGTCATCACCACGCAACCGGGGCATCCCACATGTTCGACCTTCCCTGCAAACGCGCCATCGGCGCAGCCGCTCTTCTCGGCGCCACCCTGCTGACTGCCTGCGGCGGCGGCGGTTCCGATTCCTCGACCGATCCGACACCGGCCAGCACGACGATCACCGGCAACAAGATCGCCGGCCCGCTCGACCCCGTGCAGACCCAGCTCAGCACGTCGGTGTTCATTCCGCTGACCAGCGCGGTTACCGGCACGCCGCTGCAGGCCGTGGTCCAGTGCAGTGACGCGATCGTCAACGGCAGTGCGCTCGACATCGCCGATACGGTGCTGGTAGCGCTTCAGGCCGCCGCCGCCAACCCGGGCAGTGCCGACCCGGCCGCGCTGGCCGACTCGCTGCGCCTGATGGTCGTCGACCTGACCGGGCTGCTTCAGGGCCTCGCCGGCCAGACCAGCGGCTGCACCACCAACACGCTGTCGCTGGCCCAGCTCGAAGCCGCGCTGCACGCCCTCGACGGCACGCCGCTGGCGCCGCTGTCGACCCAGCTGGAACCGGTGCTGGCGCAGATCATCGCGACCATCGGCACCGGTAGTGGCAGCGGCAGCGGTAGCGGCACGACGCCGTCGCTGGCGACACTCGCGACACTGGTCGCCCAGCTCAACGCCGCGATGCAGACCGCGATCGCACAGATCCCGGCCTCGGCCTACTCGGCCCCGATCGCCGGCGGTGCGTTGACCACGGTGGCAACTGCGCTGAGCAATCTGAGCACGCTGCTGACCGCCGCGACGAACATGGATGCGGCTGGCGCCAGCACCGCGCTGCAGGCCCTGGTGACCAACGCCGTGACCAATCTGCTGACCCAGGTCGTGCCGCTGACGACACTCGAGTCGCAGTCCGGCAGCGACGCGCTGACCGCCCAGATCGCCAGCGTGACGGCACAGCTGCAGAGCCTGCTCGGTGGCAGCGTCGGTACCTCGCCGGCTTCCTCGGTATTCGGCGCCTCGCTGCTGAGCGCGCTGACGCCGCTGCTGTCGCCGATCGAAACCCTGCTGCCGACGATCACCGGCCCGATCATGGACGCGCTGGCCGGCGGCACCGCCTCGGGCGGCACCGGCGGCGCGCTGGCCGGTACCGCGCTGGCGCCGGTGGTCAACATCGTCAGCACCGTGCTCGGCACGCTGGCTGGCGGCACCAGCGGCACCGGCAGTTGCGCCTTCGCCGGCATCCCGCTGCTGGCGATCCTGTGCGGCTCTACCTGAGCTGAAACCGCCGCGTCGCATCGGCGAGGTTTTAAAAAGGGCCGGCTCCTCGCCGGCCCTTTTTCTTTGTCCGCACCAGGCTGCAGAGGCCCGAAAAGGGGCCGCTCGGCGACGGGCTAGCTAGACATTGGCGGCGGCTTGCCCTTATAAGCACGGTCCCCGCGGGCCCGTAACCCGCGTCGGTCGTGGTTTCCAGCAGCGGTGCAATGAGCAAAAACCTGGTCATCGTCGAGTCGCCGGCCAAGGCGAAGACGATCAAAAAGTATCTGGGCAAGGACTTCGAGGTCCTGGCGTCCTACGGTCACGTGCGCGATCTGGTGCCCAAAGACGGCGCCGTCGACACCTCCGGCAGTTTCGACATGAAGTACCAGATCATCGACCGCAACGAGAAACACGTGCGCGCGATCATCAGTGCATTGAAGGACGCCGACGCGCTGTTCCTGGCGACCGACCCTGATCGCGAGGGTGAGGCGATCAGCTGGCATCTGGTCGAGCTGCTGAAAGAAAAAGGCGCGCTGAAGAACAAGCCGGTCAAGCGCGTGGTGTTCCACGAAATCACCGAGCGCGCGGTCAACGAGGCCATCGCCAACCCGCGCGACATCGCCTTCGACCTGGTCAATGCGCAGCAGGCGCGGCGTGCGCTGGACTATCTGGTCGGCTTCAATCTGTCGCCGCTGCTGTGGCGCAAGATCCAGCCGGGCTTGTCCGCCGGCCGCGTGCAATCGCCGGCGCTGCGCCTGATCTGCGAGCGCGAGCTCGAGATCCGCGCGTTCATTCCGCAGGAATACTGGACGCTGGATGCGCGCGCGCAGAAAGACGCGCAGAGCTTCGCCGCCAAGCTCACCGAACTCGACGGGCAGAAAGTCGAGCAGTTCACACTCACCGACGCCGGCGGCTCGGAAGCGGCGAAAGTGCGCATCCTCGCCGCCGCGCAGGGCTCGCTGAAAGTCGTCGCCGTCGACAAGAAGCAGCGCCGGCGCAATCCCTCGCCGCCGTTCACGACCTCGACCTTGCAGCAGGAAGCCAACCGCAAGCTCGGTTTCACCTCGAGCCGCACGATGCGCACCGCGCAGCAGCTGTACGAAGGCGTGGATCTGGGCGGCGACACGGTCGGCCTGATCAGCTACATGCGTACCGACTCGGTGAGCCTGGCGCAGGAAGCGATTGCCGAGATCCGCAAGACCATCGTCCGCGAGTTCGGCGACAAGACCCTGCCGGCCGAGGCGCGCTACTACAAGAGCAAGAGCAAGAACGCGCAGGAAGCGCATGAAGCGGTGCGCCCGACGTCCGCCTCGCGCACGCCCAAGTCTGTCGCGCGTTATCTGACGCCGGACCAGGCCAAGCTCTACGAGCTGATCTGGAAACGCGCGATGGCCTGTCAGATGAACCCGGCGGTGTTCGACACCGTCGCCGCCGACTTGAAAGCCGGCCTGCAGCACACTTTCCGCGCCAATGGCTCGGTGTTGCTGGAGCCGGGCTTCCTGGCTGCGTACAACATCAAGGTCACCGATCCGCTGGACAAGAGCGACGAGGACGACGAGGACGACAAGCGCCTGCCGGTGCTGGTGGTCGGCGAGACCGTGAACCTGCTGGACCTCGACGCCGAGCAGCATTTCACCCAGCCGCCGCCGCGCTATACCGAAGCAAGCTTGGTGAAGACGCTGGAGGAATTCGACATCGGCCGTCCGTCGACCTACGCCTCGATCATCAGCACGTTGCAGGCGCGCGAGTATGTGCGCCTGGACAGCAAGCAGTTCACGCCGACCGACGTCGGCATGATCGTCAACAAGTTCCTGACCGATCATTTCACCCAGTACGTGGACTACGAGTTCACTGCCAAGCTAGAGGACGATCTCGACGCGGTGTCGCGCGGCGAGCGCGAATGGGTGCCGCTGCTGGCCGATTTCTGGGGCTCGTTCAAGCCGCGCGTCGACGAGAAGATGGAGCTGACGCGCCAGGAAGTCAGCGAGACGCGCCAGATCGGCACCGACCCGGCGAGCGGCAAGCCGGTCTCGGCTCGGCTCGGCCGCTACGGGCCGTTCGTGCAGATCGGCACCAAGGACGACGCCGACAAGCCGCGCTTCGCCAGCTTGCGCGCGAACCAGCGCATCGACACCGTGACGCTGGCCGATGCACTGGCGCTGTTCCAGCTGCCGCGGCGCCTCGGCACGCTCGAAAACGGCGAGGAGGTCGAGGTCAACATCGGCCGCTTCGGGCCGTACGCGCGCTACGGCAAGAGCTTCGTATCGCTGAAGAAGGACGACGACCCCTACACCATCGGCCTGCCGCGCGCGATCGAGCTGATCGAGCAGAAGGCCGCGGCGCTGGAAGCGGCGACGATCAAGGTCTTCGAAGCTGCGGGCATCCGCATCATCAAGGGTCGCTTCGGGCCGTATATCAGCGACGGTACGCGCCGCGCCAACATCCCCAAGACCCGCGATCCGGAAACCCTGTCGGCACTGGACTGCGAATTCTTCCTGAACGAGGCCGAGCAGAAGGACAAGGCGGCCGGCGGCAAGAAGAGCGGCAAGGGCAAGGCGAGCAAGAAGACCGCGGCCACAGCCAAGACGGCGACCAAAACCGCGGCCAAGAGCGTCGTCAAGAAAAGCACGGCAAAAAAAAGCACAGCGAAAAAAGCCGCCAAGAAGAAAAAACCCTAAGCCGTGGCCGGAAAAGAAACCCCTTCTGTTGCGCGCGCTCCGGTGCTGAGCAACATCCATCTGCGCAAGGCGGCGCGCGCGGTGCGCGCCGGCGGCCTCATCGCCTACCCGACCGAGGCGGTCTGGGGCCTGGGCTGCGACCCGAACAATGAAGACGCGGTGATGCGCCTGCTGGCGCTGAAGCAGCGGCCGGTCGAACGCGGCCTGATCGTGATCGCCTCGGATTTCAGCGAGATCGAACACTGGCTGATGCCGATGGCCGAGAAAGTCGAGGACCGCGCCTACCGCACCTGGCCCGGCCCGCATACCTGGCTGTGGCCGGCGACGCCCGAGGCGCCGCGCTGGATCACCGGCGGCAGTAGCAAGATCGCGGTGCGCGTCACGCGCCATCCGGCCGCGGTCGAACTCTGCGACGCGGTCGGGCCGCTGGTATCGACCAGCGCCAACCGTGCCGGCGAAGCGCCGGCGCGCACGCTGACCGAAGTGCGGCTGCGTTTCGGCCGGAGCATCGACGTGGTTCCAGGCCCGGTCGGCCGGGCGCCGCGGCCGACGATCATTCGCGACCTGCTGAGTGGACGCACCATCCGCGCCTGAGGTCGAACCCCCTGTCGGCTCCGGCGGCCAAGCTGCTACAACGCGGGTCTCCTGATCCGCTGAAGAATCCGATGCGCTCCCTGACCCCTGTCCTGACGGCCTGCTGCATGGCCGCGTTCTTCTGCGGCCCCGCCGCAGCCGCATCGTCCAGCCTGTGGGCGGATGCCCCCGCCTCGGCCAGCAAGCTGACCACGCCGCGCCTGATCGAGCCGAGCAAGGCGCGCATCTTCGACCTCGACAGCCCGGCGCTGCGCGCCCAGCTCGCGGCGCTGCCGGACGAGTCCACGCCGCTGTCGTCGCGGCCGGCGATCAAGCTGCCGATGCCCGACGGCAGCAGCATCAGCTTCCGCATCGCCGCGACCGCGGTGATGGCGCCGGCGCTGGCCGCGCGCTATCCGCAGATCCTCACCTTTGCCGGCGTCAGCGAAAGCGATCCGGACATCAGCGGCCGCTTCGACATCGGCCCGCGCGGCTTCCACGGCCAGATCTTCACCTCGAAGGGCACGGTGTTCATCGACCCGCTGCGCCGCGGCGAAACCCGCATCCACCAGGTCTATTACACGCGCGACATGCCGGCCAGGCGCCGCGCACCGGACGTGATCGACAGCGCGCTGTCGGGCATAGTCCAGCGCACCGCCGCCAGCGCGGTGGGCACCGACGGTGTCAGCATCGCCACCGATCTGCGCACCTATCGCCTGGCGCTGGCGACCACCGGCGAATACGCCGAATACCAGGACCCGGACAATGCCACTCCGGACAAGAGCATCGTACTGGCCGAACTGGTCAACGTCGTCAACCGCGTCACCGGCGTCTACGAGCGTGAAGTCGGCGTGCGCATGCAGCTGATCGCCAACGAGGACGCGATCATCTACACCGACCCGACCACGGACCCCTACGCCAACAGCTCGGGCAGCCTGATGGTCAACACCAACACGCGCATCCTGAACACCGCCATCGGCTCCGGCGCCTACGACATCGGCCATGTCGTCAGCACCGGCGGCGGTGGAATCGCCGGGCTCGGTGTCGTCTGCGGCGGTTCCAAGGGCGCCGGTGTCACCGGCCTGCCCGACCCGATCGGCGATGCGTTTTATATCGACTACGTCGCCCATGAAATGGGCCACCAGTACGGCGCCAACCACACCTTCAACAGCCAGACCGGCTCCTGCGGCGGCGGCAACCGCAACGCCTCGACCGCGTACGAGCCCGGCAGCGGCACCACGATCATGGCCTACGCCGGCATCTGCGGCGCCGACGACATCCAGCCGCACAGCGACGACTACTTCCAGTCGGTGAGCTTCGACGAGATCGTCGACTACACGCGCAACGGCACCGGCAACAGCTGCGCGGCCGTCACCGCCAGCGGCAACCAGGCGCCGAGCGCCGATGCCGGCGCTGGCGGCTTCACGATCCCGATGCAGACGCCGTTCGAACTGACCGCCGTCAAGAGCACCGATCCGGACGGCAACAAGCTCAGCTACCAGTGGGAAGAAATGGACCTCGGCGCCGCTGGTGCGCCCGATTCGCCTGATGCGAGCGCGCCGCTGTTCCGCTCGTTCCTGCCGACCAAGAACAAGACGCGGGTTTTCCCGCAGCTGTCCGACCTGCTGAACAATACGCACACCATCGGCGAGATCCTGCCAGCGGTGAGCCGCACGCTGAACTTCCGCCTGAACGTGCGTGACAACCAGGTCGCGCCGTCCTCGGGCGGCGTCGCCAGCTCGCTGATGAGCTTCTCGGTCACCGGCAGCGCCGGTCCGTTCAAGCTGCTGACGCCGAACACCGCGGCGACCTATGCGGCCGGCAGCAAGCTGAAAGTGACCTGGGACGTCGCCGGCACCAATCTGGCGCCGGTGTCCTGCTCGACAATCGACGTCTACCTATCGACCGATGGCGGCCAGAGCTTCACGACGAAGTTGAGGAAGGTCTCAAACACCGGCAAGACCAACGTCACGCTGCCGATACTCGACACCAGCACCGCGCGCCTGAAGCTCAAATGCAACGGCAACGTGTTCTTCGACGTGTCGGACGCAAGCTTCGCGATCACCACGGCGCCATAACGCGCCATCAGCTTCAAGGGCGGCTAGGATGCGTGCTCGTCATGCATCCTTAGCCATCCAGCGGAGCCACCGTTGAGTTTCATCCGTCGCGACAAGCAATCGACCCCCGACGCAGCCGCCGTCGAAGCCTATCTGCGCGATCTGCAGAACCGCATTTGCGATGCGCTGAGCGCCGCCGACGGCCAAGCTTTCGCCGTCGACGAATGGCGCAAGCCGGACGACGCGCCACTGCGCGGCAACGGCATCACCCGGATTCTCGAAGGCGGCGAGCTGTTCGAGCGCGCTGGCGTCGGCTTCTCGCTGGTCGCCGGCGACCGGCTGCCGCCGTCGGCGAGCGCGCAAAGGCCGGAGCTGGCCGGCTGCTCATTCCGCGCGATGGGCGTGTCGCTGGTGCTGCATCCGCGCAATCCGCATGTCCCGACCGTGCACATGAACGTGCGCATGTTCCTGGCCGAAAAACCGTCCGGCGATCCGGTGTGGTGGTTCGGTGGCGGCTTCGATCTGACGCCGTACTACGTGGTCGAGGACGACGTCCGAAACTGGCACCGCGCGGCGCGTGATGCCTGCGCAGCTTTCGGCGACGAGGCGTATCCGCGTCTCAAAAAAAACTGCGACGAGTACTTCTACCTGAAGCATCGCAACGAGACGCGCGGCGTCGGCGGCCTGTTCTTCGACGACTGGAGCGAAGGCGGCTTCGACGCCAGCTTCGGTCTGCAGCGCAGCGTCGGCGACGCGTTTCTGCCGGCTTATCTGGCGATCGTCGAGCGCCGACGCGACACGCCTTACGGGGCTCGCGAACGCGAGTGGCAGCTGGTGCGTCGCGGCCGCTACGTCGAGTTCAACCTGGTGTTCGACCGCGGCACGCTGTTCGGGCTGCAATCCGGTGGGCGTACCGAATCGATCCTGATGTCGATGCCGCCGCTGGCGAGCTGGCAGTACGAGCATCGGACTGAGCCCGGTAGCGCTGAAGCACAGCTCGCGCAGTACCTGAAGCCCCGCGACTGGGTGTGAGGCGGCACAACGGCGGGTCATGACCCGCCCTACAAGCCACGCCGGCTGAGCTGACTGGCGCCATCCGTTATGCTGGCGGCATGACGCTCACCGAGCTGCGGTATCTGGTCAATCTGGAAAAGGAACGGCATTTCGGCCGCGCCGCCGAGCGCTCCTTCGTATCACAGCCGACCTTGTCCGTGGCGGTGAAGAAGCTCGAGGACGAACTCGGCGTGCTGCTGTTCGAGCGCAATCGCGGCGAAGCGCGGCCGACGCCGGTTGGCGCGCGCGTGATCGCCCAGGCGCGGCGCGTGCTCGCCGAGGCCAAGCTGATCGAGGATCTCGCCCGTGAGGGCCGGGACGAGCTGGTCGGGCCGCTGCGCTTCGGCGCGATCTACACGGTCGGCCCCTACCTGCTGCCGCATCTGATCCCGGTAATTCGCCAGATCGCGCCGATGATGCCGCTGGTGATCGAGGAAAACTTCACCGCGAAGCTGCTCGAACAGCTGCGCGACAACGAGCTCGACGTCGCCGTGGTCGCGCTGCCGATCGACATGCAGGGCTTCGCCGCGTGGCCGCTGTACGACGAGGATTTCGTCGTGCTGATCCCGCAGGATCATCGCTGGAAAAACGAAACCGAAATCCCGGCACGCAAGCTCGCCGAGGAACATCTGCTGCTGCTAGGCCCCGGCCACTGCTTCCGCGACCAGGTCGTGCAGGCCTGCCCGAAATGCGTGGAGCCCGACGGCGACGGTCCGCGCGCGCAGACCGGCAGCTCGCTGGAAACCATACGCCACATGGTTGCCGGCGGCCTCGGCATCACCGTGCTGCCGCGCTCCTCGGTTGCGAACCGCAGCGACGAAGCCGGCCTGATCGTCGCCAAGTCGTTTGCGCCGAAAGCACCGGCAAGGCGTATCGCGCTGGTCTGGCGCAAGACCTATCCGCGGCTCGCCGCGATCGGCGCGCTACGCGATGCGATCCTGGCGAGCCCGCTGCGCGGCGTGACGATGCTGCCTTCCGAACACAAGCAGGAAGCTTGAAACTGCCATGAAGGCGATGCAATGAGCCTGCTCAAAATCAGCGGCAAGAGGCCCGAAAACCTCGGCGTGCACAACGGCCAGCTGACGCCCTGCCCCGAAGACCGGTCGACTTGCGTATGCAGCCAGCAGCAGGCCGAAGTACGCGGCGAACTCGGGCCGCAGCATATCCATCCGTTCAAGTACGCCGGCAGCGCCGGTGACGCGATGACGCGCCTGCTGGCGGTGTTGCTGGAGGAGCCGCGCTGCAGCCTGGTCACGCAGACGCGCGACTACGTGTATGCGGAATTCCAGACCGATCTGCTCGGCATGATTCACGATGTCGAGTTTCTGATCGTGCCGGCCGAGTCGGTGATCCACGTGCGCTCCGCCGCGCGTTTCGGCCCTTCGGATTTCGGCATGAACCGCGCGCGTCTGGAAACCCTGCGCGAGCGCTTCGACGACGCGGAGTGAGCCTCGCCGATACCGTCTGACGAGCCGAGCCGTTCGTAGGTCGGCAATCCTTTGCCGACGTGTACAGCCCGATGCGCAACCGAGGCCACACGTCGGCAAGGGATTGCCGACCTACGGCAAGCCGACGCCCAGCGCCTGCAGCGTTGGCAGGTTCAGATAACGATCTTCCGGCAGACCCTTGGCGCGCTGATACGCGTTCAAGGCATCCAGCGTGCGCTTGCCGGCGCGGCCATCGCTGGGGCCGGGATCGAAGCCGGCGTTGCGCAGCGCGTCCTGTACGCGGCGCACGGTCGTATCCCTGATATTGGTTTCGCACAGCACCGGGCGCCATTCCAGCGTCGCCGGCGCGGCCAGCTCGCGCGTCGTGTAGCTCGCCATCTGATCCGGCACGCGCACCATTTGGTATGCCGCCGGCGCGACCAGTTTCTGCACCTGCACGGTCGAACGCTGTTCCGGTACCGCGACGCGGCGAACCTGGGCCGGCTGGTCGATCACACGGCGCGTAATCGTGCGGTACTCGCCCGGCAGCTGCACTTCGCGCATCTGCGGCTGGGTTTTGATCACCTTGCGCGTCACCGTGCGATATACCGCCGGCTCTTCGACCAGGCACATGATCTCGCCGCTGGCGTTGTCGATCTTCTGGATCGGACCGCGGCCGCGTTTCCAGGTCTGCGTCGCCGGCTTTTCGAGCACCTTTTCGGTGACCGTCTCGTAGCGCGGCTCGCTGGCCAGGTAACGCGTGCTCGGCGGCGTGATCTCCACCTGTTCGGTCACGGTCCTGAACGTCGCCGGTATCACTTCCAGGCGCTCGTAGGCTTCCTGCGCGGTGTAATCCTGCAAGGCCGTCTGATAGCGCGCCGGCGTCAGCTGCGCGCCGTCGTAACCCGGGCGCGCAACGTAGTCGCGCTGGATGCTGCGGTATTGCTCGGGCGTGCGCACCAGCGCATAGCACTCGCCGGGCCGCGCGCTCTGCGGCATCGGCGGAATCAGCGCTCCCGCACCGATGTTGCTGGCGCCGGCGTAGTAGTCGGTCGTCGCATAAGCCGGGGCCGAGGACTGCACCACCGGGATCAGTGCCGGCTGCAGTCCCTGGGTGACCGCGCCGGTGCTCGTCATCGAGCTCAGGCCGTTGCCGCTACGCTGCCACTGGGATAAACGCTCGGCCGTCGTGCGCTGCTCTTCTTCGGCGCGTGATGCAACCGTGTATGCCGGGGTGGTCAGCGCGGACGGAGGCGGGATGCGCTCGGACGGCAAGGCCGGGCGTGGCGGCGTGCCGGTGTCGTAGATCTGGTAGCGGCTGGCCGCGGTCGAGGGGCTCGGCGGCGGAATATCCGCATAAAAGTCGCTGCTTCGGGCACCGGTCTGGCTGGTGCTGGCGCAAGCCGATAAGACCGCAGCCAGCCCTGCCACCACACAGGCCCTGTGTCCGAAGCTGAGCATGGTTCCCTTCAAAGCATTATTTTTGCATTGTCTTATCTGCCGGCGATGGTATCAGCGCCCCCGGCGAGCGTGTGACCACCGGGATACTTTGTCCAAGCGACACTAGAATGTCGGCAATGAGCCAACCTCCCTATAGCCGCCACGCTGCGGTGCTGGCGCTGGCCATGCCGCTGGCGCTGATGGCGACGGCGCGCGCGCAGGCGCCCACAGCGACCTCTCCCGACAACGCCGCGGTCCGCGCCGAGTTCGTGCAGCAGATCGAGTCGCTCGAGGCGATGCCCTCGCCGGCGCAGGCCGGCACGACCGGCGAGGCCTCGGCGGCGCTGCGCAACTACGTGCTGTATCCGTATCTGGAGGCGCAGCGTCTGCGCGCGCCGCTGCGCTTTGGCCTGGTCGCCGACGACGCCGCGATCGGCGCGCTGCTGAAGCGCGACGGCGACCTGCCGTGGACGCGCGAGCTGCGCCGCGACTGGCTGGTGGATCTGGCCAAGCGGCGCAGCTGGCCGCCGTTCCTCGCCAACTACCTGGAACCCCGTGCCGACTCGCGCCTGCGCTGTGAACAGCTCAACGCGCTGATCGCCTCGCAGCCGCCACCGGGCGCGCCGAACGCATCGACGGGCGGCGGCGCTCAAGCACCCGACCCGCTGCGTACTTCGGTGCTCGAGCTATGGATGACCGGCGCGCAATTGCCGGACGCCTGCGTCGCGCCGTTCGAATGGGCCAAGGCGCGCGGCTGGTTCACGCCGGACCTGCTCGAAAAACGCGCGAAGCTGGCGCTGCAGGCCGGCAATGCCGAGCTCGCCGACTTCCTGCTGCGCTCGCTGCCGCCGGAAAGCGCGCCGCAGCTGCGCAGCTGGTCGCGGCTGTTGCGCGCGCCCGAGCGCGAACTCGACGCACTGACCGCGGCCGGGCCCAGCCTGATGCTGGCGCAGGACCCGGAGGCGATCGCGGCCGCGGTCGGCAAGCTCGGCAGGCGCGATCCGCTTGGCACCACGCCGCGCCTGTCGGCCTTTATCGCCGCCTGCGGCAGGCCCTGCGCGCTGGCGTCGCCGGCCACACCGGGCGAGCTGCGCCGCGAAGTCGCGCTCGGCGCGGCCTGGAGCCGGCTGCCGCAATCGGTCGCGGCGTTTCGCATGGTCGACGACGCGGCGCTCGACGAACGCAGCAACGAATGGCGCATCCGCGCGGCGCTGTGGGCAGGCGACTGGCAGCAGGCCAATGCCTGGATCGCAAGCCTGCCACCGGCGCTCGCCGAACAGCAGCGCTGGCGCTACTGGCGCGCTCGCGCGCTCGCGCAGCAGGACGACCCTGCTGGCGCCCGTGCGATCTGGGAGAAACTCGCGACCGAAACCGGCTACTACCCGCTGCTCGCCTCGTATCGGCTGGACCGCGGCTACGTGCCGATACCGACGGTCAGCCCGAAAGACCCGGCGCTGCAGCAGCAGCTGTCGACGCGGCCGGGCATGGTCCGGGTACGCGAGCTGTGGCTGGCCGGCCGCAACGAGTGGTCGAGTCTCGAATGGGGCGAGCAGATCGGCTCGCTGGACAACGCCCAGCTGGTGCAGGCGGCTCGGCTCGCGCAGACCTGGGGCGCGCAGGTACAGACCGTCACCGCGGCCAGCAAGGCGCAGGTGTTCAACGATCTGGAGCTGCTGTATCCACGGCCTTTCGAGATTGAGGTCGCGGCTGCGTCGCGCGCTTCCGGTGTGCCTGCCAACTGGATCTACGCGGTGATGCGCCAGGAGAGCCTGTACGATCCGCGCGCGCGTTCGCGCGCCGACGCGCTCGGCCTGCTGCAGATGCTGCTCGGCACCGCGCGCGACACCGCGCGCCGCCAGCAGCAGCCGATCCCGAGCGCCGCGGATCTGTTCAGGCCCGAGATCAACACGCGGCTCGGCGCGCTGCATATTCGGGAGCTGCTGGAACGCTACGACAACGAATTCGTGATGGTGCTGGGTGCCTATAACGCCGGGCCCAAGCCGGTCGCGCGCTGGCAGCCGTCCAGCGCGTCGCTGGACGCCGATGTGTGGATCGAGAACGTGCCGTACAACGAGACGCGCAGCTACATCCAGCGCGTCATCTGGCACAGCGCGGTGTTCGGCTGGCGCGCAGACGGCACGCCGCAGAAGATCGACAAGCTGATGCATGCGATCACGCCCACCGCCGGCGGCGACGACTCGTGAGCGCCGCGCCATGAAACGCTATCTGGTCGGCGGCGCGGTGCGCGATGCGCTGCTCGGGCGCGCGGTCACCGAGCGCGACTGGGTCGTGGTCGGCGCGACGCCGGATGAAATGATCGCGGCAGGCTACAAGCCGGTTGGCCGCGATTTCCCGGTGTTTCTCGATCCCGAAACCAAGGACGAAACTGCGCTCGCGCGCACCGAGCGCAAGTCCGGACGCGGCTATCACGGCTTCGTGATGGATGCCTCACCGCTGGTGACGCTGGAGGAAGACCTGCGCCGCCGCGATCTGACCGTCAACGCGATGGCCCAGGACGAGGACGGACGCATCATCGACCCATACGGCGGACGCCGGGATCTGGAATCCAGGACGCTGCGCCACGTCTCCGAATCTTTTGCCGAGGACCCGGTGCGCATACTGAGGCTGGCGCGCTTTCATGCACGCTATGCAGCGCGCGGTTTCGTCGTCGCCGACGAGACGATGACGCTGATGCGCAGCATGGTCGCGGCCGGCGAGGCCGACCATCTGGTCGCCGAGCGCGTGTGGAAGGAGACCGAACGCGCGATGCTGGAATCGGAGAAGCCCAGTGTGTTTTTCGAAGACCTGGAAGCCTGCGGCGCGCTCGCGCGCGTGATGCCGGAAGTTGCCGCGCTACGCGGCGTGCCGCAACGCGCCGACTACCATCCCGAAGTCGACACCTTGACGCATACGCTGATGTGCGTCGACGCGGCGGTGCGTCACGACTTCGGCCTGGCGGTGCGCGTCAGCGCCCTGCTGCACGATCTCGGCAAGGCAGCGACGCCGTCGCCGGAGTGGCCTAGCCATCGCCAGCATGAAGAACGCGGGCTGCCGCTGGTCGCGCAGTTCTGCGAGCGCCTGCGCGTGCCCAACCAGTATCGCGACCTCGCACTGGCGGTGACGCGCGACCATCTGAACGTGCATCGCGCAACCGAACTTCGGCCGAATACTTTGCTCGGCCTGCTCGACCGTCTGGGCGCGTTCAAGAAATCGGGCGAGTTCTTCGAGCAGGCCTTGCAGAGTTGCCTGTGCGATGCACGCGGCCGGCTCGGGCTTGAACAAAGCGACTATCCGGCCGTCGACTATCTGCGCGCGGCACGCGCGGCGGCGCTGAAGATCCAGGCCGCCGAGGTGATGCGCGACGGCCACACCGGGCCCGCGGTCAGCGAGCAGATCACGCTGCGCCGGGAACAGGCGCTCAGGCAATGGAAGGCCGGTAGGTTGGGGTGAGCGCAGCGAACCCCAACATTGGCGCGGCAAACCGTTGGGGTTCGCTGCGCTCACCCCAACCTACGAACTCAACTACTCCGGCTTCGCCGTCTCGGTGGTGACGCCGCCGTTGCTGGCCGTGACTTTCAGCTCGACGCGACGGTTGTACTCGCGGCCTTCGTCGGTGGCGTTGTCTTCGATCGGCTGAGTCTCGCCGAAACCGGCCGTGGTCAAACGTCCGGCATCGATACCGCGGCCGACCAGGTATTGCTTGACCGATTCGCATCGGCGCTCGGACAGCTTCTGGTTGTACGCGTCGGAGCCCTTAGAGTCGGTATGGCCGTCGAGTTCGACGCTGATATCGGTCCGTGCCTGCAGCGCGTCGGACACCATGTCGAGCAGTGCTTTCGCGTCCGGCGTCAGCGTCGCCTTGTCGAATTCGAAGTTGACGCCGCGCAGCACGACTTTGTCGCCGACCTTGCAGCCTTCCAGCGTAAACGCTTGGCCCGCTGCGGGGCTCTCGCAGGGCGGCGGTGCCGGCGGCGCGGGCGGCGGCGGTGGCGCCTCGACCGGCGCGACCACTTCCACCGGCGCCGGCTCAGGCGGCGGCTCGGCCGGTGCTTCGCCGAAGGAATAGCGCAGGCTCAGCAGCGCCGAGTCGACGCTGTAGCGTAATTTGACGCGGGTTTCGGGCGTGTCGTCGAGCAGATTGAGCTTGGCGCGCAGCGTTTCCAGATGGCGGTAGTCCAGCGACAGCGTCCAGTGATCGCCCAGGTCGAAGCCCAGGCCGGCGCCGCCCTGGTAGGCGAACACGACGTCCGAAGTGTTGCGAAAATCCTGGCCGTCGTAACCCGCGCTGTGCATCGCGACGCGAGCCGCACCGACACCGCCGCCGATGTACGGATGGAAGCGGCTGCTCTTGAACAAATCGAACCACAGATTCGCCATTGCGGTCTGCGCATTTTCGTCGCCGTGCACGCCGCTGGCATCGGAACCGCCCGGTGTCAGCAGGCCGCTCAGAATGCCGGTCGGCTCGACATGGATGCTCTTCAGATCGTTTTCGCGGTAATCGATTTCGAGTTCGGGCCGCAGACCGCTGGCGAACGAGTAGCCGGTGACCAGGCCCCCGAGCCAGCCGGTCTTGAGCTTAACCTGGCCGATCGTGGTGCCGTCGTCGACCAGACCGCCGCCGTCCGGGTAGTAGATTTTGAAGGTCTGCTTGTCGACGAAATTAACGCCGCCTTCGGCCCCGATATACCAGCCATCACCGGCCTGCGCCACCACCGGCAGCGCGCCGCTGGCGATCAACAACAGGCCATAGGGGATCCGCTTTCCAAGCGAGTTTTCAAGCAAGCTCTTTTTATTCACTAGTCCACTCCCTGAGACTGTTCAGTCCGGAGTATACGGGCCTGGATTGAGTGGTCAAAAGCCTAGAGCAGCGCCAGCAGCAGGACACCGAGCGCGATGCGGTACCAGGCGAACACCTTGAAGTCGTGGGTCGAGACGTAGCGCAGCAACCACTTCACCGAGATGAAGCCGGTGATGGCGGAGACGACGATGGCGACGGCGAGTTCGCTGCCGGATTCGGTCTGCAGACCGCCGTTTTTGTAGAGGCTGAGCGTCTCGACCGCGCTGGCCGCGAACATCGTCGGGATGCCGACCAGGAACGCGAACTCCGCGGCCTTGCCGCGATCGGTGAGACCGAACAGCATCGCGGCGAAGATCGCAGCAGCCGAACGCGAAGTGCCCGGGAATACACCGGCGATCACCTGCGCGATCCCGACCGCGATCGCCAGCTTCCAGGTCACGGTGTCGCGGGGCGGCTGCCGCTTTGCCCAGGCCTCGATGATGAAGATCGCGAAGCCGCCGACGATCAGCGCGATCGCGACCGGTGTCACCGTTTCGGGCAGCTTGAAGCCGAGTTTCTTGACGATCAGGCCCAGCACCGCAGTCACCGCGAACGAGCCCGCGAGCTTCAGCGTGTAGTCGCGCGGCTCGGGCCTGCGCCAGCCGCCGGCCAGCTCGAACAAGCGCGCGCGATAGACCAGGGTCACGGCCAGAATCGCGCCGGCCTGGATCACGATGTTGAACAGGTCGGAGCGCTGGCCCAGCCAGTGTTCGGCGATCAGCAAATGGCCGGTACTGGAGATCGGCAGGAATTCGGTCAGGCCTTCGATAAGGCCGAGCAGCAGGGCATCTAGCATCGAGATGGGCTACGGGGAACGGGTCGGTGGGTGGGCCGGACCGCCGCAAGCGGCGCACATGGCGCGGCATCTTGGGCGACAATCGATACGACAAAACGGGACTCATGATAGAGGCAGGCGGATGAAGGTGCTCGCAACTTCGATACCGGAGCCGCAGGATGGTGCGCGGGTCGCGCTGATCACCGGTGCCGGCCGGCGTATCGGCCTGGCGATCGCGCGCGACCTGCATGCGGCCGGCTGGAATCTGCTGCTGCACTATCGGTCCGGCGACGAGACTCCGGCGCTGGAAGCCGAGCTCAACGCGAGCCGAGCGACCTCGGCCGCGAGCTTTCGGGGCGATCTGGGCGATGCGGCGCTGCCCGCGGCGATTTCAGCCGCGGCCATCGAACGCTACGGCCGGCTCGACGCGCTGATCAACAATGCATCGAGCTTCTACCCGACACCGCTGGACACGCTGAGCCACGCGCAGTTCGACGAACTGATGGCCAGCAATCTGAAAGGCCCGCTGTTCCTGGCGCAGGCCTGCGCGCGGCGCATGAGCGACGGCGCCGCGATCGTCAATCTGCTCGACATTCATGCGCGCAAGCCGATGCCGGGCTACGTCGCCTACTGCGCCGCGAAGGCGGCGCTGTGGTCGGTGACCGAGAGCCTGGCGGTCGAGCTGGCGCCGAAGATCCGCGTCAACGGCATCGCGCCGGGCCGGATGATCTGGGGCGGCGGCGACAATCTCGACGATGCGCAGCGCCGCGCCGAACTGGCGCGGATCCCGATGGGCCGCCTGGGTGGCGGCGACGAAGTGGCGCGCGCGGTACGCTTTTTGTTGTCGGCCGACGCCGCGTATTTGAATGGCGCGATTCTTCCGGTCGACGGCGGATTGAGACTCGCGTAGCCCGGGTGAAACCCGGGATCATGGCTTGGCGCACTCAATCCCCGGGTTGCACCCGGGCTACGGGGTGAATGCGAATTCGAGTTCGCTGTCGCCGGAGGGCTGCGCCTGGTTGTCGTAACGGCGTTCGCGGATCTGCGCGCCGCCGCCTTTGATCTGCAGCCAGCTGGTGCAGCGCGTGCCGTAGCCCGGCCGATAGATGAAAGGCGGCGCCAGCAGGCGCTCGGCCTCCAGACCGACTCCGGTGTCCGGCAGCTCGGCATCGGGCGGGACATCGCGCCGGGTCATCGCATCGAGCAAGGTTTCCGGTGCCGCCGATGCCTGGTGCATCCAGCCGTCCAGCTGCTGGCGCGCCCAGCGCGTCTTCGGCCACGGTGTGTCGAGCTGCGCATTGCTGAGCCCATGCACGCCGGGCTCGACGCGGTGCCAGTTCGGCATTGGCCGGTTGCTCGCATAAACCAGCTCGGCTCCGTCCCACAGCAGCAGATTGAAACCGCCGAACTGCATCGCGTCGGCCATCAGCGACGCCGCGTGATCGGCCGCGCTGCCGCCGCCGAGCAGAAAGTCGGTGGTCAGCGCGCCGCGCGACCGCGGATACTTGAGCAGAGCCTGGGGTTCGCGGACATTGGTCACCGCCGCCACGCGACCGCGGCGGCTGACGCCGAGCCAAGTGCCGTGCTCGCGCAGGTCGCGTCCGGCAGCAATCTCCGGTGCATCGGTCCAGAACGCGAGCGGGGCGGCCGGGCGCTCGTGGTTCTCGTCGCGGTTGGCGATCAGCACCAGCGGGCGGTCGGGATCGGTCCGCCAGGCAAACGCGATAAGGCACATGCGCGACTCTGCGCAGCGCCCGGTGCGGCTGTCAATCTGCGCCCGCCGGCTCGCCGCGGTTCAGTCACAGGCCTTACTCTTAGGGCCTGTTAACAATTAGGCGGTCGCTGCGCTGGCCCCAAAAAGGGCGCAGTGCAAGGAATGACCGACGAAATGTATTGAAATACATGAGGCGGGAATGACGCCGCAATGCGCCCTTTTTAATGACGCCGCAATGCGCCCTTTTTGGGGCCAGCCCTTCGGGTTGCCGCCAAAGAGGCGGCCATGCCGGCAATTGGCTTAGTGCGGAGTGACATTGAGTCACTCCGCACCTTGGGGCCAATTGCCTCATCGTCACCATAGTCACCACTATGCCTCCTCCTCGCGCCTTGCCGGGCCGCCTATTTGGCGGCAACGCAGCGATCGACTAATTGTTAGCAGGCCCTAAGCGATCTATGGACGAATACGAACGCAGCCAACTGCTCGAACTGCGCCGCTGGCAGGAGCAGGCGCCTGCTCCGGTGACGCGCTGGTTCGGCCGCGCCGCCGGCCCCGCCAGCCAGGCGGTGCAGACCATCATTCCGACCGCGGCGCTGCGCATCGCGCTGGACGGCGTGCAATCCACCGCGGGCCGTTTCGCCGGCCACGCGACGCTGCTGAAGCAGGCGAGGGTCGCGCGCATCGAAGACCTGCGCAACGCCGATCTGCAGCGCTGCGACCAGCTCGCCGCCAAAGTGCGGCGACGCTCTTGCGTCACCGCCGGCGGCACCGGCGCCCTGCTCGGAGTGGCCGGCGGGGCCGGCATGGTCGCCGACATTCCGACCCTGATGGTGCTCGCGTTCCGCACCATCCAGCGCATTGGCCTGTGCTACGGCGAAGTGCTGCACAACGTCGCCGGGCGCCAGCTCGGACTGGCGATCTTTGCGCTGGCCTCGGCCAACACCGTAGAAGAAAAGCGCACGGCGCTGCTGGCGCTGACGCGGCCGGAGCCGGGCGCCACGCGCGAAGCGGCATGGCGCGACGGCATCGAGCGCGCGGCCGAGCGCGAGCTGGCGAAAGAGGCGGCAATGCTGAGTATCCAGAACCTGGCCATGCAGGCCGGCCGCCACCTGGGCTGGCGCAAGGCGGCCGGCGCCTTGCCGGTGTTCGGCGCGCTGGTTGGCGGCTCGGTCAACGCCTGGTACCTGTGGGACCTGGCGACGGTATCGCGCTACTGCTTCCAGGAACGCTGGCTGCGCAACCGCCATCGCGAGCTGCACCTGCAGGCGTCGATGCCGGCGTTGCCGCCGGAACAGCAGGCACTGCCGGCACCTAACTCGTGATCGCACGAATGTTGGGGTTCGCTGCGCTCACCCCAACCTACGGGCAGGTTCAGCGATTGAGCCACAGGCTGTCGTCGGGCTGCCGGTACAAGGGCGGTTCACCGGTCGGCAGGTTCTGCTGCAGCCAGCCGATCATGTCCGACCAGATGCGCTGCGACTGCGCCGGCGTTGGCATCGCGCCGGCATGCGGCAGTTCCAGCGTGATCACCGGCAGCCCCAGGTCGATACCGGCGTAGTTGCCCAGCGATCCCGGATACGTACCCAGCGGATGCAGGCGCAGATAGCCGAAACGCTGCGGCGGATCGGGCGGGCCGTCGTAGTCGAGCACGCCGTAGGGCGCGTGCACCGACACAATCGCATCGGGTTTGAACTCGCCGATCTGTTCTGCGAGCCAGCGCGTCTCCGGCTCGGACAAGGCCGCCTTGCCCGGGTAGCGCCGCGGATCGGCCTGCGTCTTGGCCCGCCAGTACGCCAGCGCGCGGCGATCCCAGTCGGCGCTCGGGAAATTGCGGTTCAGATCGACACCGCCGCGATTGACTCGGCTGGCCGGTTCCGCGAACAGCCCGTCCGGGTTGGCGCTCGGTATCACCCGCCAGTAGAACGGCTGCAGACGCTCTTGCTCGAGCTTGCGCATCCACTGGAACACGATGCTGACCGCCGATAACTCGTCGCCGTGAATACCGCCGATCAGCAGCACGCGGCTTGGCCGGTGCGGCCGGCGTGACGGCGGAAAATCGCGGTAGAGCATCGGCCGCCCCTCGCGGCTGGCGCCGGCGCCAGCGATCAGCTGCAGGCGCTTGCAGTCGGCCACCTGGATGCTCTGCAGGCGCGCGCCCAACTGTTCGCAGGCCTGGTCAGCGGAGCTCAGCGGCGTCGCAGCGGCCACCGCCTCGTCCGCCATCAGACTCACCGTCAAACCCCCCACCAAACAATTAAAAAGCCCGGCGATGAGCCGGGCTTTCTCGATCGCGATCAGTCTTCGCAACGGGCTGATCATGCGCCGGGCGATGGCTTACTTCTTCTGTTCTTGACGAACCTTGTCGATCAGGAAGTCGGTGACCTTGATCATGCCCTCGAAATTGCCGGCCATGCTCGCGTTGGTCGTGTATTTGCCGCCGACGACGATCGCCGGAACGCTGGAGATGCCGTAGGCCTTCATCAGGCCGTCGGCGCGGCGCACGCGGCTGTCGACGGCGAAGCCGGTGAAAGTCGCGTCGAACAGGTCCGGCATGATGCCGGTCTGCTGGTTGAAGAACGTGCGGATCGCGTCCTGGGTATACAGCGGCAGATGCTGCTCGTGGATGCCGTTGAACAGCGGCACGTGGATCTTGTCGCCGATGCCGAGGGCCTCGGCGGTGTAGAACGCCTTCTGGTGAACCACACCCTCGGGCCGGCCGAGGCTGTTCGGGATGCGCACGAAATCAACGTCGCCGGCTTTGGTCTTCTTCCAGGCTTCGATCGACGGATCGAAATGGAAGCAGTGCTGGCAGCCATACCAGAAGATCTCTTCGACCTGGACACGTTTCTTGTCCGGCACCGGTTGCTTCTCGCGCACCTCTTTATACTGTTCGCCTTCCTTGTAATCGGTGGCATCGGCTGCCGTGCAGGCGAATGTGGCAAAGCTCAGGCAGGCGACGAGCGACCGCAGGAAGACGCGCATGGATCGGTTCCGGTAGGAGGCGGGGAGCCCTTACTGCAGGCCGTTGACGTAGGAAGCCAGCGCCTGGATCTCCTGATCCGTAAGCTTGGACGCGACCGCCTGCATCATCTGACCCTGTGCACCTGCGCCGCGTTCCCCGGCCTTGTAGGCGGTCAGCGAGGCCGCTACGTACTGATCGTGCTGCGCACCAATGCGCGGATAAGCGGCCGCCGGATTGCCGGCGCCCTTGGGGCCGTGGCAGCTGGCGCAGGCGGGGATGCCGCGCGTGGCATCACCACCGCGGAAAATCGGCTCGGCGAGCGCAACCGCGTCCTTGCTGGCCAGGCCCGGGCGCACTTTCTGGAGGCTCATGTAGGCGGCGATGTCGGCCATGTCGGCATCCGACAGATTGGCCGCCTGTGCGGCCATGATCGGATTCTTGCGCTCGCCGGATTTGAAAGCCTTGAGCTGATGCAGGATGTAGCTCGAGCCCTGGCTGGCCAGGTTCGGCCAGACCGGCATCGCGCTGTTGCCACCGGCGCCATGGCAGGCCACGCAAGGAGTCGCCTTGGTTGCTCCGGCAGTTGCGTCGCCCTGGGTGAAGGGGTCCTTGGCGGCGGCTTCTTCGGCCTGCACGGCGAAGGGCCCGGCGAGACCCACGACCACAGGTGCGGCAAACATCACCGCCAGAAAAAGGCGTTTCATCGAACGAGGCTCCCGGTGCAATTGGCTGCTGGTGCGCCGCGCAAACCGCCAAGTGGCGGTGGCAGCGCTAACCAGATAATTTGGCGGCGTAATTCTACACTTCTCTACACTCCGGTTGGTCTATGCAGAATCCCTTTTCCCAGGCGCAGTTTCTTCTTTCCTGCGCCCAGCTCACCCAGTTGCCCGACGACGACCTGCCGGAGGTCGCTTTCGCTGGCCGCTCGAACGCCGGCAAGTCCAGTGCGCTCAACGCGGTATGCGGCCGTCACGGCCTGGCGCGCGTGTCCAAGACACCGGGCCGCACCCAGTTGATCAACCTGTTCGGCCTCGGCGACGCCTCGCGCCTGGCCGATCTCCCGGGCTACGGCTATGCCTCCGTCCCCGAGCCTATGCGCAAAAGCTGGGGCCGGCTGGTCGGTGGCTACGTCGAACAGCGGATCAACCTGCGCGGCCTGTTCCTGGTCATGGATTGCCGCCACCCGCTGACTGACTACGACCAGCAGATGCTGGCCTGGGCAGTCGGCGCGCGGCGCAACTGCCACATCCTGCTGACCAAGGCCGACAAGCTCGGTTATGGCGCGTCCAAGAACGTACTGCTGGCGACCCGGAAAGGCTTGAAAGACATGGGCAGCTCGGCGAGCGTGCAACTGTTCTCGTCGAGCAGCCATCAAGGCCTGGACGAGGCGCGGGCCAAGCTGGCCGGGCTGCTGGCCAGCGAAGCCGGAGTGGAGCTGGCGGGCTAGGGCTTGATAACTATCTTTTGGAAGCGCGTTTTCAGCTGCTGAAGTGAAACGCCTTCTAAAAAGAAAAAGCCCCGCGAGCCGGGGGGAGACTCGCGGGGCAACAAGCTCCGGCTTGGGGGAAACCGGACCCGCCGAGGGAGTGACGGCGGGGAGTGTGGGAAGGGAGAGGTCCACACTCAGGGGATTAGAGAGAGAGTCGCGTGGAAAGTTCACGACGTATTTTGTATTTGCGTGTACAGCGGCCTCCATAAGCTAATGGAGCACGTGTATATCTTTGATATTGAACTATTTTTTATTTAAGTTAAATTTTGTTTATCGGGTACCGGCGGCAGCCCGGGGCCGACGAACGGCGCAGCGTCTAAGCGGCGTTCAGCGCCGGGCTTTCGGAGCTGGCGTGACCGCTGGCCTGATGGGCCTGGTCCCAGTTCCCGGCTATGCCGTAATCGGCCACCAGCGGCACAGCGATCTCGGCCGCACGGCACATGCGGTCGGCAATCTGCGGCGCGAATTCGCGGATCGCGGCGTCCGGGCCTTCGAACACCAGTTCGTCGTGGACCTGCATGATCATCTGCACCGACGGCGCATGGGCGTCCAGCCAGTGCTGCAAATCGATCATCGTGGTCTTGATCAGATCGGCCGCCGTGCCCTGCAGCGGCGCATTGATCGCGGTGCGCTCCGCGTACTGACGCAGGCCCAGGTTGCGGGCATTAATGTTGGGAAGGTATAGCCGGCGGCCGAACAGGGTTTCGACATAGCCGCGCGAGCGCGCGGCTTCGCGGGTGCCGTCCATGAAGCGTTTGACGCCGGGATAGCGGCCGAAAAAGCGTTCGATGTATTCCGCCGCCTCGCTGCGGCCGATCGCCAGCTGTCGGGCCAGACCGAAAGCCGACATGCCGTAGATCAGGCCGAAGTTGATCGCCTTGGCGGCGCGGCGCTGGTCGGGCCCGACTTCCTCCAGCGCCAAGCCGAAGACCTCGGCAGCGGTGGCCTGATGCACGTCGAGGCCGCTGCGAAACGCCTGCTGCAGCCGCTCGTCCTCTGAGAAATGCGCCATCAGCCGCAGCTCGATCTGCGAGTAGTCGACCGACAGCAGTGCATTGCCGGGCTCGGCGACGAAAGCCTGCCGGATGCGCCGGCCCTCGGCTGTGCGCACCGGGATGTTCTGCAGGTTCGGATCCGACGAAGACAGACGGCCGGTCGCCGCGACCGCCTGGTGGTAGCTGGTATGGATGCGGTGAGTGAGCGGGTTCACCGCCGCCGGCAGCTGATCGGCGTAAGTCGAGCGCAGCTTCTGCATCGCGCGCCAGTCGAGAATCAGCCGCGGCAGCGGGTGCTGCAACGCGAGTTCTTCCAGCGTGTCTTCCGCGGTCGATGGATCGCCCTTGGGCGTCTTCGCCAGCACCGGCAGCTTGAATTTGTCGTACAGCAAAACCTGCAACTGCTTCGGCGATCCGAGATTGAATTCGCCTTCGGCCAGCGCATGCGCCTGCTTCTGCAGCTCGTCCATGCGGCCGGCGAGTTCGACACTGATGCGTTTCAGCAGCGGCACGTCGACGAACACGCCGCGGCGCTCGATACGCGCCAGTACCGGCACCAGCGGCATTTCGATGTGTTCGAACACAGTCAGCAGCGATCCGACTTCCTGCACGCGCGGAAACAGTGTCCGATGCAG
Source organism: Hydrocarboniphaga sp. (assembly GCF_028291725.1). Classification (GTDB taxonomy): domain Bacteria; phylum Pseudomonadota; class Gammaproteobacteria; order Nevskiales; family Nevskiaceae; genus Hydrocarboniphaga. The sequence goes on along the minus strand of NZ_JAQGNT010000011.1, from coordinate 29,417 downwards.
GCGCAGCGTGATGTCGGCATCTTCGGCCGAATACGGCGCGGCCTTGTCGATCGACACCTGGTTGAAGGTGATCTGGTTCTTGCCCTTGCCGGCGACGTCCTCGAAATGGATCGTGCGGTGGTTCAGGTATTTCTCGGCCAGCGTGTCCATGTCGTGGCGGTTGCCGGCGGCGTCGAGCACGTAGCTTTCGAGCATCGTGTCGTAGGCCAGGCCGGCGACGTCGATACCGTGACGCACCAGCACGTTGATGTCGTACTTGCCGTGCTGCGCGACTTTCGGCCGGGCCGGATCTTCGAGAAAAGGTTTGACGCGCGCGATCACCTCGGCCATCGGCAACTGGTCTGGCGCGCCGAGATAGTTGTGTGCAAGCGGCACGTACCAGCCGGTGCCGCATTCCGTGGCGAAAGCCAGGCCGACGAGGCCGGCCTGGTTGGCGTCGAGGTCGTCGGTTTCGGTGTCGAAGCAGATCAGATCCGCCGACTCGAGCGCGGCAACCAGCCGGTCCAGCGCTTCGGCGTCCATCACCGTTTCGACCTGCGTCGGCGCTGACGGCTCGACGAGGTCGGCGATCCCGGTGCTCGCGGCGACAGCAACCGGCGCCGAGGTTTCCGCTGCGGCGCTGTCGGTCTGCTCGGGCGTTGCCGGCGCGCCAACTTCCAGTTCTTCGCGCCAGCGGTGGAATTCGAGTTTGCGGTACAGCGCGATCAGCGCGGCATCGTCGCGCGGGCCAGGCACCAGGGCATCGATCGTCAGCGGCAGTGGCACGTCGCAGCGGATCGTTGCGAGCTGGTAAGCCAGCGGCAGTACGGGCAGCGAGGCACGCAGCTTCTCGCCGATCTTGCCTTTGACTTCGTCGGCGCGACGGATGATCTCCTCGACCGAGCCGTATTCGGCGATCCATTTCGCGGCGGTCTTGGGGCCGCAGCCATCGACGCCGGGGATGTTGTCGGAGGTGTCGCCGACCAGGGCCAGGTAATCGATGATGCGTTCCGGCGGCACGCCGAATTTCGCGATCACGCCTTCGCGATCGATGCGCAGGTTCTTCATCGTGTCGAGCATGTGCGTGCGCTCGTCGACCAGCTGGGCCATGTCCTTGTCGCTGGTCACCAGCAACACATCGAGTCCTTGTGCGCGCCCGGCCACAGCGAGCGTGCCGATGACGTCGTCGGCCTCGACGCCGTCGACGGTGATCATCGGCAGGCCCAGACCCGCGATCAGCGCCAGAACGTCGGCATACTGCGCCGACAGTTCCGGCGGCGTCTCGGTACGGTTCGCCTTGTACTGCTCGTAGAGTTCGTTGCGGAATGTCGGGCCTTTCGGATCGAACACCACGCAAATGCGTTGCGGCGCGTATTCGCGCTGCAAACGCTTGAGCATATTGCCCATGCCGTAGACGGCGCCGGTCGGCTCGCCGCGTGAATTGCTCAGCGGCGGCAGCGCATGGAAAGCACGGAACAGCCAGCTCGATCCGTCGATCAGAACCAGCGGATGCACCGGCTCGGTTTTCGCTGCCGCTTCGTTCGTCATTACGCGTCCTGCCGCCGCTCTGAGTCGGGCTCGAGCAGACGCTCGCCGCGGATCAGATCCTCGAAAGTCTCGCGCTTGCGCACGACGACGGCGTGCGCACCGTCGACCATGATTTCGGCCGCGCGTCCACGCGTGTTGTAGTTGGAACTCATCACGAAGCCGTAGGCGCCCGCGGTGCGCACCGCGAGCAGATCGCCAGCGGCGATGGCGAGTTCGCGGTCGCGGCCGATCCAGTCGCCGGTTTCGCAGATCGGGCCGACGATGTCGTAGATTGCCGGCGCCCGGTCTTGTTGGCTGACGGCAACGATGTCCATCCAGGCCTGGTACAGCGCGGGGCGCAGCAGATCGTTCATCGCCGCGTCGACGATGGCGAAGCGTTTTTCTTCGGCCGACTTCAACAGCAGCACGCGCGTCAGCAGCACGCCGGCGTTGCCGGCGATCGCGCGGCCGGGTTCGGTGTAGATCTTCAGCGAACGGCCGGCGAGCTTGGGCAGAAACGCCGCCGCCCAGGCTGCGGGCTCGGTGACTTTCTCGTCGCGATAACGCACGCCGAGTCCACCACCGACATCGAGATGATCGAGCTTGATGCCCTGGGCCGCGAGCCTGTCGACCAGCGTCAGCACGCGATCGAGCGCGTCCAGATACGGCGATACATCGAGCAGCTGCGAGCCGATGTGACTGGCGATGCCGATCACGCGCAGACCCTTGCGCGTCGCTGCGTCGCGGTACAGGCGCTCGGCGGTGATCAGATCGACACCGAACTTGTTCTGCTTGAGCCCGGTGGAAATATACGGATGCGTCTTGGCGTCGACATCGGGATTCACGCGCAGTGCAATCGATGCGATGCGTCCGCTGCGCTGCGCGAGTTCATCGAGCAACAGCAACTCGGCTTCGGACTCGACATTGAAGCAGCCGACGCCGTGTTCCAGCGCCAGCAGCAGTTCCGCTTCGGTCTTGCCGACGCCGCTGAACACGACTTTTGCCGGATCACCGCCGGCGCGCAGCACGCGCAGCAGTTCGCCGCCGGAGACGATGTCGAAGCCACTGCCGAGCCGGGCCAGCACTTGCAATACCGCGATATTGGAATTGGCCTTCACCGCGTAGCAGACCTGATGCGGCACCGAGGCGAGCGCGCTGTCGAACGCGCGGTAATGGCGCTCGAGCGTGGCGCGCGAATAGACATAGGTTGGCGTGCCATGTTCGGCCGCGATACGCGACAACGGCAAGTCTTCGGCGTACAACTCGCCTTCGCGATACTGAAAGTGATCCACGTTTGTTCTGCTGGTCCGTTGAAAGTGGTTTTTTAGAACGTACCGGGACGGCTAAGGCTGCGTCACGCTGCCGTCTTTTTTCTGCGACGGGTCTTCGGTCGGGCCCGGTACCGCATCGCCGCCGGGCGCCGCTGTCGGACTCGGTGGCTGCACCGCCGGCACCGGCGGTACCGGTTTGGTCGCCTTGGTCGCTTTCGGCGTCGGCTTGCGATCCGGCAACACCAGATCGCCGGACTGGCCGCAGGCGGTCAGCAGCAACAACAGGGAAGCAGCGATCAGCAGCACAGGTGATTGCGACATATCGGGCGATGCCGGCCAGGAACGTCGCAGCAGTTTAACGCCGCGCCGGCTTGCCTGCCCCTGGCGCGGCTTCGACAATCGAGCTGTCATCGGATAAGGACCTGGAAAACCACAACACATGAAGAAAATCGAAACCGTAGACCGTGTCGTACTGGAGCCCACCACCGCGGCGACAGCGGCGATCATCTGGCTGCATGGCCTGGGCGCCGACGGCCACGATTTCGTGCCGCTGGTCCCGGCGCTAATGCCGGGGAACGGCCGCGCCTGGCGCTTCATCTTCCCGCACGCGGCGGTGATGCCGGTGAGCTTGAACGGCGGGATGCCAATGCGCTCGTGGTTCGACATCGTGTCGCTGGATCGCCAGGGCGCGCAGGACGTCGAGGGCATCCGCCGTGCACAGACCCGCATTGACGCGCTGATCGCCGGGCAGATCGCCGCCGGTGTCCCCAGCGAGCGCATCCTGCTCGCGGGCTTCTCGCAAGGCGGCGCCGTCGCACTGCATACGGCGCTGCGCTATCCCAAGCCGCTGGCCGGGCTGCTGGCGCTATCGACCTATCTGCCAATGGAATCGACGCTCGACGTTGAGGGCAGCGCCGCCAATCGCAGTATCGCGATCCTGATGCAGCACGGGCTATACGATCCGGTACTGCCATTGGAACTCGGCAGCTGGAGCCGCGATCGTCTGCTCGCCAGCGGCTACGGCGTCGGCTGGAACGAGTATCCGATGCAGCATGAAGTCTGCGAAGACGAGATCGAGGCGATCGGCGTGTTTCTGCGCGAGCGCCTGGTGTGAAATGGGCGACCGCCTGCTGCGCGCTGCTGTACTGCAGCGCCGCTGGCGCGGTGGCCAGCATCGAACTTCGGGTAGGGCACATCGAGGGTGCCGCGCTACCGGCACCGCTGAGCGATGTGCAGGTGTCCTGTGATCTCGGCAGCGATGCCAAGGTCGCGAGCTGCAGCGAAGGGCGGGCCGCTGCAACGAGCAGACTCAGCGGCCCGGTCACCGGCAACTTCGACCTGCACGTGGCGCGCGATGCGTCGTGGTGGATCGCGGCTCGGATCGATGCCGAGCACATCGACCTCGCTGCGACCGGCAAACTGCTGCTTCGCCTGAAGTCCGTGCTGAAACCGCAGCTGACCGGCTCCGCCACCTTGCAGGTGAAGCTCGAGCGTAGCCGCGCCGGAACCTGGGTCAGCTCCTACATTGCGCGGCTTTCCTCGGCATCGTTCAGTGAGAACTCAGGCCGTTATGCGGCCGAGAAGCTCAATCTGCTGGCACAGGGGACGTTCGCGCTTCGACGCGGGAACGCCGACTTGGAATTCGAACTTTCTTCGTCCGCCGGCCAGGCCTACGTCGAGCCGGTGTTCGTTGATCTGGCCGGCGCACCGCTGAACGCCACGGCTCGCTTGCAGTTCGACGTCGCCGATGGCGCGCTGTGGCCTGATGCGATTCGCTCATTGAGCTTCGATGCTCGGCAGCGCGGCGTCTTCGATCGTTTTCTGTTGCTCGGCTCCGTCGCTGGTCTATCTACAGCGCCGAGCTTCACCGGCGACCTGCGCATCGAGCGCGCTCGTCTCGACGCGCTGTTGCCGCAATACGCAGCGCCCTTCCTGGCCGGCGGACGCTGGCAGGATCTTGAAGGAGCCGGGTTCGCAGATGCGAGGCTAGGCTTGCTCGCGAACAGGCCCACATCAGCGGCCATCAAGCTCGACGATATCGGTTTGAAAGCCGGCACGCCGGCGGTGCAGGTCGACGGGCTTGCCGGTGAGCTGCACTGGCTGTCTTCAGCTCCCGCGGAGCCGTCGGGCTTGAGCTGGCGCGGCATGCAGTACGGCGATCTTCCGATCGGCGCGGCCTCGATCAAGGCCGTCGCGCAAGGCCGGGATTTTTCGCTGCTGCAAGCGCCACGGCTACCGATCCTTGGCGGCGCCGTTGTCGTGGATGCGCTGGAGCTGCATGACATCGGCTCGGCGAAACTGCTCGCGCGCTTTGCCGCGACGATCGAGCCGATCAATCTGGCCGCGCTGTGCAAGGCGCTGGGCTGGCCGGAATTCGGCGGCGAGATTTCCGGCCGCATACCCGGCGTCGCCATTCACGACAATGAACTCGCTTTCGACGGCAGGCTGTTGGTGAAAGCCTTCGACGGCGAGATCAGCATCGAGGATCTGCGCATGCCGGAAGTGTTCGGGCGGCTGCCGCGAGTGCTGGCCAATCTGCGCTTGCGCAATCTCGATTTGAAGGCGATTACGCAGGCATTCTCGTTCGGACGGATCGAGGGTCGCTTGTCGGGCGATGTCGATGAGCTGCGGCTGCTGAGCTGGCGGCCGGTTGCGTTCGACGCGCGCATTTATACGCCGAAGGATGATCGCTCACGACACCGGATATCGCAGCGCGCGATCGACAATCTGTCGTCGCTGGGCGGTGGTCCCAGCGGGATTCTGCAACGCGGCGTGCTGCGCTTTTTCGAGGACTTTGCCTACGAACGCGTCGGCTGGAGTTGCCGTCTTGAAAACGGCATCTGCGCAATGGACGGCGTCGAGCCTGCCAAGAACGGAGGCTATGTCCTGGTCAAAGGACGGCTGCTGCCGCGCATCGACGTGATCGGCTATGAGCGCCGGGTCGACTGGGATCGCTTCCTCGCCCAGCTGCTCGCGATCAGGGGAACCGAAGGCGTGGAGGTTCGCTAGCGCGTTCAGACCCGGTAGGGCCGCCGCCTATACTCTGAGCTGACGCCATCGACCGAGATCTGCCATGAGACGCAATCAGAAAGCCGCTGTGACTCTGTCCGTGGTCAGCGCCGCCGCGTTGATGGCGATGCTCGCGGCTTGCGTGACGATCAATGTCTATTTTCCGGCCGCTGCCGCCGAGAAAGCCGCGGACAAGATCATCGACGACGTTTGGCGTGGAGCGGTGCCGGCGACTCCGGCGACCGCACCCGAACACAGCGGCTCGATCGGCATTCCGGCATCGATCTCTTGCTGGGCCGCGCTGGGCGCCTTTCTGCTGCCCGCCGCTGCGGCCGCCGAGCCGAACATCGAGGTGACTTCTCCCGAGGTCAAGCGCTTGAGCGGCTCGATGGAAGCACGTTTTCCGTTGTTGGAACCTTTGCTCGACAGTGGCGCGGTTGGCCTGACCGCGGATGGCTACGTCGCCATGCGCGACGCGGCCGGTGTTGCGCTGTCCGAGCGCAACGGCATCCGCGCGCTGGTGGCCAACGAGAACGCCGATCGTGCCGCCCTGTACCGCGAGATCGCGTTGGCTAACGGACAAGCGCAATGGGAAGCACAGATCCGCAACGTGTTCGCGACCCGTTGGATCGCGCGCGCGAAGCTGGGCTGGTACTACCAGGACGCGGGCGGCGCCTGGATCAAGAAGTAGCGCCACCCGTTATCAAGTCTTGCCTTTATTTATAAATAGCGAGACTTAATCACACATCGAGATTGCCGGCCAGCAGCGCGTGCTTCTCGATGAACTCACGGCGCGGTTCGACCTGTTCGCCCATCAGGGTAGTGAAAATCTGATCGGCCCCAATCGCGTCCTCGACTCTGACTTGGACCAGGCGGCGCTGGGTCGGGTCCAGGGTGGTTTCCCACAGCTGATTCGGGTTCATCTCGCCCAGACCCTTGTAGCGCTGCACACCGAGGCCGCGCCGCGCTTCGGATAGCAGCCAGGCGTAGGCGGCGTCGAAGTGGTTGACGGTGGAGGAGCGTTCACCGCGGGAGACGATTGCGCCGCTCAGCGTGTCGGCCAACAGCGCGGCGCGCGTACCGGAGATGCGCTGGTAGTCGGCGCTGTCGAAGAAGTCGGTGCCCAGCGCGAAACTGTATTCCAGCCCATGCAGACGACGCTCGACCAGCAGCGAGCGCCCGTCTTCGCTGATCCGCGGGCTGACGCGGTGAGTACCCTTGGTCGCGTCGACATTGAGCGCATCCCGGTACGAGTTGGCCCAGGTCTGCAGCGCGGCAAGCTCGAGCGGAGCGGGCGGCTGGTGCCAGAGCGTCTGCAGCAGATGGCCGTCGTAGCGGCGTGAGAGCCGCTCCAGCGTCATCTCGACGTCGTTGTATTCGCGCATCAGCTGGCGCAGCCGGTCTTCCGGCCACACCGTACCGTCGGCGAGCTTGAGCCTGGCGTCGCTGAGCGCGGTCGCCTGCAGCCAGACTGCCATCGCCGCGTCGTCCTTCACATAGGTTTCATGCTTGCCGCTCTTGACCTTGTACAGCGGCGGCTGCGCGATATACACGTAGCCGCGCTCGATCAGCACGTACATGTGGCGGTAGAAAAAGGTCAGCAGCAAGGTGCGGATATGAGCACCGTCGACGTCGGCGTCGGTCATGATGATGATGCGGTGATAGCGCAGCTTTTCCGGCTTGAGCTCGTCCTTGCCGATACCGCAGCCCAGCGCGATGATCAAGGTGCCGACTTCGGCCGACGACAGCATCTTCTCGATACGCGCCTTTTCGACGTTCAGGATTTTGCCTTTCAACGGCAAGATCGCCTGGAAATGCCGGTCGCGGCCCTGCTTGGCCGATCCGCCGGCGGAGTCGCCCTCGACCAGGAAAATCTCGGACTTGGCCGGATCCTTCTCCTGGCAATCGGCGAGCTTGCCCGGCAGGCCGGCGATATCGAGCACCGATTTGCGGCGGTTGAGTTCCTTGGCCTTGCGCGCGGCTTCGCGGGCGCTGGCGGCTTCAACGACTTTCTCGGCAATCGCCTTTGCCGCCTTGGGATGCTCGAGCAGAAAGTCCTTCAGCTTGTCTCCGACCACGGTCGACACCACCGGCGTGACTTCGGACGAAACCAGTTTCTCCTTGGTTTGCGAGGAGAACTTCGGGTCACGGATCTTGACCGACAACACCGCCGTCAGACCTTCGCGAGTGTCGTCGCCGGCCATCTGGATCTTTTCTTTCTTGATCAGGCCGGTGCTTTCCAGATGGTCGCCGAGCGTCCGCGTCAGCGCGTTACGGAAGCCGGTGAGGTGCGAGCCGCCATCCCGCTGCGGGATATTGTTGGTGAAGCAGAAGACGTTCTCGGTATACGAGTCGTTCCACTGCAGTGCCGCCTCGACGATCACGTTGTCGAGTTCGGCGATCAGGTAGACCACCTGATCGTGAATCGGCGACTTGCTCTTGTTGAGGTATTCGACGAAGGCGCCGATGCCGCCCTTGTACTCGAAGACGTCTTCCCGGGAGCTCGCTTCTTCTTTTAAAACAATGCGAACGCCGGAATTGAGAAACGACAGTTCGCGCAAACGACGAGCCAGAATTTCATAGTGGAATTCGAGCTTGGTGAAGATGGTACCGCTCGGGTAGAACCGCACCGCCGTGCCGCGCTTATCGGTGGTTCCGGTCTCAGCCAGCGGCGCCTGGGGTTCGCCCATGCGGTATTCCTGCTGGTAGTGGCGGCCGCCACGATAGATATCGAGCAGGAGTTTCTCGGACAGTGCGTTGACCACGGATACGCCGACTCCGTGCAGGCCGCCAGAGACCTTGTAGCCGCTGCCGCCAAACTTACCGCCGGCATGCAGGATGGTCATGATGACCTCGGCCGCCGAACGGCCTTCCTCGGGCATGATTTCGGTCGGGATACCCCGGCCGTTGTCGGTCACTCCGACGCTGCCGTCACCGAACAGCGTGACCGAAACCTCGGTGCAGTAGCCTGCCAGGGCCTCGTCAATCGCGTTGTCGACGACTTCGAACACCATGTGGTGCAGGCCGGTGCCGTCGTCGGTGTCGCCGATATACATGCCAGGGCGTTGGCGGACCGCCTCCAGGCCTTTGAGTACACGGATGCTGGAGGCGTCGTAGACCTGCTCGTTTTCTGGCGTCGTCATCAATTCTTTACTCGTATTCAACTTTGGTCAGGCTCCCATGTTCCACGTGGAACATCGACAGCGGCAGCTTTTGCAGCACAGCCGGCAGCTCGAAAGCCGTAATGAAAATTTGCCCTGGATAATCGTTTAGCGCCCGGACGAAACGCTGCTGATAGGCGAGCGACAGCTCCGCTCCGAAATCATCGATCAGGATCACCGGCGGTGGCTTCCCGGCGGCTATCAGAATTGCACATTGTGCCAGTACCAAGGCCGCAACGAGCAGCTTTTGCTGGCCTCTCGATACACGCCCCTTCGCCCTCTGTCCCGCCAGCCACAGCTTAAGCTCGGCGCGGTGCGGCCCCTGAGTGGTTCCGCCCAACCGGCGATGTTGCGGAAGCTGGTCCTCGAGCAATTTCCGATAACCGATATCGGTTGACCAGCCCTGCAAGAACTCGACCCGGGTATCCGATATTCCCAACAAGGTCTCCACCCACTCGCCAAGGTGCTGACCCAGAGCTTCCGCATGGCGGCGCCGGCTTTCGCTAACCTGCTCTGCGGAAACGCTCAACTCCTCATCCCAAGCGCTGATCGCCGCTTTCGGTAAGTTCTGTCTCAACGCCTGGTTTCTCTGTCGGAGGCAGCGTTGGTAACGTTGCCAGGCGGCGTAAAAAGAAGGTTCCACGTGGAACACTCCCCAATCCAGATAGCTGCGGCGGTAGCCCGGCCCTTCTTCGACCAACCGATGTCCGACCGGATCGATCAGTTGCAGGGCCAGAGTTTTGGGTAATGCAGACGTTCTAGCTTTCTCGCCGTTGAGCCGCTGCTCCTGCTCGGAGCCATTCCAACCCACACCCAGCCTATCCACCTGATCCTCGTTCTCAACTTCGGCAAATAGACTCCACGACGATCCGTAAGGACCGAGTATCTCCGCCGACTCGCTGGTCCTGAAACTCTTGGCGCGCCCGAGCAGATACAAACCTTCCAGTAAGCTCGTCTTGCCCGCCGCGTTGGGACCCAAAATCAGATTGAGCCGCGGGTTCGCCTGTAGCTCGAACTTTTGGTACAGGCGCAGGTTCTCGCCCCGCGCCTGACGGATATGCATCGACGGCCGATCAGAGCCGCATCGGCATGATCACGTACTTGCTCGAGGTATCTCCTGCCTCATGCAGAAGGCCGCTGGACTCCGCATTCTTCAATTCCAGGCTGATTTCCTGAGCCGTCATTACGCCGAGCGCATCCAGCAAATAGTTCACGTTGAAACCAATTTCCATCGCCGCGCCGCCGTAAGCAACCTCGATTTCTTCCTCAGCTTCTTCGTGCTCGGGATTATGTGTCTGCAGTTTCAGCACGCCGGCTTCGAGCAGCAGGCGCACGCCACGGAATTTCTCGTTGGACAGGATCGCGGTACGCGCCAAAGCTCTACGCAACATCTCGCGATCGGCGATCACGCGCTTGTCGCCGTTCTCCGGGATCACCCGCTCGTAATCCGGGAATCGGCCATCGATCGTCTTGGTGGTCAGCTTGACCGTATCGATGTCGATCATCGCCTGTCCCGGCGCGATAACCAGCGACACTTCCTCATCGGTATTGTCGAGCAGGCGACTGAGTTCGATGATCGATTTGCGCGGCAGAATCGCCTGCACCGATTCGGTAACGCCGGTATCGCGGCTGAGCTCACTGAAAGCCAGCCGGTGGCCATCGGTCGCTACCGCGCGCAGTCTCTTCGGCGACACATCGATCAACAAACCGTTGAGGTAGTAGCGGACGTCCTGCTGCGCCATCGCGAACTGCGTGCGATCCAGCAACAGTTTCAACTCGGCGCGCTTCAGCGTTACCGCAACACCGCCGGCGGCCTGACCCATCGCCGGAAACTCGTCGGCCTTCAGCGAGGACAGCGTGAAACGGCTCTTGCCCGAACGAACCGTGACTTTGTCCGCCGCCGCCTCCAGCGTCACCTCGGCGCCCTCTGGCAGACCGCGGCAGATGTCGAACAGCTTCCGCGCCGGAACCGTCGTACGGCCTGGCGCGAGGTTCTGCACACGGGCGCGACCGATTAGTTCCATCTCGAGATCGGTGCCGATGACGGTCAGCACGTCTTCGGACACATCGAGCAGAAAGTTGCCCAACACCGGCAGAGTCTGCCGACGCTCGACAACGCCGATCACCGACTGGAGCGCCCCCAACAATTCATTTCGACCGACTTGGATCTTCATGTCATCACCTTTCTCGGTGTTCTTTTAAGTCAATACAGCATTAGTAAGGCAGAGTCTGAGCCTTGGATAACAATAATAAAATTCATCAAAAGCATAAGCTTAAACACGAAACCGAGCACTCTTTAGCCTGTTCGACTACGTCCCGGCATCCTGTGGATAAGCCGTCGACTACTTCGATGCCAAGCCTTTCACAAGCTTATACACAGGCTTTCGAGTCACTCGTTTCACAGTCTATTCAAGGCCTAAAAACTGAGCTGGCGTAGCAGATTCTCGTAGTCTTCGCGGACCCGCGCATCTTCTTCTCTCAGCTTCGCTACCGTACGACAGGCATGCAATACCGTGGTGTGATCTTTCTCGAACGCGGTGCCGATTTCCGGCAAGCTGTGTTGCGTTAATTCCCGCGCCAGACACATCGCTATCTGCCGTGGCCGAGCCAGCGAACGATTCCGCCTCGGCGAGCGCAGCTCCTTCATCTGAATGTTGAAGTACTTGCTGACGGTTCCCATGATGTTGTCGATGGTCACCAGCCGCTCGTAGTGCGCCAGCATGTCACGCAGTGTGTGCCGTGCAAACTCGATGCTGATGGTCTCGCCCTGCAGCCGCACGCCAGCCGCCAGCCGCAGCAGAGAACCTTCGAGTTCACGCACGTTGGAGCGGATGTGCTGGGCAACAAAAAAAGCCACGTCCGTCGATAGGCTCAAATGAAACTGTTCGGCTTTGGCCAGCAGGATCGCGACCCGCGTCTCCAGATCTGGTGGTTCGACCGACACGGTCAGGCCCCAGCTGAAACGGGACTTCAGCCGATCATCCAGCCGGTCCAGCTCTTTGGGAAAGCGGTCGCAGGTCAGCACGATCTGCTTGCGCCCATCCATCAAGGTATTGAAAGTATGAAAAAACTCTTCCTGGTTGACGGCTTTGCCAGCAAAGAAATGAATATCGTCGATCAACAGGGCGTCGGCGGAGCGATAAAAGCTCTTGAATTCCTCGGTATTGTTGTGGCGCAGTGCCGCGACGAACTGCGTTACCCATTGCTCGGCGCCGACATACACCACCCGGGCTCGAGCCGAGCGCATCAGCAGCGCGTTTCCGATGGCGTGCATCAGGTGAGTCTTGCCCAGGCCCGAGGCCCCATAGATCAGCAGCGGGTTGTAAGCGACGCCAGGTGATTCAGCCACATGTTGGCAGGCTGCGCGCGCCTGAGAGTTCGACTTGCCCTGGATGAAACTTTCAAAGGAGTAGCGTGGATCCAGCTTCCCATTCTGGGTCCAGCGCTCCGGCTCGACCATCGCCGGCGAAGAATTGCCAGGACCGGCCGCCAGGCGAGGTTCACTGGACGTGCTGATTTCGATCGGCAGGTCGGCGCCGTCGCAGGCCAGCCAAGCTCGCTGGATCGACGAGACGAAATCGGCCCGGACGCGCTCCATGACCATACGGTTTGGAGCCACCACCAGCAAACGGTCCGACAAGCGTTTGATCACCAGCGGCCGTATCCAAGTGCTGACGTCCTGGCCGCTCAACTCACCCTCGAGCCAGTTGACACAGCGCGACCAGGTATCGGTTTCACCGAGGTTCATAGAGCTGCGTGCTCATCGGCCGAACAGGGAGCCGGAAAAGCGATCGACGAAGGGGGCAGACGTTGCGGCATCAAGGAGAAAGCGTCCCGCGATTAAAGTTGTTGTTCCGCTGCAGCGACATCGGCGGCTGCCCAGCGCAAAGCGGGTTTATCGGCCGAGTTTAACCGGCCGCCGCCAAGTTATCCACAGCCAAAAACGGCGCTGACGGCAGCTCCGCTGGGACCACCGCTTGTGAGCCGGAGCAGCTTGCCGCTACAATCCGCGCCCTTTTTTGCTGTTGCCGATGACCCGCCATGAAACGCACCTTTCAGCCGCATTCGCTGCGCCGTAAGCGCACCCACGGTTTCCGCGCCCGCATGGCGACCGTCGGGGGCCGCAAGGTCCTGGCCCGTCGTCGTGCGAAGGGTCGTGCCCGCCTGACGCCGGTCTGAAGCCGGCGGCGTCCGGGCGCGAGCGCCTTTGCGCTTCCCCCGGCGCTCGCGTCTGCTGAAGCCTGCGGATTTCGAGCGGGTATTCAAAAGCGGCAGGCGCGAAACCACGCCGCTGCTGACCGCCGTCGTCGTTGCCGGCGCGATCGACCAGGCCCGGCTCGGCCTGGCCATCTCGCGCAAGCAGGCCGCCTTGGCAGTCGACCGTAATCGTCTCAAGCGTCAGATCAGAGCCAGTTTTCGCGAAGCCCAGGATCGCCTGCCGAACTGCGACATCGTGATCATGGCCAAACCCGCGGCACGTACTCGCCCTGGCGTCGAGTTCAACGCCGACCTGCAGAAGCTTTGGATCCGCATCGCCCAACGATGGTCCGCATCCTCGTCCTCCTGATCAGCTTCTATCAGCGATTCATCAGCCGGCTGCTGCCGCCGCGCTGCCGCTTCTATCCCTCATGCTCGCACTACGCGGTCGAGGCTCTGCAACAGCACGGTCTTGCGCGAGGCGCTACGCTAGCGGCGCGGCGCATTCTGCGCTGCCATCCCCTGAACCCCGGCGGCTTCGATCCCGTGCCGCCAGCCAGTCGCGCCGACCGGCGAGACTGCTGCAGCCTAAACAAGCCCAACAGGCATTAACGAACACAATGGAAAACCGTCGCTTCATCTTGCTTGCCGTGCTCGGCGTGCTGTTGTTCTTCATCTACCAGGCCTGGCAGACGGAGCACGGCCCGAAACCGGAACTGACACCGCCGGATACCGCCGCCACCCAGGCGACGCTGGCCGACGATCGCAAGTCCGATAGCGATGTGCCGACGATCGGCGTGCCGGACGCGCCCACGACGCCAGCTGCTGTGACGCCGGCCAAGAACACGCGCATCGAAGTGCGAACCGATCTTTTCGTCGGCGAAATCGCCAGCGTTGGCGGTGACCTGCGCCGGCTCGAGCTGATCGGTTATCCGCTGTCGAAGAAGCAGCCCGAAAAGAACGTGCCCCTGTTCAATGATCGCGACGGCCATTTCTACGTGCTGCAGAGTGGCGTTGCCGGCTCTGACAAGGCGCTAGGCAGCCATTTGGATGACTTCAGCAGCGCGCAGGCCGAATACCGGATGGCCGACGGCACCGACACGCTCGACGTGCCGCTCGAGCGCAGCGACGCGGCCGGCAACAAGGTGATCAAGACGTATCGCTTCCACCGCGGCAGCTACGAGATCGAACTCATCCAGCAGGTCGTCAACGGCAGCGGCGAAGCGCTGACCGCGAGCCCGTACGTGCGCATCGTGCGCACGTCGGTACCGGTTGCCGAGGAGCCGCGCTTTGTTCATACCTACACCGGTTTCGGTGTGTATGAAGCCAAGCCCGGTTCCGAGGCCTACCGTTTTCGCAAGCACACGTTCAAGGATCTCGACAAGGAGGCATACAGCGTCGACCAGCAAGGCGGCTGGATCGCAATGCTGCAGCACTATTTCGTCGCGGCGATCCTGCCGCCGGCGAACGAGAAGAATCATTTCGAAGGCAAGCCGGGCCGCGATCAGCGCTACGTCGCGCAATATCTCGGCCCGGTGTCGACGATCGCGCCGCAGGCCGAGCAGACCTTCACGACCAAGCTCTATGTCGGACCCAAGCTGCAGGACTCGATCGGCAAGGCCGCCAAGGGTCTGGAACTCACCGTCGACTACGGCTTCCTGACCGCGATCTCCGAGCCGCTGTTCTGGCTGATGGAAAAGCTGCATCACTACACCGGCAACTGGGGTGTCGCGATCATCCTGCTGACGATTTTGGTCAAGGGTGCGTTCTATCCGCTGTCGGCCGCGCAGTACCGCTCCACGGCGAAGATGCGCAAGTTCGCACCGCGCATCGCCGACCTCAAGGAGCGCTACGCGGGTGATCGCGAGCGCATGTCCAAGGCGATGATGGAGTTGTACAAGAAAGAGGGCTTCAATCCGCTCGCGGGCTGTTGGCCCCTGCTGGTGCAGATGCCGGTGTTCTTCGCGCTGTACTGGGTGTTTCTGGAAAGCGTTGAGCTGCGCCAGGCCGATTTCGCACTGTGGATCAACGATCTGACCTCGCCCGATCCGTTCTTCGTGCTGCCGGTGATCTACGGCATCAGCATGTTCACGATGCAGCGCCTGTCGGGCCAGAGCGCGACGATGGACCCGATGCAGCAGAAGATGATGAACGTGATGCCGATAGCACTCACGGGCTTCTTCGCGTTCTTCCCGGCGGGCCTGGTGCTGTACTGGTGCGTATCGAACACGATCAGCATCGCGCAGCAGTGGTACATCACGCGCAAGATCGAGCGTGACGAGCACAAGCCAAAGCCGTCGGCGAAATAGCCGGACCGCGGCAAGCGCATCGGATTCGGTCGTGACGACGGACACCATCGCCGCGATCGCGACCGCAGCAGGACGCGGCGCGATCGGCGTGCTGCGGCTGAGCGGCCCGCTGGCGCGAACCACCGCCGAGAAAATCTGTGGATCGCTGCCGCCGCCGCGACAAGCCGGCCTACGCGCTTTCCGCGACGCCGGCGGCTATGTCCTGGATCGCGGACTCGTGCTGAGTTTCGCCGCTCCGAATTCCTATAGCGGCGAAGACCTCGTCGAACTCCAGGCTCATGGCGGGCCGGTGTTACTCGACCTGTTGCTGCAAGCGGCCTGTGCTGCCGGAGCCCGGGTCGCAAGGCCCGGTGAATTCTCCGAGCGCGCGTTCGTCAACGGCCGGCTCGATCTGGCGCAGGCGGAGGCGGTTGCCGATCTGATCGACGCGTCCAGCCGCGAAGCCGTCACCGCGGCGCAGCGGTCACTCGAAGGCGAGTTCTCGCGCCAGGTGCAGGCTCTCGCCGACGAGCTGATGCAGATCCGCGCGTGGATCGAAGGCGCGCTGGACTTCTCCGACGAAGACATCGATTGGCTAGCCGACGCGCAGCTGCATCAGCGTCTGCGCGCCTGGCGCGACGCGCTGGCGGGCCTGCAGCTTCAGACCGCGCAAGGTCGCCGCCTGCGCGACGGCCTCGTGGTCGCCATCGCCGGGCAGCCCAATGTCGGCAAGAGCAGCCTGTTGAACAGGCTCGCCGGCGCGGACGCCGCGATCGTCAGCGATCAGCCTGGTACCACGCGCGACGTGCTGCGCGAACACCTACTGCTCGACGGATTGCCGGTCACGGTGATCGATACCGCCGGGCTGCGCGACACCGGCGATGCGATCGAGCGCGAGGGCATCCGTCGCGCCTGGGCCGCAGTGGAAAAGGCCGAGGCGATCCTGTTCGTCTTCGACGATCGCGATCCTGAAGCCGAGGCGGACCGCATGCTGCTGGCGCGCATGCCGGCTGACGTGCCGCGCCTGCTGATTCGCAACAAATGCGATCTGAGCGGCGCGCCGCCGCTGCG
Source organism: Hydrocarboniphaga sp. (assembly GCF_028291725.1). GTDB lineage: Bacteria > Pseudomonadota > Gammaproteobacteria > Nevskiales > Nevskiaceae > Hydrocarboniphaga. The sequence continues at coordinate 12,914 of NZ_JAQGNT010000011.1, read as the reverse complement.
ACGACAGACCGATACCGGCACCGAGCTGCGAGTCAGCGCCGTCACCGGACAGGGCTTCGATCTGCTGCGCGACGAACTGCGCCATTTAGCGGGCTGGAGCGCCGGCGGAGCCGACCAGCAGACCGTTTTCACCGCGCGCACCCGGCACGTGGTCGCGCTGGCGGCCTGCAGCGGCCACGTGCAGCAGGCGCAGAACCGACTGGAGCAGCGCCAGCCGGCGGAAACCATCGCCGAAGAACTACGTCTGGCCCAGCAGGAACTGAGTGAGATCACCGGCACCGTCACCACCGACGACCTGCTGGGACAGATATTCTCAAGCTTCTGCATCGGCAAATAATCGGTGGCAAACGACAGGCGGTAGCCGGAAGGCGATGTCGATCGACCGGAATATCCCGTTTGTTTTTTATGATGCGGACATGATTGAGCGCTGCGCTGCTTCCATATTCTGGCTGCTGATTGTGGCGTCCGTGCTGCCCGCGCCTTGCCGCGCCGAAGATGTGGCGCCATTGCCGTCCTTGTATCTGTCTGCCAGCTTCTACAACAGCCTGATCCAGAAGGTGAGCAAGCCTACGCTGGCGGCCGGTCAGAGAAGCCTGCTCGGCAAGGCCGGCCCGCCTCCGCTGACGACAACCCGCGATGGTATGACGGAAACCCTGACGGCCAATCTCAACTACCAGCCCTCCGACGGTATCAGCCGCACCTTGCGACAACAGATTGCAAGCAAGGTCCAGGGGACCGACCCGGCGCAGATGCCGAAAATTCGCGAAGCGTTTTCGAGTGATGCGATCTGGCAGCAGTTCGATCAGTTGCTGCGCGGCTCGGGCTACAACGCCCGCGATATCGCGGACGTGGTGGCGGCGTACTATCTGAGTGCCTGGGAAATCGTCAATCGGGCGACGGCATCCCCTGGCAATTCGCGCGTGGCCCGCGACCGGATCGCCTGGTCCTTGAAGCGCAGCCCCGAGATCATGTTCATGAGCGATGCGGAGAAACAGCGATCCGCCGAGACGCTCGGCATTCTGACGACGGTGCCCCTGACCGGCAGCAAGCTGTTGCTGCAGCGTAACGACGAGGCCGGTTATGCCACGCTGCAGGAGTGTATTAATCAATCGTTCCTGCAACAGGGCATCGATTTCAGGCAGCTCGCGTTGGGACGCAATGGTTTCGTTGCGCGCTGATACTTCGCGAATCTTGTTTCGGACTAGGGGGCAACATGACGGGTTTTGAAAGCGGTCGTCCGATGTCGGGGCTGATTTCGTCGGGTGTCGCGGCGGTCATCGCCGTGCTCGTGCTGCTGATGAGCTACACCAGCATCGATCAGGGCGAACGAGGTGTGCATCTGCGCTTCGGCAAGATCGTCGGCATCATGGAGCCCGGTGCGAACTGGAAGATTCCGTTCGTCGATTCGGTGCGCAAGATCAGCGTGCAGAACAACAGCCAGCTGTTCGAGAAAGTCGACGCCTACAGCTTCGATCAACAGACCGCGACAATGCGAGTGTCGGTGAACTATCACATCCCTTCGGATGTGGTCGAACAGGTTTATGCCGAATACGGCAACGTCGAAAACACCGTGTCGCGCCTGATCGACCGGAACACGCCGACGGTGGCGGAGAACACGTTCGGCCAATACACCGCGCTCAAGGCAGTACAGGACCGCACCGCTTTCGTGAGGGATGTGGCGACCAATCTGCGAGCCGCCGTCAAAGGGCCGATCGTCGTCGACTCGGTGCAGATCGAGAACATCGATTTCAGCAACGCCTACGAGAGCTCGATCGAAGAGCGCATGAAGGCCGAAGTAACCATCCAGACTCAGAAACAGAATCTGGAAACCGAACGCGTCAAAGCCGACATCGCGGTAACGCAGGCCAAAGCTCGCGCCGAGTCGGCGCTGGCCGAGGCGACCGCCAAAGCCGAAGGCACACGTATCACCGGCGAAGCAGAAGCGTCCGCGATCCGTGCCAAGGGCGAAGCCCTTCGTCAGAACGCTGCCTTGGTCGAATTGACAGCAGCCGAGCGCTGGAACGGTGTGCTGCCGACGACGATGGTTCCGGGGGGAACCGTGCCTTACATCAACCTCAAGTAGACGGCCGCGCCGCCGGGTTCGTCATCCCCGACCGGCAAATAGTAAAGGCCCGGCCGAAGCCGGGTCTTTATCAAATGCTCAACTCCGCATCGCCGATCAGTCGCCGAGATTCAGGCGCTTGCCGCTGCTGGTCTTGCCGTCAAGCGAAGCGGTCGGCGTGCCCTTGCTGATCAGCAGATCCTTCAGCTGCAGCGCGGTCTTACCGCTTTTGATCGACGACAGCATCACGACCGCGCCGGTCACGTGCGGCGTGGCCATCGACGTGCCGCTGTAGCTGGCGTACGCGGACTTGACCTTGCTGGGATTAATGGCTTTGGACGGCACCGTCGAGACGATGCTGGAACCCGGAGCGCCGATATCCACCGAAACCGCGCCGTAGTTCGAGAAGCTCGACAGCGCTCCGGAGCTGTCGATCGAGGCGACCGAGACGATGGTCTCGCTGTCGTAGGACGAGGGATAGTGCGGCGAGACATCGTCATCGACGCCGTCGTTGCCCGCAGCGGCAATAAACAGGATCTCGGCCACACCCGAACGGTCGATCGCATCCTTCAGCGCCTGCGAGAAACCGCCGCCGCCCCAGGAGTTGTTGATTGCCGGCATCTTCAGCGCGTGGCGCGTCTTCAGGTCGCTGAGGTAGTCGATCGCCAGGATCGCATTGGCCGTGGTGCCGCCCCTGGCGCCGAGGAACTTGGCGCTGATGATCTTCGCCTTCCAGCAGACGCCGGCGACGCCGATGCCGTTACCGCCGACCGCTGCGATGGTGCCCGACACGTGCGTGCCATGATCGTCGCCGGAGCCGTCGAAGGTGCTGTTGTCGTTGCCGTCGAAGTCCCAGCCGTGGACGTCGTCGATGTAGCCGTTGCCGTCGTTGTCGATACCGTCGACCGCATCGAAAGGATTGGTCCAGAAGTTCGCCTTCAGATCTTCGTGGGTATACATCGCGCCTTCGTCGATCACGCCGACGATCATCTTGTTGCTGCAGATATGTTCTACCGCCCAGGCTTCACCGGCGCCCGAGCCGTAGATGTTGCTCGGCGAGGTGCTACTGCCGTACATGCCGTACAGCGAGCCGTCGAGGTAGTACGGATCGTTGGAAACCGTGTCGTGCTGGTAGACCCAGTTCGGCTCGGCGAAATCGACGCGCGGGCTGGCCTGCAGCAGACGCATCGCGGTCTCGATCGAAACGTTGCCGCCGAAGCTGACGCGGTCCAGGTCGAGCTGGCCGCGGCCGCCTTTGACCAGGGACTGCAGCACGTTGCCGCCCACCGGCTTCAGCGCGGCGGCCTTGTCGGCGGCCGCGGTTCCGGCCTTGAATTGAATCAGCAGTTCGCCGGTGATGTACGGGCGCTGGGCGTCGAGGCTGGCCTTGACCAGCTCGGGACGCCCGGCCGCCGCGGCGCTTAGGCTGATGGTGCTGGCCGCCGCGGCCAACAGGGTGACTAAAAGCAGTTTACTTTGCAGTTTGCTCTTCATGGTGCGCACTCTCTCCGTAGAGCCCTTGAGCGGGCCGTTCCCTTGTCGATGGTTTGGGGCCGGGCACGAGGGCCCGTCCGTAACCGAAGGTAACAACAGAACACGGTCCTGTTACAAGAGTAGTTACACGGGGATCGGGGTTTCAGTGGACGCGGAGCCGCCGGCGGACGGCGCGGTTCCAGTCTCGCTTCGTGTCGATATCGCGGACGGCGTCAGCATCTGTGTCCAGGTATCGCAGGCCGGGGCCAGTGCGCAGCAGCGACCGGGCACCCTGGTCGCCGGACAGCTGGGCGATGGCGGCAAACAGGGGGCGGCCCAGCAGCACCGGATTGCCGCGTCGGCCGTCGACCACGGGGATCACCGCGGCATCGCCGCTTTGATAGGCCGCCATCAGCCGCGCAATGAGGCAGGAGGTGACGCCCGGCATGTCCGCCAGGCAGACCACGACCGCCTCCACCGAGGCCGGCATCGCGCGCAGGCCGGCCTGCAGCGAGCTCGCCATGCCCTGGCGATGATGACGGTTGAAGCGGGTGGGCCAATGGCGGTCGCGCTGATGGCGGATAGCCCGTTCGACGCCCGTCCGCTGGTGGCCGGTCACGATCACCACCGGTTTTACGCCGGAGCCGGCGACTGCGTTCAGCACATGGCAGATCAGCGGCTGACCGCGAATCGGCGCCAGCAGCTTGTTGATCCGGGTCCGGCCGAAGCGCCGTGAGCGGCCGGCGGACAACACGATGCAGCCAATGCGGTTCGCCGACGCCGCGACGGCCTCAGTCTGGGCGGCGTTCGGCAATCAGCTCGCCCAGAATCGACAGCGCGATTTCCTGCGGCGAGCGCGCGCCGATGTTCAGTCCAGCCGGTGTGCGCAAGCGCGCCAGCGCGATCTCGTCGAAGCCTTCGGCGCGCAGGCGCTCGACCCGTGTCTGTGCCTTGCGCCGGCTGCCCAGCGCACCGATGCAATAGGCCGGAGAGCGCAGCGCGGCGGCCAGCACCGCGTGATCGGTATCCACGTCGTGCGACAAGGTATAGATCGCGCACCGCGAGTCGACATGCAGATCGGCCAGCGCCGCTTCGATGCCGCGCCGGTCATACAGCGCCGGGACGTATTGCAGGCTCGCGCCGGCAGCGGGCCCGCGTGGACGCAGCAGCACGGTTTCGACGCTGAACATCGGCGCCATCTGCAGCAGCGCCAGCACGATCGGGTCACCTCCGACCAGGATCAGGCGCAGCGGCGGCAGCTGGCGCCGCAGGTAACGAGCGGCGCCGAGTCCTTCTTCCACCGTTGCGGCTTCGAAATGAATCGCACCCGTTTCCAGATCGGTGCTGATCGACAGCGGGCTTCGGTCAACGCGGGCCCGGCGCAGTCTTGCCGCATAGCCCGCGCCATCGTCAACGGCGCGAACCAGGATGCGGATGCGGCCGCCGCAGGACAGTTGTACGTCGAGCACCGGGCTGCCGGCGCCGTAGTCGAGCAGACGCGGCCGGCCATCCGCCAGCGCCGCGAGCGCTTCGCTGGCGACGGCGGCCTCGACGCAGCCGCCTGAAACGTAGCCGGCCATCTCGCCGTCGTCCGCGACCGCCATTTCGGAGCCGACCGGCCGCGGCGACGAGCCGACCACCTCGATCAGCGTCGCCAGCGCGTAGCGTCTGCCGCTGGCGGACCAGCGTTCCAGCGTCGGCAACAGATCGTCGATCAGCGCGTAAGCCGGCCAGGCCGGCCAGCCGCCGGGCTGCGATGCTTTGGGGTCGTCCGCGAGATCGTCCGCCATCGTCGGCCTCAAGCCAGCTGGAATTTCTGTCTGGCCAGCGGCAGCCGGCGTACGCGGGTACCGGTGAGCTTGGCCAGCGCATTGGCGACCGCCGGCGCCAGCGGCGGCACGCCAGGCTCGCCGACACCGGTCGGCGCATGCTGACTGTCGGCGATGTAGACCTCGACTTTCGGCATCTCGTCGATGCGCAGCACGCGGAAGTCGTGATAGTTGCTCTGTTTGACCGCGCCGTTTTCGATGTCGAGTTCGCCGTACAGCGCGGCAGCCAGCGCAAAGCCGACGCAGCCTTCCATCTGCGCTGCGATCTGGTCCGGGTTCACGGCGACGCCGCAGTCGACCGCGACGACCACCCGCTCGACTTTCGGCTGACCATTGGGTTTCAGGCTGACTTCGGCGACTTGCGCGACATAGGTGTCGAACGAGAAATGCGAGGCGACGCCGCGGGCCTTGCCGGCCGGCATCGGCGTGTTCCAGCCGGCTTTGTCGGCCGCGAGCTTGATCACGCCGGCCATGCGCGGCTCATCGGCGAGCAGCTTCAGGCGATACGCGACCGGGTCCTGCCTGGCGAGCGTCGCCAACTCGTCGAGCATCGTCTCCATCACATAGGCCGTATGCGTATTGCCGACCGAGCGCCACCACAGCGGGCGCACGTCCTGCACCGGCGAATACAGATCCGCCGACATCGCCGGGATCTTGTACGGCGTCGGCCATACGCCTTCGGTGGAGCTGGCGTCGTTGCCGTTCTTGACCGTCGCCGCCATCGGCGTGCCGGCCATGATCGACTGGCCGACGATCGCGTGCTGCCAGGCCAGCAGCTCGCCTCTTGCATCAAGGCCGGTCTTCACGGTGTGCACGTACAGCGGCCGATACCAGCCCGCACGCATGTCGTCTTCGCGCGTGCGCTGCACGCGCACCGGTACCGGGCGGCCGATCGCCTTGGCGACATTGACGGCTTCGACGGTGAAGTCCGAGGCGGCATTCGCACGGCGCCCGAAGCTGCCGCCGGAGATCAGCGAGTTGAGCTTGACCTTCTCCACCGGCAGACCCGCGGCCTGCGCCGCGAACATGTGATCGAAGCTCGGGAACTGGTGCGCGCCCCAGGTTTCGAGCATGCCGTCATGCAGCCAGGCCACGCAGTTCAGCGGCTCCATCGGCGCATGCGCCAGATACGGGAACTCGTAGACCGCTTCGACCGTGGTCACCGCCTTCTTCATCTGCGCTGCGGTGTTCTTGTCGCGGGTGATCGTCGCTGCGCCGACGCCGGCTTCGGCGATTTTCAGATAATCCGAGTAAAGACCGGCGGTGTTGAGCTTGCCGGCGCTGCCGTCCCACTGGATCTTCAGCGCACGACGGCCTTGCAGCGCCGGCCACATGCCGGTCGCGACGATGGCCACGCCCTCGGGCACTTCGACGACATCGGTGACACCTTTGACCGCTTTCGCCGACGCCGCATCGAAGGACACCAGCTTGACGCCGAACGCCGGCGGGCGCGCGATCACCGCGGTCAGCAGTCCGGGCAGTTTCACGTCGATGGTGTAGATCGCGGTGCCCGTGCACTTGGCCTGGCTGTCGAGGCGGCGGGTTTCCTTCTTGCCGACCAGAACGAAGTTCTTCGGGTCTTTCAGCGGAACATCAGCCGGCACCGGCTGGGTCGCTGCGTCATTGGCGAGTTCGCCGAACGTCGCCTTGTGGCTGCCGCTGCTGACCACGCCCTTGCTGACGGTGATGCTAGCCGGCGACACGTTCCAGCGCTTGGCCGCGGCCGACACCAGCATCGCGCGCCCGGTCGCGCCCGCTTTGCGCAGCTGCTCCCAGGAGTTCGCGATCGCGGTGGAGCCGCCGGTGCCCTGGGCGCCGAAGGCGAGGTTCTTGTACAGCGCCGCGTTCGACGGTGCGTACTCGACTTTCACTGCGGGAAGATCGGCGTCGAGTTCCTCGCACAGGATCGTGGCCAGGCCGGTGGTCGCACCCTGGCCCATCTCGTGATGCTTGATCACCAAGGTCACGGTGTTGTCCGGCGCGATGCGGATGAAGGCGTTCGGTGCGAACTGTCCAGGCGGCACTTCGCCGACGGCGTCCGCTGCGAAAGCCTTCTTCGCCAGCGGCAGCTGCAGGCCGAACACCAGGCCGGCCGCGGCGCTGGACTTGAGGAAGTCGCGGCGATTCAGGCCAGCGGGCTGCTGCGCCGGAATCGCAAAAATCGCGACGGCGGATGAGGGGTCGAGTACTCGCATCGCAATCTCCTCAGGCGCTCAGCTTCGCCGACGCAGCGTGCACCGCAGCGCGGATGCGCACATAGGTCGCGCAGCGGCAGATATTACCGGCCATCGCCAGATCGATGTCCTCGTCGCTCGGCTTAGGCTTGGCCTCCAACAGCGCGACCGCCGTCATGATTTGGCCGGACTGGCAGTAGCCGCACTGCGCGACGTCCAGATCGATCCAGGCCTGCTGCACCGTTTTCGCGGTCTTGCTGCTCAGGCCTTCGATCGTGGTGACGTTCTTGCCGCCGACCGCGGACACCGGCGCCGAACACGAACGCAGCGGCTGGCCGTCGAGATGCACGGTGCAGGCGCCGCACTGGGCAACGCCGCAGCCGTACTTGGTGCCGGTGAGTCCGAGCTCGTCGCGCAGCACCCAGAGCAGAGGAGTATTGGGCTCGGCGTCAACCGAGTGCGCGCTGCCGTTGATTTTGAGTGAAACCATCTGGCTCTCCCGTCTTGATGCGGATGGCTAGAACGCCGCGCATGGCGCGGCGGGGACGACCAGCATAACCAAAGTGCGGCACTATGTGTCTGACCGGTCACTACCATTATGATGCAGGCTCGGTACCGTTCTCTCGCCCGCCCCGCGGCCAGCCTCAGGAGACGCATTATGTTCAAAGGATTGCGACAAGGATTGCTCGGCTTGCTGCTGTCGGCGCTGAGCCTGAGTACTACGCTGGCGGCCGCCGACCAAGTCCAGACACTGAAATCGCCGCGGGATTTCGCCGGCATCAGCGACAAGACCGAGCGTTCGCGTGCGCTGTTCACCGAGGCCGGCAAGGTGATCCAGCATCCGCGCTGCATGAACTGCCATCCCAAGGGCGACAGCCCGACGCAGGGCTTGGATCTGCATCCGCACCTGCCGCATGTGGTCCGCGGCCCGGACAATCACGGCGCCACCGCGCTCCAGTGCAATACCTGTCACCAGGCGCAGAACTTCGAGGCCTCCGGCGTGCCGGGCCATCCGCTGTGGCACGTCGCGCCGATCGAGATGGCCTGGCAGGGCCAGTCGCTGGCGCAGATCTGCGAGCAGATCAAGGATAAAAAGCGCAACGGCGGCAAATCGATGAAACAGCTCGAGGACCATATGGCCAAGGATTCGCTGGTCGGCTGGGCCTGGAACCCGGGTATCGACATCAGCCGCCAGCCGCGCGAGCCGGCACCGGGGACGCAGGCGCAGTTCGGCGCACTGATCGGCGAGTGGATCAGCACCGGTGCCGCCTGCCCCGTGTAGCGCGGACGCGCTTAAACTGGTGGGATGTCAGCACCCCGTCCCACCGATCTGAAACTGCGCCGCGGCTCGCGACTGCTGGAGCTGCACTACGCCGACGGCAGCGTGCACGAGCTGCCGTTCGAATATCTGCGCGTGTTCAGCCCTTCGGCCGAAGTCTGGGGCCACGGCCAGGCCGAGCCGAACCTGATCGGCGGCAAGCGCAACGTCGGTGTCACCGGTGCGGACCCGATCGGCCAGTACGCGATCCGGCTGCGCTTCGACGACGGCCACGATACCGGCCTGTATTCCTGGGACGTGCTGCACGACCTGGCGACGAATCGCGAAACCTACTGGGCTACGTATATCGAGCGGCTGCAGGCGCTGAACATGTCCCGCGACAGCGACATCGTTAAACTGGCCGCCCTGCCCAAGAAGCACTACCCGGCCCAGCCGTGAGCCACGACCCCAGCGATCCCAAACCGTCGTCGACCACGCATTTCGGCTACCAGCAGGTACCGGTCGCGGACAAGCAGAAGCGTGTCGCCGAAGTTTTCTCGTCGGTAGCGCGACGCTATGACCTGATGAACGACCTGATGTCGATGGGCGTGCACCGGCTGTGGAAGCGCTTCGTGATCGACCTCGCCGGCGTGCGGGCCGGCGAGCGCGTGCTCGACGTCGCCGGCGGCACCGGCGACCTGACGCGCGAATTTGCCAAACAGGTCGGACCGCGCGGCCAGGTTGTGCTCAGCGACATCAACGCGGCGATGCTCGGCGAAGGCCGGCGCCGGCTGATCGACCAGGGCGTGGTCGGCCTGCCGGTGGTCCAGGCCAATGCCGAGATGCTGCCGTTCGCGGATCGCAGCTTCGACTGCGTGACCATCGGATTCGGCCTGCGCAACGTCACCGACAAGGATGCCGCGCTGCGCTCGATGCGCCGCGTGTTGAAGCCGGGCGGCCGCCTGTTGGTACTGGAATTCTCCAAGCCGCTGAATGCCGGTCTGTCGAAACTCTACGACCAGTACTCATTCAAGCTGCTACCGCTGATGGGGCGTTTTGTCGCGCGCGATGAAGCCAGCTATCGCTATCTGGCCGAATCGATCCGCATGCATCCGGACCAACAGACGCTGAAGGGCATGATGGAAAACGCCGGGCTGGAACGCTGCCAGGTCTATAACCTGACCGGCGGAATCGTCGCGGTGCATCGCGGGTTCAGACTGGACGCATGAGCAGCGCGAAAGCGGCGCCGCCGCTGGTCTGCGCTGGCCTGGAAGTCGCGCTCAATCGTTATCTGCAGATCGAGCCGGCAGCGCTCGCCGAATGTGCGGCGATGAGCAGCAACAGCATCGCCCTTGAGCTGGAAGGTCTAGCCTGGCAGCTGTTCATCGAGTTCGACGCACGCGGCGTGCGCGTCACCAACGAGAGTGACAAGCCCCCCAGCGTGAGTTTGATTGGGCCGCCGCCGGCATTCGCCGGCATGGCGGCGAAGCTCGCCGGCGGCGATACCGCGTTGCCGGCGGGCTTGCGTGTTGAAGGTGAAGCCGAAGTGCTGCAGCGTTTCCGGCGCCTGCTGGGCCGCGTCGGTTTCGACTTCGAGGAATGGATCGTGCCCTTGCTCGGTGACGGTGCCGCGCATCGCGCGGCCCAGGGTTTGAAGGCGCTGATCAACTGGGGCCGCAACAGCAGCCGCACAATGGCGCAGAACACCGCCGAGTATCTGGTCGAAGAAACCCGCGATCTGGCGCGCGGCATCGACGTCACCGAATGGATGGACGAAGTCGATCGGCTGCGTGAGCGCGCCGATCGTATCGAGGCGCGAATGTCGCGTCTTGAACGCCGGAAAAACATCGAGTCTCGCCCCGCATGAGTTCCATCCAGTTCAGCCGTATCCCGCGTCTGTGGACGATACAGCGCGTGATTCGCCGCTACCGGCTGCAGGAATTCCTCGGTCGCAAACCACGGCGCGACCCACGCCCGCGCGGGATGCGTCTACGGCTGGCGCTGGAAGAACTTGGCCCGGTGTTCATCAAGTTCGGCCAGGCGCTGTCGACGCGGCCCGATGTATTGCCGGCCGATCTGGCCCTGGAACTGGCGAAGCTACAGGATTGCGTGCCGCCGTTCCCGGGCACGGAGGCGATGCGCCTGATCGAGGAAGCGCTCGGCAAGCCGATCGCGGATCTCTTCGACGAGTTCGATCCGGTTCCGTTGGCGTCGGCTTCGGTCGCGCAAGTTCATACCGCACGCTTGAAGCCGACCACGCCCAGCGATCCAGGTTTCGAAGTGATCGTGAAAGTGCTGCGCCCGGGTATCGAAAAGACCATCTTTGATGACGTGCAGTTGATGTATCTCTGCGCCGAACTCGCCGAGAAATTCAGCGCACAGGCGCGGCGCGTGCGGCCGCGTGCGATCGTCGAGGAATACGAGAAGATCGTGTTCGACGAGCTCGATCTGATGCGCGAGGGCGGCAACGCCGCGCAGCTGCGCCGCAACTGGTTGGGCTCGCCGCTGATCTACCACCCGGCGGTGTTCTTCGACTACACCCGGCCCAACGTGCTGGTGATGGAGCGCATCCATGGCGTCTCGATCCGCGAGCTGGATCGTCTGCGCGGCCTGGGCGTGGACTTCAAGCTGCTGGGGGAGCGCGGCGTCGAGATTTTTTTCAAGCAGACTTTCCGCGACAATTTCTTTCACGCCGATATGCATCCGGGCAACATCTTCGTCGACGTGAGCAATCCCAAGAACCCGAGCTACATCGCGGTCGATTTCGGCATCGTCGGCCAGCTGTCGGTGTTCGACCAGCGCTATCTGGCCGAGAACCTTCTGGCCTTCTTTAACCGAGACTACAAGCGCGTCGCCGAGCTGCATCTGGAAAGCGAGTGGGTGCCGAGCAGCACGCGCGTCGAGGACTTCGAAGCCGCGATCCGCACCGTCTGCGAGCCGATCTTCCAGAAACCTTTGAGCGAGATTTCCTTCGGTTTTTTCCTGCTGCGCCTGTTCCAGGTCGCGCGTCGTTTCAACTATCAGGTGCAGCCGCAGCTGGTGCTGTTGCAGAAGACGTTGCTGAACATCGAAGGTCTAGGCCGCCAGCTGTATCCCGAGCTGGATCTATGGAAGACCGCCAAGCCGATCATGGAAGACTGGATGCGCAGCCGCGTCGGCCCGGCGCGCTGGCTGAGCCAGGCGCGCAAGGACATTCCGGCGCTGGCCGAATCGCTGCCGGTGCTGGTGCAGCAGGTCGTGCGCAGCCTGGAGCGCGGCGGCGGACTCGACGCGGGTATGCGCAAGTCGATCGAGCAGTTGCGCCTGGAAATGCGGGCTCAGCAGAAACGCCAGAACCGCGTACTGGTCGGCGCAACGCTGGTCATCGTCGGCGCCTTGCTGTGGTGCACGCACATCGTGAGCCCCGAATTCGGGGCCGCGCTGCCGGTGCTGAGCCTGGCGCTGGGAGCCGCGCTTTGGTGGAGCGCGCGACGCTGAATTTGTAGGTTGGGGTGAGCATCGCGAACCCCAACGGTATGCCGCGCCGAAGTTGGGGTTCGCGATGCTCACCCCAACCTACGGGGCCTACTGGCGGCTCGCCACCACGCTCAGACCCTTCAGCAAGGTCAGCGCCTCGAACAGCTGGTAGTCGGTCGTCGCCAGCTTCTGCTCGTCTTCGTCGATCTTCTTGGCCGCGTCGATCGCGGCCTGATCGACTTTCTTTTCCTTCTCGTTGAGCAGGCTGCCTTTCAGATCGGCTTCCTTGATCGCGTCGAAGTCCGGCTGGCTGTCGTCCTTGGCGACTTTCAAAGGCTTGACCGTGACGTCGGGGTCGATGCCTTCGGCCTGGATCGAGCGGCCCGACGGCGTGTAGTAGCGCGCGATGGTCAGCTTGAGCGCCGAGCCGTCGTCGAGCTCGATGACCGTCTGCACCGAGCCCTTGCCGAACGTCTGCGTGCCCATGATGGCGGCGCGCTCGTGATCCTGCAGCGCGCCGGCGACGATCTCCGACGCGGAGGCCGAGCCGCCGTTTACGAGAACGATCATCGGGAAGCCGAGCCGCGTGCCGCGCGCGTGCGCCTTCTCCTCGTCGATGATGCGCCCGCCCTTGCCCTCGGTGCGGACGATCAATCCCGAGT